>NZ_SVFW01000022.1 GCF_015056685.1 Butyrivibrio sp. | reverse complement strand
GTAAATCTTTAGTCGCTTGTCTAATATATCATAGTAACTAATCTTAGTCAATGACTTTTTTATTTATAAACAATTTCTCTCTGAACGATAAAGCTAAGCAAAAACAAGACGCAGTCAACAGGCACCTTCACAACTATTTCCGGCACGCCGCCAAACAATCCATGCCCTATCGTTACAAAGAAGCCGCTAAGGAGCATGATGCAAACTGCCAGCACAAAATATTTGACCGCAGCTTTAAATTTGTTTCCCTTCCCCTTGAACACAATGCCATAGTTAATAGCAAAATTGTAGATTGCAGAAATGACTCTGGCCAGGATCGTTGAGAGCATGATATATCCGATTGCTATCGGAACGTTTCTGAATATGGCACAGAATATACTGAACATCACCATGTCAACAACGCTTGATGACAAAGAAGAAAACAAAAACTTCAGGAATATTGCATAAATTCTGATCGAATCCACTATGGGATTAAAGTGGCTGGATTTATTTTCTTCTAAATATATAGTGCTGATGGGCACCTCAATAATAGGCACTCCCTGATCCTTTGTAGCTATCAGCATATTAGTCTCAAACTCAAAGCGTTCTCCATCCTCAGTCAAAAGATATTTCATAAAGGAAGGTCCGATTCCCCTGAGCCCGGTCTGAGTATCACTTATGGACAATCCCACAAGCAGCTTCATTATCCTGCGTGTAATCTTGTTTCCAAATACGGACCTTGCAGGTATTCCGCTTTCATCAAAATTTCTCACGCCCAGCACAAGTGCCTTAGGATCAGCCAAAAGAGCTTCCATACACTTTTTAATATCTGAAACCGTGTGCTGTCCGTCGGAATCAGCAGTGATAACTCCCGCCAGATCCTCATATTCATTAAGACAATAGTTAAAGGCCGTCTTAAGTGCTCTGCCCTTTCCCATATTGACCGCATGCTCAAGGACAATGGCCCCGCTCTTTTTAACACTGTCAAAAACGTGGCCAAATTTTTCTTTATCCGAGCCATCATTTACAACAACAATGGGGCCTACTGAAGCGCTATTTAATTCATCCACCAGCTTTATCATCTTCTCATCCGGTTCGTAAGCCGGAATAATTATCGGTATATTCATATAGAAGTAAGAACAACTCCCTCTTCACTTATTTCAATTTTATAAACGGTGCATGGAGTAAACTCTTCTCCATCCTTCATCAGGGGAGAAAAAAGATCTTTTGCCATTCCATCCGCATCTTCTACATATAAATATGAAGCATGGCTTGTTACCATCTTGCTCGCCATATCCGCAGAGCTCTCCTGTTCTGCCAAATAGCCATCATAGACCAGGGCCACAGGTGAAGCCTCTTTACTTATATAAGTGTCATGAACCCATGTGTAGGTATGGCCGTCTCGCATGACAAGAACTCGTTTTCCCCAAAGGCTCTCATTTTGGGCAACTTTATCCACCAAAATCCTGCCTTCATCACCAACCATATCATAACAATAATTTATGTTTTCCTCTACACTTTTTCTGTAGCCAAGCAAATGCTTGTAAACGCCCGTATAGTCAGCAGTTAGTAGAACAAACAAAAGAAATGCGATTCCAATCCTCATTCCACTCTTTTGCGGTATCTTACCACTCCTGTCACAAAAAGCCCCAATCAAAAGATAGAAACCTCCAAGTGCAAAGGGGCATGCGTACCTTGCGATAGAAACTGCCATGGCATAAGCATCCAGGTACTGATCTTCCGTCTGAAAAATAGAAATATGGGCAAGGAATATGATCCCGT
Source organism: Butyrivibrio sp. (assembly GCF_015056685.1). Taxonomy (GTDB): domain Bacteria; phylum Bacillota; class Clostridia; order Lachnospirales; family Lachnospiraceae; genus Butyrivibrio. The sequence goes on along the minus strand of NZ_SVFW01000022.1, from coordinate 59,230 downwards.
AGCATAAAAGTCCGGATATGCCAAGGAAGATTGCAATTTTCTTTGCCTCTTTCTTCTCAAAGATCCCACATTTCATTAAAGCAAAAAGAAATACCGCAAGAGCCAGAACTGCAAGGCCTGTAGAGATATCAAAAGTAATATTGGAATCCGCATGCATAGGCATAGTCCAGAATCCCTCAATAAAGTACCTTGCCTTTTCCATTGTGTTCTGTGGCGCAGTGTAAGTTCCGGATGTAGCCATGCGAAGCCCCGCTCCGGTAAGCTTTGCAACTCTTCTGTTGATAAGGCAGAACAAGAGCCAGCTTATATAGAATCCGCCTGATACAGCACAGGATACCAGTATTTTCCAGTTTTTTTTCCTGGTTATCAGGTAAAAGAGAAATGCAAATATCGCCCACTCTACGCCAACAGACTTAGTCAGGAAAAGAACTGCCGAATATAGTGCAATCCTGATATAGTAAAAGTTTTCGATAGCCATGTCCTGTTCGAAAATAGCAAGAAGAAGGGCCCCGTACAAAATTCCCATGGTTATATCAGCAGGTGTTCCGTAATATATTATCCCATTAAATACCCCGGGCAAAAGAGCCACCGCAGCAAAACAAGCCAGCAGAAAAGCGGCCTTTTTTGCCCCCCTGCAAGCGCATCCATCCTCTGTCCACTTTTTCAGCCTGCCTGCCAGCGGCATAAGAAAAGTCAGGTTCAGTGCAAAATAGCCTGCAAATTGGAGGCTTTCATTATAGCTATCAGAACTTATCTGCAAAAAGAGCCATTTAAATATGGACGTAACAGGTGGATAATCCCCAAATTCAGGAGAGACATTTCCATATTTTCCCGGAAATCCATTCATATAAAAAAGCTGTTTGGCATCAGATGACCAGAAATTAATATCATCCCACCAGGAAAATACCTGCTGCCCCGTAAGAAGGGTAACCGCAGCCACCGCTGCTACAAACATGATAAAAAGCGGGTCAAGCACATGGTTTTTTAACCCAAATCCACCAGAACTTCCTACTGGCGCAAACTTATCCACATCTTTCTTGCCCACAGGTATAAATTTGCAGGTCAATACCACCACAACAAATACAAGTCCAATTACCCCAATCAGCTTCATGCCCCTGAAAAAAGCAAGAACATAAAGAAGCAGAATTGTCACTGCGCCAGAAAGTGCTATTCCATCCCCAACACTAACTTTATATCTATCAGCTATGCAGACACTTAAAAGCACCATAGCCACGATCGTCATCAAAAAAATCATCTGTCTTTTACCTCACTTACGCCATTATACACGATACAAAGCTCGCCCACAAATCACAGCACATAAAGAAACATAAATCCCCAATCTCACATTACGCATGAAAGGAGCATGATTCTCCAAGTCCACGCAAGACGCAAAGAAGCGGCATACACATGATGTACGCCGCTTCTATATATTATTTCAAGTCACCTTCCTGCAGAAAAGGTAACTTAAGCGCGATCTCAGCAATAATTATTGAACATCATTCCTGAGTACTCGCTTGTAATATACGGTGATGCTGTGTTGTCCCTGCTGTCCGGATTCTTGTAATTAACAACCGGCCTGTCAACATATTTCATAGGGTCAACCGCTATATCTTTTGCCTTATTTATAAGTGCGTCTGTAAAGTTTCTGATCGGCTTTAGCATTTCGTCATTCTGAAGTCCTGCCACCGCCTGATGCAGCATCTCGTCATCTATAGAGATGGTTCCTTCACCCTCAAGCTTAATTCCCATATCCTCTATGCCTGACATATACTGCCTTGCAATGCTTACCGCCTCACTCTTTAGCTTGTCGCTCTTAAACTTCGCATCCTGCTTACCTGATGCTTCGAGCACGAACTTATTGTAATTATCAACAAGAGACGAAATATGCTTTACCAGCGCCTCGTTATCTCTTTTAACCCCTACACTTACAGGCGATGTAGTAACATCCTTTATCTGAATATCAAACTTACCGCCAACCGTAAAGTGATTGGATATAGCCATTCTGTCTTCACCATTTAAGGTAAAGTGCGCGTTTGCTGCAGGTGAAGATATCTGATCAAGTCCAAGAGCTGCAACAGAGCCTGTCGCAAGTTCGCCGGAGGACTCATAAACTTCAAACTGACTTATCTCACCGGTCCTGATACCGGTGTGGGTGCCTCCTATCTGAAGCGCCGCTCTGTTATCACTACCTTCTACAACCTCAGCTTCGAGTCCTATTCCCGCCCTGTTAATGAGCTTTTCAAGCTTCTGAAGAACATCTATATTCTTATCAGACTGATAAACGCTGAACTGGAACTCGTATTCCTGCTTATCAATCCTGACATCAAATGCGTAATTATCAGGTAAAAGAACTGACGAAGAATCCTTTACTATAAATTTACCAGTATTGGTCTGACCTGTAGCAAGCTGCGAAACTTCAATATCAAAACCTGCGCTGCCAACATCGTCGTCCGGAGTTTTGCCAATATAAGAAGCATCCACCTTTTCATCGTCTGACGTAAATGCAGAAGTATGATTAAGTGAAGACTTATCTTCCTGATTACTGAGGCTAAAAATATTCCCCTGGAGAAGCCTTGCTTTTTCTTTTATCTCAATCGCATCGTTGCGGGTTAGATCATCGTCCGTTAAAAGATACAGAGGGGATTGTTTATTGATTTTTGCAATAGATTTATACACATCCCGAAGCTCATCCTTGCGATGCGCATCAGCCTGTGTAACATCTTTAGAAACGTAATCTTGTATGAAATGGTTGTAAACGCCATTTAAAGAAACGCCTGCCATATGTAGCCCCTCCTTTCTTCCTTGATAACGTACGAGTCCTTAACTCTGCCATTCCATTGGCATCTATCGCACGAGGGCACATCTAGCCACCTTTAGTTACTTATATATTTACCTAAAAGTGCAAATAAGTCAATAAACATATTCGAAATAAAAATTAAAAAAGCATAAATTTTTGTAATATGATCACTGCTCTGCGACCATATCAAGAGCCGCCCTTATAACCTGATCCATGTTGTAGTACTTGTACTGGCCAAGTCTTCCACCAAAGAGGATGTTCCTGTACTCGCCGGCAAGTTCTGTGTACTGTGAAAAGAGCTTATTATTCTTTTCATCATTCATTGGATAATATGGCTCATCGCCATGCTTCCAGTTCGCAGGATACTCTCTTGTTATGATAGTTCCTTTGCCTGTGCCGTACTCGAAGTGCTTGTGCTCGATGATCCTTGTATAAGGAATATCTCTTTCTGTGTAGTTAACAACAGCATTGCCCTGGTAGTTATCAACATCAGGAAGCTCCTCAGTCTCAAATCTAAGTGATCTGTACTCAAGAGTTCCAAGCTTGTAACCAAAGAACTCGTCGATCATACCGGTGAAAAGAATCTTCTCGAAACTGTCGCCGTTTACTGATTCAAATGGCTGCGCAGGAAGATTACCCTCCATCTTTACAAAGTCATAATAATCAGTATCTGTCTTAACAGTTATAGAGCCTGAGACAAATGGCATTTCTCCCTCTTTTCCGATCAAAAGAAGCTTCTCAACAAGTGCAGTGTAACCACCCATAGGGATACCCTGATATCTGTCATTGAAGTAGTTATTGTCATAGATATATCTCATAGGAAGTCTCTTGATGATGAAGGCAGGAAGGTCCTTGCAGTCTCTTCCCCACTGCTTCTCAGTATAGCCCTTAACGAGTTTCTCATAGATATCTCTTCCGGCAAGAGAAAGAGCCTGCTCCTCAAGGTTGTCAGCGACAAACTCAGTTGTGCCCTTCTCCTTGTTCATTCTCTCTATTTCTTCACCGGCCTGCTTGTCGATGATAGCCTTAGCCTCAGCGGGAGTCTTGATGCCCCACATCTTGCTGAAGGTATTCATATTGAAAGGAAGATTGTAAAGCTCATCCTTATAAGAAGCTACAGGACAATTGATATAGTTATTGAACTCAGCAAACCTGTTAACATAGTCCCATACCTCTTTATCTGAAGTGTGAAAAATGTGCGCACCGTACTTATGCACATTTATTCCCATCTTATTCTCTGTATATATATTTCCGGCCACCTGTGACCTTTTGTCTATAACAAGGACACTCTTGCCCTTAACGGCCATTTCATGAGCAAATACTGCACCAAAAAGACCTGCTCCAACCACCAGATAATCGTATTTCATAATACTTCTCCTATCTCAATTTATGATTATATCTGCTACATTATAACAGAAAAAAAATAGCTATGCGACTTATGTCACATAGCTATTTTTAATTTTGAAATATATCACTGTGAAAGATAGCAGAGTGAATAAAGCACTTACCTATCTCTGCTTCTTCACTTTGGAAATTAGTCAGCCTGGTACTTATCAAGCTGTGAGAAGTCACCCATCATATCAAGGATCTTCTTACGTCCAGCCTTGTTAAGCTTAACATACTGCTGCATAACGCGGTTCTCAACAATCTTCTTGCCAAGATCAGTTCCCTGCTCCAGTGTTGAAAAATCAACTGGATTCAAGTTAAGACGATCGCACATCTTTATAACTGTTCCGTAAGCCATACCCTCGATCCCCCTATCAAGTGCTGTAACAAGTGTGCTATATGGAATAGACATATCTATCGCGAACTGTCTGACACTCTTATACTGCTGTAAGATTTCTCTTTTTAAAATTTCTGCCTTTGTCATGTCATACCTCCTATTTATTTTTTATCTTGTGAATAATCATTCTTTTGGCAAAGTAAAGTCTACCACATTAACGTTTTTTCGTCATTCACTTTTTAGGGGAATTTTCCAATAAATTTTCATCAAGTTTGACAAGGGTTTTTTGGCATTTTAACGAAAATGCATATGATAACAAGAATTTGCGAAAGTGTTCACACTTTTTTCACAATTCATTGTTACAATGATAACTTTTTTACGTTAACAGCATATTGACGCCCATTCGTTAACCGAAGGAATTATCAGAACAATTGACGAAAAAACAAACAGCACCGAAGTGCTGTTTATCATCATGTTGTGTATGTTATTTTGTTTTGTGTCTATACCTGAATTCCGAATTATTCCCTTATTTCCTGAATTCTATTGGTTAAATATACCATAATCTCATTGTAGGTATCTTTCGGAATACTATAAATTTTATGAACATTTCCCTCACATTGCACGTCTATAGCGCCCATTTTACGCCTGACTGCAACGATTTTTATGAAGTCAGTCACATCAGTTTTATTGATCCTGTCAGGAGAAAACTCCATCCTGTCGCCATAGATCTTAAGTTTTCCCACCATAAGCCCACTTGTGGCTTCTACATCATAGTCAGGCTCTTCCTCACCGAGGATCATCTGGAATCCCTTTTCTCCAATATCTGAAATCATTTTAGGCTCGGTAAACTGTTCAGCCGCTATCTCACCGGGAGTATGGCCAGCTCCTGTTCCCTCCAAAGGATTCACATTTGTCTCAATAAGGCCTGTGAGAGAATTGAAATAAGCCCTGATCTCAAAGTCAGAATCTATAAGAATCTGTATCACCTTCGTCCTCACACCGCTTCTGAACTTGATAGTATGAAAACCTCCGTTGATATTAAAAAAGACACCATTTCCGGGCGTAGCCTCATAGAGAATTCTCTCATCCACAAAGATGAGCATCTCCCCGGCAACTTTTTCTCTTTGCCCCACACTGTAAATAGTGATAAAAAATGTTTTGTTTTCGTCAAAGAGGCGAGTCCCGCAAAGGGGACAAAAATTTAGTTTTGAACTTATTTTATCATCTAAGATCTGCTTGCAATTATGACAACGCATTGACTACTCTTCGTCTCCTTTGAAAAAATCCTCATCTATAATGATACCATTTTGTTTGATAAATTGTGAAGCCCTCACCTTGCAAACGTCAGTCCTGTCTATTAAAGCCACGTCAAAAGAATGATTCTTCCAGGGCAGTCTGCAGAGATTTAGATCCCCCCAGGCAACCGAATCGGCCATATTTCTTGCGATGTTTGCTGCAAAAGGCGCCCTGCAAACACCCGCCACATATATATCAGGAATTTCATGTTTTAAAAACGATGCAGTAGCCCCAAATCCGCAGGTAAAATCAATTACTCTCAGTGGTTCTTTCCGCTCATTGTATAATTCCTCTATCGCCCTGCAGGCTTCATCCCAGTGAAGGCTGTAGCCCCAGACATCAAATCCCCACTTATCTATAAACTTCTGCCTTCCATTTTCCATGGCGTCGCTATGGCCCTCAAAGCCACCTCCTCCATGGTGATAGATAAAGCTGTTATCGCAGACAAGCTGCATAAATCCTGCTCTTGCCAGCCTTATTCCAAGATCGTCATCCTCAAAATACCCGGGAGAAAAAAGCCCGTCAAACACATCCCTTCCAGGTGCCACCACATCAAGGGCTTCTTTCGAAACCATAAGTGCAAAGCCTGTAAGTCTAAAACGCCTGATATAAGGATCATGCTTTGGTATACTCATATCCTTTGAATAGCTTTTAAAGATCCTAAGGCTCTCCTCAAGAGAAAGCTTTTTGTGCCACAGCTGTCCAAGCTCTTTTCCTGCATATTTTTCGAACTGCTTTGGCTCTATCTCCTGAAGTGATGCGCTGTTTGACAAAGCCGACACCGCTCCGACATTTCTGTTCTCATAAAGTCCCATCCGAAGGAAGAACACAGCGTTTGGCATAAGCACAGCATCATTATTTAAAAAGAAAATATCCCTGTCTTTATCACAGTTTTTGGCGCCCAAGTTACAGCCCAAAGGAAAGCCCATATTCTCTTTATTCTCAATAAGCTTAAAGTCATATGAAGCGGAATCTCTTTTTGCTCTCAGATACTCTTTTACCATTTCATCAGTGGAATTATTATCCACGACCACAACCTCTGTATCCTCGAGAAAACAGGTATTCTCAATACTCTCAATGCACTTTTTCAAAAGCTCGGGGTCATTGTAAGAAAGCACCATTATACTTAGCTTTTTTACCCTGAGAGAACCATCTTTTTCCAATTCAAAAAGCATATCTCTGATAGTCGCAGCATCCTCGGGCACCTCACAATAAAGAAGTGCCTGCTGCACACAAAGATATGCTTTATTAATGTTTACGTCCTTATAAAAAAGTCCCAACATGTAAAAGAGCTCATAGTTTTGGGGATCGTACTTTATTCCCCTCGCTATGGCATCAAATTCTTCAAAGCTGTCCTCAAGCGCCTCCCAAAGAGAGGCCTCAAGAAGGCAAAGTCTGGCCGCATCCTCATCAGTCTGCCGGTCAATATGAAGAAACTCCTCCTGAAACTCATAGAGGGCCTCCTTGTAATCTCCGCTTGAAATCAGTTCCTGCAGTCTTTCGTACATGTCTCACCTTACAGTTTGATCATAGTTATCGATAGAATCCAAAAATGAAGTCTCAGCTCTAAATCCGGTATCTTCCATAAGCTTTTTCACCGATGGTTTAAAAGAAACATAGGGCATTGGATCATTTCCAAAGTGCAAAAGCTTTTCATCTGCCCCAAGATGATCTGCTGCCTCTTTTACAAAGGCTTTCAGCTCCTTATAATCGCCGCTTGCAATATTGTAAACTTCGCCATCTCTTCCCTTTTCGCCAAGAAGCATAATGGCCCTGGCTGCATCTTTTGCATCCAGATAGTCCCAATACTGTCTGCAGGAACTTAAGAATACATCTTCGCCTCTTTTTAGTTTCATCACCAGATCCGGCAGCATTCTGCCAGCTGGCTCATACTTTCCTATGAGGCTGAATATTCTGCCCCACACAAAATGTATTTCGGCTTTTTTCGCTTTATTCTTTAGAAGATGGTAAGCTGCTGCCTTTGCAGCTCCATAAGCGGAAAACGGCTCTAAAAGCGCATTTTCATCAAGCACTTTTGAATCAGGTTTAACGCCATACTCCGCCTGGGATCCGATGCCCACAAAGGCCACCTTAGCCCCTCTTTCGGCAAAAGAAATAGCGCTGTCCATAGCTTTTAGACTACCATCTATATTTTTTAGCTGGGCATCAAAGTCATCCCTTCCACCGCCCCAAGACAGGTGAAAAAAGATGACCTCTTTATCTTTAACATCCTCTTCATCAACAAGAGCCCCAATCTTGTCGTAGTCCTCCATATTGATGAATCGGCTTTTCAGATTATCAGCGTTTTTAAATCTGTCATTGTGTGCAGAGCCGTCTCTGCCAATGGCATAGACAACATAGTCATTTTCCAAAAGCTGCTCTACAAGATTGGCACCTGCAAATCCAAATGCGCCTGTTACGATTGCTGTCTTCATCATTCCCTTCCAAGGGCCTTTCTGATAACACTAGCCATAAATTTAATCTTCTTTTCATTCATTCCCGGGTAAACACCTACCCAGAATGCATTGTTCATAACTCTATCTGTAACTTCAAGAGAACCTACAACTCTGTAGTCTCTGCCCTCTTTGTACTCAGCAAAGCAAGGATGTCTCAAGATATTTCCAGAGAAAAGAAGTCTTGTCTGGATATTGTTTGCTTCAAGAGCCTTTGTTATATCATTTCTTGAAACGCCGCTACCCTCTTTTACGCACATGATAAAGCCAAACCATGAAGGATTGGAGTTCTCTGCTGCCTCAGGAAGAATAAGAACATCGCTTACGCTCTCAAGCTCTTTTTTAATCATCTCCCAGTTATTTCTGCGGGCATTTGCAAAAGGAATAAGCTTATCAAGCTGAGCGCATCCAACTGCTGCCTGCATATCTGTTGCCTTGAGATTATATCCAAGATGGCTGTATACGTATTTGTGGTCGTATCCAACAGGAAGGTCTCCAAACTTGCCGTCAAATCTGTGGCCGCAGAAATTGTCTTTTCCGGGAGGACATACGCAGTCTCTTCCCCAGTCTCTAAAGCTTCTTACCATTCTGTGCAAAAGTCCGTTGTTGGTATAAACGCATCCGCCTTCTCCCATAGTGATATGGTGTGGCGGGTAAAAGCTTGATGTTCCGATATCTCCCCAGGTTCCTGTAAATCTTGTTTCACCGTCGATCTCATATTCTGAGCCGAGAGCATCACAGTTATCCTCAATAAGCCATAAATTATGCCTGTCGCAGAACTCTCTTACATGCTTTAAGTCGAAAGGATTACCCAAAGTGTGGGCAATCATAACTGCCTTTGTCTTTTCGCTTAGGGCCTCTTCGAGTCTGTTCACATCAATGTTGTACTGAGGAATTGTAACGTCAACAAATACAGGAACTGCGCCATACTGGATGATAGGTGCGATAGTTGTAGGGAATCCGCAGGCAACTGTTATTACTTCGTCGCCTTTTTTCACTCTTCTGTCTCCAAGTTCAGGAGCTGTAAGAGCCATAAATGCAATAAGGTTAGCAGAAGATCCGCTGTTTACAAGACTTACGCCCTTTACTCCAAGGAGCTTTCCAAATCTCTCCTCAAATTCATCTGTATATCTTCCTGCTGTAAGCCAGAAATCAAGGGATGAATCCACAAGGTTTTTAACTTCCTTCTCATCGAAGACTCTTCCTGAATAGGGAATTCTGTCACCTTCCTCAAAGCCTGTATTATCTACCTTCAAAAATTTATCATAGTAATCTGCCACAAGATCCAAGATTTGCTTTCTTGCAGCCTTTTGTGCTTCATTGTCTATCATTAATCAAAATACTCCTTTATTTCTTTTTCCATAACTTCTATTGCGTGTCCCTCAAGGTACCCACGGGTCCACTCAGCCGTCTTTTCAACAGCCATTTCAATATCCCACTTTGGCGCCCAGCCCAGTCTGCTCTTTATTTTTGAGCAGTCGAGCTTAAGATAATTGGCCTCGTGAGGTCCATTATCAGATTTAATCTCTATATCAGGCTGCCCATATTTTTCCTTAAATAATCTGGCAATCTTAAGGGTGGTAACAGCATCAGACTCGTTGGGGCCTACATTATAATAGCCCGCATAACCACCATCTTCATACTGCTTCTGAGCAATCAAAAGATATGCTGACAAAGCCTCAAGTACATGCTGATATGGCCTTGTAGAATCAGGGTTTCTAAGTGTTATCTTTTGCCCGCTTCTGGCAGCCCTTACGCAGTCAGGAACGATCCTGTCCTTTGCAAAATCGCCGCCACCTATAACATTTCCGGCTCTGGCTGTGGATGTAGCAATTCCCAGTTCTCCAAAAAAAGAATTGATGTATGAATGAGTGACAAGCTCTGAACAGGACTTGCTGTTGGAATAAGGGTCGAAGCCGTCGAGCTTCTCATCCTCTCTGTATCCCCATTCCCACTCATTGTTCTGATAAACCTTATCAGTTGTAACATTCAAAAAAGATCTGACAGTGTCCGACTGTCTTACGCACTCGCAGATATTTACCGTGCCCATGACATTTGTTTCATAGGTATAGCGCGGTCTCACATAAGAATCTCTGACAATGGGCTGGGCAGCCAGATGAAAAACTATCTCCGGTTTTGCCTCGTCAAAGAAACTCTTTAGTTTGTCAAAATCTCTGATATCTCCAATACATGAGCAGATATCATCACCCACTTTGGAAATCTCAAATAAATTCTCATCTCCCTCAGGAGATAATGCATAGCCATAGACTTTAGCTCCGGCCATGACCAGAATCTTGGTCAGCCAGCTTCCCTTAAAGCCCGTATGCCCGGTGACAAGCACCCTTTTTCCTTTGTAAAACTCTAACATTACTCTTCCTTTTGTACTTGTAAAGCTTCCTTTTCATAATCTTCTGCAAGTTCACTGTTGCCAAGGGCTCTGTAGCATTTGGCAATTGCAAGCCTTGGAAGCTCTTTTGATTTTTGAACATCCAGAATGCTCTCGCACTCGTATGCTGCATTATAATACCACACTATAGCCTCATCATAGTCCTTTTGGCTATAGTAAAAATCACCAAGTTCGTAGCAAACCTCACTGGACATTTCAGTTATTGCGTCTTTTAAGGTGTACTTCAAAAGAGCTGACACATCTCCTTCTATCACAGCAATATGCGACAGAATGCAGCTTCCCTCTTTTATCTCATCAAGACTTCTGTGGGTATCCTTTAGTGATTCTTCAAAAAACCTTTTTGCTTTCAAAAAGTCATCATCAGTTCCGGCCATCATCAGCTCTCTTGCATACATCCCATAAAGCCGCCTTGACAGGAATTTCCCATCTGCGATGGCCTTTCTGAATGCATTTAAATCTCTGGCAGAGTGATTCTCACCGGGATTGTGTATGATCTCAATCTCAGAATTAACAATAACAGGATCCAAAACCACCTGTTCATGAATAGGATCTTCCCAAATAAAATTCCTGACTCTCTTAAAGAGCTTTGGTCTTAATTCTCTATCAAAGTTATAAACCGTCCTAAAAGACAACTGGTTACAATAGTACATCTGTACGATGTCAATATCAAGTTCTTCCAAATCTCTTTTCATCTGAAGGAACCTCTCTCTGTTTGCCTCATCCAACTCCTCATCGGCATCCGCTGAATATATGTAGTCACAAGTTGCCTTGGAAAAAGAGAAATTTCTGGCCTCACTAAAATCTCCGGTCCACTTAAAGTCGTAAACTTTAGCACCGAAAGCATTCGCAATTTCTTTTGTCCTGTCTGTAGATCCGGTATCAACCACAATCATCTCGTCAACAAGGCCTTTTAGGCTGCCAAGGCACTTCTCAAGGCAATTTTCTTCATTTTTAACTATCATACAGAGACTGATCGTAACCATACTATACCCCCTGGATATGCGATATTATTATAATAATCGTAACGTTTTATAGTATATTTTTCAATATCCTTTACCTTGAAACAAACATAATGTAAACTAAAAGGAGTTTTGAAAAGGGACATATTTTAATGAAAAAGACATTTTTATATAAAACAACAGGCCTTATCTTGGCCATTTCAATGCTCACAGGATGCCAGATTGCAGGTGCAGACTCTGTTTCAGTGCCTACAGAAACCTCCAGCCAGGCCTCTTTTGCTTCAACTACTCTGACTCCTTCATCACCTTTTGATGGAACTACATATATTGCGGAATCAAACCTTACTTCTGTAGGTCAGGAGCTTGCAGAGGCAGAGGACGAGGTCGACATAGAAGATGCCATAGCAGGCATAGATGTTGTACAAAACTACGACACCGAGCTCAGCGTGCCAACTTACATTACCAGGCAGGATGATACCTGGTTCATAGTTGACTGCTACCACAACAGAGTCATTTACTCAGACGATCTGAATGCTCCACTCGATGAGTGGTACATCATGTCCGGGGATGCCACACAGCCTCACACAATTGCAAGCGACGGCTCCGTCTACATGATCGATGACACAGAGAATAACAGAGTTCTGGTCTATGAAAAAGTTAATGACAAATTTGTCCATACACAGACCTTTTATGATATAGGAAACAGGCCGCATTACACTATTTACAATGAGATTACTGATACTTTTTATGTATGGAGTTCTACGACCGGGGAGCTTTACTGCTTCAGACATACATCCGATTCCACAAGGATGTATCTCACAGATATAAAGAAAATCAACGACCTTGACGGGATCTACGTCCGCTCATTCTCTATAATTGATGGCTACATATACTTTGTTTCAGGAGTTTCCGATACAGATTCCGCCGAAGCTTCCAACATCATAATGTGCGACCTCGATACACTTGAGATAAAAGAAAAATACACCGTCCCCGCAGAAGTCGCAGGAATGGTGCAGATTACAAAGATCCAGGATTACTATTATATTTCTGTTTCAACAGACACAACAGGTTCGCAGGATTACGCAACTATAATAAAGACAGCTTCCCTGTCTGACCTGAGCCAGGGAAAATATGAAGATATCTACTCAGAGTACTTCATTGGAGGCGGTACTCCTTACTACATCTCGAATGTAGACGATACCTATTTTCTTACAGAGCACAGACTTAAGGGCCACTCAATCTGGTCCTTTAAGGTGACTGACAACAGCATCACGGATGTCACCTCCATATTTTAAAAGTCCTGCCCCTTTACAGCCTTTTTAATATTTTTCAAATCTTCAGCGGTTATCTGATGTTCACTGTATCTTGCCTTTTCATAGATACTAAAGGCCGCAGACGCCCTTCCATTTGAAGTCGTTTCAAGTTCTCTTGGCGTCTGGCTTTCCCTGACATCAGCATAGCCGCTTCCATTTTTTATATACTTCTTAAATAGGAGCCTTACTCTCCCCTCGTTGCTGAGCCTCATCTGCAAAAAAGATCCGCTTCCGTTGCCGGATTTTCCGCTTTCTTTTTTATCAAAAGGGCTTAAATACTCAATTTTATCACGCATAAGCTTATCTTTAAGAACGTTCCTTGAGTTTTTAAGCGTCCTGTAGAGTCTGCCTATTCCCCTTATCAAAAGAACTATCGTAGCAATAAGAACAACTGCCGCCAAAACCCAGTACAGAATTTCCCAGATGCTGTGCCAAATAGAATCATCCTCATAATCTTCAGGCAAAAGACTCTGAAGTTTCCCAAATTCCTGCTTCTCCTGTAGAGGCACATATTCTTCAGGCTCTTTAAACTTAAAAAATCCAAAAAACCACCTGAGAAAGCTGATAATCAGGTATTTTGCCGCGGCTGCTATCTCTTTTCCGTAATCAAGCAAAGTACAGATAAACATTGAAAGAGCCACCGCTGCCACTGACAAGCTGACCATCCTGCCATTATTCTTTTTTACCATATCTATGGGAACGCTTGCTCCGTCTTTAAAGGGAACCATTGCATCCAGTATCTGCCTGGCGTTGTAATACAAAACCGCCAGAATTCCCCATACAGCCTCGCCTGCAAGAACTACTATCACGCCTTCCTGAATCTTTGCGATCCTGCAAAAGATATACAGAGCAATAAAGAAAAAAGCCTCAGAAATCTCAGGGTAAAAAACAAGATTTTCTCTTACTCTCTCAAGAGCAGTTGTTATCAGCACCAAAAGAAAAGTGATGCCCAAAAACACTATGACCACTTCCTTTTTTAGTCCCAGCCCAAGGGACATTATCCCCAGAATATTCAGGCTCAGGGCTATGACTATGTTGTTTATTATCCTTAATATTTCTATCCTCTTATTCATGTATGACCACTTCGAAATCAATCTTAGAATCTGCAGGGCGCTCCTGTTTCATATCCTTGGTGAGTGGACACAGCCACAAGAGTTTCCCTGCCTTTTTGGCCAAAAGACCTGCTGCCTTTAGAGAATCATCGCCTCTGGTGGTAGAAATATAGCAAAAGGTTGTATTTTCTATATCAACGTTTGCCACTTCTCTTTCCACAATTTCAGCCATAGAATTGGGAGTTGTCTTTTCAAGGTCGATCCTTGCAAGAGCTCTTTTGACGCTGACCATATGAAGTGATGATGCTCCCGCCAATAGGGATATATTTTCCCCTGTAACCTTGTCTCTTCCATTAGTCAAAAGAGATACCGGCACATTTTCTGAAATAAATCTCCCTGCCAGGGACATGGTAAGCCTTATGCAGTCCTCCAAAAGCTCCCTTTCAAACAAAATCCCCGGCTCATCCACATTTAAAATAAACTTTACTTCCTGGGAAGATGTGTGATCATGCAGATTCACCTTCAGATCCCCAGTCTTGGCAGTTGCCTTCCAGTTCACCATGTTCTGTGGATCAGTCCTGGAATAATCCCTGATCCCGCGAAAAGTAAAATTATCTTCATACAAAAAACGCTTTGAAAGCACATCCCCCATAAGCTGCCTGAATGGCACTTCTGTCTTACTGACAGAAAGCGGCGCCGGATAGACATAGAGATTTGTGTGCTGTTCAAAGGTGTTGTATCTGATATCGGGGCTAAAAAGATCTGACGCCTTAAGAGAAGTCTTCAAAATGCTGTAATACCCTCTTTTTCGGCAATCAAGCTCCAGCCTTCTTGTTATCTTTTCATATAGTCCAAGACTGAACACATCCGTCACATTGACCCTGTCAGAGACAGAGGAATTGGTCCCATCGGAAAACTCAAGACCCTTATCAGTCTGGAAGCTGACCTGCAAAATGTGAAGAGGCAAAAAGTTCCTGTTCGTGATAACCTCCTGCAAATGAGCCTTATCTCCCTCATTTACCGCTTCTTCCACAAAATCAAGCCTGGCCATAAGCCCTTTGTCCCAAAAGTTGCCAAAGAGCCATTTTTCAAAACGATATAAAGCAAAAATAACTATCGGTATAAGTATAATAGGCATCAGAAATCCTCAGTCGGCACAGAGATCTCATCAAGAATGCTCTGAATTATTCCACTTGCATCAGCATTTACCCCATAGCCGGAAGAAAGAATAAGTCTATGAGCCAAAACAGGCACTGCAAGCCTCTTGATATCCTCAGGAACAACATAGTCCCTGCCCTCAGCATAGGCCAAAACCTTGGCGCAGTTAAGAAGCGCAAGACTTCCTCTTGTGCTGACACCGGAAGACACATCCCTTCTGTTTCTGGTGGCAACTATAATGTCCGCAATGTACTCTTTTATCTGAGGATGCACTTTGACCTTCATAGCCTCATCATGCATTTCTTCTATCTCTTTTGGACCTGCTACAGGGCTGATCTTTTCCAAAGCTTCACTACTTCCACTTCCGTCAAAGCGCTCTAATATCTTTATCTCTTCAGCTCTGTCAGGAAATCCTACAGACAGCTTCATAAGAAATCTGTCCAGCTGTGCCTCAGGAAGAGGAAAAGTTCCGCTGGTCTCAACAGGGTTCTGAGTTGCAATAACAAAAAAGGGCCTCTCAAGAGTCCTGGTCTGCCCGTCAATAGTTACCTGCCTCTCCTCCATGCATTCAAGAAGTCCTGCCTGAGTTCTGGGAGTTGCTCTGTTTATCTCATCCGCTAAAAGAATGTTGCAAAAAACCGGGCCCTTGTTAAAAACAAACTCTCCCTTAGACATCTGATAAACATTAAGTCCTGTAATATCAGACGGGAGAAGGTCCGGTGTAAACTGAATCCTTTTAAAACTTCCATCTACTGATCTGGCCAGTGCCTTAGCAAGCATTGTCTTGCCGGTTCCGGGAACATCCTCTAATAGAACATGTCCACCGGCCACCATAGCAACCACTGTCAAAAGAACTGTCTCGTCCTTACCAACTAAGACCCTGGCTACATTATCTCGAATATCCTTTATGCTCCCCATATTAAACAACCACTACCTTGTTTCTTCCTGTATTTTTAGCCTTGTACAAAGCTGAATCAACGTTCTGTATACTCTTCGCGAAATCACCCGTGTACTTGGAAACGCCCACAGATACTGTAACTGGAACAGGTGTATCTGTAGCAGCCTCTATATCGCGCCTGAACTGTTCCATTCTTGCGCAGGCATTATTCACATCGCAGTTCTTGAAGATAATAATAAATTCCTCACCGCCAAATCTGATAACATAATCATCACCGTGAGTTTCAGTTGAAAGCTTTTTACCTATATACAAAAGTGTAAGGTCCCCTGTATAGTGGCCATGCTCATCATTAACCTGCTTAAAGTAATCTATATCAAGCATTGCTATTGCAATAGGCTCCTGAGCATCAATAAGAGCATTCTTTGTTACAATTTTTTCCAAAAGGTGTCTGTTATAAACCTGAGTGAGCGGATCTGTAACCATCGCAAGTTCAAGCTTCTGGCGAACCCTGTAATGATCAAGGTAGTACAATGTCAAAAGAATGTGTGAACATACAACCGCAAGACCAACCGGGATCTGCAGTGCAAGGATAATATCAAGGTTTGGATAATGGTTAAAAGTGTTGGTGATAAGGATCTCAAGAATAAAGATCACACTGGAAAGGAAGGTATATCTTGGCCTTGAAACGAATCCAACGGTCAAAAATACCACGTTCATGATAATAAAGCCTTCACTGGCATGAACCTTGATCTCAAGATGATAGATGGCCCACATGGTCGCCAGCACTATGCAATGGGCAAGAGCAAAATCCAAAAAGGTGATGAGCTTGCTGTCGCGCACAAAATTAATTAGCACCAAAAAAAGTGCCAGCGCTACAAGTATTGAAAATCTGGGAATAAGTGTCGGAAGATAAGTGCCGTTGAGCAAATAATCCGAGAAAATATATGTAATAGAAACAAATGCGCCAACCACTAAACTGATAGCCACATAATTCTGATAATAATCACATTTTGACTGGTAAAAATCATCCAGATCATCATCATTCATAGAACGATAATCTTTAAATAAGTTCCATAAAGCCTTGGCATTTTCAATAATTTTCATACGTACAACTCCCCTAATACAATATTGTACTAGGAATACAGAAATTTCGAAAGTTATTTTTTGAATAAAAAACATCAAAAAAAGGATGCGGCATAAAAGTCGCATCCCCTGTAATTATTCTTCTGAAGTATCTCCAACCGGCTTTCCACCTGTTGCAAGCCACTTAAGATATGCATTGATAAATGGATCAAGATCACCATCAAGAACGCCGTCAGCGTTAGATGCCTTAAATCCTGTTCTTGTATCATTTACCATTGTGTATGGCTGAAGGACATAGGATCTGATCTGGCTTCCCCATGCATTATCCTTTACTTCACCACGGATTCCGTCAAGCTTTGCAGCCTGCTCTTCCTGTTTCATGATGAACAGTTTAGCTTTCAACATCTGCATAGCCTTATCTTTATTCTGGAACTGTGAACGCTCATTCTGGCAGGCAACTACAACGCCTGTAGGAATATGTGTGATACGTACAGCTGATGATGTCTTGTTGATGTGCTGTCCACCGGCACCACTTGAACGATATGTATCAATTCTAAGATCATCAGGATTGATCTCTACATCTAAATCCTCTTCAATATCAGGCATAACATCGCATGATACGAATGATGTCTGACGCTTAGCCTGTGCATTGAACGGACTGATACGAACAAGTCTGTGAACACCGTGCTCTGACTTTAAAAGTCCATAAGCATTTGTTCCTGAAATCTGGAATGTAACTGACTTGATTCCGGCTTCATCACCATCGAGAAGATCGAGAACTTCTGTTGTGAAACCCTTTCTCTCTGCCCATCTAGTGTACATACGATAGAGCATGCTTGCCCAGTCACAAGCCTCTGTTCCGCCTGCTCCTGCGTTGAGTCGAAGGATTACATCATATTTATCATAAGGCTGGTTGAGAAGATTGCTGATACGGATATTCTCTAGAGTCTCCTCAAACTCATCAAGCTCTGATCTGATCTCAGCAGCCATATCATCGTCATCTACGCCTTCTGCATTCTGCATATCGATAAGATCAATGATATCGCCGTACTGATTGTTAAGTTTTTCGATGTTTTCAACAAGATCCTGCATATTCTTAAGATCTTTTGTCTTCTTGTTGGCCTTTTCTGCGTCATCCCAGAAACCAGGCTCTTCCATCTCACGACTAAGCTCTTCAATTATCTTTTTCTTAGACTCAAGGTCAAGAGAAGCAGTAACTTCTTTTAAAGTATCCTGCAGGTTCTGGATCTCAACCTTCATCTGATCTAAAACTACCATATACTTACCTTTCTAATTACTTAAACTCTTCCATGACAATTCTTAAACTTTTTACCACTTCCGCATGGACATGGATCATTTGGATAAACCTTAGCTTCAACTCTCTTAACAGGAGTCTTTGCAACTGAATCATCCTTATTTGTTCCTGTAACCTTGGCTACCTGCTCACGCTCAACCTTCTCCTCAATGTGAACATGGAAAAGAAGTCTCACTGTATCTTCCTTGATGTTTCTGGTCATATCATCAAACATCTCGTAGCCTGCAAGCTTGTACTCAAGCTTAGGATCTCTCTGGCCATATGCCTGAAGACCGATTCCCTGACGGAGCTGATCCATATCATCGATATGATCCATCCACTTTCTGTCAATTACTTTCAGAAGGATTACACGCTCAATCTCACGGATTGTTTCAGGTTCAGGGAACTCTGCCTCTTTTGTCTCGTAAAGTTTAACTGCTTCCTCTTTTAACTGCTGAAGGAGTCCTGCCTTTGTAAGAGTCTCGATACGTCCTCTTGTGATCTTCTTAAGCGGAACAGTTGGAAGCAAAAGCTCATTGAGCTCTGCAAGGTTCCAGTTATCAGGATCATTCTCCTCACCTACAACTGTCTCTACTGCATTTTCTACAATATCAGTGATCATCTTGTAGATTGAATCCCTCATGGAAGCTCCATCAAGAACTTTCTTACGCTCTGCATAGATGATCTCTCTCTGCTCATTGTTAACCTGGTCATACTCGAGAAGGTTCTTTCTGATAGCATAGTTGTTGGACTCAATCTTCTTCTGAGCTGATTCAATAGCCTTTGAAAGAGATGAGTGCTCAATTTCCTGTCCATCAGGAATCTTAAGAGCATTGAACATTGCTATAAGTCTCTCTGAACCAAAGAGCCTCATAAGGTTATCCTCAAGTGAAAGGTAGAACTTGGATTCACCAGGATCACCCTGACGTCCGGCACGACCACGGAGCTGATTGTCGATACGTCTGCTCTCGTGTCTCTCTGTACCAATGATCTTAAGTCCGCCTGCTGCCCTTGCCTCTTCATCAAGCTTAATATCTGTACCACGGCCTGCCATGTTAGTAGCGATTGTAACAGCACCGTGCTTACCAGCCTCTGCTACGATCTCAGCTTCCATTTCATGGAACTTGGCATTAAGTACCTGATGCTGAATACCACGCTTTCTAAGGAGCTTACTTATTTCCTCAGAAGACTCAATAGTGATAGTACCAACCAGTACAGGCTGTCCCTTTGCATGAGCTTCCTCTACTGCATCGCAGATAGCGTTCAACTTCTCTTTTTTAGTCTTATAAACTGCATCCTGAAGATCCTTACGGATAACAGGCTCGTTTGTAGGAATCTCGATAACGTCCATTCCGTAGATATCACGGAATTCTCTTTCCTCTGTAAGGGCAGTACCTGTCATACCACACTTTTTCTCGAACTTGTTAAAGAAGTTCTGGAAGGTGATAGTAGCAAGAGTCTTGGACTCTCTCTTAACCTTAACATGCTCTTTTGCCTCGATTGCCTGATGAAGACCATCTGAATAACGTCTTCCCGGCATTACACGGCCTGTAAACTCATCAACGATAAGGACTTCGTCATCCTTAACGATGTAGTCGTGATCTCTCTGCATAAGGTTGTTTGCACGAAGAGCAAGGATGATATTGTGCTGGATCTCAAGGTTCTCAGGATCAGCAAGGTTCTCTATTCTAAAGAATCTCTCAACCTTGGCAACACCCTGTGCTGTAAGGTTTACGATCTTGTCTTTTTCATTGACGATAAAGTCACCGGTCTCTTCTCTCTCAACACCCATGATGGCATCCATCTTAGTGAGGTCTTCCATATCCTCACCACGTGTCATCTGCTTGGCAAGGATGTCACATGCTTCATAAAGCTTTGTTGATTTATCGGACTGACCGGAAATAATAAGAGGTGTTCTTGCTTCATCAATAAGGATAGAGTCTATCTCATCGATGATGGCATAGTTAAGTCCACGGAGAACACACTGCTCCTTGTAGATTGCCATGTTATCACGAAGGTAATCAAATCCAAGTTCGTTGTTTGTAACATACGTGATATCACAGTTATAGGCAGCTCTTCTCTCTTCAGAAGTCATGCTGTTCAAAACAACACCAACGGTAAGGCCAAGGAACTCATGGATCTTACCCATCCACTCAGCGTCACGCTTTGCAAGGTAATCATTAACTGTTACTACATGAACACCTTTGCCCTCAAGAGCGTCAAGGTAAGAAGGAAGTGTAGCTACAAGTGTCTTACCTTCACCGGTTCTCATCTCAGCGATTCTACCCTGATGAAGGATAACTCCACCAATGAGCTGTACTCTGAAGTGTTCCATTCCAAGGACACGCTTACCTGCCTCACGAACTGTCGCATATGCCTCAGGCATAATATCATCAAGTGTTTCCCCATTAGCCAGTCTCTTCTTGAACTCATCTGTTTTGCCTCTGAGCTCCTCATCAGAAAGAGCCTGCATTTTTGGTCTCATAGCCTCAATTGAATCAACAGTGCTGCGGATTCTCTTAAGTTCTCTTTCGCTATGTGTACCAATAATCTTATCAATAATACTCATGTTTTATTCCTCATAAAAAAGGGCATAATAACCCAATATTTTAGCAAAAGTCCGTTGTACATTGTAGCAGATTAATGATAGCTTTTCAATACGCTTGTCACCTTAGTAAATATCTAATTGCAGCAAAAAGGTGTCGGTCAAAATGACCGACACCCATTAAAAGATCATCAATATTCTTTTGCCTGCTCCTCACCGTTCATGACGCGGATAGCACCCTGTGCAAGAGCAAGAAGCTCGTCCTCACCAGGATATACAGTTACAGGGCAGATCCAGTCAACTCTCTCTTTGATGGCATCTGTGATCACCTGACCATAAGCAATACCACCTGTAAGAATGATCTGATCAACTTTACCCTTTAATACTGTTGCGCAAGCACCGATGTTCTTGCAGATTTGGTAAATAAATGCATCGCGGACAAGAATTGCCTTCTCGTTGCCCTCTTCACACATCTTGTTAACTTCTCTCATATCGTTAGTTCCAAGATATGCATTGAGTCCGCCGCCTCCGACGATCTTCTTTTTCATCTCATCGTATGTGTACTTACCTGAGAAGCACATATCTACAAGAGCCTTTGCAGGAATGCCGTTTGCTCTCTCAGGTGAAAATGCGCCGTCACCATTAAGTGCTGCGTAAACATCTACCATCTTGCCGTTCTTGTGAACACCTGTTGATGTACCACCACCCATGTGTACAACAATTACGCTGATCTCGTCATATTTTTGGCCGATCTCTTTTGCATATCTTCTGGCAACAGCCTTCTGGTTAAGAGGATGATCGATAGATACACGCTCGATTTCAGGAACACCTGAGATACGTGCTACAGGCTCCATCTCATCAACTACAACAGGGTCAACGATGTAAGAA
The DNA here is from genome assembly GCF_015056685.1 of Butyrivibrio sp. Classification (GTDB taxonomy): domain Bacteria; phylum Bacillota; class Clostridia; order Lachnospirales; family Lachnospiraceae; genus Butyrivibrio. The sequence goes on along the minus strand of NZ_SVFW01000022.1, from coordinate 37,364 downwards.
GGAACACCGATCTCATCACCGATCTCTCTTGCAAGGATACCTCCAAGGTTAGAAGCATGCTGGCCCTGAACGCCCTTTTTAAGATCCTCTAAAAGAGCATCTGTGCACTCATATGTACCACCAGGGATAGGTCTTAAGAGACCGCCTCTTCCAACTATTACGTTAAAAGACTTAATATCAATACTCTCTTTTTTGAGGAAATCGAGAATGATGTTCTTACGGAAATCCTTCTGATCGATTATGCTTGCGAACTGATTGATCTCCTCAGTGCTGTGTCTTAATGTTTCCTCTTTTACAAGAGTCTCATCTTCAAAAATACCAACCTTTGTAGAAGTAGAACCCGGATTAATAATTAAGCTTTTTATCATAATTATAAGATTCCTTTCTTTTTGTCTTCAGCTACTACTGCTGCAAGTGCAATTGAATTAACCTTTACTTCAACAGAATCAGATCTGGATGTAAGGATTACGGGAGCCTTAGTACCTGTGAGAATGTTACCGTTCTTAACTGTTGCAAGTCTTACGATAGTCTTGTATGTAAGGTTACCGGCATGAATGTCAGGGAAAAGAAGAATATCGGCATCGCCAACAATCTTTCTGTCAAGGGCTCCTGCCTTATGCTTGGCTGCCTCCGGATCAATAGCAAGATCCATTGAAAGAGGTCCGTCAACGATACAGTTCTTGATCTCGCCCTCTTCATTAAGTCTTGTGAGCTCTGCTGCCTCAACAGTAACAGGCATCTTAGGGTTAACAACTTCAACTGCTGCAAGTGGAGCAACCTTAGGGCACTCAACGCCGCAAGCTCTTGCAACATCTACTGTATATTCAATAATAACTTTCTTATCTTCAAGTGTTGGATATGGCATGAAAGCAACGTCTGTAAGGAATAAAAGACGATCAATGCCCGGAATCTCGAATACGCAAACATGTGAAAGAGGACGACCTGTACGAAGACCAACCTCCTTATCAAGAACGCTCTTAAGGAAGTCTTTTGACTCAAGAGCACCCTTCATGTATATATCTGCCTTGCCTGATGATACGAGCGAAACTGCTGTGCGAGCTGCTTCAATAGTATCCTTAACATCAATGATTTCGTAGTCTGAGAGGTTCATTCCAACCTCTTTTGCCTTCTCCTCGATCAGCTCCTTATCACCAACAAGGATAGAATCTACGATTCCTCTCTCTTTTGCAATCTTGACAGCCTCAAGAACGTGTGTGTCCTGCGCAACTGCAACAGACATTTTCTTGGTGCTTGCTGTCTTAAGTTTAGCAAGAATGTCGTCAAAGCTCTTACTCATTTTAATAAACCTCCATTTGTCTATAAAGTAAAGAAAGTGTTAAACTTCACCATATGACAAAAGTTTAACACTCCCTATTGTTAATTTCAACGTCTTTATAAATTTTTTATTAGAATTTAGAAGCCTTCCATTCTGCGCTGTTTGCGGAATTCGCGCCTCTTGATGGCACCCTCCCACTCAGCCTTTTCATTTTCAGTCTTTATATTAAGTCCGTAAGGAACAAGGCATGGTGTTCCGTCGTCATCGATGCACACCTCAGTAAGATATGCTCTGTTGAGCACATGGCGCATTCCCGTCTTAACATCCTCAACATAGGTATCTACCCTTACTTCCATTGAAGTTTTGCCAACATATGTGATCTTGCCTATCATTACAAGAACATCACCCAGAACTGCCCCCTGCTTGAACTGCATATTATCGATTGCTGCAGTAGCTATTGGGTTTCCTGAATGTCTGACAGCCACAGTTCCTGCAACCTCATCGATCCAACTCATAAGTTTTCCGCCAAAGAGTCTGTCCTCGGCATTGATATCATCGTACTTAACCACCTTAGTCCATTCAGTGATGGAATCCTCAACATTTTTGTTTGCAATCTGCTTATCAACATGAAATACCTTGCCCATACTCAATACCTCCAAAGAGAGATTTTTATATGAATATTTTACCTTAAAATGCCGAAGTATGCTATCATATCTGAATTGATTTGTGGTTAAAAGACAAGCCCTGTGTTAATATAAGAAAAGAATTTTATTGGAGTTTAAAGATAAATGGCTAAGATAAGTTTTATTATTCCGGTGTATAACACCTCTAAATATCTTGATGATTGCATGACCTCAGTTATGGGCCAGACCTATGAAGACCTTGAGATCATTCTTATTGATGATGGTTCAACTGACGGCATAAGCCCTCAGATGTGCGATGACTATGCTTCTTTTGACAAGCGCATCAGAGTCATCCACAAAGAGAACGGTGGACTCATGTCCGCATGGATAGCAGGGGCCAAAGCTGCCACATCGGACTATCTCACTTTTGTGGACAGTGATGACTGGGTTGAATTTGATCTGGCAAAAGAGCTTGTGGCTCACGTAGCCCCTGCTTTTGCCGATTCAGAGATCATCGCAAGCAACTACATAGTTGAAAAGGCCGGCGAGCGCAGAAAAGAGACACAGTCTCTTGCCCCCGGCGTTTACATGGGAAAAGAGCTTGAGGCTCTCCACTCACATATCCTTGGGGATGAAGTCCGCCCCGTTACTATGTCCAGATGCATGAAGCTCATTTCCAGAAAGCTTTTGCTTGATAACCTCAAGTACTGCAATCACGACATTACAATGAGTGAAGACGTAAACATTACTCTTCCTTGCCTTTTGGACTGCAAAAGACTTGTTATCCTAAAGGACGCTTACAATTATCACTACAGACTTGTAGGCAGCTCCATTGCTCATTCCTACAACTCAAAGCTCCTTCAGAACCTGGAGCTTACCGATAAAACCTTTAGGGATATTTTTGCGGATAAAAATATCAAAGGCTACGACAAACAGATGGACAGAGAGTTTATTATAATGCTGTTTGTTATTCTAAAAAACGAATTGCGCTGTCCTGAAAAAGATACACTTAAAAGAGTAAAGAATCTCTTTTTACGACCTGATATAAAAGAAAAAGTGACATCTACAAAAATAGATATCACCTCAAAGTCAAACAAACTGCTCTATACATGTATGAGACATCCAAATGCCGTCACTGTTGGCATCTGCAAGCTTATCATCAACATGTATGACAAAAAGACAAACTGATAATTTGGTATATAAAAATTGCGGCACAGATCATCAATCTATGCCGCATTTTCTTTTTATCACATACTGATAATACCAAAAACATTAAGTATCGCACTTACCAGAATAATAACTACAAATACAGGGCAAAGGAATCTGATCATAAAAGAGAAGATTCCTTTTCTTTTGAATGGATGTCCATCCTGCTCAACTTCCGCTTCGAGCTTCTCAATTCCCATGAACCTGGTTATAAGAACGCATGTAGCAAAGGCTGCAATAGGCATCATAACTGAGTTTGTAAGGAAATCAAAGAAATCAAGGAACTGCATTCCAATTATTGTCACAGAGCTAAGAGGCCCATTTCCAAGGGATGAAAGGCTTCCAAGTAAAAGCATGATGACAATCATTATTATGCTTCCCTTTTTTCTGCTCCACTTAAACTCATCGGCAAATGTGGAAACTGCGCTTTCTGTAAGTGCAATGGCACTTGTAACTGCCGCAAACAGGACAAGTGCAAAGAAAAGGATTCCGATGATCTTACCAAGACCCATGCTCGCAAAGATTTGTGGCATAGTTATGAACATAAGTGATGGTCCTGCCTTGAGCATGCTCTCATCTCCGTGATAAAAAGAGAATACTGCAGGAATGATCATAAGGCTGGCAAGAATAGCTATTATGGTGTCAAAGAACTCAACCTGCTTAGTTGAAGTTTCAATGCTGACTTCCTTTTTTACATATGAACCGAAAGTAATAAGGATTCCCATCGCTATTGATAAGGAATAAAACATCTGACCCATAGCTGTAACTATAGTCATAATGGAAAATTGCTGGAAATTAGGGACAAAGAGATACTTTACACCCTCCAAAGCACCCGGCCTTGTTACTGAGTAAACACAGATAATAACTGCAAGTACCACAAGAACAGGCATCACCATTTTGGATACACGCTCTATTCCGCCCTCAACTCCCATGAATATTACTATCATGACAAGAGCTGCGAAAACTATAAACCAAATCTCTGACGCAATACCATCAGTTATAAAATCGGTAAAAAAGGTATCACCCGCTATCACGTTAACATCATTTGTGATGTATTCATAAAGATATTTGCATACCCAACCGCCAATTACTGAATAGTAGGGAACGATCAGGATTGGGATAATGGCATTGATCCATCCGCCAAGTCCCATCCATTTATTGTTACTGATACTGTTAAATGCTCCAACCGGACTTTTCTTGGTATATCTTCCAATAGCTGTCTCAGCAATTATCATGGTATATCCAAATGTAAGCGCCAAAAGAATATACACAATAAGGAAGATTCCTCCGCCATACTTAGCGCAAAGATAAGGGAATCTCCAAATATTTCCCAAGCCTACTGACGCGCCTGCCGCAGACAATACAAAACCTATTTTTCCGGAAAAAGATCCTCTGTGTTCCTGTTTCAAAATACTACTCTCCTATCTACAATAACTTCTTTAAAAAAAAGCATAAAAAAGATTATACACTAACGCCTCAAAATACGCCACCGGTTTAACGCAATAAAATCCAAACAACAGGTCTTATTGCTCCACCTGGCTTATTTACTACTTTTTCATCCATAACGATTGTTCCGTCAACCGTTACGATAGGCGCAGTTATACATGGCGTTGTATTTTCACCTCTAAGCCACCACCAGGAGGATCTGTATCCCTTCATATCCCAGTTGTTGACCTTGCTGGGAGTGTTGATGTTCACTCCATTTCTGGCCGCAACATCTGTTATTGCAATTTGCCTTGCCTCATCATTTTCAAAAAAATCTTCTGCTTCCTCCGGAGTTAACAAAGTCAGCATATCCCCATCATTTTGAAGGATGATATCCGCTTCCTTACCACTAAAGCTCCCCGTGAACTCTTTTGAATTTATAAGCTTTCTAATATCTGAGTCTTCCCATGTTATCTCCTGATGATGCTGATTGTAGTAGCTTCCTGCGATTCCATACTCGCACATAAGGCACAGCCTGTCGTCCTGCCTTTTTACAACTTCCCAGGTCAGCCTCTCTTTCCCAGGATTGTTAATCCTGGTATTATAATGCCCAAACTTTACTACGTCGCCCACCTGCGCATCCTTAAAAACAGCGCATTCTTCACTGAATTCTTTTGAAATAACAACTGAATGGATTACGGGGATTGCTATTACTGCCAAGCCGCACATAAGAGCTAAAATGATCGCTACCTTTTTTAAATTTGTTCCAAAAGAATTATTCAAAAGCTCTTTTACGAGCTTAACAGCAAAACCGGATATCGGCGCGATGACAGCCGCAAGGCCTATACTTACGCCAATTATGATCACATATCTTAACAGGTCACTCACCCTTATATCATGCGAAAGAGTATTCACCACATACCCATGTACCAGAAACAGCGGAAGCAAAATGCTCCCAAGATACTCAAGTATTCTGCTTTTTAGCGGAAATCTCATATTGAGAAGAAGCACAAAAGTAGTAAAGACGATGCACGAAACAGATTGCACAGAAAGTGTGATTGAGGCGCTCCTTAGCCCATCATGTACAAGTTCACGATAATAGCCATAGTTATTTAGCGTATAGATACTTGCACATATCATAAGGAGCGTTAAAAGGCCTGCAATTAAAGTCCATATGTAATAAAAAGACCTGAATGATCTTTCTATCTTTTCTTTATAATTTGCATACAAAACTCCGTAGCAAAAACAGATTGTCGAATTGTACCACCACTCTCCTCTGAACCAGTGGACCTTATTGGTGTAGGGGTCATGGCCCTGAAATAGGCTGTATACCATAAGAAGCACAGTCGTGATGCACAAAAGAGCTGCTGCCAGGTCTTTGTTCTTAAGGACTGAAAAGATCACATAAAACAGCAGATAAAGTATGACAATCTCTATTACAAACCAGCCGTTGCTGTTTACAAGCGTCACACCCACTATGTCTTTTACGGTCGACAAAAAGTCACTATTATCTGTCCCCAAAAACTTTTGTACTATGATAATGAGGATATTGGTGATCCAAAAAGGTATCAGCACTGAAGGCAGCCTTTTCTTAAGGAAACCATCAAAATAATCCTTTTTCCAGCGATAGCTGTACAAAAGCCCATATCCGGAAAAGAAAAAGAACAGTGCTGTAAACATAAATCCTATGTAACTAAATACAGTGATCGGTCCTTTAGGATTATTTCCATACGAAGTTATCTGCTGCGTGACATGATGGATCATGATCCCGATGCACGCAAGCGCCTGAATCTGCTTACTCTGCTTCAGATTTAGATAGTCCTGCGAAAACTGTATCTTTCTTCCCCTAAAGATGCCTTCCTCCATTGTCCATAATCCCCCACTTCTAGTAATATGCATATTAGCTACATTTATTATAAACACGTTTTCTTTTTATCGGTAGCATGTAATGATGAGATATTTTTGTATACAATTATACATTTTGCTTCCCTTTCTGATTTTAATGTGATAAAGTAAAAAAAACTTTTCTAATAAGATGGAGAGCCGTATGGAGAAATTTTTATCAACTGTTGAAAACGTCAATAATGCTGTAAACGGATTTGTTTGGGGACTTCCAATGCTTGTTCTTTTAGTAGGAACAGGAATTCTCATGACATGTCTCACTAAATTTTTCCAAATATCCCACTTTAAACATTGGGTTTCGAACACGATCGGTGGAATATTTAAAGACTCGCATGTCACTGCACATACGAAAGAGAATGACACTCAGATATCTCAGTTCCAGAGCCTGTGTACAGCACTGGCAGCTACAATTGGAACAGGTAATATCGCCGGTGTCGCTGCTGCCATCGCAGCAGGTGGCCCGGGTGCTATTTTTTGGATGTGGATCGTGGCATTTTTCGGAATGATGACTAACTTCTCAGAAAATGTACTTGGTATTTACTACCGCAGAAGAAACGAAAGAAATGAGTGGTGCGGCGGTGCTATGTATTATCTTCGTGATGGCCTGGGTTCTAAGCCCGGTTGCAATGTTGCAGGCTCTGTCCTGGCAGTTCTTTTTAGTATCTTCTGTATCCTTGCTTCATTTGGCATCGGCAACATGGGTCAGATCAATTCAATCGCAGTCAATATGACCACTGCCTTTGGTATCCCAAGCATTGTTACCGGAATCTTACTTATGATCCTTGCAAGCCTTGTTATCGTGGGCGGTCTTAAGAGAATCGCCTCTGTCACAGAAAAACTTGTTCCTTTCATGGCTATCATATATATGGTCGGCGCCATCATAGTCTGCATCATGCACATTGACCAGCTTGGCGCAGTATTTACATCAATCATCAAAAGTGCCTTTGGCCTTCGCTCTGTAGGCGGCGGTATTGTAGGTAGCGGCGTAGCAATGGCTGTTCAGTGGGGAATGAAAAGAGGAGTATTCTCTAACGAAGCCGGACTTGGCTCATCAGTAATCGTTCACTCAAGCTCAAACGTTCGTGAGCCTGTAGTTCAGGGAATGTGGGGAATTTTCGAGGTATTTGCAGATACTATAATCGTATGCTCCATCACAGCTTTTGCAGTTCTTTCAAGTGGTCTTGTGGACCTTGAGACTGGCGTTGTAACTTCAAGTCAGGTATCAACTGCTCTTGTTGCTGAAGCGTTTTCAACAGTTTTTGGTAAGTTCGGATACGCCTTTATCGCAATCGCAATTTTGCTCTTTGCCTTCTCTACTACTCTTGGCTGGAGCCAGTACGGAAGCAAAGCATTTGAATATCTTTTCGGAAGAAAAAATATAAAGTTCTACCACATCATTTTCGTAGTATTCATCGTAGTTGGCGCAACTATGGATCTGACACTTGCCTGGGATCTTTCAGATACATTCAACGGAATGATGGCAATACCTAACCTTATCGGTGTCCTTTCACTAAGCGGCACAGTTATGCAGATCACTCATAACTACGTTCAGAGAGTCATTCTCCATCAGAACGTAAAACCTATGCTCTCTGCAATTGACGATATTCAGGCATTGCATGAAAAAGAACTAAATGATAAAGAATTAGAGCCCATAGCTTCAGAAGAATAAAGAGATGGTCCTAGGGGACGGGGTTTGTGTCCATTTATCTCAATATTTCATCTATGGTAGATACAGTGCTAAAACTCCCTGAATGGCTTGAAATAATCTCCTTCATTATAGGAAGCTCAAAATAACTGATGTAGCAGATCAGAGTATTATTCGCTCCTGCAATAGCACCTCTGGTATCCATGATCGTACAGGTCTTATTAAGTCTGTCCTTTATATCTTTAATAATCCCGTCCGGATCCTGCGTGATGATCGTAACCTGCTTGATGGCTTCAAAGTGATCTGTATAGTGATCTATTACAACCGTTGCCACAACATAAACCAGAAGGCTTAAAAGAGCTGCCGTCATATCTATCACCACAAAAACTGTAAGGTATACCAATGCATTAAAAACAAGTAATACCGGCGTCATACTGTAGTTTCTTCCTGTCACGTCAGACAACTTCTTTACTACAATATTTGCAAGGATTTCCGATCCGTCTATGCAGCCTCCACTGCGAAGAATAAGTGATAATCCCGCTCCTAAAATAGCTCCTCCAAATGCTACAGCTAAAAAATGCTCTGTATTTAGTTCAAATGGCACGTTCTCAAAAAAATCAAGCCCCACAGTATATACAATAGATCCAATTGCAGCTTTAATTGTGAATCTCTTCCCCAAAAATATGTAGCCGGCAATAATAAAAGGGATAAATACAACAAGCACACAGATTGGTAATTGAAAACCTGTCAGTTTGCTTATTATGATTGCCACACCGGCAGTTCCATAATCAATAGCATCATTGGGAAGCAGTATAAGGGCAACCGAGAAACTTGCCATTACAGCGCCAATAATGATAAATATGTAAGACACCAAATCTTTCCTTTTCTTCATTTATCCCTGCCTTTCCTGACTTTTATTTAATCATAACATAAAAAGAGAACCGCAAACTAATGCGATTCTCTAATGTTTACTGCTGGCGACCGGGGTCGAACTTTTAGTAGTATTCCGTTCCATCTTTACAATTCACCCATAATGATTTTCAAAAGATCCACTACACCAATATCTTGTCCGGATTCATATTTCTCAAGTTGAGCCATATCATCTTTTCCAAAAGAAATCAGTCTATCGACCTCATTACTGCCTGTCTCCTTCTTAAAGGAATCAAAGGCATGTTGAATTGTTTTTGAATCAAGGTTTGAATAAAAAACAAATGGAAAGCCATACTTATTGTCATTATTAACAAGATACGATTTGCCTATATCAGTAACGCTATCCCTGATTTCCTTTCCAACCTCTTCTTCAAGCTCTCGAAATGCTGTCACTAAAGGTGATAATTTGTTATTATCTGTACTGCCATCCTCGCGTATGGCACCACCAATAAATCTGTCAGAAGGGTCCATAACTCCACCTATTCCCTGAATCTTTCCTACAAACTCTGAACCTACGCCATTTAACGAAACAAATAGCTTTTTGTCAGATGAAACTAATATGCAACCTGCATACATACTTCTACATGCATACTCTCCAAGATTCTTGATCTCACTGTATTTGTAATGAGCATAATCAGAAGGCTCACAGGTTATCGTGACTATGCCGTCATCATTTTCCATATTGATTACAGAATATAACGCCCCATTAAACATCCCCGGATACTTTGCTATAAGTTCATTCCAGTAAACTTGTACTCTTTCTTCAATATCCTTAGGAAGCTCTCTTGCTGCAGTTTCTTTTATTTTTAGCTCTTTTATTGGAATGATTTTAGTCATATTTGTCTTCGCTTTCTATGTATTTCTTGATTTCTTCGGCAGTCCTTATCACGTTCTCAATATCCGCATCAGAAGCATTATCTTTGGCAAATGCATTGATATCACGCAGATACTGCAAACCATATCCAAATTTTTCCAGCATCCACTCCTGATTAGGAAAAATCCATATATGAAAGTGCTTGGAACGTTCTTCCTGAACCAATGTAACAGTTTCGGCAATTTTCAGATCCTTTATAGCTCTTTCTGCAATTGCTATTGCATTTCCTATCTCAGCTCTCTCGTCTACAGTTAATTCCGCAAAAGACTGAATGTGTCTTTTACTTGTAATTATTAGAAAACCGGGAATTGGAATCTCAGGATCTGCGGCAAGAATAATCGACTTCCCATCATAAATTATCCCCCCAGGAAGTTTCACCTCGCCACGCACAATTGCGCATCCTACGCACTCAGACTTAATTTCATTCCCTAATATATCTTTTCTGTTCATAGCTTCCCCTTTGCATATTTTTTTTACCTATAAGGATAAAGCATGCCCTTAGGGCAAGGTCAATATTAGTTGTCTTTTTTACACAAAAGTCAGTCCATTCAATCCTTTTTCACACATTTTATGAGCCACTTATTACAACCTATAACACATTTCATTATTATTGTTATGACACCAGCATCACATGCATAAAGACGATTATTTTTACATCTGTACCGTTTTTGATTTAATATAAAAAAGCTGCAAACTCAGATAAAACAATGATAGAACACACTGTCCATATCCACAGTAACAGGTCCGTCACCAAGCAAGGCACTATCAAAATATTTCTCAATTTTCTCTCTGTTATCCTCAAGGTATTTTCCGCCTTCTGGATACTTTTTCAGCACTCTGTCAAAAAGAGCACCTGCATTATCAAATACAAGCGGCCCCGGAAGCGCTATCTTTTCTACTCTGTCAAAACTCTCTGATAAAAGCGCTTCAAACTCTACGTCTGCCTGTCTTCTCTCATCTCTCTTTTTATGGGCAAAAGAAATATCAAGTCTCGCTTCAGTTAAACACTTTTCCCAAAAATCATATTCCTTAACCGCTTCACCATAGTGATTAACGGAAAACATTCCACCAGGTGCAAGCACCTGTGCCACATTCTTGATAAAATATGCATCATCATGTAGGTAAGATAAAAGATAATGCGCTATAATCTTTGAATACTTCTTCTCTCTTATCTTTTCCCAAGTTTCATCTTTTTCTAGATTACTGAAAATCACCTGAATATCAGAGCCTTCAGGAAGTGTCTTGCGGTTGTCTTCAAGATACCTATATAGATCATCAGCCCAGTTTCCGTGGATGTCTACACCTTCTACGATAAAATTCTTGGGAATGCGCTCCCAGTTCTTTCTCCACAGAAGGCCATAACTACACCCCAGGTCAAGAACAGTATCAGTTTCCTTAAAGGATAAAGAATTAAAAATCTTTTCGTACCACTCAATTCCGTCTGCAGCATGCTCCTCCGCATACCATCTGCGCTCATCAGCACCCTGACTCATTTCCATCTTTTTGATGATGTCAGCAATGTCATCCCAATCAGGATTCTCATCAAACCTTGCAAGCGCTGACTTTATGCACTTTGCAGACTTTTGAAGTTCATATATTTTCTGATTCATCATTTCAAGCTGTTTTTCAAGGATTTCTCTTATAGAACTCTGATCATCATTTTCAAGACTATTCTTAATCTCTTCCAGACTAAAGCCAATGTGCTTAAGAGCTATGATCTTTTCTAGAATAATTAGCGAACTCTTATCATAGAGTTTGTAATTCCCCTCAGAAAGCCCAATAGGCTTAAGAAGCCCTTTTTCGTCATAAACACGAAGCGCCTTTGTTGATACTCCTGCCTGCTTTGCAATTTCTCCGGATGTCATTTTTTCTTTCATACTGCCCTCCTTTTTGGTAAATACAATTTTGTGAACTAAGTAATACACCTGATTCGTACGTATATCATCCTGTGCTTACTTAATGGTAAGGGCTGCCCCAAGGGCAAGGTCAATGCCTTTTTATAATTTTCCAAGCACTCAGAAGCTTTTCCATACTCCATGCTGCATTTGCAGGGCTGGTTGATGGAAGACATATTGCAGACCTCTTAATTACAGGCTCTGTGTACTTTTTATAATATTTGTGTGCTGTTTTGCCGTTAACATATATTGCCTTAATATCTGCTGTACTTAAAATAATGCTTAAATCATTTGGCACCACATTACTGATACTGGAATCCGAGGATCCAACAATATCACAGGATTGTATCACATCCCACAACGCTATCTTATTTCTTATCAAAAGAGATTTCTTTTCCTCTATTGACTCCGGCTCTTCCTCTTCAAATATTCCCGAAATCACCTTCCAGAATCTATTCTGCTTATGTCCGTAGAAGAACCCTTCTTCTCTGGATTTTACAGACGGAAAACTCCCAAGAATAAGAATTTTTGAATTTTTATCATAAACAGGTTTTATCGGATGTATAACCATGATTAAGTCTTCTCCTTCTCCCATACTAACAAGTATGTACACTCTTCTATATTACAAGATGGCAATAAAAGAGAACCTCATAATTGCGTTTTCCCTATCTGAGGCGAAACGGAATCTACACGATCATCAGCATTGTGAAGATCTCTAACATATTTCATGTCTATATAGTAAAGCTTTAATTGTTCCATAATGACTCCAAAAAAAAGCCATGTGCTTTGAGACACATAGCTTTTTATAGCCACGCTATCAGCGAGGACTATCTGTTATAGTTTCCACTTAAAGGTAGGACTCACCTGTAAACATATAATAGCATTTAACCGTCGGAAGCCAAGCTAAACATTTTTTCCTATGTGCATATTTATTATCTGTCATTATTCTGATCTATATTCCATTTAATTATAACGTTGGTACTTATATAGTTTTCTCCTCAGTCAAGTATTCATAAACTTTTTCCGAGTTTAAAGCTAATTGAATTACTCGACTCACTTTGTCACTTGCTGAAGAAGTCCATTATCTATGACCTCATCATCAAGCTCTTCAAGATTATTGACTATTTTATTTGTGTTAACAACATGAATTTGAAAAGGACCTTTTCCAAAATTCATAAGGTACCCCAGTCTAATTGTTACATCCTTGTTCTCGCCTATTTTTAAAAGCCATTTGGCACAATTATCCCCACAAGCAGAAGCATTATATATATGCTCATTATCATTTGCGATAAGGATAAGTGTCTTCACACCACCAGAAAGTTTTTCTGGCGGAATAGCTCCTAAAAAAGGGCTTTGAACAAGATGCGGCCCAATTATTTCTGATTGATCAACATCTTTTACCATTTCCTTTGTAAACTCATCCTCAAGCCATGCATCTTCACTTTGATGATTAAAAAAAGTATCAGGATCAAAAATATAATTATCTTTTTCTATTTCTCCATAAATAATATTTAGCATTCTCTTACACCTCAATTTGTTCCGGTAACTGCGCCCTAATTTTTTCTAAGTTACCCTCAGTCAAATATGCTTCATTAATCCTTGCTTTGTTATAATGAAGAACAGTATCCTTTGTTCTTTCAATCAGGTAGGCTGTATAAAACCTCTCCCAGCTTGGATAATATCTACTGTCAGCATAATCATATGTATTCTCAAGAACATTCTCGTCCACCTCAACTATTCCTGAATTCAGTAATAAATACTCAAATGATTCCGGCGCATATAAAACACACTTATTATTGCAGTTAGCAGCTTTTCTGCTAAACAACTGCATTTCGGAACCAAAAGCTGCCCCATCAACAATCACAAGCAAATCTTTTCCTGAATTCTTATACTCTGAAATCATAGCTGTAATTTTGCTCTTTCCCTCAGCGGATCTGCACTCGCACTCAAAAACATGTGAAAAACACTCATTCCCTGAATTGGAATCTTCTGTGATAACCGTATCCGGCTTTATCTCTTTACTATCGTGAAGATTGTAAATATTGTATAACTCGTTGTATGTCTTCTTAGGTTCAATATATTTCTGCGACTCTTTATTGATCCGCATTCCGTATATTTCTTCTATGCTATAAGGCAATTGGGGAAGAGCATCTCGACATATGATTACAAAATAATTATCTGATTCGTTCACTATTCTTGCGAATTCATGTGTCTTGATAAAACTGTTATTCTCATCTAAAAAGATAATGTATCCATGCATAGTCTGTAAAATCTGCAATTGCATATCATTTTGAAATCTAAATGCCACACATTTTCTCTCACAAACTACTGTTACTCCTGAATTCTTCCCCAATTGACTATAGTCAAGCAGCATATCTATCAAAGTTGTCTTACCAGTTGCACTGTTCCCCTGTATTATCGTTATATTTCTTTTCACGATAAGGTGGTAATGTACTTTGTTGTCATAGATTTTTATATCGTACTTTCCAACCAAAATTTTATCCTTCCTATCCCATAATTTATTCATCCACTTATCAACCATATAGTGGATTTCATTATTCTGACTGCATGCTCCCTTATCAAATACTATATCAAAAAAGAGAACCGCTATCTACTCACGGCGTGTTAAAGATTCTAATACTCCCATTGTATCTCCAAAAAAATAAAGAGATAATTCATAGAAATTTCATTGCACATTTTTATGCTCGCAATTCATAATCCTGAATCCTCTCTTTCCACTTTTTGTATTTCTTGTACTGAATATCATTCAATTCCCAGAAATTTACTTCAGGGTCACATTCGCCCACAATTTGCTTTTCACCAACCAGTTTATAACCTAGCGCCTCAAAAAAGTTCTTTATGTAGTCATACCAGACAGAAGGTTCCGCAAATTTACCAGCTATCGACTCTAATCGATTATCCTCATTAAAAAACCACGGATTTGGAAAGTTTTCATCCATTTTTTCATACGGATTGACCCTATTTGAAAACTTTATGTACTCCTTGATCAATGTCTCATCTGGCGCAGGAATTATCTCTAGTTCACCTGCCCCAATCATACAACATCCCATTTTTATTCCTCCTTGATAAATGAATAATTTAGGTTATAATATAACCATCGGTTATTGTATGATACATAACCATTGGTTACTTGTCAATAGTGAAATGAGGTCCATATGAAATTCAAAGCTGAAAGAATAATCCAAATTCGTGAACAATTAGGTATGAACAAAGCTGAAGCAGCAAGAAAACTCAACATGTCTGCAATGGGTTACGGGCGTTATGAAAATGGGCAAAGGGAGCCATCATTCCAAACAGTATGTTTCATAGCGTCAACGTTCAACACTACTTCTGACTATCTTTATGGCTTAACAGATGATCCAAATCCAAGTACAATAACGATTTCTTCATCTGAAGACCCAGAACTCTTTTCATTTGTAAACTCTCTCCAGAAGGATAAATCCTTAGAAAAAAGGTTATTAGAATACTTTAATAAACTGACTCAGCAAAATAAATGAACGCAAAAAAGAGAAGCATCACTGCTTCTCTCTTACTGCCGGCGACCGGGGTCGAACTTTTAGTAGTCTTGGAAAACCGCAGAGAAAGGGGCTTCGCCGGCCTTGCCTTTCTTTTGTACCAAGTTTGTACCACTTTTGCAGCATATAAAATAAGTTCCAAATATGCATAGCAAAATCATTATTTGGCTTTATTTGTCTATTATATAGAGATAAAGACAAGTAATATTCAGTTACTTTTTTTACAATTCCCCCATAATGATTTTCAAAAGATCTACTACACCAATATCTTGTCCGGATTCATATTTCTCAAGTTCACCCATATCATCTTTTCCAAAATATATCAGCCTATCAACCTCATTGCTGCCTGTCTCCTTCTTAAAAGAATCAAAGGCATATAGGATATTTTCTGAATCAAGATCTGAATAAAATACAAAAGGAAAGCCATACTTATTATCATTAGTGACAAGATATGATTTGCCTATTTCAGAAACACTATCCCTGATTTCTTTTCCTACCTCTTCTTCAAGCTCTCGAAGTGCTGTTACTAATGGTGATAGTTTATTATTCTCAGTACTGCCATCCTCACGATAGGAGCCACCTATAATCCTGTCAGAAGGGTCTATAACACCTCCTATTCCTTGGATTTTTCCCACAAACTCTGAACCTACGCCATTTAGTGAAACAAAAAGCTTTTTGTCAGATGAGACTAATATGCAGCCCGCATACATAATTCTACATGCGTACTCTCCAGGATCCTTGATCTCACTGTATTTGTAATGTGCATAATCAGAGGGCTCACAAGTTATTGTGACTATGCCGTCATCATTTTCCATATTAATTACAGAATATAAGGCCCCATTAAACATCCCCGAATACTTGGCTATAAGTTCATTCCAATAGGCTTGTACTCCTTCTTCAACATCCTTAGGAATCTCTCTTGCTGCAGCTTCTTTTATTTTTAGCTCTTTTATTGGAATGATTTTAGTCATGTTTGTTTTCACTTTCTATGTAATTCTTGATTTCTTTGGCAGTCCTTATCACGTTTTCAATATCCGCATCAGAAGCATTATCTTTGGCAATAGCATTAATATCACGCATATACTGCAAACCATATCCGAATTTGTCAAGCATCCACTCCTGATTAGGAAAAATCCATATATGAAAGTGCCGGGAGCGTTCTTCCTGCACCAGTGTAACAGTTTCAGCAATTTTCAGGTCCTTTATAGCTCTTTCTGCAATTGCTATTGTATTTCCTATCTCAGTTCTCTCGCCTGCAGTTAATTCCGCAAAAGACTGAATATGTCTTTTACTTGTAATTATTAGAAAACCGGGAATTGGAATCTCAGGATCTGCAGCAAGAATAATCGACTCCCCATCATAAATAATTCCCCCGGGAAGTTTCACCTCACCACGCACAATTGCGCATCCTACGCACTCAGTCTTAATTTCATTCCCCAAAATATCTTTTCTGTTCATAGCCTCTCCTTTGCATATCAGTTTTCATTTATAAGGATAAAGCATGCCCTTAGGGCAAGGTCAATACTCATAAAACTGCAACCTCTTTTTGTTATACATCTAAAATGCATAAACGATACTATTCTTTATAGTTTCTATGTTTAAATACAGGCGTCACAGTACCTGTAACCTTGTCGCGTCTTTCAACCTTAAGAACAATATACTGTGTCTGTCCAGTTGTGTAGTCATTCATACTTGCCTTAGAAGAAAAGATAGACATTTCACTGATAAATATTATTCCTGCTAGATTATCGCTTTTCTTATATAGCATAAGATTTTCAAATCTCTCATGATTGTTAATCAGATAATCTGCATTGATGCTTGTCCACGAGCACTTCTTTCTACTAAAGCCATAAAAGCTATACTCTTGGTTATCCAGCTTTTCTATTATGTCTGCAAGCTGTCCGAAAAGTTCTACCCTTAATTCCATTTCATTTGTATAATACCTTGATTTTTCAAAATCAACATTCCCATAAGTTCCTGCGATGATTTCATCATATAATGATTCTGTTTGAGACCCATGTACGTTTAAGAATTCAAGATCCTTAAGATAATGCAATCCCATCGTGTGAAACCAATCGACCTTATCAAACACCAGGCAAAGATCGATAGCCTTTCCTCTTCTGCCAATTTTTATTATATATTCGGTATTTAGCAGTTTATCATATGAGCTTAAAGATTCTAGTACTCCCATTGCATCTCCAAAAAATAAAAGACCTTGTATTTGACTACAAGGTCTCTTAGATAATTTTCTTTCGGATAATCCTATCTGGTTTGTGGTTTTTTATCGAACCCACCTAGAACTCCATCAAAGAAAGCGTTCCAGAACCCTCTTTGATTTCAACGTTCAAGCGAACCTCAAGTGTCCGCTGTTAAGATTATAGTATTGTAACCAAAACCTTAAGTCAATAATATCGAGTGACAATTCATAGAAATTTCATTGCACATTTTTTATGCTTCCAAATCATAATCCTGAATTCTCGCTTTCCACTTTTTATACTTCTTGTACTGAATATCATGCAATTCCCAGAAATTTACTCCTGGATCACATTCGCCCACTATTTGCTTTTCACCAATCAATTTCTGACTATACCCACGGGCAAGCCCGTGGGGTTCTGATTGGCAAGCGTAGATTGTAATCGTACATCATTTTCAGACTTTGGAGTTACAAGTGTAAATCTGTTTGAATCAGGACTTTCATTACCAAGCAGTCCAACGACCACATTAGCGGTAAATTTCTGCTTTTAGGTCGTGCCATTAGAATTTCTCCCTTTCTTAATAATGTCTTTAAGTTGCATATCCTCAATACCAACAAACTCAGCAGCACCCATACTACAAAAAAAATCATGGGCTTTGCAATCCACATATATATCACCGAAATCATTGCAGGAATCTCGAATATCTGTGAGTTCATCATCAGAAAGACTTTCGCCAAAATGATTTTCAATATGTCTGCGTATTGCAGAAAACATTATGTCCGATGCTATATCTAATGTATCATTACTTATTTCGTCGTCGTATGTAAGATAATTCCAACCGCGACCGCTTTCATAAGTAGCTTCCTTGTTTCCGCTATATTCGTTTTCAAGAAATTCTCCTACAGTCTGGTCGAGCGAAATGTATCCATCTTCTACAAGTATTCCAGAATAATCATAAGGTTCGTAGACATATTTTATCTCATAGTGAACTGGAGTGGGTGACAATTCATCTCTTATCCGACGAATCAACTTTCCTTTTATGAATTCTTTTGATCGCTCAAAGCACTCATTTACATATTCAGCAATATCATCTACATGAGAATTCACATACTCTACGCATTTCGAATTATCCATTTGTGCTCTCCTTTATTTTAATACATAGATTATTTAATCATTCTACGTGATTGTCAAAAAAGAAAAAGGCTTCATCCCACAGGCAAGCCTGTGGATTTTCGCCTACGTTACGCCAAAGTTTACTTTATAACCTAGCGTCTCAAAAAAGTTCTTTATGTAGTCATACCAGACAGAAGGTTCCGCAAATTTACCAGCTATCGACTCTAACCGGTTATCCTCATTAAAAAACCAAGGATTCGGAAAGTTTTCATCCATTTTTGCGTATGGATTGATCCTATTTGAAAACTTTATATACTCCTTAATCAATGTCTCATCTGGCTCAGGAATAATTTCTAATTCACCGGCTCCAATCACCCAACATCCCATTTTCATTCCTCCTTGATTTATGTACTAATTTGGTTATAATATAACCATCGGTTACTATATAGTACATAACCATTGGTTATCTGTCAATATCAAAAATGAGGTGAATATGAATTTCAAAGCAGAAAGACTAATCAAAACACGTGAAGAGTTAGGATTAAATAAAGCAGAAGCAGCTCGCAGACTCAATATGTCCGCTATGGGTTACGGTCGTTATGAAAATGGGCAAAGGGAGCCATCATTCCAAACAGTATGTTTCATAGCGTCAACGTTCAACACTACTTCTGACTATCTTTATGGCTTAACAGATGATCCAAATCCAAGTACAATAACGATTTCTTCATCTGAAGACCCAGAACTCTTTTCATTTGTAAACTCTCTCCAGAAGGATAAATCCTTAGAAAAAAGGTTATTAGAATACTTTAATAAACTGACTCAGCAAAATAAATGAACGCAAAAAAGAGAAGCATCACTGCTTCTCTCTTACTGCCGGCGACCGGGATCGAACTTTTAGTGGTCTCACAAAGCCGCAGAGAAAGGGGCTTCGCCGACCCTGCTTTTTATTTGTACCACTTTTGTACCACTTTCACAAAATCAAAGAGGCTGTGTAAGTGATGTATATTATTCACGCTCAACTCTGAAAAATACTTTAATTTGCATTTCTTAATCAATCATATTTATAAAATCCTTCTCCGGTTGAAACTCCAAGCTTACCATCTTCTATATAGGTTTTAAGCATTCTCGCCATGCCTTTGAAGTTATAGGGAGCCAGGAATGAAGGTGTTTTCTCATACTCATGTACAATGTTGTAAACAGTATTTAGTCCAACAATATCAAGAATCTGAAACGGTCCCTTCGGTGCTCCTGTACCAAGCGTCCAAGCTCTGTCTATGCTCCTGGAATCAGAGATTTCATTTACATACAGATCCATCCCGGAAAATAAAAGCGGCACGAGCATAGAGTTTAACAGATACCCTGATTTTTCTTTTCTAACAGGTAATGGGATCATATTGATCTCTGTAGCAAACTCAATAATGTCATAGAAGTACTTCTTGTCTGTTCCATCATGCGTCATTACCTCAACCATATTATTCTTCCAAATAGAATTTGCAAAATGCATTGCAAGAAATCTATCCGGTCTCTTTGTGTAAGGCGCAAGTTTTGATGGCAGTAGAGTAGATGAATTTGTTACAATTACTGTTTTTTCAGGCAGTAGTGGTGCCATCTTTTTATAAAACGATATCTTATCATCAAGGTTCTCTGCCATTGATTCGATAACCAGGTCCGCGTCATCAACCGCACTTTCCATATTTATAGTCATTTTTATATTTTGATATGCATCCTGGGCTCTGCTCATGCACACGCTTTTACTGAAGCTTTCATGTTCAGAAATTCCACGCGCCCAATTTTCAGCAAGTTTTCCATCATCAGTTGCCATGGCTTCTATTGTATTGCAATATGTCTCATACAGCTTTGTAAGCTTGGGAGTGGTGCGACCCATACTATCCTCGCTTCTAAGCCATATGGTGACATCAAAACCACAATATGCTGCCTGAAATGCGATCTGACTTCCAAGCACTCCGCCTCCTGCAACTACTATCTTCCTGTAATCCATTGTATTTCCTCCGTTCTGTTTTATAAAAGAGGAGCAAACAGCCTCCAAAATGCCTCTAATGCGCTCTCCATAAGACCTGTTTTTCTTAAATCATCCTTTGTGATATTACTTGAAGCAGAAAACATATCATCGAAGTCATCTGAAACTGTTTTTGCAAACATACCATCATAAATAACCGTTCCATTTTCAAAATGATGGTAAAGACTCCTGTAGTCCAGATTGACTGATGAAACTACTGTTACAAAATCATCACACAAACACATCTTTGCGTGGTTAAAGCCAATATTGTACCTGTAGACCGATACTCCTGCCAAAACAAGTTCTCTGGCATAGGACCTGGTCACATGATATATGAGCCTTTTATCAGGTATCCCGGGAATTATAATTCTTACATCGACGCCTCTTTTTTTAGCTGAAACAAGTTCTTCCTTAAATTCATCTGTAATAACCAAATATGGCGTACTAAAATAAACATATTCTTTAGCTCCACGAAGAATATTCATGTAGACTTCGAATCCAACCCTCTCATCATCCAGCGGATCATCAGCATAAGGCTGTATGTACATATTTTGAATCGAGCTGTCTTTTGAATGTACCGGCAGAAAGAACCATGAGGGATTAACCTCTTCCGCTCCAATGGTATCCCACATCGATAAAAAGAATGCTGTGAGCGAATCCACTGCTTCACCTGTTATTCTCACAGCTGTATCTTTCCAATGCCCAAAAGGCTCCGTTAAATGAAAGTATTCTCTTGTGATATTGTATCCTCCGGAATATCCTATATTGCCATCCACCACCATTATTTTTCTATGATCCCTGTTATTCATAAAAACTTTGAATACTGGCGCAAGCGGATTAAATACCCTGCATTCTATTCCATATTTCTTCATATCCAGCATAAAACGCTTATTTAAAAAGGCTATGCTGCCAATATCATCATAAATAATTCTTATGCATACACCCTCAGAAGCTTTTTGTATCAGTACTGACTTAAGTTCTGCAAAGCATTCATCGTTTTCTATCTGGAGATATTCAAGAAATATAAAGCGTTTTGCATTCCCAGCATCTTCAACCTGCTGTTTATAACCCAAAAGCGCATCATTAATGTATATCACTCGGGAATCATCATACAGTGGAGCTCTTGCATAATGTGAAAGATAATATGCCTGGCCATAATGGTCTTTATTTTCCGCCTGAAACTTTTCCAAAGCAGCTCTGTCCTCGGGAAGATACTCTAAATTCTTTTCCTCTGACTCATTAAACCTTTCACCTATTCTTTTAGTTGCGGATTGCCTTCCTGCCAGCAGATATAAACACACTCCCAGAATTGGGAATGCGCTTATAAGAAGTATCCACATTATCCTGAACGAAGAATTTGATTGCCTGGAGTATATATATAAGGAGACTGCTACAGCAACATAGGGAGTTATTGTAAGAACCCAGGGAGATCTCGTTTGGAGTCTAAGCACAGTTAAGACTATGTACCAAACCTGTGCTATCAACAAAAGTGCGTATATGACACACTTTAATATTCCAAGTTTGGTATTGATGCGCTGCAGCAGTCCCTTATATTTCTCTTTCTTCATCCGCACACCGTTATCTCAAGCAGTCTTTTCACTACTCTTCCTTTTATTAGTTCCAGCAAGCTTCTCTGCAACAGGGGTCCAGTGTTCTGCATATCTGTCACATTTTGCGCATAGATGTTCACAGCTCTCAGGGCTGATCATATCAGTGCTCTTTGCTCCTGTTTCTTCTATGATTGCCCTTAATTTCTCAGGATTTTCCAGCATCGGACAAGGTCTTAGAGGATTGTCATTAAAAGGCTGTCCCTTTTGATATGCCCTGAAAAGTGGCTGCTTAAGACATTCTACTAAAGTCATGTCGTGTATATTCGCTCCGGAATAATGGATAAATACACAAGGTTCAACATCACCATTTGGATTAACATGGCAATAGTACTTACCTCCTGCGATGCATCCTCCAACAAACTCTCCATCATTTTGGAAATCCATGCAAAAAATTGGCTTGCCGCCTTTAAATGCCCTGATTTCCCGTATTCTGCGATACATATAAGCTCTCTGCTCGGGAGAAGGGATCAGTTCTTCTGAAGCATCCATTCCGACAGGCATGTAATGGAAATACCATGAGAAAGCCACCCCTTTATCAATCAGGAAGTCGTAGAACTGGTCTGAAGTAACTGCCATGCAATTGTATGCTGTATAGCAGATAGATGTTCCGTATACAAGTCCGTTGCTCCTCAGAAGATCCATAGCGTTCATTATCTTCCTGAATGTCCCCTCACCACGTCTGGAATCCGTTGCCTTCTCATCCCCCTCGATGCTGAGTGAAAGCACTATGTTCTTAACTCTCTTTATATCTTCACAGAACTTCTGATCAACCAGGGTTCCATTTGTAAAGATCATGAATCCACAATCATCGTGCTTTTCTGCAAGGCGTACAATATCATTTTTCCTCACAAGAGGCTCCCCACCGGTCATCACGTATGCATGAATCCCAAGCTCTTTGCCTTCGCTGACCAGTCTGTCCATATCCTCAAAGGACAGATTACACTGTTTTTCATATTCAGCCGCCCAACATCCGGTGCAGTGAAGATTGCAAGCACTGGTAGGATCAAAAAGGATTACCCATGGAACATGTACTCCAAGCTTTTTCCCCACTTCTTTGGTCCTGTGAAATCCGCAAAAAGCTCCTTCAAAACCAAATGCCATAAACAATCCTCTGAGATACTCCCTGTCAGCAGTTTGGAGTAGGTTGTCAAAAAACAGCTTCCATTTTCCATCCCCCGAGAATGCTTCTCTTAGATTGTCATATGCATAATCCGGCCATGCATCTCCAAGAACCCTTTGAATAAGGTCAATAATCTTCAGATATCCCTCATTGGGATCTCTGTCCAGCCTATGTACAGCTGCATCAAATGCTCCTTCAAACGCAAGTCTCTCTGCAGAATGCTTTATAACGATACCCATTTTATTTTTTCCTTTCTATTAAAACTTTCAGTATTATCTACCCTTGATTCTTTTAATGATTTTCCCTGTAATCACAAGAGCTGCTGCCCCTCCTGCTATGGCTCCGACCTTTGACTTATTCTCTTTTGCTTTATCTATGCTCTTTATAACCGGATTTTGCTGCTTTGAAGGGTCTGTCACGCCATAGCGTCTTAGAAGTTTTTCAATTTCTGTCCCATGAATCTTTGACAACACTGCTGCTATTGCCACGTCAGCGACAGGTCCAAGACTGCCATCATTTATAGCTTTTCCGTCTCTTAGTGCTACGGTAGCCTTAAGCAGGTCTCTGATGTCATATGTGCTTCCCCATACTTCCGGAACAGCTCTTTCTATATCAAGAAGCGTATATACTGCCTCCATTCCTGTTCTTATGGAGTATTCCGTAGTAAAAATCGTATCTCTCTTTGTCTCTGCAAACTGTCCCAGAAATGCGAAGTTGACGGCTCCCTTCGGAACGACATCAGGTCTGTCTCCAGCCTGTCTTGGCATAAAGAATGCCGTTACATAGGGCATCATTACAGGCACTGTATTACAGCTCTTCTCCGCAAGTTCCTTGATTTCGTTCTCAGGAACTCCAAGATGATACAACCACTCCATGCATATCTCTTTACCTGTGCAGCTTCTCATTGGCTTTTTCACATAATCACCAGGTCTGTCTGTAAACAGACTGTATACCCAGACAAGGCACTGATCCTTAGGCTGGTTTCTGAACTGTGGCTGCCTGTTGATAGTCCAGCTAAGAAGCCATGAAGAGTCTCTGCAGGTCACTATTCCGCCTGTTACAACTCCGCCTGAGAAAGGATCTCTTTTACATATTTTCTTTATGTAAGGAATAACCTTATCGTCCAGAGTTGTTACTGTTGCACTCATCCAGTTTGTCAGTTCAGGTTCGTGGCAGAATTTATCAGGTTTGCCAAATGAAGCATCCTGGGCCGCAATCTTTTTCCACATGTCCCAGCCACCACCAGGCTTTATTTCTTTGTTGAACTTTGCAGGCTCATTCTGGCTTCCAATTGTTGAGTTCTCAACACACCCTCCATTTGTTATAAATACAAGGTCGTTTTCAGTCAGTCCTATCACATCGTTCTTACCATTCACAGTTATCTCTATCTGCGTGGCTGTTTTCTTCTCGCCGTTTTTCTCAAAGATTACATTGTTTACCTTTGTTCCAAAATGAAACTGTACATCAAAGCTTTCCAGATACCTCACCATGGGAAGGATCATTGATTCATATTGGTTGTATCTTGTAAAACGAAGTGCTGTGAAATCAGGAAGCCCTCCTATATGATGAACAAATCTGTGCATATACAGCTTCATTTCCAATGCACTATGCCAGTTTTCAAAAGCAAACATGGTTCTCCAGTACATCCAGAAATTTGAGTCAAGTACTTCGTCATCAAAAACATCCGTTATCTTCTTATTGTACAGATCCTCATCAGGAGTCAGATACAACTTCATGAGCTGTGAAGCTCCCTTGTCTGATAGTCCAAATTTCTTATCAGTATGAGCATCCTTTCCTCTGTTCTCCGTAGCTCTGCAAAGGGAATAGTTAGGATCATCTTTGTTTAGCCAGTAATATTCATCAAGCACACTGGCTCCTTCTGTTTCTATCGAGGGAATTGATCTGAACAGATCCCACATGCACTCAAAGTGATTATCCATTTCCCTTCCACCACGCATCACATATCCAATATCATTGATATACATACCATCACATGCTCCGCCGGCAACAGGATCCTTTTCTAAAATATGGATATGTTTGCCATCCATCTGCCCATCCCTCACAAGAAAGCAAGCAGCAGATAGGGCAGCAAGTCCTGATCCGATAATGTACGCAGATTTTTCTTCAACATTTATTGGCTTTCTTGGTCTTGCAAAAGCCTCATAGTTACCACTTGAATAATACATTTGAGAACCTCTCTTTCCTGTTTGATATTTTTATTCACCTAATGTGCTTTTCATATTTTCAAATATCATATCAAAAGCCTTGTATTAACAAGCGCCAAAGCATATGAAATTAAAAAGGACACCACTCCCATCACTATATCCACAGGCTTGTGTCGTTTCATGTGCAGGGATGCCCACACGCTTATGCAAAGAAGAATTGCAAAAATAATTCCGACAAATACATACCCAAAAGAAAAAGCAAAAAAACAGGGAGCTATGGAACTGGCTGCATGACCGCTAGCTCTTATCCCCAGCAATCTGTTAAATATGGTGAGCATGACTACAGTTATGAAATATGTAAAAAATATCTGCTTTATTCTGACTGTTCCGTGAGAGAGCGCATAAGCAAAACATATTACATATCCCACAAGACTGAATATGAAGGCAAGCTTTCGCTGCTTCTTTCTCCCTCCGTTAAATAATACAGGAATAATTCTGTGAACCGGATATGCAGCAAGTGGTATTAACACAAGCCCAATAACTGCGATGATCATATCGTATCTACCAGCAAATGACTCTTTTTCCGAAAAGTAAAGTACGATAAGGAGTACTAAAATCATGAACGGTGGAATGGTTATGATACGAACTATCTTTGCAACTAAACTTACATATGTTTTTGCTTCTGTATTTGTCACCATACCCACTTAATCCCCTCTCTGACTCTCTATTGCGGTCTGTTCACATGATAATGAATCACAAATGAGATCACTGCAAGCAAAACAGATAACACAGCAGAGATAATGAATACGGGAGAATTTGGATTCATAATGCTGGCTCCTGCTATTGTGAATGCTATCATTCTCGGGAGTGCTCCCAAAAAACATCCTGCCAGAAATTGAGGAAACCGTATTCCCGAGGCCCCCAGATACATGCTTACAATATCGCCAGGAAGTATCGCTACAACCCTCAATAGAAAAGAAACAAAAAAGGCGTTCTTAGATTGATATTCGTTTATCCGTCCAAGCCATTTATTTCGTACGATGATCTGATCTGCCAGATCATGCCCTGAAAACCTCCCTATATAATACGGAATTGTCAGAACAATAACTATCCCAATGAAATTGAGTAACAGTGCGATCGGTAACGGAAACACTATACCGGTCACTACTTCAAGTGCAGCAATAGGGAACGCAACACTTAGACTCTTTAACGCATATAACAGAAGCAGAATAAAGGCTGATAATGCCGCATTTTCAGTGACAAGTCGACAAATATTCAGAACACTCAATTCATCTCTCTTCCAAACTGCTATGATTGTAAATATCAGACATGTAATAAGAGGAAACGCTCGCACCGCTTTTTTTATAAATTCTTTGTCAATCATAATCTGTCGGTATTAGGCATCAAAGGCTCATGATCATCACTTAAATAATACATTTACGCTGCTTGATATTTTTATTTACCTGCTTACGCAAATCTTAATCCGGAAAAAAAGGGTTAACAATAGACAAAAAGATGGCGATGATGAAATATTCACCATCGCCGCATAACTGTTCAAAAACTGGGCAAATTCCTCAGTTTGTTTAATGTGCATTTGCAATATTCTTAAGGCAGAGTTTCATACTTCCGTTAAGTGCCACAGCAAGCTTTCCTACCAGTTCGTCAGGATTGTCCTTCATCCCTTCATGAATCCAGCGCAATATAACACCGACAAATATATACTGATACATTTCAGCAGCAAACTCCTTTTCTTCATCAGTAACACTGATTCCTTCCGCCTCCTCGTAGACAATAGAAGCTATAACCTGCTTTATCTGTGGAAAAAGAAACGATTCAATGCGCTCACGTCCCACGTTTCTATATACATTTTCCACGAATGCCTTGTTTTCCAGCATCATATTAAGCAATCCGATAGTTCCATTTTCCCAGTTATCATACTGTCTGTATTGCGAAAGAGCCTTTTTACCATCCTCAATACATATCCACTCAACCAGATCATATATGTCCTTAAAGTGATAATAAAAGGTATTTCTGTTAATTCCACATTCATCAGCGATGTCTTGGATTGTCACCTTTTTTAGATTTTTGGTCTTTAATACGCTCTTAAGTGCCTGTTCCAAAGCTCTCTTTGTCATTATTTCAGACATCTTCTCACCTCCCAAAACCATGTTGGGTTTATCGTTAATCTCACAGCTTTTTACAAATCAAAACTTCTCATAAAAAGCTTCTCCTCGTGGCGCAAGTTAATTAGTTCCTAAATATGCCCTACAAACTAAGTAATTATGGCGTACTCATGGCACCGAAAAGTCATATTTCAAAGAATCTGCAAGTTACTGCAAGTTAAATCCCATGCACGCAACATTATATTCTCATGATTTTCTTGATTTATCTTATTGTAAAAGCTATTGGCAATTTATCCTTGCAAGTTAAATCATAGTCACTTCCCAAATCTATTTTGAAGCAGCACTTTGCCCCATCTGTAATAAGACAAAGCACTGTCAGTTCAACATTTTCTGTTCTATGCATTTCTGCTCCTGACTATATTTTTATCAGTACAAGCCACTAATATACTATTATTTCAGAACCAACGCAGGATTTGACAACAACTGTGAAATAGTAGCTTTATACGTGCTCATCTCGATAATTCTTGTAATGGTAGTTATGCGTTTTCCAGCGTCCTTACTAGATGCTCCACAGTGATAGAGCTTCATATCCTTTGAGCCATTATCAATAACAATATATCTATCATGAGCTCGGTTCAGAGATTTCAAGAAGTTGATAGTTCTTCCAGGATATTCTGTCAAAAAGTCATTGTAGTCCGAGAGCTTCAGGGCATTACCACCCTTATTATCACTGATTACTGTGACTGTAACTTTTGTTTTTGTAGCAGCAAGATGTCTTAATGTCTTAGGTCCCACATAATCATCAACGATGATAACACTCTTTTTTGCCTTACCGTATATCTTCTGATACGCAATATCAGCTTTAAATGGCTCACCATCAAGAATTAGGATTTCTTCATTCTGTAACCCATCATCAAAAAGCTTCATAAAATCTGAAAGATCAGATTTCGTAACCATGTTATCTTCGATATTCTGTATACGCTCTGCCATATGATACTGGTTATTCTCTAATCTTTGGAGTTCCTGATAAGGGAGCAGCTGCTCATTCTGTCTTATGTAATGAGACATTTCAACAAAAGCTTCCATTATTTGTATGCTTGCATCAATTGCTCTGTCGGTATGAAGTGCCGATGTAAGCATCGCAACCCCTTGCTCCGTATATACATATGGAGGATACTTAATATTTTGTCCCTGTTTCAAACTTCCATTTTGGAACCTTGAATACTCTTCCTTAGACAACTGAAAACAAAAACTATCTGGAAATCTTTTAATATTTCTTTTCATAGCCTTGTTCAAATTACCAGTGGTTACTTCAAAATAGTCTGCGATGTCTTTATCAAACATCACCTTTTTGCCTCTTATTTCGTATATCTGTCTTTTTATTTCTTCTTTATCAATCTGTTTAAAGATTCCTATTTCTTCTTTACTCATATTTATCCTTTCAATTCAAGATTCCAATTTGGAATCTTGAATTATAATCCATTTTACCGGTATTTCAGATTGGAATACCGATATAGTATATCATTTTATTTCTAATGCAACATCAAATCTTTTCAGGTACCAAATTGGCACTTTGAAGGATTTGATGTTCAAAGTATTTTTCCATCATTCATGCCATCTCTAAGCGTCTTCAATGTCTTTTTTTCAATCTCCTCGGCATATTTCTCAGTGAGGTTAAAAAACGCAGCGGTTTCACTTATGGTTTTGCATTCCAGTACACTCAGCCCATAGCGATACATGATAAGTCTTCTCTGTCTGGCAGGAAGATCTTTTATCCTGTTGCGCATTTTCTCAAGCATTACATGAAGTACAGCAAGGTTTCCTGTCGGATCATGCCACTCAAGGCTGTTCCTGTCAGAGATTTTAACATCATCCTTATCAAGAGGCTTGTCATCAAGGAATACCCTTGTAAGGCCGCTGTCTATCATTCTCTTTTCAAAAGCTGACAAACCTTTCCTGCAAAGATCAGTCATGGCATTCTTCATTGCCGCATAGGCATAAGATGAAAACTCTGCACCTGCATCTTCATCATAGTTCTTGGCTGCACGCAGCATTGCGATTCTGCCTTCCTGAAGGATATCATCAAGCTCAATTCCGCCGTACTTAGCATCCTCCATTGCCTGAACCATTTCAGAAGTACTTGTCAGCTTTCTTACGAGGCCTTCGTTTTCAATAAGAAGTCTTGTCTCTGCATCCAGATTATTCTGTTTTATCTTTTTGCACAACTCCCTGTTTCTTTTATCCTGTCGGAGCCCATGCGTCTTACTTTCCATATTTTGCATATGTCATTATTATCTGCTCAATTGCAGGAGTATATTCCTCTATCATTTCAGGAGTCATATTGGGATCTAATGACATTCCCATTTTGATTGCTTCAACGATTTTCTTCTGACGCTGTTTTTCCGGAAGTTTCCTTCCCCAATCAACCTTCTTTACTTCAAGTTTTACCTTGTCAGCGATCTGCTTGTCGAGGATGTCTCTTTCTTTTCGAATATCAACAGCCTCGCCGTCAATCTTTTCCCTTATTTCTTTTATAGCAGCAATTACAGCATTTCTTATGCGGTCAATCTCATATTGTGTTGCAGGTTCTTTTGACAGGCGTATCCCATCACGAAGCTCTGCCATTTCTTTGTCCGCAGGAAGATCGCCACTTCTGACAAGTTCACCTAAAAGCGAATAAGTGAAGTCCTTTACATTATTGTTGACCCTCGTTGCCTCTGACATGACTCCGGAAAAGTAGATGGACATCATGGAAACAGCGGAGATAAACTTTTCATTCACAAGCAGCTCATTAATCACTCTGGGATCCACCTTACCGGAATAAAGATTCTTTGCTGCATCCACGGATATTCCCAACTCCTTAAGTTCATAGTATGTCTTATCATCACTGTCCATGATTCCAAGGATATAATCTGAAGGAACGTCATAGAATTTTGCAAGCTCGATCAGTGCATCACAGTTTAATGCAGCTGTTCCATTTTCAATTCTGCTATAAGTACTCCTGCTTACATGAATCACATCAGCAATCTCATATTGATCAAGATGTCTTGCTTCACGAAGCTCTCTGAGTCTTTCACACAGATTCCCTGGTAAGTGCTCTGACATATTGCTCCCTCCATACAACACCAATGCACTTATTCTACCATATTACCTCTTTGGAAAAAATCACTATTCTGTGAATAGGCTCCCCATCATTTTTAGCGTAATCACCACAGCTATCTTATCCATCTGAATTTCAGATTTGAAATCAAAACCACAAAATTGAATCACATTCCAGGTAATGTGTGCAGGATTTTTACAATTTGCCTATTTTTAAACTTTTCTCCGTATTATCCCTCAGAAGCATAAAAAGAAAAGAAGCTTCAATCCGTTTTTCCCTTGCTTTATGCAAAGGCGCACTTCTATACCTCTTTCAGAGGTATGTGCGTTTTGCTCTGCAAAAGTCTACCCGGCTTCGCCAAATTGCGTTCGCTACCGCTCCGGGATTGCAGGTAATCAAGAAGAGAAGGCATAAGTAACTATCAACAAAGCTGCTCCTCAAATTTGAGGAGCCGAAGTACGTGACCCCAAAAAATCGCCAAAAGAAAGAGAGGTAAATTATTATGGCAGACAAACCAAGTTTATTAGCACAGCTTCATCCCAATCCAAAGCTTGAGAAACTCAGAAATGAGAAAATCAAAATCACTACGCAGAAAGAAAAGGCTGAAGTCAAATTAACTCAGTCAGAACACCGAGTGACTCAGGTAGAAAATGAAATCGAAACCGACAAGAAAAAAGCACGTACCGCCAGAAACAGCCGTATATGTTTCAAAGGCGCTCACATTGAATATCTGATTCCGGAAACAGCGGATCTTAACAAAGAGCAGTTCATGAAATTTTGTGATGCTCTTTTTTCTTTTCCCGGAATCAATGCACACATTCAGGGATGCCTAAGAAAAGCAAAGGAGGAAGAAACCTAATATGGCACTTTATCATTTTAATGTCACCCAGGTTAGCAGAGGCAAAGGGCAGAGCAGTGTTGCCTCTGCTTCTTATATTTCCGGTGAAAAGCTCTATGACAAGTATTATGGCAAGACTCATGATTACACCTACAAGGAAGGAGTCCTCTACTCAGAGGTTCTCCTTCCAGCGTATGCTCCGGAAAGACTAAAGGACAGAGAAACTCTTTGGAATGAAGTTGAAGAAGTAGAAAAGCATCCCAAGGCACAGCTCTGCTACAGTTTCAATTTTGCTCTTCAGAATGAACTGTCCTATGAAGAAAATGAAGAGATCGCTAAGCGTTTTATCAAAGAGAACTTCCTGTCCAGAGGAATGATTGTGGATTACGCAATTCATAACCCGTCAAGAAATGACAACGTTCCTAATCCACACGTTCACATGCTTATTCCGATTAGACCACTCAACAAGGATGGCACCTGGGGACAGAAGCAGCGTCGTGAATATATCTTTGATGAGTACAACAATCCTGTTCTTGATGATAAAGGCAAGCAGAAGTTTAATGCTGTTCCAACCACAGACTGGGGTTCTCCTGAAACATTGAATGAATGGAGAAAGAATTATGCAGACATCTTCAATGAGGCCTTTGAAAAGAAAGGTCTCGATTGCAGGATTGATCATCGCTCCTTTGCAGAGCTTGGTCTTGATATCCTCCCCACCATTCATGAAGGACCTCATGTAAGGGCAATGGAAGCTAAAGGTGTCCGAACAGAAATAGGAGATCACAACAGACAGATCAAACAGCTTAACAAACTTCTTATTAAGCTTGCTGACAAGTTTTGTAATGTCTTTGATTGGCTTTCTGCATTTCTGAAGGAATGCAAAGAGAAAAAAGTCTATGCTCCCGGTCTCGACAGACTACTCAATGATTATTATGACAAACGTTATCACAATGCCTGGAGTAAAAAAGCAAAGATTGCAAACATCAAGGAACGTTCTAATGTAATTCTTTTTCTTGAACAGCACCACATCAGTTCTTTTGAAGAATTGGAAGCTTTTGTAAAAAACTCCTATTCAAAGGTCAACAGCCTAGAAAAAGATATCAAAGCTAAATCATCACGAGTTAACGATATCAATGAGGCCTTCCACTATCTTGAAATGTATCAGAAGACTCTTCCCATCTATGAAGAACTTAACAAAAAATTTTTCAACGCCAGCAAAGACAAGTTCAAGTCTGAGCACTCCAAAGAGATCAATCAGTATCATCTCTCCAAAAGAAAGATTGCTGAGTTTTGGGGCGATGCAGAACATGACTGGAAAAGATTGCGTGAGGAGCAGAAACAGCTTAGCACTGAGCTCGATACCATGAAGCTCACATGCAAGGATCTCGAAGCAATAGCTTCAAAAGCCTATAAGATCAGATGCATCACTGAGGCGTCTCTTGAAGAAGTCCAGGTCAAGGAACATCAGAAAGTACAGGAACGTACTCCTGGCAAAAAGCGTTCCCACGACATGGAACGATAAGGAGGTTATAACAAAATGAATATCTTTAAGTCAGTCAAGGGGGCTGTGTCTGTTATAGACGCAGCTTCTTTTTATGGAATCAAAATCAATCGGAGCGGGCTATGTAATTGCCTGTTCCACAATGACAAAACTCCAAGCATGAAAGTTGATATCCGATATTACTGCTTTGGTTGTGGAGCAACCGGGGATGTAATTGATTTTGTGTGTAAGCTGTTTGGATTGTCACCACTTGATGCTGCTAAGAAGATCGCAATGGATTTTAACATCAGCACTACGAATCTAAACAACCCAAGTATTAACAAAAGATCTACTCCTGTAAACACAGACAATATCATTATCCAAAGAAACAATGAATATCAGCTGATAAGAACATTCGACACTTATGTCCTCGATGTTCTTTTTTCTTTGCACCAATACAAAGAAAAGTTAATGGCTTTCAAAAGAGATTATGCTCCAGCATCAATTGATGGGCTTGATACCTGCAATCCTCTTTTTGAAGAAGCCCTAATGAACCTTAGCAAAACTGATTGGATGATTGAAGAACTAACCTTCGGATTCAGAGATGAGCAACTCACATTTTTAACTAATTACAAAGGAGAAATTGAATATGTCAAAGCAAGACTTTCAGAACTTAACTAAAGAACAAATGGAGAAATTACAAATACTGCTAGGAGAACTCCAACCATCTTCAGTAACCGAAGAGATTTCCCTTAAAGAACCACCGCTTTCTGAACTATTTACAAGAGACGAGAAGGGAAAAATACTGCAAAGCAAGAATAACTGCCTACTTGTCTTAAATCATGATCCTCTTTTTGCAGGGAAGATCAAGTATAACGAGTTTAGCGATAAGCTTGATATATGCGGTGACTTCCCTTGGAAAAGATATAGCATAACTTATTGCGATAATGATCTACGCCATATAATCCTTTATCTTGAATCAGAATATGGTCTCAAGAAGGATGGTGACATTGCAACCGCCATAAATATCGCAGCTTACGACAACAGCTACAATCCGATAAAAGAAAAGCTTTTATCACTCAAATGGGATGGTATAAGCAGATTACCAGATGCACTTCATCATTTTCTTGGTGCAGCAAAGAGCAGACTTAACACTGAAATACTAAAAGTATTCATGCTTGGCGCTATAGTAAGAATATTTGATCCGGGACACAAGTTTGAGTATATGCCTGTCCTTGTTGGCGGCCAAGGAGCTGGTAAATCAACATTCCTCAGATTACTCGCCATGGAAGACCGCTATTTTTCCGATGACATTAAAAAACTTGATGATGACAAGATTTATGCAAGGTTACAAGGTCACTGGATAAATGAAATCCCTGAAATGCTTGCTGTAAGCAGTGCTAAAGCAGTAGAAGAAACCAAGAAATTCTTAAGCACTCAAAGCGATATCTATAGAGTCCCCTATGAAACTACTGCCATGGATCATCCCAGGCAGTGTGTCTTTGCAGGAACATCAAACAAAATCCAATTTCTTCCAATGGACAAATCCGGTAACAGAAGATTTCTTCCCGTAGAGGTCCATCCTGAAGATGCTGACTGTCACATTCTTGATGATGAAAAGGCATCACGAGCATATATCGAACAACTTTGGGCGGAAGTTATGGAGATTTACCTTGCAGGTGATTATTCTCTCGTACTTCCCGACGATTTACAAGATGAGCTCCTTGCAGTACAAGACAAACACTCTCCCGAGGATCCAATTGAAACTTCTATAAGAAACTTTCTGGATGACCATTCTCCTGACTATGTATGTACGAAGATGCTCTTCAAAGAAGCTCTTGGGCATATAGGGTACGAAAATCCAAGTGCCTGGGAGTGCAATGTCATATCAGAAATCATGGATCATAAAATGACAGATTACAAAAAGATATCTTCCCATAGATTCAAAGAGTATGGCACTCAGAGAGCCTGGAAGCGTGTTAATGAACCAGTATTCCGGGATATCCCTATAGGAATGGAGTCAGAAATCCCATTTCTTACTAAAACCTAATAGATTGTAAACAGTGTAAACGGATAAACACAAAATATTTAAAGTAGATTTTGAGCTATAGAAAATAATTCGTTTTAAACGCGATGTTTACAGTTTACTTTGCTTACCTTATCGGGCAGTTCAACTGCTCTTTTTTATTGCCTGCAAACAGGTATTACAACTAAACAGAATCATTCACAAGGCACTTGGTGCGGAACATTTCCGTATCAGGTGCCTTTTTCATTTGGAGGAACTATGAAAAAAATAAGCACCAGAAAACTCACATGTAATATCACTGACATTGAAAAAGAAGAATCAAGAAAAATCACTCAATTGAAAAATCTTGCTAAATCTGATAGTCTCGATTCAGGCGAGGTCGGCGAATTAGGTAAAATGATCTCAAAAAAGAAAACGATACTTGTAGAAAAAATCTACAGAACAGCACATCCCAGAGCAAAGGAGGAATTGTTTTATAAACTGTCAGATGGCAGATGGAAAAGCAACAATCCAACTTTTGTTGCTAACAGTCGTGAAGAACTTGTAGAAAAACTTTATGACTACTTCTTCTCTCATACTTTCGAAGAAGTATATCTGGAGTGGGTTGATATGCGTATCAGCCATGGTGTAAAGTCCAATAAAACCATCCAGGAAGATCTGTCTATGCTAAGAAATGTCTTCAAGAACGAGCCAA
The DNA here is from genome assembly GCF_015056685.1 of Butyrivibrio sp. Classification (GTDB taxonomy): domain Bacteria; phylum Bacillota; class Clostridia; order Lachnospirales; family Lachnospiraceae; genus Butyrivibrio. Next base: position 1,571 of record NZ_SVFW01000022.1, on the reverse strand, counting down.
TCTTTGATATGCAGATAGCAGAGATTAAGAAAAAGGACATCAAGTATATGTACGAGCGTTGGACCGGTCAGGGACTTATAACCAGAAAGGCCTTTGTGAATCGTAAATCAGCCTTAAATGGAGTTTTTATCTATGCAGCTGAAAATGAGTATATCCCATTCAACTTCATTCCATCTATAGGAACATCTGAACTTAAGTTTAAGGAACCCAATCATTATAATAAGGCTCTGCACTTAGATGAGCGTGAAAAGCTTCTAAATCATCTAAAAACAGTCGAGCCTGATGGTTACTCACTAGCCATTCAGCTTGCCTTATATTCTACTTTCAGAGTTGGTGAACTTAGGGCAATCAGGTATGAAGATGTAAACGGAAATATCCTGACTATCAAACATCAGCTTGTAGAAGAATCATTGTTTTCTGTTGATATGACACATCTAAAGGTAAAGAAGACTCCCAGGCATATTAATGAAAAACTTCCCAAAGGTAATGCTCACTACTCTGTAAGAGATATCTATCTTGTCCCTGAGGCTGTAGAAATCATTAAGAAAGCTCACGAGATTAACCCTGATGGGGAATATCTCTTTATGTGCCATGGTAGAACCATCAACAATGATACCTTTAATGAACGTCTTAGGAAATACTGTAATGATGCAGGTGTTCCTTACAAGTCCAGCCACAAATTACGTTTCACTGTTGCATCAACCTTGAAGGCTGCCGGTGTAGAAACTGCATATTTGCAGAAAACTTTGGGACACTCAAATAGGGCTATGACGGAGCATTATATCAACGAAACAGTGGAAGAGCCTAAGAATATTGAAGATCAGCTCATGAATGCATTAAGCATCTGCTAAATAAATATACACGTTTTATGTATATCATTGTATGCAATTCAAGTCATTCAAATGCTGATATCTTCTGACTTGTACCAAAATTGTACTGATTTGTACCAAATGTATAAAATAAAGAAAGAGGCCGCAAACTCAGATAATCTCTAAGCTTACAGCCACACACATTACTGCCGGCGACCGGGGTCGAACCGGTACGGGTATCACTACCCACGGGATTTTAAGTCCCGGGCGTCTGCCTATTCCGCCACGCCGGCATTTACCATATTAAGTTCTGGTAAAAAATACGCGATATGCTATATACAACATATCGCGAATGGGGCCTACAGGGCTCGAACCTGTGACCCTCTGCTTGTAAGGCAGATGCTCTCCCAGCTGAGCTAAGACCCCATATACTGGTTTAAGTTCTAATGAACTAATGGAGATTCAGGGACTTGAACCCGGGACCGACCGGTTATGAGCCGGTTGCTCTAACCAACTGAGCTAAATCTCCTAAATGACTCCGACGAGAATCGAACTCGTGTTACCGCCGTGAAAGGGCGATGTCTTGACCGCTTGACCACGGAGCCATATGCTTTGCAACCGTGCTACGGTGCTTTGTGCTTTTCGCTCTGCCCACTCTACTAAATTAGTAGCGGTGCAGACTCTAGCTCCGGCTGCCTCACTAGGTTCGGAAATACCTCACCAAGTGATCATCCAGGCTACGTACTAAGCTCGATAAGACCT
>NZ_SVFW01000021.1 GCF_015056685.1 Butyrivibrio sp. | reverse complement strand
CCCGCTGATGAGCCCTTTAGCGACTCTTCTGCTGGCTTTTATCTTCCTCCGGTACTTTGATGACATTGTAGCTGTCACCAGGCTTCAATATTAACTTGTGATCGAGGAAATCCTGTACGTTGAAGGTATTCCTCTCGTCTGCATCGGCTGTAAGCCCATAGTTGGGATGCCGTGTAAGATCATATTTATCAGATAAGAAAGGCCTTACGCCTCTCACCTGAACAATACATTTGTTGCCATCCATAACAGCGAGCTCATCAATACTCATAAGATCATGCTCTTTTTTCTGATAGGTGGTGTTGTGGTTCTCCGATGTTCCCCTGGATTCACCGGTGGTATAAAGATCAATGGTCTCCTTTCCCAAAAGGGTGTTAAGGTCCCGGAGAGTAGTCTGTTCCGAACCTCCAAGGAAAATCTGACTGTCACAATTGCCTACAATCGTGTCCGCGTTATCCTTGTAGATTGACTTAAGTTGCGACTTTGCCTGAATGACAAGGGCTGCTGATATCTCACGGCTTCGGATTGTTGCCATGAGCTTTTCAAGGTTTGGTATCTGTCCGATGTTGCAGGCCTCATCAATAAGGCATCTTACATGAACAGGAAGCCTTCCTCCATAGACATCATCTGCCTTTTCGCACAGCAGGTTAAAGAGCTGGCTGTAAACCATGGATATTAGGAAATTGAAGGTTGCATCATTATCTGACATGATCAGAAACAGGATTGTCTTCTCATCTCCTATCTTATCAAGCTCCAGTTCATCATACTTGGTGATCTCACGAAGCTCTGCTATATCAAATGCAGCAAGCCTTGCACCGCAGCTCACAAGAATCGATTTGGCTGTTTTGCCGGCCGCAAGGCGATATTTGGCATATTGCCTTACTGCGAAGTGCTCGGGCTTCTTGGCTGCGAGCTCATCAAACATAATATCGATGGCATTTTTAAATGACTCGTCGTCTTCCCTTACTTCCATGGAATTAAGAAATTCCAGTAGTGTAGCGAAGTTCTGCTCTTCCTTGGGAGCTTCATAATAGATGTAGCCGATAAGCGCAGTATACAGCAGTTTCTCGGCTTTTTCCCAGAATTCATCGCCGCCTTTTCCTTCGCCTTTTGTGTTGGCAATCAGCGTAGTTACGAGCTTCAAGATGTCTTTTTCCGAATGGATGTACTCAAACGGATTATATCTCATGGACTTAGAGAAATTGATGGTGTTGAACACTTTTATTTTATACCCCTTTCTCAAAAATGCCATCCCAACTTCTCGAATCAGAGTGCCTTTCGGATCAGTCAAAACATAGGAACTATGCATCTGCAGGAGGTTCGGTTTTATAAAAAAACGTGTTTTACCGGAACCTGAACCACCGACAACCAGGACATTTTTATTCCTGGCATACTTTGGCTCCGATGGTCTGCTGCTCATGGTAATGCGCTCTGTCTGAGAGAGAATCACATTGTTTTCAAATTTCTCATCCACAAAGGGCTCAATATCCTCGGGCTTACCCCACCTTGCAGAACCATATTCCTGATTATGCCTGAACTTCTTGGCATTCTTGCCCTTGATGTAAACAGCAAGTCGCAGGCCTACGCCGCAACAGGCTCCAAAGAGAATATCAAAAGGATGGAGGCTTGGCGCCATATTGGCAAAAGCCTTTGAAAAGCCGCCATATATCACCATCCCCTGTATCTTCTCTGAAAGGTTATTACCTGATGCAATCCTGAAAGCCTCACCAAGGTTAGTACAGAACAGTCCTACCAGTACATACGGAGCGTTAAGAAGGACCATTTTTTTGGTCTTTCTATCAATAGTTATTTTCATCGTGCCTGCTCCTTTGCCCTGTGCTTGTTCTTATGAGGAATCTTGTCGCACCTTGCCTTGAGCTCACGGAGTCTCTTAAGTGTGCTGGGCTTTTCCAGCCCGGCTTCTTTCTTCATGAGCTTAGCCGTGTACTCATCCAGAACGCGGGTTATGGCATCAGTGTCTTTTGCCTTGAAAAAGACTGTATATCTGGCCTGATCGTTCTCCTTGTTCTTTACAATGGCAAAATCCAGACCATACTTATTACAGAGTCTCTTGAACTGCCTCATGGACTCGCCACTGACTTCAAGACTTGTAGCACCCTGCCCCTGCTTGATGAGCTGCTTCACAGTCTGCTGCCCCTTACCGGTCTTGTCCTTGCTATCTTTCAGCACTTTATGTGCCTCACGAAGACCTTTGATGAGAGCATGAATGGTGAGCCTTGAAATGTTGAAGGCAAACCGGATACTCTCTTTTGCTACTTCTTCATTTATCAAGCTGTTTTCCTCCTGGTCTCACCAAGGATCTTGGCCATGCATGGGAAGCAGAATGGTGTTGCTTTCCCATAAACGCAGGGTGTTTTGCAGTTATGTGGTGTTACATTTGCAAGTGACGGCTCGTTAGTGCAGCCAAGACTTACCTTTCCGCCGCTGTATACTTCTCTGTTATATGCCTGTGACATGTCTTTTTCCTCCTAAGATAAAGGGTGCCGGCATTTCTGCTGGCACCCCTGGTGATTTGTTATCGTTCCTGGCTCTTATGCTTGGACTTATCTACTTCTTTCCTTGGCTGGGCTGCGACCTGCTCCTTCTTGGCCTTAAGGTCTGCCAGTACCGACTTTCTCTCGGTAGGCTCTGTCTCTTTTCCCTCAGCCTTGGCTTCTGCCTTGTCCACAGATGCCTTGATATCAGGCGCTACAGGATCCTTTGGTGGAACCTCCGGGTCCGGTTTCACTGCTTCCTTCTCCGCAGTCTCAGCCTTGTCGATGTCACGCTGACGATCAACGTACTTTTCAGCAAGCTCAAAGACCTTTTCCTGTGAGTCGTAGTGATACACACTGTCGGTGAGCTTGTCCTCTGCACTGACTGTGGTTGCATTTACCTCGCGGACCATGTTCTCAAGAGACTTAAGGTCAATAGTTCCATCATCGGGCACAAGTAAAACCTCATGCCGGCTAGATGGAAGCAGGTAAAAATCGCCACCGACGCGCTCTGCAGCCTGATCCATAAAATCGGTGTACGCAATGACACCGGCGCCATGGACATTACCCTCTACAGAAGCAACAAAGATCTTCTCCTGCTCAGGTGGAATGTTAAGGCCAAGCATCTCAAGGTCTTCAACACCCATCTGCTTTGCAAGCACCTCAGCCATGCCCTCGATAACAACAGGCTTTATCTCAGGCGCGTTCTTAAGCGCATCCGCATGAAGCTGCTCAGGAGTGATGCCGTAGCTGTCAACCATCTGATTAGTCACAACGATTGAAGCGTTCTGGCCGGCGATATCACTGGCATCGAGCCTGTAGATAACAGCCATGTCTTCCATTTCCTTATGAGGGAGGTTTGCAAGCATCTCCTCATTACCGGAAATAGCCACAACTTCCATTGTGAGGCGCTCCTTGGCAGTGTCATAATTCTTGATCTGCTCAAAGTCGCCTCTTGGCATGTTGTCGAAGCCGTTCTCGACAACCTTGATTGTGCTATCAACAATCTCATCGTATGGTGTGCCGTCCTGATAAGCTTTGTAGGCAGCCTCAACATTGAGGTTCACACCAACGTTGCTGCCCTCCGGCTTAATGCAGGTGCTCTCATACTTCTCATTGACCTTTCTTGTCTCCTGATCCTGGAACTCCATGCTGCCGTAGCCATCGCCATAAAGTCTCTCAGCAATATCATCTTTGAACTGCTCTCTAAACTCTTCAAAATCCAATTTTCATTTCCTCCATATGATTTGTTATTTGTGGCAACAAAAAAGACGCCGACCTGTGACCGTATAGATCACAAACCAGCGCCTCGTATTTGCCGGGCTCTTTTGCGCAAAAGAAAAGCACCAGGGAATGTGTGATTTCGTATCTCACATTTCTTGGTGCATTATAACAATATCATACTGAAAAAAGTTCGTAAATAACCAGAAAGACTCAATGTGGCATCACAGAGACTCAAATGGACTCAATGTGACTCAAGTCGATATTTGAACCTCAACTTATTCATAAATGCTCTACATGAGGCTTGATATTTTGTATAATTGTAAATGTCGTTTGACTCTGAATCTTATTGCCTGGAGGGCATAGCAATATGGAAAAGCAAAATACACTTGCAGAAAAAGTCTTAAACTACTGGTTTGCGGTTGAGTTTTTATCTCAGGATAAATATCCGGACAATTATGACATTATGAACAAAGTCAGAAGGCATAAGGAAAAAGTCGCGCGCCGCCAGCCATTTAGCAACAGTCTTGAGACATTCATAAGGCTCACTGAAAATGATATAGAAAAAGACTTGCATCAAATTATTAGCGATGAAGCTATAAAGTGCGGGATGAAAGTATGGGGCGATATCTCTTTTTATATAGGTAAAGTAAAAAGAGATTGCTGTATTGAACAAATATCCAAGTTGATTAAAGCTGATGTTAACAGCTTACCCAAACGGCCTGAGAAAAACAACGAAAAGATAGCCATGGTAAGCATTCAGATTACTTCTGATGGAAAATTCAAAGAAAAATCACTCTCCTTATCTCCTGTACTCTGGGCCATGAACAAGCTGGAAGACACAAATGGCGATTTGACTGAAAATCTAAAAGCAAAGGATTATAGCTTAGACTGTAAAGATATCGAAGAAAAGTTCTTTGATAAAAATATTGAAAGACATGTTAGTTCGGATGTAAACACCAGTGATGTTAACGATCAGAACAAGGAAAATCTTTCGATAAAAGGGCAGGCTGTTGAGTCAGTGAAATTGGCGTCCATAAAACAACTTTATTCATACGTTGTAGATAAATACGTAAAAGATGCAGTCAATATCACGGACGATAACACAGATGCATATGAAGAGGTATATGGTCTGTATTTTCAGCTCTTTCTAGATGAGGCAACTAAGGATAAAAAGGAAGATGATAATTATCTAGGGCTTAGTCACGATTATTTCTCTGCTGATATAAATATGGTTCTTGAAAAATGCAAGAAGAATGAGCTTGCAAAACCTGGCAATATGACTAATGACCTCCTTCGTTATATTGAAATTGCTTCAAATAGTGAACATGAGCAGATAGATCTTATTAAACCAAATAACGACAACCGCTATTTTCACAAATTGGTGCTTAATATGCTACTTAGGCCTGATGTTGCCCCACTAGGCAAATGGCCTTCAAGGTTTATGCCTGCCATGATGCAGGAGGTAGCAATCAATGCGGCTTTACACAGCGTCAAAGATGTAACTGACGGCAACGGAAATATCTTCTCCGTAAATGGACCTCCAGGAACAGGTAAAACAACCCTTCTTAAAGAGGTTATTGTAGGAAATATAGTAAATAGAGCAATCCTTCTGGCAAAGCATGACAATCCCGACGATGCATTTGAGGCACATAACTTTTTGCATGGTGACAAGCAAAACAATGCCTATTCGCAATACGTTCAAAAGTGGTATTCCTTTAAAGATGATGCAATCAATGATTACAGCATGCTTGTTACTTCCTGTAATAATGCAGCTGTTGAAAACATCTCAAAGGAATTACCCAAAAACATAATTCCCGATTTAAGCCCCTTGCCAGATGATTCAGATGAATTAAAGGATAAGCTCACAGAGATCGCATGTTTATTTGATCCTCAAAAATCCGATAATCTTGAAACAACTAGAACTGGAGAAGAATACCGAGATGTTTATTTTACTAAATATGCCCGGGATCTTCTGGACGATGAAAATGCATGGGGACTGATTGCTGCCCCTCTTGGTAAAAGATCAAATATTTCACGTTTTTATAATAGTGCTCTCATTAAAATTGATATGGATTTCTACCAGATAAAGGAATCCGCAGTCGAAAGACGCAAGAAATACCTTGAAGCTAAACAAGCATTTAATGAACAGTTAAGTGTAGTCGAGGCTCTTCAAAAGGATTTAGGCAAGTTGCAGGAAGCAATGATACGATGCGCAACAAGTAAGCAGCGTCTTAATGAAGCTAATGCAGAATATGATGCCAAAACAAAAGATATTCTCTCACAAATAAAGTTACAGCAGTCAGAACTCGATGAAATTGAAAAGAATAGAGACCAAATCCTAATCGAGTTGGATAAACGGTCTAATTTTTTGGATAAACTAGAGTCCGAAGACAAGGAATTGAATCTCCAAAAGGAGAATCTTTATAAGCAGATAAAAGAAAATAACGAACAATCCTTTAATACCAGAAGTTCTGTTTCCTTTCTTACAAAGCTTTTTAACAGAAAAAAATATGAAGCTGCAAATCGTCTGGCAGATAATTATGAATCTGAGGCAGAAAGAAAACAGGAAGACTTAAACTCTGTTACAGAATCAATCGAAAAAGTAAGTAGTGAAAAGGCAGAAATACAAAGTCAGCGTTATGTATACAGTGTTAAATATGATGAAATCACCGGTGCCATAGCGCAAAAGCAGACATGCATAGATAATCTATCCCAAAACATTGAAAACGAGAAGCAAAGTGTAACATCACGCGAAAAAACATACCACGAAGCCGTAGATACATATAAGGAGCTCCTTAATGAGTATGATGAAAATGACTGCATGAGAAAGCTCACAATAGCAGATGATAATTATATCAATAAGTTGCTCTCTGATGATGAGTCATCAACTGATGCACAGGTAGCAAACCCCTGGTTAACGGAACAATATAACAGAGAACGTGAAAAACTATTTGCTCTTGCTATGAGGCTTAATAAAGAATTTGTGCTATCATCCAATCACTGCAGAGACAACTTCAAAACATTAGGCCACTATTGGGGCGTCCGGATGGGTGATGATGGTAAAAAAATAGACTTTGCCCCGCAAGATAAGGATAACTTTGTTCCAGCGGTATTGCAGACACTATTCCTGTTCGTACCGGTAATATCTACAACCTTTGCTTCTGTTGGGAATTTTCTTCGGGATGTTAAGAAACCTGGTATGCTTGGGACTCTTGTTGTAGATGAAGCCGGGCAGGCCCAGCCGCAGATGGCTGTAGGTGCATTGTACAGAAGCAGAAAAGCAATTATTGTAGGAGATCCACGGCAAATAGAGCCAGTAGTTACTGATGATTTAGCATTGCTAAAACTGGCCTTTAATGATACTGATCTCAATTTTTATAAGAGCAAAACGATTTCTGTACAGAGCTTCGCTGACACTCTTAATTGCCTTGGGACAAATCTGGATAATGGAGAAGGCGGCTCAGAATGGGTTGGTTCTCCTTTGGTTGTTCATAGAAGATGTATATCGCCAATGTATGATATTTCAAATGTAATTTCTTACAATGGCATTATGAAAAAGAAAACCGGCAATCCAAAGGATTCCGTAAAAAGTACATTTATAAAGGAGAAGTCAGAATGGATAGATGTTACCGGCAAGGAAAAAGGAAATGGTAGTCATTTCGTAGATGCCCAGGGAGAAAAGGTATGCGAACTATTGGAGGTTGCATTCAGTAAAACTCCCGAACCAAACATCTATATCATTAGCCCATTTGTAACGGTAGTTTCAGGAATCAAAGACTACATAAAGCAGTACTGCAAAGATCATCCTAATACCAAGATAAACATGGGCTACATGCTTGATTATGAATACAAGAAGATTGGTACAGTACATACTTTCCAGGGAAAAGAAGCTAATGAAGTAATTTTCCTTTTAGGATGCGATGACAGTGATAAGAATACCGGAATATCTTTTGTTAACAAAAATATTGTTAATGTAGCCGTTACCAGAGCTAAATATAGATTGTACATAATAGGTGATTCAAACGCCTGGAAAAGGTCTATGTGCGTAAATATGGCACGGGAGCTGCTTGAGAAATATCGATAACAGCGAGCGATGAAAGAGTCATGTGGCTGTGTAAGTCTTTTTAATGCATGTAAACGGTGGTCTTTGGATCACCGTTTTTTGATACGCGTATATAGTATCAACTTCAATACTCTCACTTTTCAAAGTCCCTCATTTTTTATATATAATCAACAAATAATTTATAATTGACTGCTATAATGATAAATGCACCTGTATTGATATTACATGGAGGTATCGATATGAAGAGATTATTTGCTACTCTTATTTCTTTGGTCATATTTCTAACCTGTTTTTCTGTACCAGTTCAGGCTGCAAATGATAAGCTTGATGTTTCTATTGATGTTACCGGAAAATATGATAAAAACGCTGTTGTATTTGAAATAGAAACCAATTTGCCTGATGAAACAGTGTTAATGCTTTCTTTAAGTGCTGGTGATTATAACAAGACAGGCAAATATACTGGGCAGACAAAAGTTACCATTAAAAATGGCAAAGGTAAATCTGAAGGCTTCTCAAATAAGGGTAATAAATTGTCTGGCGATTTCGATTTGTCTGTTTCTATGAGTCTTCCAAAACTTCAAAGTGAAGCGGTTCAAAAAGTTATTGGTAAAAATGGTGAAAACATGACTGGTAACGCAGTTGAAGATGCTTCCGTTGGTAGTTCAAAAGTTGTTAGGGCATTGTTTGCTGTTACGCTCGATAAAAGTATTACTATAACACCAGAAGACGATTATTCATCAACCACCTTTGCAAAAGATACTGATAAAGCCTCAGATGAAGATATCAAGAAGATAGCTGATCAGTATTCTGATGCTGATAAGGAAAAAGAAAAAGTCGAGAAGCAGATTCAGGCATACATTGATGAATATTACACTTATACAAAGATTGACAGTATAACAATAAATCCCAATCTTGGTACAGACGACGAGAAAGACTATATTGCACTTGTAAATCTTACTTGGGAACAGAAAAACACGGGAAAAACATCTAAAAAGATGCTTGATATGTATAGCAGCGATATGGCAGCCCGTGTCTATGAAGATCTTCCAGAAATATCGGAACTTGCAGTATTTTGGAATGTGCCATACTTGAAAGCAAATGCTAAGATTTCATTTGAACGAAAGAAAAATGGAATGGCTTATTCAGATACAATGTTTGATAAAGCATTCGACAAATAATACTACCAAGGAGCTGTGATCAAACTCACAGCTCCTTCTTTTTTCGCTAGGCTATGCTCTTATATCTCACCTTCACTGGCGCATGTTGGAAATATCATACTGAAGCATTAGCAAATTGGCTGCTCCACTCATGAAATAAATGTCAGCGCTGCTTATAGTCCATCATATTGTTTAATTCACACTCTCTTGATTCAATCACAGAACGACGTCTAACAAGATAATCATAATAAGCTTGTTTGTTATCCATAACGAGCTCCTCGAACTGCTTCTTTGTTTCAAAAATCCTGTCATAATACTTGATGTTATAGCCATTTTCTCGCTTCCTTTGCACCATAAAATCAGAACGAGTCACCGCTCCAAGGCAAGCATTGGGATATAGCTCAATAAGGCGTTGTGTCCACTCTGAATATATGCGAAAGAAAATCTCTGGAATATCATACAGCCCCATTACCCCTCTCGCAGTATTTCCACCAGGCCAAATAGGAATCACATTTCCAATAGAGAAGTACACTTTCAGAAAAGCATTCAACTCTTCGGATTCATTGAACTTTCTAAACTCTGGAGCAATACTACAAGTATGTAGAAATGCCGGACTATTTTGGCTTAAGCGTTTTCTAGGCATCTTGGCTTTTTCCTGCTTGTAAATCTCAGTAAAAACGTCATTATCCGTCACTTTCAATCCCAACTGATATATAAGCAAGAAAGAGTATAATACATCAGTTCTTTTAAAGTTCTCTTTGTCTGTCCATCCAAGTTTGTCGGTCTTTTCTTTATTGTATTCTTCTACTGTTTGCTTGATCTTAGCATCAGAGTTATTCAATCTCCAATTAAAGAAGTCTTCTACACTCTCAAAAATCGCTTCACTCATAGTTTTTACTCTTATCGTTCTTGCATTTAGGGCATCCTGGATTCCTAGTCCTATTTCTTATTAGGTTATCCCATTCATAACCGCATTCAGAACATTTCCATGACACTTGCCACGTAACACTAAACATCTTTCAGGTATGTAAACTTATTAAGTAACACTAACCAGTCGTCCATTCTTCCACTCACAGACTGAAGGAGTTTTTATAGTTCCTCTAGTAAAGTTCATCCCTAAAACATATGAATCAGATAATTCATTTACGCCTATCCATTCCGGAAAATCATGTTCCACATTAGTCATGTACGTAATCACTTCATCCATGCTATCAAAATCACAAGCTATTTCGACTGTGGCCTGCTCAAGATTATTGAAAACAGATAAAGTATAACCCTCATGATAATTGTTTTTTAAAAAATCCTTTATTTCTTTAAGCCCTTCATTACCATATGTCAGTTTAACTGGTATCATAAAAGCACCTTCCTTTCTTTAAATGCCTGCTTTCTCCAATATTACTTTTACTTCTTCATAAGATTCAACAGTATAAGGGATTTCAATCAGTGGAACTTTCAGCTTTTCAGCATATTCTTTTTTTATTCCATCATGTAGTTGTTGTTTTGCATACTGTTCTTCGCCGCCAAACATTCCAACAGGCATATAATGTTGTTGTCCTTGGCATTCAATAAGCGCATATAACTTATCATTTTTAATCACAGAAAAATCATAAGAAAGCTTGCCATCGGCGTAACCTCTCAAATCGTCAAATCTCTTTTGATACTCATAATTAATAGGACTTTCATAGCCTTTTTCATTAAAATATTGTAAAACATACAATTCGTATTTTGATTGTTTTAGGCAACCACATGAAGAAATCATGCCTTTTTTCAAATAATAGCCATCCGCCAACTTTTCATTTCCACAATCACAAATACATTTCCACTTTTCAAACCTACCGTCATTGGACACACTAACTCTTTCAATAACAGTCAGCATTCCAAACCGTTTTCCAATCAAATCTATTGTACGATCTTTAGCTCGGTTGGCAGAGGCTTCGCTCTGAAGGCATCCGCATGACTTCGTAGACCCTCCTCTTAGGCTAGATGTCTGAACAACAATAGTATTACCACAATCACACAAACACTTCCAATAATATTCAGAATTGCCATTATTATCTGTTTCCTTATGATCGACTTCCAATGCAACAAGTCGCCCAAAGCGTTTATTGGATAAATCCATGAAATTTCTTTCAGAAGATAATCTCCTGCTCTCACATCCGCAGGATATTACATCACCCTTTTCGAGAGCACCTGTCCTATGCGATACTATTTCACCGCATTCGCACTGGCATTTCCAATAGATGCCACTTCCATATTTTTCTCTGTCAATACCAATAACTGTCAACTTTCCAAATTTACGTCCTGTTAAATCCTTTTTAGGTACAGACCTTCCACAACCGCATGATTTACTAAAACCTTGTATTAATGAATGTCTTGGAATAATTCTTATAGTTCCACACTCACACTTACACAAATATGCGGTCCCATGTCCTTTTTGCGAATTATCCTTGTTTAATACTGTCCATCTTCCAAACACATGTCCAGTCAAATCATCATTTCTGTATTTATTATTATCTTGTCTTAAGCATCCACAAGATTTTGTTTGTCCACTCTTTAACCTGCCGGCTAAAACAGAAATCTCATTCCCACAATCGCACTTACAAATCCATCTTGCACCTCTATGATCATTTCTTTCAATATCATCTTTTCGTAGTACGACAAGCTTCCCAAATCTTTTACCTGTCAAGTCTATGATCTTTGAAGGCCCGTTTTTACAGCCACAAGATGTAGAACGCCCAAAACGAAGTGCATATCCTAAGACACTTTTAATTTTCCCACAATCACATCGGCAAATCCACCTAGCGCCGCGCTTAGAAGTTAAACTATCCGATAAATCCTGCTCAAGAACAGTCCAATAACCAAATTTTTTTCCAGTTAAATCATCTACCTGCTTCCTTGTTCTGATGGAAGTTCTCTTATCTTTATCGCATCCGCAGGAAACAGAGATACCGCCTCTTAAGCTTGTACCTGAAACGCTCCTAATTGTCCCACAGTCACATTGGCACTTCCAATATATATTCTTTTTTTCGATATCATTATCTCTTTCGATTACTGTCCAATGACCAAATCTTTTACCTGATAAATCAATAAACTTACCCATGATTACTGCCCACTTTCATTTATGACCACAATCATAATTATACTCTAAGATTCTCTTTACTATATACTTTCTGCAGAAATAAAAAAAGACTGCACAGTAGCTGTTACACTACCATGCAGTCATTCCGTGGGCTTATTAAGAAAAAATCACTGCTCCCATCTTATCAGAGAGCGATTGCAGAAGGCCGTTCACTGCCAGAGCAGCTACGCTTCCAAGATATGCTATGAAGCTGAATCCAAGTCCGATTCCAACTCCGAGCCAGTCATGATGAACTCCCATCCATAGGAGCAGGAGAATCATGAGGAAGAAATACAGTCCCACGATTACGGATCCCATCACTGATGCGAAGTTCACCATAAATGTGATAAACGTTATAAACAGATATACCGGAAGCAATAATACTTTCATCAACAGTTTCAGTACGAACATTCAGATCACCTCTTTTCAACGTACTCCATCTTAACCTTGTAGGCTATGAGTCTCAAAACATAATCAGGCATCTTTCTCTCTCCATGCTCCCAGTCAGAGATTGTTCTGTAAGGAATGCCCAGCCAGTTGGCAAAATCCTTGCGATTCATGCCTGTCTTTTCCCGGACAGCCTTGATCTCGTATGCCTGGATCCGATCAACCTGGTCCTTCTTAACATCCTTTTTGTCATATTCAATGAGCAAGTCCAGCCCTTCAATGTTGAGCTTATAATCGTTTTTCATAATGCGCCTCCAATCCAAGTACGCAATGCTTTTTGTTGCTAATTTAATTATATATACGCATTGCGTACTTTGTCAACATTTCAATTGTCACAAGCCCACTCAAGATCTGCATCGTCGAACATTACCCTGTCATGATTTATTTCCACCTGCATATTTGCTCCCATGGTGCTAGGTGCATTGAACAGAGCTGCCAACAGATACTTTCTGATATTCCTTGGCTTATCAGTTTTTGACTTCCAAGAGTTAAGCACATACTTGATGTGATAGTAGTTGAGCTTAAGGAGCTTGCCTCTGACAAAATTAGCAGAGTACTCATTGCTGGCAACAACGATGGTATCGTTCTTGGTAAGGACTGTCTCAAGAATCAGATCATATAATCCCTGGATAAAGTCTGCATCACTGGGAAAGCGCTCTTTGAGAGAATCAAGATCAATATTCTCACGAATGACTTCTGCATATCCCGTCTCATCCCCTTCCAATCCCTTCTTGGTTCTGTTGTCAATGATTGATATGGTCTGATTAGATTTGGTATTACTAAGAATGTTATTATTTATATTGTTCTTATTTGTGTTTGAAAAATAAACGACCCCGGATTTATTCTGCGGAAGGGTGTCAGTTACTTCGCAAACAGGGCTGTTTACTTCATGGGCAGGGTCATTTAGAATATAAACACCCCCATTTGAATTTGGGACAGCCTCTTCGTAATTATCGTAGTTTTCAGCAGCCTCTTCCATTCCAGATAATACTTCCTCTGTTTTACACAAAGTTTGATTTGCAAATTTTGGTGCATCCTTAGGGATGAAGTTTTTGACATAGATCTTGAGACCTCTGCCAGGAATAAGGACTTTTTCAATGAGACCAATTTCATCAAGGTGCTTTAAGATATCCCCGGCTTTGTTTCTACCTCGATTTGAAAACTCCATTATAGTTTCTATTGAGCAGTATACATATGCCCTGCCAAGTTCATCAAACCAGTTGTTCTTGATAGACAGGCTCATTCTGTCGAGAAGCATGGAATAAGTGACAGCCTCCTCCAGAGTTACCTCTTTATACATGGGATCATATAAAAGAGGCTTTGGAATCCTTATGAAGTTGAACTGGTCAGACTCCTGACCATAGAAGTAGTTTAAATCAAGTTTTTTACCCACGGAATGTTCCTCCCAACATGTTTTATTTTTGTTCTTCGTGCCACTTTTCAAGCAGGCCAACGATTACCATTTCTCTCTGTTTGCTGCTGAAATGTGGTGGAAAGTATTTGTTTAGTTTCTTTTCTGAAAGAGTGACCTTGCCATCAGTTTTGCCCTTGTTCTCAGGGAGAGCATCATTCATTATCTGAATCATGGTTCTCTGGGCGATATTCTCGATATTCGGTGTATCTTTCAGTGCCTGTATCTGAACAGGCTTTAAAAAGTTGTTATCTCTGTAATACTCGTAAATCCAGCCCTGTAGTTCTTTATCAAATCCGGCGATATCAACTCCAACAGTCACGCCGATTTTCTTCTGATCTACGAGGTTAAGTACATCTGGAACAAGCTCTGTCAGTTTTATGTAATTCTGAACTGATCTCTCGCTCATTCCTGCGTCCTTGCCAACTATAGCTCTGGACTTGTTTCTTGCATCATCCAACTTGTGGCAATTATTGCCACAAGTTAAATCAGTACGCTCACCCTGCCTGCTGATAGCTGCCAGCTTCATCTTTAAGGAGAAGGCTCTTTCACTTGGAAGAATCTCTTCCCTCTGGACGTTAGCGTCCACCATGGCTATAACGGCTTCATCGTCAGTGTATTTCTTGATCACTGCAGGTATCGTAATAAGTCCTGCAAGCTTGGCAGCATGCATCCTTCTGTGACCGGAGATCATCTCGTATTTGCCGGGATCTGTGCTTTCTCTTACAATCACAGGAGTAAGGACGCCATTTACAGCAATGCTCTTTACCAGCTCTTCCATGCGGCTGTCATCTATAACCTTGAAGGGATGACCTTTGAACGGAGTGATGTGGTTGATTTCAATCTCAACAGTATTTTCGCTTGTTATTGGAGCTCCGAGAAGCTGCTCCACTGACTCGAATTTGATCTGTTCTCTTTTAACTGCCATCTGCTCATCCTCCTTATGCATTCTTCAGCACGATATCTGTAAGTGCTGAGTAAGCTGCTGCAACCTTGCCTTTGGGATCATGTTCAAAAATGCTCTTGCTGACCGCGCTTGTTTCTGCTGCTCTGATTGAAAGAGGTATCTCTACAGGAAATACCGGAAGGCTCTTTCCATATACCTCATTTACCTCAGCCACAATATCTTTTGCATAATTTGTGCGGCTATCTACCATCGTCAGCAGAATGCCTTCTATTTCAAGTTTTGAATTAAGCCTACGCTTTACTGTATAGATGGTCTTGATGAGCGCCTGAAGACCTTTAACCGGAAGAAAAGCACTCTGTACCGGAATAAGCACTGTATCTGCACAGGCAAGAGCATTTACTGTCATAATTCCGAGTGATGGCATACAGTCGATAATCACGAAATCATATTGCTCCTTGATCTGATCCACATAATCCTTCAGGACAAGCTCTCTGCTCATGACATTTACAAGTGAGACCTCCGCTGCAGAAAGACCAATGTTTGATGGGATCAGGTCGATATTCTCGGAATGCTTCAATATTGCATATCCCTCAGGAATATCCTCCTCATTAACAAGCTTCTCAATTACTGTTGCTATTGTTACATCCAGCTTGTCCGGTTCATGATGCCCCATGCAGATGGAAAGACTACCCTGTGGATCCGTATCCAGTAAAAGAACTTTCTTTCCCTTTGCAGCAAGACCTGCTCCTAAATTCACTGCCGATGTCGTCTTTGCGACTCCTCCCTTTTGGTTTGCGATTGTAATAACCTTACTCATTTTCATGTTCCTCCTTTGCCTTTGCTTCAAAGCTTTTTAATAGTTTCTCCTCATCGCCTTCGATGAGCTTGTTTACCTGTCTTTGGTGCTCCCGGAGATATTCTTCAAAAATATCTCTTCTTATCAGGACTCTTTTCCCGATCTTGTACACAGCACCGGAAGCCCAAGCCATTCGTATCATTGCCTTTTCGCCTATTTCGTAGTACTCACCTGCAATCTTGTAAGTAACAAAGAACCTTTGGGCGAACATTATGTCTTCATCATCAAGGTACTGTGAGAATTTCCAGATGCATCCGCTCATTTCTTCCTGCCTCCCGTCTTTGTCATCTTGGGTGGCTGATGGAATCTCTCAAGGTAAGCCTCGAATATCTCTACGTTTATGAGCACATATCCATCTATCCTGTAGAGTGCTCCGGCTCTGTCAGCCAGCTCCAAGAGCTTCTTGTGCTGAATGCCGTAGATATACTCAGCCTCCTTGTATCTGATATATTTTCTGCGGTACATTCTGGCCTTATTACGTATTTCCTGCTTTCGTTCAAGCTCCAGGTACTCTTCATTTTCGTTCTCCATATGAGACCCCTTTCATGTTTTATTTTTGGGATGAATTCCTGTTACCGGAGTCAGGCATGCATGTTACAAAAACAAAAAGAGCCATTCTCGAAATTTCTTTCAAGAATGACTCTAAAAATGAGTTCAGTAATTGAATTATCTAAGATTGATGCAACGAATTTTTGCCCGCTTATTCCCTTGCGTGCCTATTCAAATTGTTGCAGTAGGGTTGCAGTAAAATGATGTGATAGTCTGTAATCCGCGTGGTTATGCGGTTTACTGCTTGGTGCTCTTAAGTGTCGGGAAAAATCCGACCGCATAAGCATTTGTGATCATTTGAGTACCTTTACGAGCATTGATATACATAAGAGTACCAATCAAGCCTTGCGTCTGAACACCTCTGAACTCAGCTGAAATCTGCTACAGTTTGTCAGCCGTTTGTCATAGGCTATATCAGTCGCGATATATCGTCCTTAATTCTGCGTATACTATCTGTACCTTTTTCGCGCTTTTCCTCTGGCTAAAATGCTCGTTTGTCAAAATGTTGTTTTGTCAATTTAGGTTTGTCAGAAAAATTCTTTTCGGAGTACCATTTTAGAAAACGCCATTAAGCTTTGCTGCAAGCTTATTGATTGATTCTTTGTTTCTCCGATCTGACGAATCAGCATAGATTTCATATGTAGTAGAAATCTGTTTGTGTCCCATCACTGCCTGGATCACTTTAGGATTATCTTCCACCTCACAGAGCCTGGTTGCAAAGGTACGCCTCAGATAGTGGCATGTGAAATGCGGAAGTATTATCGGATCCCTATCTTCCCTAATGGCATCAAGCTCTTCCTCGTGATTGTAGTCATTGTAAATTCTCTTTATTGCTTTGTTCACTGAGGCAGCGCTCATTACTGAGCCATATCTGTTTTGGAAAATGAATCCTGAATAACCATCTACTACTGTCTGATTGTAGCCTGTGCCTGCAAGCTGGTTTTCCTTTTCAAACTTGAATGCATCTTTTACTACATCCATCATAGGAATTACTCTGCAGCCTGCTTTGGTCTTAGGTGTTGAGATCCTTAACTGTGATGTGCGTGAACCCTTCTGAGGGTAGTACGACAGTGTATGATTAACATCTATCCATCCCTCTTTCAGATCGATGTCCTGCCAACGAAGGCCAGTGCATTCTCCAATTCGCATCCCTGTTCCAAGAAGTACAGTAAAAAGTGGCCACCAATGATAATACACCGGGCTCATAGCAACATATTCCATAAAGGCTTTTTGTTGCTCCGGAGTAAGTGCCTGCCTTTCCGTTTCCGTCTTGGGAAGTCTCTTTGCAAGTTCTCTCTTTGCTCCTTCGGTCGGGTTCTTTCTTATTATATCATCTCTTACAGCCAACTCGAATGTTGGATGCAACAATCCATCTACAGATTCAATAGTAGAAAATGAAAGATGCCTTTCCGAATGTAAAAAGGTGTAGAACTGCAACACATCGGAATACTTTACATCAACAAGTTTCTTTTTTCCGAAGTCATCTCTGACATATCGCTCGTAAGTATATTCGTAGTTGCTCTGTGTCGAATCCTTCAGGTCTATCCTTGTTGAAATGTATCTGTCATATGTAGAATTGATGGTTGCAAGGCCTGCAGCATAGATATCAAGTCCATCCAGCTGATCCTTTTTTAATTTGTCCTCTTTCCGTCTAAGTTCTAACAGATTATCTGCATATATGTATTTCTTCCTGCCAATAGGATCGGTGTAGATATACATATAACGCTTGTCTGATTTTCTCTGATGTTCTCCGCGGAAGAGGGTGTTACCTTTCAAGTCTTTTCTTGAATTTGCCATTCTTCCTCCATAACTACCGTTTTTTCGCGGTTCGTAAATACTCCTCTACAAGTTCCGGATCCACAAAAACAAGCGTCTTACTATGTGGATAATAAGCTCCGCAGGCTTCTGCCAACTTTTTCATAGTTGCTCTGCCGACCTTAAAATACTCCGAAGCTTCTTTGAGTCGCATCAGTCTTGTCGCCTTTGCTTTAGTCTCTTTTACTGTAGCAATGTCATTGCCCATTTGATTCCTTTCTGCAAAGTTAAAGACGTTTTATGAAATTAGACTTGGCTGTAATTCATGAAAAGTACTTCAGCACAATATTATTATGACTCTATTCGAGCGCTGTAGCAAGAACTAATCTGAATCTGCCAAGTCTTATTCATACGTTACCGATTCTTATGTGACAATATAAATTCTTCCAATATTGGATAATCAATATACACTGTAGCCCTGTTTATATAGTGGTATGCACCACACGCTTCAGCCATCTTTCTTATTGTTCTCTTATCCCCTGCAATAAGATGTGATATCTCTTCATATGTATATAGACGTTTCGTATTCCCACGCGTCTTCTTTACCATCTCCAACTGGTTACTCATTTCCTTATGCTCCTTTTTGTTCCAAATATGAGTAAGGTCTCTGCTCCTTAAGCCACTTAAGAGAGTTATCTACCACGTCTTTCCTTAAGGTTCCAAATCTCTTCTTCATTGCCTCAGAAGTGACCCCCTCAGTACCAGCAATGGCAGCAAGTTTGAACTCACGTTTGAGGTATCTTTTGAATACATCTTTTTCATCACCCAGAGAACCAATTTGCTCTTCTACAAGCCCGTAAATCTCTCTCATGTCCTTCAGCAAAAGAATCTCCCACTTATGTGTTTCAAACTTATCAGCACCACGAAGTGCAGTGATATAGTCTCCAGCTCTGACTGCCTGGCGAACTATCATGTCCTCATCGCCTTCGCTGGATGTAGGATTTCCAATGTTAGAAGTCTGGACTCTCACACCAGGATCCCCAAGGGCAACTCGTCTGTTATATTCCCGTTCTGCTTTTATAGTTCTGATAAGCCCCGCTTCATAAGCATTTACATATGGCATGAAACTAGAATAATGATCAAGGACTATTTTTATCCTTTTTTCATCATTAGCTTTCCTATAGTTATCGAGAATACTTGCGTTCATTCTTGCTCCCATTACTGTTTCCCCCTTTTGAAACCGCAGAACTTTTTTCTACATTATTAATTGTAAGTCCTGCAGTATCAAAGGTCATTTTACAATCTGTATAAAACTTATAAGATTTGTATAGTGTGAAAACATGCTGCTAACATGCATCACCCTTCAGGATCCAGTCTGTAGATACTGCAAACTTATCTGAGTATGCAACAACTATATCTGTTGGAAGCGGTCTTCTATCATTCTCATAAAATGAAACCACTCCAGCGTTAGCAAGTTTAAAGTCTCTGGCCAGATCCTCCTGACGGATTCCGGCGCTTTCCCTTAGCAGCCGTATCCTTTCTCCGATTGTTCTTCCATAAAGATTTTCCATGATAAATTCCTTCCCAAAAGTAAAGTGTCATTAATAATAGAAAGAACACATATTATGGAAGAGCAAAATCAAGATCATAAATCATTTCCAACAATTCTTTTTCCTCCTTGTTCAATTTTCAACAGTGAGCATATTAGCACATAAACACGCAGTTTTAGTCGCAGTGCAGTCTAAATTGAATCTAATTGTTGTCGCAATAAAGTCGCAAACCAATCTCACTCAAATCTCATAACAGTCGCAACTTTGTCGCAACTTTGTCGCACAAAAAAACAGCTATGGAATTTGCTCCATAACTGCTT
The DNA here is from genome assembly GCF_015056685.1 of Butyrivibrio sp. Classification (GTDB taxonomy): domain Bacteria; phylum Bacillota; class Clostridia; order Lachnospirales; family Lachnospiraceae; genus Butyrivibrio. Next base: position 41,599 of record NZ_SVFW01000021.1, on the reverse strand, counting down.
CCTTAACCACTTTATTCTGTTACCGGCTGCATTTTTCTAATGCATACAGCATCATTTTCACTGGAATCTTCAGATGTAACAATACCTGCAGCAATGTCCTCAAGTTCCCTTTTCATTGCATATCTCCACATAAGCGCTCCAAAAAGAACAATTGCAGCTGGCTCCTTCCGAAACACAGTAGCCCGACACACCCCGATCATCATGCCAATAGACGTTTCTGTCTTAATCTTGTTCTTACCACGAAGAAACCTTTCCTTTATTATAATCCGAAGACGCTTCCCTTCATGGTCCTTGTCCTTCTCGTAATCATATTCACCCTTTGAAATCTCCCCATCGAGCATCCTTTCTATCTCATCAAGTATCATCTCTGATTTTGCCTCAAACCATGGCGCCCTGACCACATCCCAGATAAAGTCCTCATAATCTTCCTCTGTAAAACGCCCCTTCTTTTTGATGATGTTTATGTACTTCCTTCGAATTTCCTGTTTGTGCTGTTTGATTTCCTCCGGGCTCATGTTATCAGGTTTCCCACACGCAAAACAGTATCTTTCAAGTAGCTTTTTGGCCTGCCTTAACACCGTGCAATAATCCAGTTTCTCCTTCCTGCAGATTTCGATGGCAAGCTGACGCGCCGTTAATCTGTGCATCATTGTTTTTATCCTCCCTCTGTAAAACCAGACGACCGTTACAATTCCCCCTAAACATCCGTGTTATCATAAAGAAAAAACCAGAGAGTCCAAGAGTATTACTTCTTGTTCTCTCCGGTTCAATTTTGACTTAATGCTCTAGCTAAATACTTTCGATACTACAAAAGACTCTTAATTACGTCAGTCCTCTTAACCTCCCTGTTCCTCGGATCTGTCATCTATTCTTTTCCTAAAATGTTCCCTAAGGTATTTCCCAAAACGATCATATGTGCCAATTATCTTGTCGGCATGCTCATCCTCATTTTCTATTTTTCTAAGCGCCGAGATCAACCCTTCCAACATTTCAAAATATGGTTTATCTTCATCACTCTCTTCAAGAAAAAGCGGTGCATCCGGGTCATCCATCAAAAGCTTTAACGGATTGACTCTGAGCTGTTCATAAAGCGCATATAATCTGTCATAATCAAGTGGTCCACCATTTCTCTTAATGGTCTCATAATATTTGACCTCTACATCCAGGATTTCTGCCATTTCAGTATTTGATTTTTGCTTATCCGTTTGGATCACATTTAGGTAGTTGTGAACATTACCATTTACAAAAGCCAGGTTCTTTGAAGGTATATCCTGCTTTTTGTACTTGGATCTGCTATTTCTGACATTTCCATTGCTCATATTAAAATCTCCTCGTACTATAATGTAATACCCCTACGCACTCTTAACCACCCTATGATTTGTGGGGTGCTGAAAGAAATTCTAGGGTGGTAAACAATTCAGGCCGTATCGTCTTAAAGCCCATTCACTCAAGCATTCATATCTCTAACCACCTCCTCAGAGGGCAAAAAAATACCTGGTTCCGTAGAACCAGGTATAATCGCTGCTATATATGTTGTTAGTACATGATGATAAGCCCTCTATATAAATATGGTAGAAATGGTCGGTGATAATAAAAAGGCTTTTTGTCCGACAATATGTAGGCAAAGACTATGCTAAGGGTTCTACGTAAATCAATCTTGATTTCATACCAGATTCAAGGAATCCCTCCTGCTGGTCAGCTCACCTCCAGTTCAGTCTTTATGCCAGGCATATTTTCCCCTTATAACACTGTTATAACATTTGGCAAGTCCTATAAAAGCGACACCTCAGAAACACAGGTAATACCAAGGATAAAAAGGCATTGCCGTTATCCCCTATGCTTAGATACAATAGATATGAACGTTTATTATAAATACAGGAGAACACGATGAATAGTAGATTTGATGAACTAAATCCGATGGATTATGAAAGTAATATAGAGGCTTTTCCGGATACCTACGTTGACTATTTTGACAGGAGAAAAAGAAAAGTCCGCTGCATCTCCGAAGGAACCGATGAAGTAGTCTACCTTCTCAGACGTAGCCAGTACTTCACTACCGAGACCCACATCTTCATGGGCGACGATGATGATTTTACTTACTATCTGAAGCCTATTGTTGCAGGGCAGCTTCTTGAACATGGAAAAGAATACACTATTGTGAACACTTATCTTGAAACAGATATTGATATTGGGATGCTTGCCATTGAAGGTCAGCCAGAGATTGGTAAAGAATATGAGGATTTTCACGGATTCCCTGCTTTCCTGTTTGAAGAGCTGGAGCCGGTACCTAATGAAGATCGCAAGAAGCACCGTGACGAATGGTACGACCGCCTGGCAGAAGAATACCCATTAGATGATATATAATTAATTATTGAAAGCGGCCTGTGAACTGACCGCTTTTCATGTTTACTGTATTTGCTGACGCTTTATTTCGATGAACACTCCTAAACTGGCAAGTATCGCTGCAACTATGGCGCAGCTCACTATTCCTGCCGGAGTTATTATGCCTATAAGCAGCACCAATACCGCAATTGCAAAAAACATAGCCCCCACATACTTCTTCATCTCATGTCCCTCCGACTAATTTGAATCATACTTTTGGTCATTTGTCAATGAGCGCAAATTGAGCTCCAATTGAGAAATCTCAATAACGTTTGAAATAAGGTTGTTTACGCATTAAGTGTAATTTTAGTAATCCTCTTACCTTCTCTTTAATCGCATCATCAGCCATGCTGTATGCATTTAGCACTTTATACTCATCATCAGTAACTCTTATGCTTTTTCTTTTACCGTTTTCACGGACTTTAGCATCAATTTCATAAACTGTCATTGATGGATTTATATCCGCATCCAATAGTTCCTGCTTACTCCACTGCGACATTTTATCCAACTGTGCCGGGCTAAATCCCTCAAAGTCTTTATCCAGCTCAAATTCCTTTGTATTAGGATTGAACACAAAAAATGTCTAGCTATTTTCCTCATTAGCTGAACGCTACTATGTTTATAATTAAGAATTCCATCTGCCAATTCATCCATATTGCTGTATGTCTGCCCTAGTAATTCACATTTGAATTCTTTTAAAAGATCTATCATTATAAAATCTGGTATAAAATCCAGCATCTCTCCAAATCCATCATGTAGACTTATCAGCCGCTGTGTCCTGGCTTCAAAATCTTTATATGATGCAACAATTCCGTTACGCTTCAGCTCATCCAGCATATCCTTTGTCAAATCTCGTTCACTGCTCATAGTTTTCCTCATAAACTTTCTGCTATCACTATAGATTCCTATAGAACTCAACTGCTGCCTGACACTCTTCCTCAGTAGGATGGCCTTTCTGAATGCCACCAATCACTTTCAGAGGTCCAAACGTGTCAAATCCTTTTGTAGTAAATCTGCCAAGTTCATTGCAATGTTTACCCTTTGTTATTTCTGAGATTGCGTTGAAAATACCACCAGTAGGATTTCCGGCTGTGGCAATGAAAAAGACATCCTTATTGGGCGGTAAGTTCACTCTGGCAAAATTCAGCACTTGCTCCGCAAACTTAAGATAGTAAATGCCGGAAGCCCAACCAATCCTGCCATAACCTGTAAGGTCAACCTCATGCTTTTCTGTAACATCGATAAGCACAAGCTCCGGATCATATTTTTTTAGTGCATCAAGTACCTTTTTAGTATTTCCATGATGCTTGCTGTAGTACACAATAGCTGTCTTTCCCATCAAAACTCTTCTTACTCCATTTCACCTGTTTCTTTGCTGATTCTGATAGTGCTATCTCCCATGAGTGACATAATTTTACCATCATCATTAATAAGTCCAAGCCCGAAGCACCAGGCATCCGGGCTCTCATAAGAGTCTACTATAACGAGATTCTCAGCCATTTTTTCTTGTAAAATAGCCCTCGCACGCTCTTTATCTATCATGACGATCCTTCCTGCTTAAAATACGTATTCTTTCATTCCACTAAGTCTCGCATAGTTCCACATCCGCTCTATTACATCGTTGGAATATGTTTTCATTTCAGTTTCAATCAGTTCTTCATTCGATGCTTTTATGATATCATTCCTGTTTTCTATTTTTACAATGTAATCTCTTGTAGGTATCCTATTATTCTTTTTACTATTACATGATGGACACGCCAAAACAAAATTCCATATTTTATCATCTTTTACGAACGACCACGGAATAAAATGATCAACATGAATCTTCTGTTTAAGCTTTCTTCCACAATAAAAGCAAGTGTCTTCTTCAAATTCCTTTCGCAGGATGTCTCTATATACCGATAAATCCTCCCGTCTAGGCGTAGCAAGTTCCAGTTTCTCAATTACTCTCACCAAAGCATTCTCATTATTCACCTGCTCTAGAAACTTTGCCCATGAATAATAGTTTAGTTTTTCCAGTTCTGATTTATACTTAAGCATAAACTCAGAAAAAACAGGACTCATAGTCAAGCCATCACTAGTAAGCGCAAACTCATATATCAGCCCATCAAAATCCTCATACAAAGCACCTATTACATATCGTTTGCATTCCCTTGTGACCTGCTTTACAAGTGCTTCTTTCTGCTTATCATCTAACGATTGGAATTCCAGTACAGAAACAATAGTATTGTCAGCAACTACATTTTTAAAGATAGTCTCTATTCTCGAATAAATGGACTTCCCATCCGGTCGCATCTGCCGAAGATCATACTTAACTACCAAATTCCAATAGTTTTCAGCAAACTTAGAAAAAATTTCTTCATAAGTATAATAGACTCCTCTACTGGTTTGCCTACCATTAAACGCATTATCAAGAAGTGACTTAATCAGACCAAACTTATAGGTATTTCTTTTCCTGCAAGAATCAGAAAAAACATAGTTAAATAAAGACCATATTTTATCCTCGTTGACAGCATATTCTTTTATTGTCCCCGATGTTTTATCATATCCTGCCATAAAGAGTTCCTTTAAAAGGTTAGCCCCTTGGCTACCGTTATCAGTTCCATAACATTTTCTTTGATTGCATCAATATCTGAATCTGATCCCCAGCTTATTCTTATTGCAGATGAAATAGTATCCTTATCTATTCCCATTGCTGTAAGAACATAACTTGGGCTATAGTCACTAGATGTACATGCTGAACCATTAGATATTCCGCAATACTGCTTAGATGAAATCATTAGCGCTTCAGATTCTACGCCTTTAAAGCTTACATTTATAGTATTGGGCATACAGTATTCCTGATTACCATTATACGTATATTCTAATCCAGATTCTTCTATCAAGCTCTTAACTGCGTTTTTTATCTCAATACAATGCGAATAATTAGTCTTATGTTCCAAGGCTGCTATTTCACAAGCTTTTCCAAGCCCCGCAACCAATGCCACCGGAATAGTTCCTGGTCTTATACCATGTTCCTGCTGTCCACCGTATGTTATCGCCTTTACAGGGGGAAGTTTGTATTTCTTTTTCCGCAGAACTAATGCACCAATTCCTTGAGGACCGTTAAACTTATGTGCACTAATGGATAGCATGTTATATTTAGTAGCCCTGAGTTCTTCTACAAGCTTTCCACAGCTCTGTGTAGCATCTATATGGAAAAAGATGCCATTCTCTGCCAGACCATCACCAATTTCTCTGATTGGTTGTATTACCCCAGTTTCATTGTTAGCATGCATGACACTAACGAGTAACGTATCCTCTCTGACCAAGCCCAATATTTTTTGAGCATCAACGCGTCCATCTGCTTCTGGATCTACTATATCTACTGTAAATCCATCTTTCTTGAGACTCTTCACAGTTTCAAGAACAGCTTTATGTTCAATACTTGTAGTAATAACATGTTTCTTTCCAGTAGCATTAGCGTAATCAATTAGACCTCTTATCGCAATATTACTGCTTTCAGTTGACCCACTCGTAAAAAACACCTCAGTACTGTCCACGCCCAATAAGGAGGCTACATCTTTTCTCGCTTTTTCTACTATTTTTCTTGCACCATCACCATAATCATGAGTTCTACTATCAGCATTACCATAGTTATTTGTGTATACATCAACCATATAGTCAAGCACTCTTTTATCTATAGGTGTCGTAGCATTGTAGTCAAGATATATTCCCATAATCAATCCTCTATTGATAACTTAAGCAAATCGTCAAGGTTCTTGATGAAATTGGTTCCACAAAGATAAGCTATTCCTCGTTCAAGATGTAGTTTAAAGTACTTAGCAAGAGTCTCTTCATCCGTTGGCAAATCCATTTTTTTGCACCAAGCAATCATAAGGGCATCGTATATATCACTGTACTCACCACCGAATGTGTACCAAGACATTTCAACATTGCTATCTGCCACAATCGGCACATCTGTTGGAATTGTGTCTTCTGATAGTGAAAAACAAAGCGCCCATCTGCATAGAATGTTCCAGTTTTTTATTCCTGTCTTTCCTTTTAATCGTCCTAGTTTTTCCTTGGCTCCGCTCGAAAGTTTTATCTGTTTTATAATCATAACATTATTCCCATCCAAAATATGTTTTTGTTAATGATGTTGTTTTCTCATTATCGTCATACTCTAAGGTGAATCTGTCCCCAACACTTCCTTGCATCAGTTCATAATACTTCTCGTCAATCTCGGAATCAGTTGACAATATAATTGTCTGCTCACTAGCATTCGGAAAATACGTAGTAATCAGCGATTCCCTATGTGCAGAGTCCAACCTAGACAGTGGAGTGTCAATAATAACCGGAAGTTTTTTCTTTGAGCAAATAGCTAATGCCCATAGCAAAGAAATAACCATTAATTGCTTTTCTCCCGCAGAAAGTCGCTCCTTTGTGACCACTTCCCCTTCTTTATTTATGTAGGTCAAATCCAAGGTTTCCGGATCCATTTCAATTTTAGATACAAGGTTTTTCTTATTTGCAAGCTTCTTGTAACAGTCTGTCATCGTTTCAGCCAATATGCTTGTTTTCCTTGCTTGAAGCCTAATTCGGAACTGTTCAATAATATCTTTGGCCATATGAGCATATTTAACTACACGTTCATCTGCATCTACAGCTTCGAGTGTTGACAGCACACTCTCTGCCATCCTGCTAAACTCTGTGGTTAACACCATAAGATTATTGTGAAGGCTTGCACGTTTTTGATGATAATCATCAATCTCCACTTCGCAATTAGTGAGTTCTTTCTCAGTTGTCTTAATCTTCTTAAAAAGATCGCTGAGTTCTTTTTCGTTAATATCAACTGATAGGTAACCGTCTATCTCATCTATTTTTTTCTGGAATTTCTTTTCATCTTTTAAGAGCTTCTTCACATCATCTTTAGCTGCTTCCAAATCTTGATCACATAGCATTCCAACCTTATATAAAGTAGCATCAGACATGTTATATACATTTTCGCCCTGGCTTTCTTCTGCTATTTTTTGCATAAAAGATATAAATCTGTCCGTGTTTTCATCTTTTCCTTCATACCTTGAATAAGCATCTCGAACCTTGTCTATAGCCAAAGCAGATAGCATTCTGTCATGCTCAATATTTCCTTCTTCTCTTACAGTCTTCAAAAGAGGCATTACTAATGCCAGTGGTAGTTCACTGGACGCAATTTCATATCGTTCTTCTTGATTGTTAGTCAACGCTGTCAGTTTATTTGCTCTATCTTGCATCAAATCATGCTTCTGCTCAACAATATCTCCACCTTTTACCTGATATTCTGAATTTAGATTTTCAAGGACAGTAACAAGAATATTCTTTTTCTTCTCAACATCTGCCAGTTCTTCATCGAGCATCCTTAGTTCTTCGGCTGCAGCCTCTTTTTCGCCACGCAGCTCTTCAAGCTTCTCAAGATCCTGATTTGTTGATATCTTCTTTCCAATCCTAGTTATAATCTTACTTATATCTGAATCAAGAATATCCAATACTGATATTCCCAGCATTGCCTTGATTGATTCTTTCATTTGTAAGCTCGTATCTTCTACAGCAAGCTCAGCAATTTTCTCTCCGTCAAAGAAGAAAAAGTTAGACAATGCACTAGGCAAAATACTCTCTACAAACATGGGCCAATTCTCTGTTAAAAATGCGCTGTCTTCACCATTTTTCTTGACCTTGATATGTTCATGGACTCTCTGTCCCTTTGCGTCCCACTCTCTTCTAACCTGATAAACTTCTTCATCTCTATTATCCATGGAAAAGACCAATTCCACGAAAGATTCCAAAGTTCCATCTTTTTTATTGACATAGGATTTAAGATATTGTCCATAACTAAGATATTTACTCTCTGTATATGCAAACGAATTTGATCCATAGAGGCTCAGTAATACTGCTTCAAGGATTGTCGTCTTTCCTCTACCATTCATTCCACCTATCAGAACTACTGGCTTATTCCCAGTAAACTCCATTACATTCGTATTGGCATAAACACCAAAGTTATGCATAGTAAGCTTTTTAATGATCATTATTCTTCCTCGTCCTCTTCAGTCTCATAAGGCTCATCATATGAATCATCTAATGCTATGGCATTATACTTACCTCCGAGATCTCTCTTTCTTTCCGTCTGCCCTAAATAAAATTGCCTTGCATCCTCTTCATTTTTATAAAAAGTCTTCTTAATTACGCCTTCAAGGGAATCCGCAATTCCTTTTCGTTGATTCAATCCGCTAGATTTATTCTCAATATCCACAAGGCTATATGCCATTTCAAAAGCCAGTTCCTCATCAGGATAGAGATCATTAACCACGTCTTTTAGAATATCCCATTCCTCACTCTTAAACGCTGGTGTACCAATCCATTCAGGGTCATCGAATTCCTCTCCTGTAACTTCCTGGAATATCCTTGGAAGAGAATCGTCAAATTCATGTTTCTCGTTAACCCATATGCGCCTAATATTTCTCAGTTCTGGCATTGTTATAAGCTTCAAATCTGAAAACTCATCTGGACCATTTTCATTAATATCCTTCTGTACTTCCAAGAGTTCTCTAAGCCATTTTTCTCTGTATTCTTTTGTGTAAGGGCCATGATATAACTGCTTATAACTACCCTGCAGATATCCAGCCATCTTTCTGAAGCTTCTTCTTTCCCTATCATGCTCCTCATCACCAAATCTATTTCTAAATTCCAATAGAGCAGACATCCACTCTTTCTCTGAATCATTTGCGATCATGGCTTCCATGGACTTGTCCTTTTCAACCATAGTGCATACCCAGCAACCAAACCTGCTTCTTCCGCAGCTTGGAAGCCCTTTGCCTATCATAAGCGGACATTCACCATCAGCAGTTGCTCCTCTATACAGAGTAAGAAGCTCTTTGTTTGAATATCCCCATGGATTCTGATACTGCATTAAAAAAACCCAGACATCGTTATCATTCCAGTCTTCAAGCGGGGAAAAAACAAGTTCATTCGCCATAGACTGGTTAGGGCTAAGTAGTTCCCTCACACGTTTTTTCTCATAATATGCCATGGTTTTCGCACGTCTGGCACTTTCAGCCTTTCTTGTACCAATAACCATTATTATCTCGCCATGTTCTGCAATTTTCTCCTTAACGAAAGTATTTACAGGCTGTATTTTTAATCGATCTGTACACCAACGGAGTTTTTTTCTAGGAAAAGGATATCCCCTTCCAATAAAATTTACCCAAAAAGTATTATCCATTGCCGGAGTAAGCTGATGAGTTTCGAATGGCAAATGCTGTTCATCTGCAGCTTCATCCATACACTCCAGTGATTTTTTTACCCATTTTGAGACTACAGGTGATTCTACAAGAGTATCAGTATTTATAATGTGTACTGTCTTCTTAAGTTTGTGGGGCGGTAAGTCTTTCAAGGCCAACCATACAAGCTGGACCGTTGCGGTACTATCCTTACCTCCTGAATACCCTATTACCCACGGAATATCATCACATAAATAAAGGTTTCTGACAGTTTCCATCAAACCATCAATAGTTTCTTTTGTTATCGTTACTTCTTTCTTTTCTTGATTGTTATCTGACATAGATTCTATCCCTTTTATACTTTTGATTTCTTTTCAATTGCCTTCTCATCATCTGATAATGGAATCGACATTTGTTGCTTTATAACATTAGCAGCCAATATAATCGCTGTTTCGTTATTTATCATTCTTCCATTCTGTTTAATTACTCTCTGTTTCCAATATTTCGCAGAGCGCTTCCAATCTATTTCTTCTAGTTTAACCAAGTAGCTATCCAATAAATCGGATTCGATATTTTCATAAAAATATGCCCCCACTCGCCCAAGAGCCTGTAATACAACAGCCTGAGCTGCGATATACTTCTCTCTTAGTTCTGTCTTGCTTATCTGGTGGCTTATTAAATCATTCCAAGGGATCATGTGTTCCGAAACTTTTTTCCAATACTGGATACAGTATTCAACAAAAGCCTCATTGCACTCCTGCCTTCTAAGCATTCTTTTGTTTGCAGTATAAACATTGTTAAGGGTAAATAAAGCGGAAGAAAATTTCCCTAACATGTCCTTTTCTTTATCTACGTAAGCATCAAAGAATGGTACTTCGGATATTATTTTCCTTGTCGCAACAGCCATAGGATCACGAGAATCATACAATTCAGCCATGGAATTCGTTGTTTTCACTGCATGCTTATTAAGATCAGTAAACATTTGTTGGCTTCTTGCTAGACCTTGATCCGCGTAAAACACAACCGATATGGTTTCATCTCCCAGATTTGGAAATTCTTCCAACGCAGCCAGTATCGCAGCTTTTCGATGTTGTCCATCATTAATTAAAATCCGGGCATCCATCGAAACTTCTAATACTCCAAGATCATCACTGAACGATTCAAACTTATAATCGCCATCAATAGATGCTGCTAATGCTGAAAAGACATAATTATCCCGGTTGTTAAGTATATATTTTTTGATTTCAGGTATTCTGTTTTCGTTTAACCGCCTTTGAGCTCGATACTCCGGTGGAACATACTCTTCCTCTATCGGAAATAACCTACTCAACATCTTAAGTGGAACCATCCCAATATAGTACTCTCTTCCAGCCTGAACGCCTTTTACTACAGGAAATCTATAACTATATTTCATGTTGCCTCCAATAAAATATACCCTACTTAAGTAGTATACTTAAGTAGGGTATCCATGTCAATTAATGTTTCCACGCAACATTTAAAGATCTTCGATATCATCAAGTTCTTCAATTGGAAGTGAATCAATTTCTAAATTTCTTCCATCTGCACTTGCCAATAGAAAATTCTTAATGTTTTCCATAGATTCAATATCCGTATGCCCAATAAGCTCAACCAATTTATGAACTCCGTAGTTTGCAAAACTCACAAGAAAAGCAATTTTGTTGAAATCAGTATTCTTTTTTTCTCCTCTAGCTTCACCAAATGCCAACTCTAAGCGCTCATCCTCAGAAAAGCTCTCTGTCTCCGTAGAAAGAATTGCTGCCTGAAAGAAAGTATCAAGCTGCCCTGCATCATTGTTTTGTAGTACATTACGCGGCACAGACTTGTTTTCTTCTCCGTTCTCTTCTGGCGTATCAATGCGCTTATCATACATAATCCCAATTGATAGACACAGCATAAACAAGCTATAATGCGTCCTTGTAGCAAAAATAGCGGAAAGCTTTGTTATCGCAGTATTCCAATCAGTACCTTTTAAGGTTATATCTGAACTTATTTCCAAAGTTTACCCTCCTCTATTGTTGCAACATTTTTCTCATCATTACTCATTATAGTCCACACTTTACCAATATTCTCAGTTTTTATGACATCATGCAGGTCATCTTTTGAAAACACAATAACTTGAGGCGCAAATTCAGGAAGTTTATCTACTACATTCTGCTTCTGATCAGAATCCAGCTTTGAAAAAGGTCCATCCAGTACCAAAGGATATTCTTTAGCATTTAGATCGCCTTCTCGCTTAAGCATCTGTAGTATTCCACCAATATACGCAAATGAAACTACAGCAAACTGCCCCTCTGATTTTGATTCATCATTAAAGCTGTCAGTAACCCTAACAGAAAACTCATCTGTTACATGAACAGTACGCTTTGATGTAAGCATATCATTCAGCAATAACTGAATGTTCCCCTCCAATTCCTTGCTATATTCCTTCGCAGCCTGATCAAGCTTATTTCTAAAGAAATCTGCTACAGCCTCCATAATCTCAATTTTCTGATTTGCAAGGATTCCTTCCTCATTTCCTTTGGTGAGCTCATCAAATTTCTTCATCTGTTGCTTCAGATATATATTATGTTTCTCAATTTCAGTGGATTGCTTTGAAATCAGCCCCTCTAGTTCTTTAACGCTTTCCTCAGCCTTTTGCCTTGCGACGATAAGATCTTCTATATCTTTACTCTTTTTCTCTGCATCATCCAAAACCATGATTTTTTTGTCACACGCCTCAGCGTTTTCCTGATTCTTTAAAACTCTAAGGATTCTTTCTTCTAGACTTTCCTTGTCATAGTTTTTTCTCATGCTTTCAGCCTTCTGCGTAAAATTCTGGTACATGCTAGTATAAGACATAGGCGGCATCATCCCAAGGAATGCATTAATATGTTGTTTTTGCTCTTCGCAAAGCTCTCGCCCACAAATACAGGTGTCAGTATTCATTCTTGTAAGATAGGCAATAAGTCTCTTAGACAGTCCATCCGGTAATGCCGAAGACTTTTGTTTAACCTTGAGGTTCAACTTCTTCTCCGCGTCAATAATGGCCTTAGATACAAGTATCGCCGGAAATGAAGCCATAACATCATCACCAAAGTTCTTTGTTTCACTCTTTACATTGTCAAGAAACGCATCCCTTTGTGACTGATATTCCTTACGAATCTTTTCATAATCTGCTTTAGATTTCGCTCCGCCTATTTCTTCTGAAATATTTTGTATAAGCTCCTTCAATTCTGCTTTTTTATTTTCATTTTTCTCTTTTTCTTCTTCAAAAAAAGCTATTTTGCCTTGCGCATTTTCAATATTTGTCTTTACAGCGGAAATTTCACTTCCACTAGCAATTGACCCTTTATTCATATATAGCTTGCCAAGCACTGTGGTTTTTGAATCAGTTCGTCCAACATGCGTAAGCGCTGATTCAATAACATCAAGATCAAACATTGAGTATAAAGCCTTTCTAAGCTTTGCGGCAGAATCCTTACCTTTCACTCGCAAATCAGCAATCATACTCTCACCGTCAAAAAAGAAATACTCTGAAAGCCCAGATGGGAGAAGTTTTTCAACTGTTTCTTGAGGTCGTTCAACTCGCCTCCAATTATAATCATCGTCCATTTTTTGGAGTGAATAGTCTTCTCCTATTTTTTCAGAATCATCTATTCCTTTCCTATATGTATATTTGCGAGTCAATGAGTACTGTTCGCCTCTGTCCTCAAAGTCAATCCTTCCCATAACCTCAAATACAGAGCCATATTCCTGCTCTGATTCAAAAGCCAAATTGTATAAATGATCTGTTGTTGTCTTATTAAAATGCACTTTACCATATATAATCCATTGAAACAGTTGGTGCAAAGTTGTCTTACCATCACCATTTTTTCCATAGATTACGGTTATTTTCCCATCTGTCGAACAAGTAATAAGTCCATGCTCTCTGAAATTTCTAAAATTTTCAAATTCTATAGATTTAATTCTCATTCTGCAATTCCTCTTCCAGGTGCTCTAAAATAGCATTTACAATATCACTTTTAGCCGCTTTCGTATCAGTTGACATCTTCGACACTTGAAGATTTCGCTCTTCTTTTTGAATAAAATCAACCATATTCTCAACTATACGGTCCTTATTCATCTATTGTTTCCTCCATATCCTCATAATCATATACATCAATATCTTCAACAGATAACCCATAATGGCTAAGCTGATCTTCCAATTCAAGTTCAAGTTCGTTCCAATTGAGAGCCAAGCGAGCATATTCCAAAAAGCGCCTAAACTCTATCTTAGCCCACTGATCACAATTATCGCTTGGAAGGACTATCACATCATAGATAGTTGCATATTTTTTCCCATTATATGTTCTTAGAATTCTTCCTCGTCTTTGCACAAATTCACGATAATCATCGTTACTCGATAAAATCAATGCGCTCTTTATTGATGGAATATTGATTCCTTCATCCAAGCATCGAATTGCAGCAAGCGCCGTTATTTCGCCCTTATTGAAAGAATCTACTAATTCCATGCGATCCTTAATATTTTCTTGTGCAGTGAATTGACTCGCTTTGTATCCGTGTCTACTTAGCATTTTTTTAATAGACTGAATATGGCGTATTTCTCCTTGCTCAGAATCCATAAGCCTTCCGTCACCACAGTATACAACTACGTTATTTCTTTCCTTAACATTATTTATTATATCATCAATATGTGTCTGTTTTTCCTCAGCCATCGAAATCACTCGCAAGCGATTCCTAAGCGTTTTAACTAAAAGATCCGGGTTGATGCACACTCCGTTTCTAAAACAAGATAGAATTATCCTGCTAAACCCATTGAACTTATCCTCTTCTTCTCTAGTAGCATAAACATATATAGGACGGTAATAATAAGGTACAAGATACCCCCTATCTAATGCATCCTCAATTGTAAGGCTAAACACTTGTCCTCCGAAGTATTCCATCAGTTCATTACCTCTTTCAGCAGATGACCCGCTAAAAGGTGTAGCACTTAACCCAAGGAGATAGTCATAATCAGATGGTCTTACAGTAAAACGATGTGCTTCATCTACAATAAGCAGCTTCTTGCCTGAAAATGTAGCGATTATATCCTGATATCTTTGCATTTTAAAAGATGCTATCGTCGTTATTATGATTAATTGCTGGTTCGGATCATATTTGCTTCTTACTATTTCGTTAGTTATCTGCTTATCCCATTCCGGATTCTCAGACGAAACCAGCACTATTTTAGCTTCCGGAAACGCCTTTGTAACATCTTCGGCCCACTGCTTAACCAAATGTTTATACGGAGCGCATATTGTAACCATGCACTGCTCTGTCTCTATTAATTTTTTTGCCGAAAAAATAGCAGTCCAGGTTTTACCTGTTCCAGTTGCCATAACGTAAAAGCCATGATAATTGTTTCTTACCCACGCGGCTATTGCATCTTGCTGATAATCACGTAGTTTTATGACATTATTGCTCTTTGCACCGCTTGATCTTCTCTCAATAACTTCCAATAGCTTTTTCTCAGCAGTCTCTTTAAACTCAAACACCTGGACATATTCATTTGAATTATTCCACAGCTGATCAAACTCTTGCTCTTCTTCACTAACTATATCAGCGAAGCCTGGAACCCAACTCTTAGAAACTCTTATCTTTTCGTAATTTCCTCTGTACCCACTGTAACTTGAATTAGATGACCCATAAAAAACAATTTTGTTTCCATCAAAATCTTGCAATATTCCAAGCTTATCATGATATATACCATTTCTGTCGGTAACTGCAATTTTTATATCAAGTATGTTTTTCCTTATCAGCTCACACAAAAACTGCAGCTTAGTATCATCAAGCTTTTCAACTTCCTGTACGAATTCATCCGAAAACCTATCTTCTATATATTTCTGTCTCTGTTCATACCCCAGATTAATTGCCTCTATATCAGCCTCTGACAGCTCTGGACTTGCTATCAACTGAATTGTTCCATGATTACGGACAAGCGCCATTATTCCTTCAGATATCTCATTGATTACCCCAGAAGAGAAAAAGCCAACACTACGTTTATACTTCACCGTATGTTTAAGAACAGGCACTAAAAAAGAATCTGCAATATTATTATTGCCTTTACTTATGTAACTGTTGCCTATTTCCAGTTCTTTATAACTCATTATCTTCCTCTTCCAATATGTAATCGCTTATCAATTCATCAATATTATCTAAGTCATCAGCCATAGCTAAAACTCCGACATCTTCTTTGGATAGGGAACCCACCTTTTCTAAAGAGAGTTCTCCCCTACGAGCAACTATGGGAAATGAATACCTAAACTGCTCTGCTGATGCTGACACTTCAAGAGCATCCGACCATTTGTTAAGAACACTGTAAATCAACCATTCAGTCCACGGGATATTTATCGGTGGCAATTCATTGATACAATGCAAATGCGCTATTGGAACAGTTCCAGTAATTTCTTTTATTATCTTATTCTCTACTTCCTTGGCAATTGACTCATTTATCCCAGTACTACCAATATTCATCAGCTCTGCATCATTTATCAACAAAGCTGTATCATTGCATGAATCAATGAAGTCCAAAATGTTTGTTATAGTATAGTGAATTTCTTTTGCAAATCCCTGGATTTCTTCTATAGTAATCCGATCTGCATTAGACACCATACTTATAACTGCGTCAGTTGCGCTATCAAATCCTATATCCGTTTTAGATATAAACGGTCTCGAAAAAACATACTGATTGCCAAATAGATATTCAAGCATGCTAAACAATCCAAATGGGAACGATATATAATTTGATGTTAAGGCAGTTGGGCACTCCTCGACTGCATATGCATATACATCTTTGCAATGGATAAACTTTTTCCCCTGTAGTGCCTTTTCAATACACCCCTGTAATATGTCTTTGTCTTGATCAGTAATTTTCACATGACTACCATGAAAGTATTCTCCAAACAAATTCAATATGTTTGAATCTGACACCGATAGCTGCAATACAATGTCTGTTAAGCCACTAAACTGTTCCATAATAGTTTCTTTCTTGACAGGATATGGAGACTGCTTAATGAAATTAACTATGCTTGAGTATAATGAAGTGATACTTGCATCCTTAGTGATATAATCACGTTTAAAAATCCATCTATCATTGTAATGTTCACGCAAGATACCCTGCAAAAAATATCTATTATCTATACCTTCCGACAATAGACGGTCTTCAAACTCATCAAATATTGAACCAATTATCATTATTGGCGAGTCATTACTGTCAATATAATCAGCTATTTCCTTTAAAAGCTTCTCAGAAATAAATGGACCTTTATTTAATCTATAACGCCCTCTACCACACAGTATACCGACTCCTGCCAATCTGGAAATAATCGCCCTATCATTCTTATCATCAAGAGAGATTTCATACTCTTGCTTAACATGCTCTCGAAATCTTTGGATCTCACATTCATCATAAATATGCATCCCATTTGGATAGTACTTACTTAGAACGTCAGAATATATATTTCTTAATGATAGCTTGCTTCTATGATAAACCTTACCAGTAAGGGTGTATGACTCATTAAACATCAAACGCAATACCTCTTCTGAGATACCATGTTCACTTACACCCTTTTCGATAATTCCATCCAATTCATCAATTCCCACACTAGCCGGAATACTATCTATATAATTCTGAGCTTTTTCAGATGAAGCTTCGTCATCAAGTATAATCGCATCAAGCTGCCTGTCATAGTAATCAGCAGAAAATGCTGCATTTTTCAAAAGATATATGAAGAGGTAACTATTTTCGCCAAAATAGTCTTCCAATTCATCTGCCGTCAACACACTATCGCCGCTTCTTTCAGCATATATCTGCCAAATAAAACGAGTCTGTGACTGCCATCTGTCAAACTGCATTATCATTTTTCTTTCTAACTGACGAACGCGTTCTCTAGTAACACCTACAATCTCACCAATACGTGCCAAAGTTTCACCTTTAGCTCTCATATCGATAATTTCAAAGCCTCGTTCATTTGATTTTAATGCCGACAGTATCTCTTGTAGTTCTTTACCAATGTCAAATCTGCACCATTGATTAAATGAAATGAATAACCCCTTGTCCTCCTGTTCCAAGGGTTTCAATACATCCAAAAAATGTCCCAACAGCATAGTTCTGTCAGTACAGTACTGCAATAGTTTTTTTTGTATACGACTATCATCCGTATAGCCAAAAATAAAAGCAGCAGCACTACATTCCTTAAGTTTTTCAGATAATTCCTTGTTATCTTTTGAAGAATCTAGTCTTTCGATATAATCAACCAGTTCCTTCCTGGATCCAGAGCCCATTCCTTTCATAGAGCATATATCGTGATACGAAAGGCATAATAGTTCTTTCGTTGTAAATATATTGTTTCTTGATAAAGTATTGCGTAACCTTGGACTAAAAAAATGATTTTGTATATATTCAAATTCATAATCATCCGGTGCAATTCCATAGACCTTATAAAACGGTTGTAACTCATCAGATTTCTTTTTATTTGAGGGACTACGATCACCTTGACTAGAACTCCCATTACCTATCTCAGTGATGAGCTGTCTTACCTTTTCGACAGCCAATGTACCGCATCCTTTTATCTCCAATATGTCTTTAGGGCATAAATACATAAGCTTAGCTACTGTATCCACACCCATTTGGAGCAGTTTATTTTTCATGCTACCCGAAAGGTCAGTGTTTACAATCAGATATTCACAGTAATCATTAGGTTCAATGTTCGCGGCTGCATAAAATGACTCTGATAAAGTGGTTTCTATATCATTAGCAGATTCATCATCTTCTAAAAAGCCAATTCCTTCGTCATTCATTTTTTTGCAAATTGCTTCTATTTCTTCGACAATATTTCTACCCAACCCTTTTATACTACGCAAATCTTTAGGAGTTTTAATAAGAAGCTCACCAATGGTATTGATACCATTCCGCAACAGCATATTTTTCACTCTGCCTGTAATATTGGCAGTAATGATATCAATATCAACGTAATCATCCGGCACTAAATTGAAAGATTCTCCCAATGAAATATCCTGATTCAAAGGTTTCTCTTTGTTATCATCTTCATTACCAGTATTGCTTTCAGTCTCATCAATAATATCTTTAACTGGAGTATACTGATTGATTGCAATAATCACGGTCTCAATTTCTTCAAGACTAAAACCAAAAATATTCTGCAATTCAGAGCAATTAAATAAAAGCAGTTTTTTTATTGTGTCTAATCCATTTACGTCAAGCTTTGAAATCAATTCTCTTGACAATTCTAACTTGTTTATGGAAGCTGATTGCAATTCCGCACTAATGTCAACAACTTCTTTTAGAGGGCTTAATAGCATTTCATCATTGATGATATTGCGTTTATTTTCCATCTTCTACACCTCTATAAACCTCAAATATCTATACATTATAGTATAGCATAAATCTCCAACTACTCTTGGTCGTAACCACCTATAATCACTTATGAACAAGCGGTATATTAGTTACATATCATCCAACTCATCTTCCATAAACAGCCATCCCATAAGCCTATCGTCTTCTCTGTCACGGCGAAGCTGTTCCTGCTTTCTGTCGAACTCTCTTCTTTCCCTTTTGCTCATATTGCTTACAAGATCCTTATATTGGGAATCTGTAAGTCTGACATCTTTATCTTTCTTTCCAAAAAACATAATCTTTACTCCTTTCGCTTCTTATCCCTATTAACAACATGAGCAGGGCACAATATATGATCATGCCCCGCCCCCAACTTTATTTTTTTAATCAAATAACTTTCGCTGCTTTCTTCAGCGTAAGATCATTTACAACTCTGTCCGACAATGACTCGTAGTCCTTTGACCATGTAAGATCTATTTCTATAAGTGACCTGATTGTAGGCTCCAATCTGAATCCGATAGGTTCATCAGTGTCATTGGCAATGACAATATAATCGCCGCCCTCGTTATCAGAGATCTGCTTTGCCTTGTCCATGGCAGTATCTTTTTCATAATAGCCGCCAAGGTATCTGATCTTGGAAGAATCGTCCTTGTAAAACAGATAAGCATAGAAAACCTCTTTTCCCTCAAAAATCTTAAGAAGGTCTTTCAGATCATTGTTCAACCTGGAAGCTTTTGAGTTTACACAAGAGCCAGTCTTCACTTTGCCGGATATTCCCTGAACATTTCTGTTGCTTCTGTTTTCTTTACGCGCATGGTTTATATATTTCTTCTTGCCCCAGTATGGATGATCTTCATACTTCTCAAGATATTTGCAACCCTTCCTCAGACATTCATGCTGCTTCACCATATCTTTTGACAGACCGCCCCTGTGCTTGTAGCAATGGCAATATGCCACGCAGTTCTCTTCACAGGGCTGCCCTTTCATATGTCCTGATGGTTTTGTTGTGGGTGTAAGTATATTCCAATTCGTACTCATATCATAATTCCTTTCTCAAAGCGGCTGTAATATCAGTGTTGCTATGCTTATCAATATCCCAAACAAAACTCTTATCTTCATACTCATAATTTTCTCCTAGGTCATGTTGCCATCTCTTTTACAAAATTCATAGAACTCACATGTCACACAGAAATGTTTGCAGAACCTGTTGTTCTTGTGAACACATTTCTTTATCCAATAGATCAGTCTCTCCATATCTGCACCTCACTTGTTCCTCTTCATAAGCTCTGCCAAAACTGCAAATGGGAAAATCAATATACAAAAGATTACTAACATGTTCATCGCCCCCTTCATCTTAGGTGCTGTTGTTACCTTACACTCTATTAATGACATATTAGGAGTCCTATAAAAATGACAGTTCGCAAAGCCAACATTCATGAGTCTTTTGAGTCATTTTTTGATTCAAAACCTTAACTACATGTCCTACACAAAGCGATATTCATCTGCTATTCTTTTTTCACGAGGTGAAAAAAATGAGCATACACACTAAAGAAAAACTAAAGAAAATGATGGATGAGATTGCCGACAGGCTTCGGCTTGAAAGGATTAGCCGTGGATATACTCAGGAACAATTCGCTGAGATTTTGGATATGTCGTCAAGGCAATATGGACGTTATGAAAATAAAAAATCAGAAATCCCCATAGACAAGATGTATGGACTTTCGAGTGTCGGAGTAAGTGGATATTATTTGCTTGTCGGCAAAATTGAACAGGATGTGATTATCCAACACGCTCTTGAAACAATCCCCGCCGAAAAGCTTCTTGAAGTTCTGGATGTAATGGCAAAAGACACTGATGAAAACGTTGACAACCAATCTATTCAGAAAGATATCGATGATATGATAAAAGAATTGCTCTCATACGGAAGAGAGCACTTTAATGACAAGAAGCTCCGAAAGGTTCCTGAGTTCCGTCACTTCACAGACTGCTATGAAATGTATCGAGCCTCTTTGATAGAAAAAAACAAAACAAATCCAATTGACTTTAAAGAAAGGGACAGCTGATTGTGCTGCCCCTATTTTGATTCATGCTGCAAGCTCCAGATCATTATCAACTTCATTCCCCCAGGTATCCCACCCAGGCGTCTTTTGTCTCGCGAAAAGTTCCACCCGGGGAACGTCACCCACAAGCTTCACGATCCGATCACGAGTCTCTGCCGGCTTCTTACTATGTTCTTCAATGTGACTGATGATAACCTGATGGACTGCTGAGTCGATTCGCTTCGGATGACCTTTGGTTGCAAGTAGGCACACCTCAGCGTTGGATCTTGTCCAATAACCCATGCCCCAGAAAAGTGAATCCGATTTTTTATTTTGTTTCACCCAGACGAAAGCCACGGTCTTGTAATCGAATCCCCAGGCATCGATCACATCAAACGCCTCTTTCAGATTCGGAAACGTTGCCCACATGAAAAGAATCGAATCGTCTGCAGCAATTTCTTTTACCGGAAGCTTGCAGATGTCCTCCAGCTTCATTGTCGGATAATGATTCTCTGCGCTCCTGCCTTTCCCTTTTTCTGTTCTGACTCGGAACCGCCAAGGTGGATCCGCATAGATGACTTCATATTTTTTCTTCAGTGCCGGAGTCTTTTCTTTTTCCCCGGCATCAGTTTTGTTGTTACCCTTTACAAATTCCCTGATCATTTTTATTTTTTCCTCCCTCAAAAGCCCCGCGCGTTATCCCCATCCCCAAAGGGGTAGAGTAAAGTGGCAAGTGGGGTTTCGGTATATACCTTCCCGAAACTCACTTGTTGGGGCACATCCCCAATCCCCTCGCCTCGGATAAAAATCCGACTACGCTCCTTTCGGAGCTAAAAGAAATTCCGCCAAGAAGATGGCAAAGACGCACGGTTGATTGTTAATAGAAAGAGGCAGCCACGATGGACTGCCCCAAAAGGTTATCGTGAGCGTTCACGATTTTTATTCTGCTGCTGTTCTTTTCCAATACCAAGTATCTGGTCGATGTCATATTTTGCAGTCTGATATGTCTGCATATCTTTTCTGACTTCCTTGTACTCGGCATAGGCAGCTCTCTTTTTTGAAAGCACTTTGTCATACTCAGCACTGAGTTCCTGATAAGATGGAAACTTACCTTTGTGTTTGTCAAAAGCATCTTTCGCTGCTTTATGAGTCATGATCTCTTCTTTATGCTCTTCAAAAAATTTTCTGTTGTAGCCGGACTGCCTGTACTGCTGATATATTTCTTTTGTACTGGAATAATCTTTTATGACTTTCTTTTGTTCTGAGATTTTCTTCAGCTTGCTCTCATACCCTTTGATGTCATCGGAGAGCTGGGAGAATCTGTCAGAAGTATCTCCTGCCATTTTTTCCAGCTCTGCATAAGTCCTGAGTCCCTTCTCCTGGAAAAAGAGAATCGCCTTCATGACATTTTTCACATTGAACTTCTTCGCCCACATCTCATAGCCAGGACCTTTTCCCTGGGCGATGATGTCCTGGATGTTTATCAGAAGGTCAAACTTATCATCCCTGTAAAATGGTTTCTGTTCTTCCTTTATAGTCTCTTCCTTAGGAGCTGTTCCCTTCTCGACTCCTTCCAGCTTTTTCATCAGGTCTTTTTCCGTGTAACCATCTCCCAGGGAACGGAAACGGATAAATCTCTGCTGACCATTTCCTCTGACAGAAGTATGCTTGCCTCGTTTTATTTCATAGCCCTGCCTGGAAAGTTCGGACAAAAGATCTTCAAAAGAGCCTGGCTTTTTGGAAAGAGCAACATCGATTGACTCCCTGAGCTTGTCCCTGAAAGTAGGACCTCGCTCTTCATGGATATAGGTTGTCTTGCTGTGATATGGCTGCGGAGCAATTACAGATAATCCATTCTCCATGCAGATAAGATTGGAAAGTCTTCCAAGCGCCATGCCCGACAAAAGAAAATCCTTAAACTTCCTGTCACCACTAAGGGCTGTGGAGTTAAAGATAATGTGATTGTGAACGTGAGCCTTGTCCGTATGAGTCGATACAACAAAGGCATGATTTCCTTTTGTAAATCTCATGGCAGTCTCATATCCGATTCGGTTTGCTTCATCCGGTGTAATCTCTCCCGGCTTGAAGGACTGCCTTATCTGATATGCAATGACATCGTTCTTGGGATGCTTGCCCGTCTTCTGCTCATATTCTCTCTTGGACAAAATAAATTCTTCCACTACAGTCTTCGGATCACAGGCATAAGATGAAACATATTTCCCTTGTTCTGTTTTGTCCGGATTCATTTCATAATCCGTTCTGTCCTTCAGACACTTCGCCAGCGTCCTTCCCTTGTTCATGTGTAATGATATAAGTCTTGTTGCTGCCATAATATTTTTCTCCACAAAAATAAGTGCAGCTCCGAAGAGTTGCACTTAATCTAATAAGTACTATGTTTTTAATATTCATTTTCTTTCGTCAGTCACAAAATGTTTAACCCCATCTGCTGGATGTAATAATTCGTTTCTGAAAAACTCAGGATAGTACTTGATAGGATTGTCAACATCTATCCAACGCAGAAATTCCTCATTATCATCCTCAGTCATGCTCATGCAAACGGGCTCGAAATTCTCCGGCACCTTCATATAATAAAAATATGAAACCTCATAGATCAACTTACCAAGATTAGATGCAGCATCTCCATAGAAATAGTTCTCGTGAATAAAGCCCAAGCGGTCAACCTCAAGCTTAACACCGGTCTCCTCATACACTTCACGCACAACTGCCTCTTCAGATGTCTCTCCGAACTTGATGCGTCCACCGACCGAATAAAGATAATCTGCTCGATCATTCCCCACCATCAGTATTTTTCCGTTCTTCATAATAATCGCCCCAACGCGAAGATTGATCAATCCATCCTCGCAAGGAACTGTCATGTCTTTGTTCATCTTTATAACACACCCCTTCTTACTTTTTCATAAACCTCATTTACTGCCTCGATATAGCAATTAAATGAAGGATGCTCATCCATCTGTTGCCGGCTCAGATATAGGTTCTTCTTTCCTAAATAAGTCTCTCGAACTTCCATCCAATAATCTGGCTTTAGCGCATCTTCTTTCTCCCACAGTTCATGTGAGTTAGGAACAAGATTCCAATACCACTGATCAAAAGCAACATAACCAGTCTTGCGATGGATAAGTCTATGTAGTCCATATCGATCTTCTTTCACAATACACACATCAACTGAGAACGGTGTCTGATTCCCTTTCTTAAACACCATCTGCTTCGTGGTAAGTGCCGATGTAGAATCATCGCACGTACCCCAGCCATTTGCCGACAACACTTCATCAAATGCTTCTCGGATATCCTCTTTCAAATCTTTTCCGTTAGGATAATCATTTGGATTCTCAATAAGAAGATTAAAATCGAAGTCGATTGGCTCATTACCATTCTGCGTAATCATATTACGCTTTTTGCTACCAACAACATTCATCCTCGCTTCAATTCCATAGTTCTTAAGTTCTTGAACAAGTTGGTTTACAAGGTCTGCACAATCATGATAAGCACGTGTTAGGAAATCTTTGTCTTCAACCCAATGATACATAGTTTCTCCTTTCGATTCCCCTACCCGTCCAGATAGCATTATCCTGCTAAATCATTAGAATATACCACAATGAACATTGCACTGCAATATAATTTTAGCACCATTATTATCAATCAGAATCAGAAAAGCGGCCATGAGAATAAATCCCATGGCCGCAAAACTCAGCTTATATTCGCCAATCTTTCAAGTATACCTCTTACAGCTTCCCAGATCTCATCAAGCTGCGACTGTAGCACCTTCATGTCCTCGCGATATACCTCACCACACTCGTTTGCTTTCTTCGCATATTGATTCAGGTTATTACTGTTGATACGGAGCAGACGAAGCACTTCTTTTAAGTCAGAAAGATCAAGCATGATGATATATCCGTCCCTTGCCATCTTTCTGATATATGCACTCCTGTTTTTTATTCCAGCCTGTTCCATCTTGGCTTTTATAGCCTTGATATCCTCTGGAGTCATTTTGATAAGGATGCTCTCGCCATAACTTACTGCCATATCACAGTACCAGCTCGGGATACAATGACCTGTGAGGACGCTCTGAAGGTTCTGGTTTCAGCTCATGAAGCTGATCCAGAAGAGATTTTTTCTCGGCATTCACGCTAACAGATTCCATTTCTTGTTGTTCATGCAGTCCCTCAATCTTTGCATCGAGTGCTTCAATTTCTTGCCTCATTGCAATGATATCATCAACCATGCCATCAGAATAATCACTTTCTCCACCTCTACTGAGCATATACATATCGACACTACTTTCATATTCGTATAGCTCTTTTGTGAGGTTGTCGCGCTCAGCTTCAAGTTCTTTTATGGATTTCTCTTGTTCATCAGGAATTCCGTTGGCATTGTCATCCTTCATATTCTCCACAGGATTCTGAGGAGCAACATTGTTGATCACACCATCACCGATCATATTGTCGTTCTGCTCCAGCTGATCCTCAAGACCTCTTCTGACATTACCGATTGTGTTAGGATCAAGTTCCTGCGGAACTCTTAAGCCAAACTCAGCAGTAACCTTATACTCGATGAGAGCGAAAACATAGTTTGGCATGGTACGTGCATCACGCTCCCAGTCCTGCATTGTTCTGTAAGGAATACCGAGATAATCTGCAAACTCTGCCCTGTTCATGCCTGTACTCTCACGAAGCTGGATAAACCTCTCGCCCTGTGACAGGTCATTTACAGAAACAGCCGTTGCATCTTTAGTCTTACCATTAACATCATCCCACTTTTCAATGGGTGTTCCTGTTCTTCTTTCCATAACGATATCACTCCCT
Source organism: Butyrivibrio sp. (assembly GCF_015056685.1). GTDB lineage: Bacteria > Bacillota > Clostridia > Lachnospirales > Lachnospiraceae > Butyrivibrio. The sequence goes on along the minus strand of NZ_SVFW01000021.1, from coordinate 15,735 downwards.
TCTGCGCCCGCCTTTGGGAAATCGGATCTCGAAATGAGCTTTTCCCTCCTCGTCAGTTGTAAGATCAACGTAGCAGCTAAATGTATTTCCTGTTCTCTGAGACTTACAGTCAACGAGCTTGACTGTTCCACCATTCACAAGATCATCCGCAACTTCTCTAGTCATCTCCTTGCCTATAGCTTGAAAAAATCTGTTATTCTTCCAGAGTGCAAAGTTGCAGTCCATATTGTTACAGAAAAATCCCTTTTCACGTTCTACAACGTGAGTCCCGCACACAGGACAGTTGCCGACAATATCATCAGCCTCATACGCCTGAGTGGAACCACTGCCATCTTCAAATTTTCCGAAAGGAAGCTCATCTGAAAAATCAGAAGCATCCTTCCATCCATCATCTACTGTCCCCATCAGATTGCCACCCCCTTTTCATCCTTACCGGTATTTCCGGTTATTCTATTTTTGATTTTTTCCTTTTCAACTTTCAGCGAGTCCAAAAGAGACTGTTTCTTTCCTCCGGCACCATCGGGAAGTATACGTACTGTTCCAATGGTCTTTTTCTTTGGGATTATTTGTCCATCTCTATCCACCGCAATAAAGCTTTCATTCTTATATTTTTCCTCAAGATACTTTATGCACTCACTTCCACTTTTAAAGCTTCCTTCATTTCTAACGCTGATCTTATATGCTCCTGTGCATACGCCATCAAGGTCGAACAGCACTTTGCCATTTTCCATTATCGTTGTCGTGGCACTGAAATCTTCATATCCACATTCATAGGTGTGTCCAATGAGATCAATCTGTCCCTTTTCAGACAGAAAGTGGAACTCTTTAGGGCCACCATACCAGGCATTTGTCTGAGCAATACCATAACATTTCGTAACTTCTTCAATGGGCTTTATGTCCACGCCCGGTTCTTTAATTAGTTCCGTAACAAGTATGGCTGCTCTTTCTGCAATATCCTTTTCTTTCGGTAGTGTTGCAACATTTGATATAGGACTTTTATTGCTGGTGCTGATTTCTTTTTCATCAACCCCCCTCATCTTCCCGGAAGAATCTTTCCCCGGCTCGTTATCCGGCACAATCTCAGGATTTCTCTCCTTGTAGATTTCTCCCAGCGTATCCTCAATCTTCTTGATGATCCTGGATGAAGTCTGTCTGATTGTTCCAAGCGAAGCCTTGAGTTCTTTCATATCCGCATCAGATGTATATCCACAAAGATATGGATAACTGTAGTCATCCGTGTTATAGCCCATGAAAGATAACACAATACTTGCTGTACCTTCAGCTTCAAGTTCCTTGCGATTCTTGCTGATATTCTCAGTTGTATCTCCGTGAAGCATCGCATGAGTAATCTCATGAATACAGGTCTTAAGAGTCTGCAGCTCACTCATTCCCTGCTGAACCGCGATTCTCTTATCTTCTGTGTGATAATATCCCTTAGCTCCACTCTTGATGTCCTCAAAGCCTATCGGAACAGGACTTATATCCTTAAGAACTCCCATGAGGACCTCATACTTATCAATGCTGCCCTTAAGCTCATCAACTCCGACTCTCGGAAGCTCTTTTCCTTCCGTCTGTGAAATATCAAAAGTTGTCTCTGCCTTGAATCCCATAAGATTGAGTTCCTTTGTCTGCTTCACAGGCTCCCCGTCCTGATCAAGAACCGGGCGACCTTTTGAATCCAGCACATCCACTTCCTTTTGGATTGTATAAGGACTTGGTGCTATGACCTTTATGCCCTTCTCGCCTTTTCTTACAAAGCGCCCCATCTTTTTCCAAGCATTATAGCCCTGACATAAAGTTGCATCGGGCTTCTGCATTGCTATAAGCATGCAGTTGTTCAGGGAATAATGTGGAAACTTTGCCATTGTAGCAAGCAGCTTTTTGTATTCTGCACTGTCACGGACTGCCTTTACACCATCCTGCAGCTTGTCCGTCAGCTCTTTCAGCTTTTCTTCATTGGATGGGCGCTGGTATTCATTGCCGTTTTTTGCACTTTTTTCATCCATAAGATTCTCCTCTTACTTTCTTTCGCCCTTAACGCCAGCAGGAGCCTTTACCGGCTCCTGCTTCTTTACACCTTTCACGCTGCTTTTTGCTTTCTTTGCGTATGCAACATATCTTGATTTTCTTGCCATCACTCATCACCTCCATCACCTGAAGACTCATCAGCCTGCTCACTATCAAGCTGGATCTCATCATCGTCATCATCAGAACTCATGCTCTTAAGATAGTCTTCGTCTTCATAGTCCTGATCAGGATCCTCACCGCTGGACTTCTTCTTTGAATTCTTTGTTGATGTGTAATACATGAATCCGCCTACACCGCCAAGTGCAATAATAAGAATGATTGCCATGATTCCTGTCACATTCACAGGCTCCTTCTCAGGCTTTTCTTCCACCGGTTCGGGTTCAGGCTCCGGTTCAGGTTGTGGCTCTGGCTTTACAACCTCAGGCTCTTTTTCCTCTTCCTTACCTATTCCTGTAACTTTGATATATTCACTTACCTGGTCATCATCCATCAGAGATAAAAGATCTGACTCATCAACCATGTTGAGGAAGTGAACCTTCTCATTACCGTCATCATCACGGTCAATAATGATGTAAAAGTAGTTGCCGTTCTTGGTCATAACAGTAATGAACTGCTTGCCACCGGCTTCAAGACTTCCGTAATCATCAACAAGTTCCATATTTCCATCCGGAGTAAGTGGTCCCCACTTTTCCTCGATCTCAGGCTCCTTGCCCTCGCAGTTACGATAGTCCTTCTTGCAGAGTTTGCAGTTTTCATCAACATGATCCTCAGTACACTTAGTCTCACAGGTGCAGTCATATCCACCTGCAAATGCAGTTACCGGTGTAAAACAAAAAAGTGACCCCATAAGAGCCACTGAGCAGCCAAGTACCTTTGCCTTGGCAGTTATTAACTTAAAAGCTTTCATTTAAGATATCCTCCATAATTCCATCATTTTCAGTATCACGAGCATCTGTATCATCTGTAAAAGGCAGTGGCTCGGCATCTTCTTCCTTCGTAGGCTTTGCTTCTTTTTTCTTACTCTTGGATGAAGCAGTCTTTTCCTTATCAGCTACGCCAAGGTGCTCTGCAAGCTGTTCCGGTGTGAAGTCTTTTCGTGCAACCACATCAAGTATGCTTGTAGCCAGCTCTGCATTTAGCTTTTCTTCTGCTTCCTCATACTTTGCCTTGGCTTCTTCTAACCTCGCCTTGGCCTTTTCATGCTCAGTTCTTAGTTTATTCAGTTTCTCAAACATATCTGTCCTCCCTTAACTGCCAATCCTGCCAAATTCAAGGAAATGGCTCTGCCAGTATGGCGTGTTGATTGATGAGTATTTCACAGGATTACCTGCATGGATCATCATTCCGTTGCCGACATATATTCCGACATGACTGGCCCCGGCTGTATCATATGTGCCCTGGAAAAAGATAAGATCTCCTGGCTTTGCATCTGAAGCTGGAACATAGTCTGTTCTTGCCCTGAGTCCGTTTGCAGTAAGTCTTCCAAAGTTCCATCCGTTACCGCAGTGATTTATTACCCAGCTCACAAATCCTGAGCAGTCAAATCCCGAAGGACTGTAACCGCCCCAGACATAAGGTGTTCCAAGATGGCTCTCAGCTTCATGGAGCATCCTTGCAAACTGCTCATCTGTAAGGTATTCCCCCGGCACATGATAGTCGTCTCTGTCTCCGGGATGATCATCGGGGATGTTGTAGTAATCTTCCTCGCCAAAGAGATATTTCTTGTTACCATAGGTCTCGAGCAGCACTTCGTAACGTGCCATCTCATCGTCAGTGAAGCCAAGCTCTTCAACCACTTCATCAAGGGTGTGATTTACAAGATATACATTAAGGATGTAGTACTCATATTCTTCGGTGTAGGTATACTCTTCCCAATAGCCGCCATCTTCGTAGGAATCATCCTCAACCCACCTTACGTCTTCGACCTCTCTTTCCCTGGTCTCTACAACCTCTTCCGTAGTGATCTCATACTGTAGTTCAAAGATTTCCTGTAGTTTAGCCTGGACCTCATCCCTTGTATAAGCCTCAAAAATCACAGTAAGTATCGCTGCAAGCTGATATGGATTGTGCCCTACTTCATCAAGATAGTAATTAACTTCGTCATATCCATCCGTATCAATCTCATCTATCTCGTCCTGAAGCCCTGCTTCCAGCTCCTTGTAATCATCCTCTACAGCTAAGATATCCTCATCCTTTGCAGTATAAGAGGTTACTATGGTCACATCGCCCACTCCGGATCCGATTGCTGCACAGGAATTAAGAAATCCAGCGCATACAAGCACTACAAGAAGTATCAGAACCACGATTATGCTGATCACGGGATGCTCTTCGGCAAAGTTCTTCATCCACTCACCGATTGCACTTACTACATCTCTGGCTTTTTCTCCTACCTTTTCACCAAACTTGGCACCGCCTTCTGCAGCCTTGGCCTGCTTCTGTATCATTTTCCTCTGAAGTTCTTTCCTTGCTCTTTCCTTTGCAGCATCTGTACTTCCGCCTGAAAGTTCTCTTTTCCCATGTACTTTCTTGCTGTACTTACCGCTTTTTACCTTCGAAGTAACGTGACTGACTGCACCGCTGGCAACATATCCGCCAATATCAAAAACTTCCTCGGCAACAGCACTCTCTCCTTTGCCATCATCCGTAGAGTTCACAACATCTGACATGACTCCGACTCCAGCTGCGGTTTTCGATGCTGCATCCGAAAGATTTCCCGAGCTTTTACTCACATTTCGGTCCTTCTTTTTTGCTTCCTCTGCTTTCCTTGTCTTCTCGACCTCTGCAGCCTTCTTCTGTGCCTGTTTCTTTATTTTGTCCCTGTGCTGTTTCTCCTCAGGTGTCATGCTGTTATCAGCTTTACCGGTACGGAGCTTCTGTTCGTAATATCTTCTGGCAGAATCCTTATTCTTTAATTTGTTTCCATGCACTCTCGGAGCCTTATCCTCCGGAGATGCAGAATCCTCCTCATTGGGAGGATTCCTTGTGTATAATCCTTCTTCCATAACTCATCTCCTGTCTGTTTAAGCAGCTTTATCCTCAGATGATTCTGAGAACTTGGTGGAAATTGCCTTATAGATCTTTGTATCCTTAGGGAACCTGTCTATAAATGGCAGAATGACATTTCCATAAAAAATAAGTCCTTCACCTTCTCCCGAATGTGTTACATACGAAAGCTGGTGTGGACTTATGTTGAGCTGCTTGGCAAGAAGTTGTCTGTCACCAATGGCCTGATTAAGCATGATTATGAAGTCTGAGTTCTCGAAAATGTTGGAAACTTCAGCACTCGCGAGGAAGTCCTTGACGTTCTGCGTAACGCCAGTCGGTATGCCGCCCCACTTACGGAATCTCTTCCAAATCTCTACAGTATAGGCTGCAGTCTGTTCCTCGCGAAGTAACAGGTGCATCTCATCCATGATGTACCTTGTAGACTTTCCCATCTCTCTGTTGGCTGAAACTCTGCCCCAGACCTGATCCTGAATTATCAGCATACCTATCTTCTTAAGTTGCTTACCAAGATCCTTAATATCATAACAAACAAGCCTTGAATTGATATCTACGTTTGTCCTGTGGTTGAATACGCTGAGCGAACCACTTACATATATTTCAAGAGCAGTTGCAACATACTTTGCCTCAGGCTCATCCTGTTTAAGTAGCTCATTGTAAAGATCTTCCAGTATCGGGATATTCTCAGGCACAGGATTTTCAAGATACTTCCTGTAAACCGCCCTTGTACATCTGTCGATGACTGTTCTTTCTGTAGGCTGCAGACCATCCCTTGAACCCATGATAAGCTCCATAAGTGAAAGGATGAAATCAACCTTCAGCATGACCGGGTTATCATCATCAGAATAGTTCATGTTGATATCCATAGGATTTACATACTGCGTGGATGTAGGACTGATTCTTATTACCTGACCACCAAGGTAATCCACAAGAGCTTTATACTCCTGCTCAGGATCCGAAATGATGATGTCATCGTCTGTTACAAGGAAGGAATTTACAATCTCCCTCTTTGCAGCAAAAGACTTTCCGGAACCAGGTGTACCAAGGATAAGTCCGTTAGGATTCTTAAGCATCTTTCTGTCAACCATGATAAGGTTGTTTGAAAGTGCATTAAGTCCATAATACAGAGCGCCCCTGTGATCCTGGAAAAGCTCCTGTGTCGTGAAAGGCACGAAAATAGCTGTGCTTGAAGTTGTCATACCACGCTGGATATCAACTTCGTTATATGCAAGAGGCAGTGTGCTTACAAAGCCCTGCTCCTGCTGAAAATCAAGTCTTATCAAATTGCATGAATGCTTCTGTGCTATGGATGAAGCCTGGAATATGTTGTTATCCAGCTCTTCCTTTGTCTTTCCTGTGTTCATGATAATGAAAGTCAGAAGGAACATTCTCTCATTCTGAGACTGCAGTTCCTTAAGAAGTGCCTTTGCATCCTTTCCGTATGTTGCAAGGTCTGATGGAATTATTTCCATATCATACCCGGCTCTTACTGCCTTTTTCTGTTCCTCAATCTTGCTTCTGTCAAGCTCGGTGATCGTGTGTTTTACAGTCTTAATAGCCTCGTTCTGGTCTACTGACTTAAGATGCATTGTGACAATCTGACTGGATTCCATTCCAAGGAAATCCGCAAGCATCCTGTCACTCACATCGGAAGCATCGATTGAAAGAAAACTCATGGCACACCAGGTATCTCCCATCTTGAAATATCTTCCATTAGGAAACTCAAATGAGCTTGGAGCCACAAAGTCTTTTACTGAAAGACCGCTGCCAGCAAGATACTTCCAGTCGAAATGGAACTTTGCATTATCTCCCATATGAGTCTGTCTGTGCATGAGTTCAAGCCTCTGTGCTCCGTTAAGAGTCTCAGCTATTACTCCCAGACGTTTGAAATTGTTAAGGATATCCATTTCAATATGGATCAGCCTTGGTTTCGCGGACTTCATTGAATCCGCATGGATACCGAAAGTAATATACTTTACTTTGGTAAGTCCGTTATTACCTGCCTGCATGTTCTTTAAGAGTATTCCTGAATACTCATCCCTTACATCATTGAATCCGTCTTCCTGATGGGGAATTGCTATCTTTTTCTCAAAATCCCCTATCTCTGTTGCGAAGTTCATGAATGAAAGCTGGAACTGCACCGAACTGTCAAAGAAGTTCAGGAATCCACACCATTCCTCAAATATCTCCGTTTTATCCTCCTGCTGTGCAAGCTGGTAGTTGATGTCCTGGAACTGTATCGTCTTTGTGTAGAAATCCCCTCCTACTCTGCAGATACCATCCGGGAACATTCTCTCAAAAGGAAGTGTCTGCTGGGCCGATCTTGGAGTCCCATCGTCCTTCCTTGCATTTTTTATAATTACTTTTACTTCTTCCTGTTGTTTTCGTGATAATCCTTCGGGCATTTTAAATTCCCTGGAATTATCTTTTTTCTTCCATGGAAGCACGAACAATTTTCTCCACCTCCTTCTGCGTAGCAGCACATCTCTCCAGTGCTGCATAATAGTTATCCGTTTTGTACGGACGTTTTTTGGGCCTTATAAAAACGGCCTGTATAAAATGGCCAAGATAAACTTCCAAAGGCCTTCCGTTCTTTTCATACATGGCAAAAAAGAATATGGGCATCATAAGCACCATCATTCCCATCACTGCCACATTGACCGCAGCCACGCTCTTTATAAGAAAAAATGACGGTACTCCTATGAGTGCCGCCACTGTAAAACATATGAGCTGTCTTTTGGTCAGATTCAAGAACACCTTGCTTTTGACCTTCGTTAAGTCTCTTGGCACGCTTATGTACGAAGCTGCCATATCTGTTACTCCTTTCCCTTAAATACACTGTAATACCGACTTTGCAACTGTGCTTGTCTTAAATAGGGACAATGCAAGCAGAAGCGTATAGCCCACAACTCCCCAGAGGGATCCGACTATATCTCCTGTAAATGCTATGGACTGTATGAGCACCGCATAGATGCCTACACAAATCATGATGAGAAATCCCTGGAAACCAAGGGCAAATAGACTCTTCACGTAGTTCATTCCCATAGCACTCTGCTCCCTGTTACCGAATGTTGCAAATGGGATTGGAGCCATGGAAACGTACATATAGATTTCTATCATCCTCACATAAATGATCACAAATATTATCTTGGATAATATAAGGGTTGTTATGAAGATGATGGACACCTGAAAATACAGTCCGAAAAGTTCAAAAATATTCATGGCTTCAAGCGTGGACTGCAGTGATGAAAGTGCCGAGGAATCTATTGCTGTGGAAGCAGCTATGACTCCACCCGCGCTTGATATCACATGATTAGCCACATCAAATACAGCCATTGCAAAATCAAAGGTATGTGTGATGATTTCTACCGCAATTGCTGTCTTGAATATCCACTTGAAGATAAACCATGTCTCGAAGTTCGCCAGATTGTTGTAACTGATGATAAGCTGTATCAACTCATAACACGCAACAAACGTCAGTATTATGCCCGCAATCGGCATTATCACATTTTCCGAAACATTCCTTACCATGCCAAATACCGATGGTGAAAAAGCCGATGGAGTCATTGCAACGTCAGAAGCAATTCCACTGACTTCATCATTCACATATCCAAACATGGTTTGGAACAGCGTCATAAGGGAAGGGATTATGTACTCTTTGAGATGTTCTTCCAGTTCCTGCCATACTCTTTCCAAAATATCCCTCCTGTTTCTATAGCCAGCAAAGTGCTGGTTTTTTCATTTTCTGTTGAATCAAAAAAGGACTGGCTATGGGATTTCCCACATGACCAGTCCATGAAAGTATTTCCTATATTCAGTTGTCATTATTCAGGATGTAGCCTCTTCCAGGTTACTTGGATGACTTTTTACCCGCGCTCGTTTTCTTCATTATGCTTTCGACCGACTTCTCATCTACTGTGGTCAGATCAAGCATCAAATATTTAGGGGCATTATTTTTAAGGATAAGAGCAGATCCATGCTCTTCCACTATCTTCGTAACTCTGGAAAAGTTGTGATTTGCATCAGTGATTGAAACAAGCGTCTTCGTGTCTATATTCATGATAGTACCTGCCTTTCATGAATATAGTAGCACGAATTATACGCATGGACAAATCAAAGAAGTCCTGCAAGAAGAGGTACTACAGTTGTACCGATGAGAGCAACACCGCCGCCAGCCATCAGCTGTTTCATTCCCTGTGACTTCGCACCGGGATTGTCGTTGCCGTAACCCTCAAGAAGGTTGATACCGCCCCATACTCCGAGACCTGCTCCGAGGGCAATTACGATTGTCTGCAATGTTGTGATTGAACTCTGAAAAAATGCCATAGTAGCTATTATTCTACCGTACTATATTAGCCCCATGAATATCTATGGGTATTATAGCACAGTATCTCCTTTCTGCAAATAGTTTTTGTTTGTCAGCGACACCACTCGTTTTGCTGTGATGCCGGTTAATAGTTGCTGCCGGAAACCCGTCGACTGATTCCCGGCGTGTGGCCACACCTGCCCTTTTACGGGCTTTTATAGGAAAAGATCTTTAGAACCACGCCCTTTATCGACATGACAATAGATCTTAGTCCTCATCTGTTACCTCAATGACTTCATATTCATCATCGGGTTTAAGAACTACTCTGTGGCTAAGGAACTTCTCCACATCAAACCAGTTCTTTTTGTCTGCATCCGCTGTGTACTTATAGTTCGGATGCTGCGTAAGATCATATTTATCTGACAGGAAAGGTCTTACGCCCCTCACCTGCACAATGCACTTTGAGCCATCCATTACAGAAAGCTCATCAATGCTCATAAGGTCATGACCAAGCTTCTGATAGTTCATGTTGTAGCTTGGCTGACTTCCCCTAGACTCACCAGTGTTGTACATATCAATGGTCTCTTTTCCGAGAGTAGCATTTATATCTTTCAGCGTTGACTGCTCGGATCCGCCAAGGAATATCTGGGAATCGCAGTTTGCACAGATGGTCTCTGCATTATCCTTGTATATCGCCTTCAGCTGTGACTTTGCCTGAAGAACCAGCGCTGCTGATATCTCACGGCTTCGGATAGTAGCCATAAGTTTCTCCAGATTAGGTATCTGGCCGATATTCGCCGCCTCATCAATGAGGCAGCGAACGTGTACCGGAAGTTTTCCCCCATACACATCATCAGCCTTTTCACAAAGGAGGTTGAACAATTGGCTGTAGATGATACTGATAAGAAAATTAAAAGTGCTGTCCGTATCTGACATGATAAGGAACAGGATTGTCTTCTTATCCCCCAGCGTATCAAGCTCCAGCTCGTCATAACTCATAACTTCACGAACCTGCTCAATGTCAAAGCAGGCAAGCCTTGCGCCGCATGAAACCAAAATAGATTTGGCTGTCTTGCCGGCGGCTAGTTTATATTTGTTGTACTGCCTTACTGCAAAGTGGTCAGGATTCTTCTTTTCAAGTCTTGAAAACAGGATATCCACTGCATTCTGAAAGGATTCGTCATCTTCCCTTACCTCCATGGAATTAATCATTTCAACAAGTGTATTGAAATTTCTCTCTTCCTCAGGAGCCTCATAATAGATCAAGCCGATAAGTGCTGTATAAAGCAGTTTCTCGGCTTTCTCCCAGAACGGATCTCCGGGAGTACCCTCACCCTTGGTATTTGCCATGAGCGTTGTTACAAGCTTCAATATGTCAGACTCCGAATGGATATACTGAAACGGATTGAAATGCATGCTCTTCTTGAAATTCACAGTGTTGAATATCTTTATCCTGTATCCAGCCTGCACAAAAGCATTTCCCACTTCATTGATGACGGTTCCCTTGGGATCAGTCAAAACGTAGGAACTGTGGAACTGTAAGAGATTCGGCTTTATAAAAAACCTTGTCTTACCAGAACCGGAACCACCTACCACAAGGACATTTTTGTTTCTTGCTAGCTTGGGATCCTTTGGCCTGTTGTTTATGGTGATGCGTTCTGTCTGTGACAGGATCACATTATTTGCAAACACCGGGTCCTCAAATGGTTCTATGTCCTCCTGTTTTCCCCACCTCGCTGATCCATACTCCTGTCCGTGACGAAAATTTTTCGCATTCTTGCTTTTGATATAGACTGCAAGCCTAAGACCTGCTCCAAAAGCAATGCCGATACACAAATCAAACGGATGAAAACTGGGCAGCATATTTGCAAATGCCTTACTAAGTCCGCCATAAAGGACAAGCCCCTGGACCTTTTCAGACATATTGCTCCCCCAGGCTATTCTCCATGCTTCGCCAAGATTGGTACAGAAAAGCCCCACAGCAACATACGGGATATTAAGGATGATTTTCTTTTTTATCTTTCTGTTCATCTGACTTTCTCCTTAAATCTCGTCTTTACCTTGCGAGGCTTCTTTGAGATTTCTTCCTTAAGCTTACGGATCTGCTGCACAAGACTGGGCTTTTCCTTCTTCTGCTCTCTTTTCACGATTTCTGCAGAATACTCCTTTACAACAGCCGTGATGGCATCCATATCCTTAGCCTTAAAAAAACACATATAACGAGGCGGATCTGCTGTCTTGTCTTTTACAATCGCAAAATCCACTCCGTATTTGTTAGCAATTTTCTTGAAGGTTCCGATACTCTCACCGCTTACTTCCATGCTTGAAGCCCCCTGCCCCTGCTTAATAAGTTCCTTTACCGTCTGCTTACCTTCTTTTGGAGCATTATGTCTCTTTTCATGGTTTCTCATATAGATCTTTATTCCCTTTATAAGGCCGCTCCCGGAAACTCTGGCAACATTTATCACAAACCTTATGGCTTCTTTTGAAGTCTCACCATTATTCATAGGCATCTACCTCATGCAGCTTCGCCATAGTCATGTTCAAGAGGAAATGCTTTAAAGCTGACTGATGCGCAGCTTAGCTTTACAAGGCTCCTCTCAAACAGAGTTCTTATCGCCTTTATGTCTATATCAGAAAGTTCCTTTATCCTGGAATCTCTGCCCGTCTTCATAAACACGGCACTTCCCACAAGGTAGTTTCCAAACTCCGTATATACTATGGCTTTGCTTGAAAATACCATTGCATAGTCATCACAAAGCGAATATGCCAATCCATCATCACCCAGAGCCTCCAGCATCCTGTCCAACTCTCTGGTACTCACTGTACGAAAATTACTGTCCGTTCCTACCACAAGAGCCATTGGATTACTGATATCGCTCTTTATTTTTCTTGCGTCCCCCGGAAACTGGATTATCTTGTCATTGACCGGATCCAGCTCTATCTGTATTTTTAGCTCTTCCATCTTTAAGCCGCCTTTCTTGAGTTTCTGTGTTCGTCCATGATTTTAGCCATGCATGGATAGCAGAATGGTTTTCCTGTTCCATATGAACAAGGCGTTTTACAATTCTGCGGCTTGATCCCTCCCTGCGGAATTGGATTCAAATCCCTGCAGCTAAACCTTGAACAGTTCAGCGCTTTTCGCCCCTGAGCCTTCCTTTTGTTGGCTCTCTGACGTTCTCTGCCTTTACTCATCCTCTTCTCTCCCCGTTCTTAGAAAATGTCTTTAAAAAACAGCGCCAGGCTTAGTGTGCACATCAGTCCGGCGCAGTTATCTTATTCCCATATTAGTGAATGGTTTTATCAGAGTGCCGCTTCACCCTTTGTCTTAGTGCCGATCTCAGCAGCATCCTTGTGAGGTGTCTTTGCCGCCTCATCCTTGGCTGCCTTAAGGTCTCCAAGAAGTGACTTCTTCTCAGAAGCTTCGTGAATCTTTGTCTCCTTTTCAGCCTGACGCTCTACAAACTTCTCACCAAGCTCAAATACCTTGTCCTGAGCATCGTAGTGATATACGTTGTCTGTGAGCTGGTCTGCAGGATCCACAGTTGTGGCATTTACCTCTTTTACCATGTTCTCAAGGCTCTTGAGGTCAAAGTTGCCATTGTCAGGGATAATCAGAAGCTCATGAATAGAGCTGGGCAAAATGAAGAAGCTCTGACCTCCAACTCTTTCAGAAGCCTTGTCCATGAAATCCTCATATGCCAGAACTCCGGCTCCGTGAACGTTTCCTTCTACAGATGCAACAAACATCTGCTCCTGTTCAGGTGGAATGTTAAGACCAAGCATCTCAAGGTCCTCAACTCCCATCTGCTTGGCAAGTACTTCTGCCATTCCCTCGATGACAAGAGGTCTGATCTCAGGAGCATTCTTCACGGCATCTTCATGGAGCTGATCTGCGGTGATTCCGTAATTGTCGATCATCTGATTTGTCACAAGGATTGTTCCTGTGCCCTGGGCTGTATCTCCGATCACGAAGCGATAGACCACTGACATATCCTCAATATCCTTATGAGGAACCGTCTCAAGAAGATCTGCATTTCTATCCTTGGAAACAACTTCCATAGCAAGTGAATCTTTCATCTTGTCGTAGTCGCTGAATGCATCCACATCAAACTCAGGTCTGGACTTAAGTGCGTTGTCCGCCATATCAGCAGCTCCCTCAACAATGGAATCATATGATCTTCCGTCCTCGTACTCCTTGTAAAGAGCTGTTGCATTAATATTTACTCCGATGATGCTGTCCTCCGGCTTTACTGTGATTGCCTCATATGTTTCATTCATCTTATCTACTGTTCTGGTCTCCACCAGTGTGTCGCCACCGGTTCTTGTATCAAGTGCTTCCCTAACGTCCTTAGCAAGGTTTTCCTTAAATGTTTCAAAATCCATGTTGTTTTCCTCTTCTCTTTCAAATTTGTTTTTGGCCCAAAAAAATCACTGGGTTATGACGTTAGTGTCACAACACAGTGATTTGTCTAATAAAGCTGTTCTTTTGCAAAAGAAAAAACGCCTTGTGGTACGGACTTCATTTTTGTAATCCGTATCATTTGGCGCATTATAATAATATCATGCCTAAAATCGAATGAAAAGTTACCAACGGGGGAAACTTTGGGTACTTTAGGTGGAAAATTGAGGGAAAGTTAGGGGAAAGTTTTTAAGATAGATCGCATCACTTCCGTCTTTCCCTGATGAAAAGCAATACTCGCTTCCCTTCGCGTCAATAAAAACCCAGACCAAGGATTCATCATGTAAGAAAGAAGGTAGAATAGCATCAAAGAATCTGCCATCGTTCATATTTTCCAGCACTCTTCATTTTTTAGCTTTTTTATAAGCTTTAACATTCGTATGTTGCCTAAATGCCACAAACACATCCGGCATAAACAGGCCAAACTCCCTGCATAGGGTCTTAAACACCAGTACATTTGGCGTATAAAATGGATTCAGCCATATATCTGCATCGCTTCTGCCTGACATAAGCATCAACGCAGCTGCGCACCCTGGGCTACGTGAGCCCCCTTTGAGCAAGATACATATGCATCAGTAACATGCTTGGGAAGCATCTTTAAAAAGCTTATTATCAGTCTTGCATGGTATCTCTTAAATGCACCATATTCTTTTTCTTCTTCAATATCCACGACCAATTTAGGAATATCTATGTCATCAAGAAATGGTGTTGTTCTAGTGGTTAACAGTATAATGGCACAGTTTTTATGTAGAATATCAAATACATTTTCCGAAAACGCAGGAACAGCTAAAATATGTATTATGAATTTCCTTATTCGCATTTGATTCCTATTGTTTCTTTAACAAATCTTAAATAGTAACGAAGTCCATAAAGATTTCTTTTTTAATAGATACTTGAGCTTGATAACTTTTTTGACTATTACTTACTCAAATACGGAAGTACAGCCTGAATTGCTTTGATTGTGTTGTCGCCAAGTTCAGCTTTCATATAATCTGAGTTGAACGAACTACCTTCTTTATCCATTTCATTAAATACATTTGCATAAAGCTCTCTAAGCTCAGGATATGTTTCAATAACACTACTTTCAAACATAATGTCTAGAGTGCCGGCATTGATCTGCGGATTTGCCTTACCGGGTACTATGGTTAAGCTATTATTTGTTCCTTTACCAGAAAATGTAATCATCCACATTCCTTCAGAAATATCTTTAGGGAAGTCACCATTCTCGCTTGAGTTTCCTAACAAATTGAGAGTTATTTCGATATTTTCATCTGAGATTGTGTCTGCCAGCTTCTGAGGCAAAACATATTTCATTGAATTAATTGGGGATTTACTCATTATTTGCGCAATAATATAAGCATTCTTTAGAGCAACTGCAGGAAATTGGCTTCCGTCTTGAAACGTTTTATATGTATTATCTTTATAATTGGGGTTGTATGCCGTTATCATACTCCAATTATCGTTTTTTAAATCTCTGCAATACATCATTTCATAATTATCCGTGAAACCAATTACTGACATATTTTCATTCATTATAATAGTTGAAAAGTGTATATTTGCGCCTGGGAACAGTTTAACTCCCAATGATTCATTGCTTGCATCATAGATTTTAAAGCCAAGTTCCTCAAAGCTTTTTATAGAAGTAGGCATGGTATTGTCGATTGTTTCGACATTTTTGTTGCCGCACCCTATACAAATGATGGAAATGATTATTAGAAAAGCTAAAAGTTTTGTTTTCATTTTTAACCTCCTGTTATTTCAATTATACTATATTGCGTTATAAACAGCACGTTAAACCATAAGCAAGATGATATGCTGTAACTTGAATACTATCATTGAGTGCCCTTGTCTTGAACATAAATTGTTAACTTCCTATCTTTTTAACTCTCGTCGTCACTTCCGGTAAATCCCCTCAAAAAATCTCTTAATGCAGGGT
>NZ_SVFW01000020.1 GCF_015056685.1 Butyrivibrio sp. | reverse complement strand
GTCACAGGATCGCTGTCATTGTCAGGATTCATACCAACTCTTAAGTTGAGATAATCCTGAGCGTTATAGAAAATAACCAGCGTATCCACAGTATTAAAATCCAGGTCTCTCAAGGTTTCTGCGCTCTTGTCATAGCGCGAATCCTCAAAAAGCGTTGACTTTTCAATAAGCTGATCAAAGTCCTCATCGTAAATACACTTGGCAACATTGTAAAAACTAAAGGCATCAAGGGCGTAGTCATCTGTATACTCAGCATTTTTTAGTGCCACTGTTGAAGCCGGGAATCCTGCATTTATACAATTTGATCCTGCCAGTTTGGACTGAACCTGACTTGTAACACCTGTCTCAGATGTGTCATATGTAAGAGAGTCATTACCGAGGAAAAGAATTGTCTCAGTACCATCCTCTTCGTGACCAGCCTTTTTATCTTCTGATAACAGGAATATCTGATCAAGAACTTCTACCTCGTAGCTCTCTCCTGTTACACCCTCAGTCTTGGCTGTTCCCTGATTCCATCTCCAAAGCTTAAAGCCTGAAAAGGCAAGGACGCCTACGATTATGGCTATTAGAATAATGTGGACCCATATGGGGATTTGTTGAAATTTGTTCTCATTATTTTCTTTACTCATGATTACCTCTTTTACTACTCTTACCACTCTTTTGAAAGCAGCTCACCATAATCAAATGCTGCTATCATCTCTCTCATAGTGGCAAGTTGGTTTTTCATTTCTTCTGATGAATGGATCTCATAGCTTCCATCCTTAAAGCATTCTACCATAAATCTATTAATATCGGGTTTATAATGTGTGTAGTCCGCATAGTTATTGAGGTCTAAGGTCTCCGGCATTGTCTGAAAATAGAATAAATGAACATTGTTATATCCAAGCAATCTGTCCGCAACATACTGATACTGACTAAATGTTGCTTCAAAGGTATTTTCCTGCATTACATTGTGCCAGTACAAAATGCTGTATGGTGGGAAAAAGAAATAAAACTGTGTATCAGGATTATTTTCCACAAAGGGAAGAATATTTACCTCAAGGTTTTCTTTGGTCTGAGACAAAAGAGCATCTGCTGCCGTCTCTTCATCCACATACTCTGGTTCATCATAGTTGTGCATAACCCACTGGATATTGTAATAATCAGGTGTCCACCAGCTTGCATATATTTCTGACAGGTCAGAGCCCTGTCCCTGAATCATAGGACGCATGATGTACTGCAAGAGTACATCCTTGTTAAGCAGATACTTCACATCATTAAGATAATTATCATCATACAGGTACTCAGGAAGTGGATACTTTGTGGTCTCTGTATCTGCAGTCATAGTCGGGATATCCATGGCAAAAAACACAGCTTTGACATCACTATTTTTTCTGGCGTATGTATCCTTATCAAATACGATTGATAAAATGTTGTAGTCATCCTTAGGATATGCTCCACTATAACTGAGCTTTATAGTATTCACGTCAAGGAGCTCTTTAAAATCATCAGTGTCAAAATTAACCGTCATGGATGACCCTATGATACATCCCTCATAGTTCATATTCTTGGCCATTCCGGGATTTTGACTGAGCTGATTGTCCACCACATAAGGAAATCCCTCTAAGGGCGCATGGTAGTGGAAAAATGGATCCACATAGACAACTATGGCGCCACACAGAACAAATGCCGCAAATACCAGTGCTATCAGTATTATAAATTGTTTTTTATAACCGTTTTTACTATCCATCAAATTAATCCTATTAGTCATCAGAAATTCATGTAGAGGAATGTGCTTACTCCTCCAAAACTAAGAATGCACCACACTAGTAAAAGAGCTGTTAGAAAAGTTGTTAAGATTCCTATTTTGCACTCTTTTGCATAATTTATGGCGCTTTTTCCAAAGAACACGATCACAATTGAAAGCGCAAGGAATAACCACATACACAGATCCCATGCAAAGTTAAAATTCACTATTGGTGTAAGCTTAAACACATACCAGATCTCATCAAGTCTGAAATAGTTGGCAAAATCACTGTAGTAAGGTCTGATTTCGCCACTAAACATGCGCTTAAATAGCAGTACTGCATCTGAAATAGTATTTGCTCTAAAGAACACCCAAGCTATGGTCACATAGATAAAAGTAAAAAGACGTTTTCCACAAACAACAGCTCTTGTAATCTTTTTTTCCACAGGAGAACCATTTTCTTTGCGATTTATACTTCCAATCGCCCTTGTTATCATATTTAGAACACCATGCATAGCTCCCCATACAATAAAGGTCCAGCCACTTCCATGCCAAAGACCACTTATCAGGAAAACGATCATGATATTTACATAGGTCCTGACAGCGCCCTTCCTGCTGCCTCCAAGAGGAATATAGATATACTTGGTAAAAAACTTAGTTAATGTAATATGCCATCTGTTCCAAAAATCTATTATATTAACTGACTTATACGGAGAATCAAAGTTAAGACTAAGTTCAAAGCCAAAAATCATGCAGATTCCGCTAGCAACATCACAATATCCACTAAAATCAAAGTAAAGCTGAAATGAATAGAATACTGCAACAAGCACAGCCTCCCACCAGCCAAGTGTTGCCAGAGAATTATATCCATAATCCACCGCTTGCCCAATAGTATCCGCAAGGATTACTTTTTTGAACAGCCCCAAAGAAATAAGGAAAAGCCCTCTCATTACTAATTCCCAATCAAGGCTCTTTTTCGCTGAATTTTTTAACTGGCGTTCAAAGTCACCGTAGCTCATAAGCGGTCCCTGAAGGAGCTTAGGGAAAAAGAGAATATATGAAAGATACTCAAGTAGATCAAATTTTTCTATATCTCCACGATAGAAATCCACAAGAAAAGCAATCTGATTGAAAGTGTAGAAGCTAATAGCTATTGGAAAGAAAACTCCACTGAACTTAAAAAATAACAGTGAAGCAACGTTTACCACAATAGCACCGCAAAGAACTACACTCTGATTTGGTGTCAATTGGTTGTTTTTCTTTAAATTCAAAACAAAAATAAAAACTGCATTGACCACTATACTAGCAAGTAATACCAATACATTCTTTATCCCAAAAAGCGCATAAAAAACTAATGAGCCTGCAATTATCCACAAATTGCACAGTCTCATTAGCTTCTCATTTTCTCTATAAAAATGCCTTATCAGGAAATACCCGATAATGAATACCGGCATAAAAGCCAGCAAAAACTCATAAGAATTGAATAACATAACTCCCCTTACTTAAGCCACTCGCTTCTCTTACTCATAAGAAGCGCCTTGAAAATATCGATGTCATCTACTGTTGTGAGCTTAATGTTCTTTTCAGATCCTTGAGAAAAATATACCTTTTTGCCCATCTCAATCATAAGAGTACAGGAAGCAACTGAGGCTGTGATTCCTTTTTCAAGGGCTTTTCTGTGAAGGTCGCAGATCTCCCCGATTTTAAAGCCCTGTGGAGTCTGGGTTCTCTTTAATTTATCTCTTGAATAAGACTCCTCTGACACTACTCCGTCGTCTGTTGTAAGCATGGCCTCAGCGCATGGAATGGCTGTTATAGCATTGCCATACTGTTTTGTCTTCATGATACAGTCTGATATAATCTCCGCTGAAACCATGGGTCTGATGGCATCGTGGATAAGCACAATATCATCCTTATCAAAAAACTTCTCAAGCTCATAAACACCGTTTCGAATGGAGCCCTGTCCATTGTCTCCACCTTTAACTACATGCTCAAGCTTTGTTATATTAAACTGTTTGGCATATGCCAAAAGCATCTGCTCCCATCCATCTACGCAGACAACTGCGATTGAGTCTATTTCAGGATGATTCTGAAACGCCTCCAAAGTATATACTATAACCGGTTTCTCATTAACTGTCAGAAACTGTTTTGGAATATCCTGATGCATTCTGGCTCCTGTGCCGCCTGCAATGATCAGTGCTACAGTTTTCATATTCTTTCCTCTTTTCGTAATAAAAATCACTCTTTGATTATATTCACATGCATAGGCACCTGTTTTTCCTTTGGTGGAAGCGCCATGTAATCTCCATAGGTCTTTTTAAGCCACTTGTCATGGAGCTTGGGAATAGGGAACTCTTTTCCTCTGATAAGTGCTGTATCCGGGCCATACACTAAATGCTCCACATCAAAATCAAGGCCCCAGTACCTGGGATCAGGCTGCTCGTTGGAGATAAAGAGCACTTTTTTACCATCATAAAACTTATCATTATCTCCATCAGCAAGCCTTGCAATTCCGCCCTGCATCTGAAGTCCAATGTACTTCATAGCAATCTTTTTAAATGGGATCAGCTTTCCAACACTTGCAAGCACAAAGGCCACAGCTTTCATGATTCCTTTGAACTTACTGTAATCAACATAAGGTCTGTGTCCCATAGCCAAGGCATATAGAAGCTTCATCCTGATAAGCTGCCACTTGTGATTCTTATCTTCAATATCAAAAACAAACAGATCAAGAGTTGGATGCGAATATCTGTTTTCGTAGAAGTCCTCTGCTCCAAATGTAGTTCCTTCATAGGTCAGTTCTGTGTCAGCAATCTTACTGATAAAATCAAAGAACTGTGGATATCTCTCAAATCTCAAAAGCTGAAATCTAGGATCAGCCTCTTTTTCAAAGACATCTAAAAATCTCTCATAATCTTTTCTCAAAAACAAAATATCCACATCATCATCCCAAGGGATAAAGTCCTGATGTCTTACTGCACCAAGAAATGTGCCACCATGAAGATAATACTGAATATTATATTTTTTACAAATCCTGTCAACCTCAGAGAGCATGGCAAAATCTGACTCATGCACTCTATCTAAATAATCCTGTACTTCTTTTTCCATATATTTTATTTCATTTCTTCTTTCCAAAAATACTCAGTAAATTACTTCTCTACCATCGGATCCTCATAAATGGTATATCCATCAATGTTTGCTATCGCATCAAGTCCCATATCCACCAGATTACCATCTATTTTTCTGCTATCAGCAAGAACAATGTAATGACACTTAGTCTGCCTTGTCGCCTCCAAAAGAGCTGTGGCATCTATTGTCTCCGGCTTTTCCATAACTTCATACACAGCATTGTAATAATCCCACTGTGTAACTACCATCTCACGACCATAGGGCATGAGTATATCTGTATCGTATTGTCTTACAAAATGTACGAGCTCTGATGGGAATGCTGCTCTTACTCTGGGCTCACCATCCTCAGGCGCTATGACATCACAAATGTCAATAACGTTTTGAGGAATGTGATAGAGATTCTCAGCCTTTGACATATACTGATTGGCATAGACAAAAGAGCCTGTCACAGCAATTATCAACAGTATAAGCGCCAACATTCCTCTTCTTACAGCATCCTTTTTGAAGTTCATGACAGCCTTACAGGCACCATATCCTATAACCACGTACATAGGAATAAGCCACAGTATCCTGTAATATGTATCGCTCCCATCATCAAACAGCGCCACATAGACGATCTTGGTAACAGGGAAAAGAAACCCTGCAAGGATCACAAGTGGCAATATGCCTAAAACGATTTTCTTTTTTATATCTTTTTCACTGGCCACAATGTAGATAGCAGCTGCCAAAAACATTAAAAGCAGCACTCCATTTCCGCCATATAATTTCAGTGCAACCCAGCACTCCATGAATATTCCGTACATATCGGGTACCTCACATGCCACTTGTCCAGATTGAGAAGTAAAGAGCCAGATAGATAAGGTTTGGTATCATGCAAAAGAAAGCTCCTAATATAACCTTCCAGTTCCTGCTAAATATCAAAAGAAGAAGTGATAAAAGAGCTATTATCCCACTTCCAAAGATAACTCCCATTGCACTGCACATGCCGGATAGCATATTTACAAGAGCAAGCATTATCCACAAATAAACAGAACTTGTGCCTGCCTTATCCACAGATATTTCTTTATTACTAGCTTTCACATTCTCATACATTTCCAGGAAAATCCAGAAAATCATCGGAAATACCAAATTTCCGACCATTGCTTTTCCCTGCCATGTCCTCATAAGGAAAAATGTAGCAGGTGTATAGTGAGATACATTTCCAAACATCATGAGAAAGCTCACGATTATCAGAAATACAGGAACCATCTCTTTTTTATCTTTAAAAAGAACTTTACCTATCTGCGCATATACCAGATAAACCAGCGGAATAAACAAAAGCGGTATAACGGAGTGTGAAACAATTGTTGCATGAACACCGCTTACTTTTGCAATAAATCCGATCCACATAGTTATAACAGCAAGGGCGTGCCTTATATCAAGGGATGTAGAGTTTCCGGTATAGGGCAAGATTGTATTCATAACATCAGCCTGCTGTGCAAGCAATGACTCAACCACATAATAAGCATCGTCTCCGTCAAAACTCGCCATCACAACTGACATTACGAGTTGAAATGCAAGAAGTCCAAAGAAAATAAGCCAGTAAACTTTAGTAGCAGTAAGCTTCATTACTATGGCTTTATTGGACACAATAAGTTTTCTATCCTTCTTGATAAAAGAAGCGTAACAAACTCTTCCAATTCCCAGCACTACCAGTATCCATGAAGCTATCAAAAAATATTTCACACAATATGCAAAAGCACTGTACATTATCGTAGTCATGCAGTATATTGCAATAACTTCAAACACTGCCAAATAAACCAAGAAGCCTAATAAAAATGTTACGCCAATAGTTCTCTTTTCCTTAGGCAAAATGAAATTAACTAAAACTCCAATAATCATTGGAGCACAAAACAGCCAAAATATTAACTTTATAACCTCTCCAACAACAAGAAACAAGGCATGTTCCTCCCAAATGCTTTTATATCTATCACCCCTGCATCATGAGCTTTAAGTGCTCTTGAAGTATGCTGATACCTGTTAAGTTCTCTCCGCCACGAGGGATGATGATATCAGCGTATTTCTTGCTAGGTTCTACGAACTGCTCATGCATAGGCTTTACAGTTTCTGTGTACTGCTTAAGAATCGAGTCAATACTGCGGGCTCTCTCCACCATATCACGGCGAATTCTTCTCATAAGTCTCTCATCTGCATCAGTCTCTACAAATACCTTGATATCCATAAGGTCTCTGAGTTCTTTGTTCTCAAGGATAAGAATTCCCTCAACGATGATTACTTTTTTAGGCATAACATGAACTGTCTCATCAGCCCTGTTATGAATTGTATAATCATAGACAGGCACATCGATAGCTATGTTATTCTTAAGTTTTTTCACATCTTCAATCAGAAGATCTGTATCAAAAGACTCAGGATGATCATAGTTAAGTCTGGTCCTGTCCTCATAAGATAAGTCATTGTGCGCCTTATAATATGAGTCATGGTTAATAACAACAATATCATCCCCAAACTTCTCTTTTATCATACGGACAATTGTAGTCTTGCCCGATGCTGTTCCTCCTGCGATTCCTACGATACAAACCTTATCGTTCATAAAAAACCTCCATTAAAAAATATATATCAACGAACGTAATTGCCGCCGTTTGACTTATAGTAATCATGTTCTAAGATGTCACCATCTTCATCGTATATGATAAGCTGAATGTCATTCAGATAATGTGCCTCATCATACAGATAATTGGTATCCGGATCCTCGTCTGAATATAATAGCCTGAAATACTGCTCAACCGGCCTGTAATTAAGGGTTCCCATGGCAGTACTCATAGCTGAAAGTTCCTCACTCTCACAGGCCTCGTAAGTCTTCCCGGTAGAGTTATCTTTTACCAGTATATATGGACCACTTGTGTTATCTATTTTATTAGTCATAGAAGAATTTCTTATCATTCTCTTTAGATAATTATCCAAAAAGACCGGTGAATCTCCGTTGACATACAGCACGAAATTGTAATCTTCTAAATTAAGAAGGTCAAGCTTAATATATAAATTGTCCTCGCTAAAAAGGACATCATCAAGCTCCTCATTGAAATTTTCAACACATTCCTGCCAATAGCTATAAGAGTCATCACCGCGGTGATCTGCCAGATCTCCTGTTTCAGAAAGCCACTGTCCCATGTAATCAGTCACCTTTTTAGAACCAACTACATTCAGATGTCCATGGTCATTAAGGTCAGAATAAACATCAATTACATCAAGGTCTAGCATATTGATATACGGAACATCATAGCTTTCCGCTATCTGTCCTGCTCTTATGGCTGCTGCCTGATCCTTGGTCTCTGCAGCAAATGGATAAAAGGTAAGTACAACAGGAATTCCTCTTTCCTGACAGAGTTCAATTATCTTCTCAAGATACTCCGTTCCAACTGTATCCTCGGTCAAAAGATCTGACTCTGTAACTTCAGGGTACTGCTCCGGCTCAAGCTCTACCTGGTATCTCATCTCCGCACCGAAAAGCCTGTTCCTGTCTGCAGTTCCGGTAATAGTCTTAAAGTCACTCTCGTTTAAATATTTCCAACGGTTATGGTAAATAATGAACTCATAAAGAAATTCTTTTTTTACACTCTCATCCTGAATGAGGTCATCAATTGCCTGTCTTTTAAGATCATTTAAAGGCCAGGCATCCATGTTCAGATGGAGCTGCTCAACTGATGTATTTACTTCATCTTCATCGTCGAATTCTTCTCTGTTATCGAGATACCTGATATTCTTCTCGAGCATGTAAGTATCTACAACAACCCACTTGGGTGTGCAATACTCAAGCGCCTGCTGAAGCTCCCAGTAAGTAGCCTGGAGCATAGCCCCGTGACCTCCCATATTGTAGGAAGTGATGCCATACTCCTCAAAAAGAAATACCGGATTAATGGCATTTATCACATGAGATGAACCCATAAATAAAACATCTATGTGGTCTTTTTTTGCTTCGTTAAAAAAGTCGGTATATTTGTAATCGCTCTCTTTTCTCTTAACTATCACTACAGTCGCTGCAATTGCTAAACTAAGCAGAATCAAGAAGATTATTGATTTAAATACATTGGCTAGTGTTTTTTTCATGACCTATTTTCCTAGAATATTTTTTTATTTTGATGATATACGGATTGCTCCACTTCGTTCATCAAAACTGTTGATAAATAAACGCAGCGCTGTCGTATCCCGGGCCCCAGATTCCAAAAACTAAGATAGAAATGATAGCTGCTATTACGATAATGTACCTGATCCAGATTCCCTGTTTCAGAATTCGTTCCCTAATAATGAATCCGTTGTAATTCACAAGATCAGTAACAACTACGATGATAAGTCCCACTATTGCCACAAAGAAATCCGCACTGTCGAGTCCATGCTTATAAAGGCTTCCATCAGCCAGCATCCACGGAGTAAATACTAAGCTGTTCTTAATGATCAAAAAGGCTTCACCAAGTGAAGATGCTCTAAAGAATACCCACGCAAAATTTACAAGTAAGAAAGTAACTAATACTTTCAACACTCTGTGTGAAAATGCATTTCTCTCAACCTTAAATACATTTACGCACCAGTCTCTTACCGGCTTTAATATATAACCAATAACCTGGAACAGTCCATGAAGAAGTCCCCAGACCACAAAAGTCCAGCCGGCTCCATGCCAAAGTCCGCTAACCAGAAATACGATCATAATATTTAAATACTTTCGGGCAGTACCTTTTCTATTCCCTCCAAGAGGAATATAGAGATAATCCCTAAGCCAGGTAGAGAGCGAAATGTGCCATCTCCTCCAAAAGCCTGCTATGCTACTTGCAAGGTAAGGACACTTGAAGTTCTCCATAACATCAATTCCAAGTATCCTTGATATACCGATTGCAATGTGCGTATATCCTGCAAAGTCTGTATATATCTCGAAAGTATAGAACACTGTTGCAACAAGAGTTGTAAAACCTACCGCCTCCATGGGATTTGCATATACGTTATTTACGTAAATAGCCAATCTGTCAGCAACTACCAGTTTTAAGAAATAGCCCCAGATTATCTCCAGAAGCCCGTCCCTCAACATGTCATAATCCACAGTGAGTGGAAAATTAAACTGCGGAAGCATGTTTTTAGCTCTCTCGATAGGTCCCTGTGTTATCTGTGGAAAGAATGATACATATAATCCGACTTTAAGGGGATTTCTTTCAGCCATCAGGTCACCGCGATATACATCGATCAGGTATCCGATAATTTTTAGCATGTAAAAAGAAATGCCAAGGGTTGCCAAGAGATTAAGATTTACTGCCTCCTCTGTTCTCCCTGTAAGAGAAAGAAAAGTCTTTTCTATGAAATTAAGATATTTGCAGGCAATCAGCACAGCTATGTGGATAGCTATTGCCACAGATAAAATTGCCTTATTTTGCTTGTTCTTTTCAAGAAGTAGCCCAAAGCCATATGCCATAGTTATAGAGATTACCAGTACTACAGTACTCTTTACATCAATGCTGGCATAGAAAAACAAGCTGGTTATTAAAAGCCAGATATACTTAAACTTCCTTGGTACTATAAAATTGATTGCCACAACTATCGGCAAAAATACAAAAAATTCCGCGGATACCAGTTGCATAACGCATTCCCCTTAGAAATTAATTCTCTTTTCCTCAACAACAATAGGTCTGTTGATCACTCGGGTATTGATATTGAGGATATACTCACCCATAAGTCCTATGAAAAAGAGCTGTATCGCTCCAATAAGAAACATACCAATGATCATAGGCGCATAACCCGCATGGAAACTATACCAGTGAGTCAACTTCAAAACAAGATAAACAAAAGCTACTATCAGATCCACAAGAGCACAGATAAATCCGGCAATTGTACAAAGCCTCAAGCCAACCTTAGTGTATGAAGTGATGCTAAGCATTGCCGCATCATACAGCGTATAGAAATTGTTATGCGTCTTACCGGCTCTTCTCTGAGGCTGCTCATACTCTACAGTTGTCATGTTAAAGCCTTCTCCGTACTCTGCAACAATTCCCCTGATAAATGGAATAGGATCTCCCAACTGCCTAAGGAGCTGGATAAAAGTTTTGTCATAAAGGCCAAAACCTGTGAAATGCTCGATCATACGGACGCTTGACATGTTCTTGATCAGTTTGTAATAACAGCTTCTCAGGAAATAGATAAAGCCATTTTCCTTACTTGAAGACTTTACTCCACTTACGATTTTATGTCCCTCTTCCCATTTTCTCACAAAAACAGGTATAAGCTCAACAGGATCCTGAAAATCTGCACAGATTGGAATAACGCAGTCTCCATCAAGTGAGCACATGCCGTGGAAAGGTGAATTAAACTGACCAAAATTGGTCACATTGAAAATAGCCTTTATCTTCTTATTTTCAGCACATAACCTTTCAATTATATCTCTTGTGCCGTCAGTTGAAGCATTGTCAATAAATGCTATCTCATAGTCATACTGTGGAAGTTCCCTGACTAAAACCTCCTCTACTGCTTTGCTGATGGCTTCAACATTTTCTACTTCATTGAAGCATGGAATCATAATACTAATCTTTTTCACAATTAAACCTCTTAAAATCTTTCATAATAAAATGGGATGTGACTCCCATGCCACACCCCATAATTCTTAATCTACCTCAACTTCTTCCTCAGGTGCAGAATCAGCTTCGTGGTATTCCTTCTCGGTGTTGACATTCCATATGTTGCTGCGGTCTGTCTCCCCACTAAGAATATTCTTAACCGTCTCAAAAGAAGTGCACATTGAATGATCAATGTTGTTGTATCTGTGCTGTCCATTACGTCCAACGCAGTACAGATTATCAATGGTGTTAAGGTAATCCACCAGTTTATCCATTTCTTCGTATGTATCGAAGTATGCAGGATAAGCTTTCTTAACTCTTTCCATGTGATAATCAATAACCTCATCAGCACTGCTGATAAGATTAAGTGTAACCATTTCTTTAATTGCCATCTCGGCAAATTCGTCCTCAGTCATATTCCACATTGAATCACCTTCAAAGCAGAAATACTCAAGTCCAACCCATACTGTATGCTCCAGGTCTTTTACAAGGTATGGAGACCAGTTGTTGTAAATCTGGAAACGTCCCATCTTAACTGTTCTATCCTGAACGTATACCCAGTTATCAGGAACAATATTGCCAATAGTCTTGATCTTGGTCTTATTCTCAAGGTTGAGCTTTGGAACCAAAACTCCGAGAGTCATGTAATCTCTGTAAGGAAGTCCCTTGGCAATTCTAAGGGGCTCAGCAGGAACATCATTCATGCCCTCTACAAGGTCCTTAACAGGCATTGAGCTGATAACTATATCCCCCTCAATCTCCATCTCTTTGCCATCAAAAAGATAGGTGATACCCTTTATGTGATTGCCATCTTTCCTTATCTTGGTAACCTTGGCATTGCAGACAATTGTTCCTCCGAGATTTTTGATCTCAGCTGCAGTAACATCCCAAAGCTGACCTGGGCCAAGCTTAGGATAGCTGAACTCTTCAATAAGTGATGTTTCAACCTTCCCACCAGTCTTTCCTGATTTTTTGCGGAAAGCATTCTTAAGAACTGCCAATATAGATACGCCCTTAACTCTCTGTGCTCCCCAGGATGGGTCAATCTCTGATGGGTGCCTTCCCCAAAGGTTCTCTGTATAATACTCAAAGAACATTGAGTAAAGCTTTTTACCAAATCTGTTTACATAGAAGTCCTCAAGAGATTTCTCTTCTCTCTTAAAGATCATAGCCCAAAGATATGAAAATCCGCAGGCGATGGTCTTAGCAAGTCCCATGTTCTTGAAGGTTTCAAGCTTAAGGGAGATTGGGTAATCATAGAACTTCCTGTCAAAGAAAATCCTTGATACTCTGTTTCTACGGAGCATAACCCTGTCTGTCTTCTCCGGATCAGGTCCGCCCTCAGCCATAGCCATAGGTCTGTCTAATACAATGTCATCGTAGGTTGGTGCTCCCTGAAGAGGCAGCATTTTCTGCCACCACTCATTAACCTCAGGAACCTTAGAAAAGAACCTATGTCCTCCCATATCCATACGATTGCCTTTATAGTTAACTGTTCTGGAAATACCTCCGAACTGATCTGTCTCTTCGAAAACTACAACCTGATAGTCCTTGGACTTGGTCAAAAGCTCGTATGCAGCTGTAAGACCAGCAGGACCTGCCCCGATAATTAGTACTTTTTTCATCTAACTTCCCTCTTTTAGTTAGTCTTTTAACAATAAGAGTAGTATACAACAATGCATACATTTCTTCAAATAAAAAGCAAAAAAGACCTCCTTGGGACATATCAATCCAAGAAGGTCTAGAACATTTAAGTATGAGTCAGATTACTCCTCATCTGGTTTTGCAAGTTTATATTCACCATTGATGAGTTTTTCATAGTAATCAGGATAGTATTCTTTTAACATATCATCACGATATTTATAGTACTCATCAGGGTTAAACTCAGAAATCTTGATGTAGTCTGTATCATAATACACTGATGGTTCATTCTTTTCCATGTAGTTTGGAAGGTGAGCCAGGAGCCTAGCAAAAATCTGTCTTCCTGTTAGAGTAAGATGTACACCATCAATCAGATACTGATCAGCAGTATCAATGTACAGGTCACAATGGGTGCCAAACATTGTGTCAAAGCTTTCTATATTTTCATCTTCAGCAACATTTTTTGACTTTCTGGCATAATTTGCAAGAGTATCAAAATAGTTACTTACAACATATGTATCTCCAATAAGATTATTGTCACTATCATAATAAACACCATAGAATGGAGTTAAAAGAATAATCGTTGCGTCAGGGCTTAACTCTTTTAGCTTATCAATACCAGTGCACATTGCATCGTAAAAACAGTGCATAGGGTCACCATCGTACTGAGTATGGTCAAGAGGGAGTCCTAAAAAGAAATCATTAGTTCCATAGGAAAGAAAATAGTAATCAACTTCCTTGGGATCAACCTTATTCATAGTCTCTAAAATCTCAGGATACTCAGATAAAACATTATTCCTGTCTGCCTGTCCTGACAAAGCATATGTCATTCCAAGAAAACTAGTGGATACAAGATTCTCAGGGCTTACATCAGATGTAGTCATCTCAATAGCACCTGTTGTTCCGCCAATCCCAAGGTTATAAACTACTGAATCAGGAACTCTCTCGCCAATAAGATGTGGTATATCAGTCCCTTCACTTCTACCGTTGGCAAATTGGCTATCACCCATAAACACCATTACAGTCTTATCCGACTCATTAACTTCCTCTGTTGTGGCAACAGTAGCTGCTGCAGGAGTCTCGATTATAGATGTAGATGCTGATGCGCTTGCCTCTTCCAAAACAGGTTCCATCAATCCATCAACTACGATTGTTGACCCACTCTCAGATGCGAAGTCTACTGCGCTCATGGCAGTTGAAGCGTCAGAGCTTTCTGTCTCATCATTTATATACTCTGTAGCCTTCTGAGTATCATCACCTTGGAGACCACATCCTGTAATAACAGTAACAAAAGTCATGACAGTTGCAACTATAGTCAAATATCTTTTTTTCATATCAACATCCTTCCTGTATTTCTCATAAAGCTTCTTACGATATGATTGTATCACTTTGATTTTTCTTGTGAATAGGAAAGCATCAATCTTAAGAATATCTGCCGCAAATCTTAAGAAAGTCTTAAGAATTAGACGTTATTTTGATAACTTTTTGATTCCTATAAAAGCAGTCAAAAGAAATCTAAAAAAACTAATAATAACAAGTCCATAAGCAATACCATTTATCCCAAATGCCATAGTCATCGGAATAACTATAAGACAAAAGCATGCACCATAAACACTATTGATAACAAGCTGCATCTTTTCTTTGGAAAAGCTCATGATCACAACCATGAGAGAACCAGAGATAAAATAGAGTATCTGTCCTAAATTAGCCAGGAAAAAGAACCTTGTTGCTTCCTCAAAAATATCCGGATACATGATCTTTACAAATATGTATGACACTCCGGTGCAGGCAAGGGCTCCGACAGCGGTTAATATTAAAAGGAATACGCTGATAAGTCCAAATTTCTTTCTATCAAGCTCAATCTTATAGTTGGTAAGATAGCTGATAATAACACCATTTAATGGTGTTGTGAGCATGGCAACGATCTTACCTATAAGGCTCGCCGCATAAAACACTGTAACTTCCCTTCCACCAACTACAAGTCGAAGTAGAATTCTGTCTGAATGTAGTATCAGTGCTGCAAGGAGATTGCTGGCTGAAATGTACCACAGAGACTTCATGTTCTCTTTGAAGCTATCGGAAAGCCTGGTGTATGGGCTTCTAAAAATATGTCCCCTAAAAAAAGTGTAGATGATACCGAAGGCTTCACCTACAAAGAGGGTAGCTGCCCAGCTCTTTGTCACAGGATATATCATGAGGCCTAAAACATAGCCAATAGAAACCATTCCAAAGAAAATAAAATAGTCTTTGAACCTGATGGTCATTCGCCACTCAACATCAGCGTAGTATCTGACTACTGTCACGATCATCAGAAGTAGGACCTGAACATATAAAAGCGCCTCAAGATTTCCTAAAACAAAAAGAGCTACAAAAGACACCACAACAGATATTCCGGCAACTATCAAAAGAAATAAGTTATAGTCTCCGTTACTCTCTGTCCTGTCTTTTTTGGCCACCATTCTGGAATAACTGGCTGCTGTTCCAAAGCCTGCCCCCATTATGGATACGGCAGAGATCAAATAAAGAACGGTGCCAAAAGCATCCGCACCTACTCTGGACTCAAGTCCAGGGTAGATAAGCAGCTGAAGGACACCGTTATATATTACCAGTGCAAGTACACTGAATATAAAGTCTTTAGAAGCACTAAATAAAAGCTTCTTACTATTATTTTTCATTACTAATATCTCACTTCATCAGATCTGTCTCTTTATGCCTTTGAAGCATGTTGAGCTGCATCTCGAACTCACGTCTGTTATTTATAGACATGGTCGAAAGAATAACTCCCGCAAAAAAGCTCTGAACTGCAGCCATTAAAACAAAACAACATACAATAAGTGTAGGAATCCTAGGAACAAGATGCGTTGCCCAGTACTCCTGAAGAATCGGCACGAAGAAGATCATTGACAGAATCGCAAGCAACACTGCAACTATAGAAAAGAATCCAAATGGCTTGTAGCTTCTATACAGCCTTGCTATAGTCCTAAGCACCTTGAATCCATCTGCATAAGTGTTGAGCTTACTCTCTGAACCTTCAGGGCGATCTCTGTAATCGATGATGACATTGTCAATCTGCATATTGTTGTATACAGCATGAATAGTCATCTCTGTCTCAATTTCAAATCCCTTGGACAATACAGGGAATGTCTTAACAAACTCGTAGCTAAATGCCCTGAAACCGGTCATGATATCTCTGATATTGCAGTTAAAGAGTCTGTTAATGCTTCCTCTTACAAGGTTGTTTCCAAAGTTATGGAAAGGACGCTTATTCTCCTCATAATATGTGCTTGATAATCTGTCGCCTACTACCATATCCGAATTATGATTAAGAACAAGGTCAACCATCTCAGGCGCTGACTCCATAGGATATGTATCATCACCATCAACCATAACATACACGAGAGCATCTATTTCACGGAACATCCTTCTGATAACGTTGCCCTTGCCCTGCATATATTCATTTCTTACAATAGCTCCCTCCGCCTCTGCTATTTCTGCTGTGCGGTCCTTGGAATTATTGTTATATACATAAATTGTTGCCTCAGGCAGTGCTGCCTTGGCATCACGAATAACTTTACCTATTGTCTTTTCCTCATTGTAACAAGGAATCAAAACTGCTATTTTATCCATTGTTTCCCCTTTTCGATTAAATGCAAGATTTCCATAGCCACATCTTGCCTTATACATTTTAAACTGATAATAAAATAATATCAAATCCAGTAGTATTCTCAATCAATCGTATACACATAAATAGTGTATGGTGATGAATTATCTGTATAACTCTTAAGTAGCTTAATCCCTGTTTTATCTGTGTTAGTTATATCTATACGCGAGAATATATACTTACATCCAAGCTCTTTTAGAGCAGTCGCATTAATATAAATATCATTATCAGTAACTTCAGCCATACTCTTTGTCGCCATAACAATTGATAAATCTGTTCCGGAATAAAGATAGCACCTTGCTCCCCATTCATCAAAATATAAGCGGGATGGTTCCATACGATCAAGAGCAGGAGCTATTACCTCCCTAAAGGCTTCTTTATAGCTCTGTGGATAAAATCCAAGATATCCATCAAGAGTATAGATTCCATTGTACTCAAGGATTGCTGGGTGCATTCCATAGGCAACGCTGTACTCACCTGTTTTATAGTCAAGGTCTTCTTTTATCCCATCAAAAAGCTTAGTAGAATAAAACTCTTTGAAATTAAGAGCATCATTCTCATGGCCAAAAATCTCGCTGCGAGCTGTAAGCTTTGCAGTATGATACAGGTCGTTGTACTTAGTTGGTGATACAAGAACTATCAAAGCAGCTATAAAAACTATCACATATGGTATACACATCAATGTCTTCGATATAAGCGATTTCTCCCCTTGCTCTGAATTTACTCTGTCACTTATCCACAAATACAGACGATAGACAAGAATAAATAACATCGCGCACCACAGGAATGGGTTAAAAAAGATTGTCCTGTTGTACTGAAATCCTGTAAGCGGTGGAACCAAAGTTTCAACCAGATGCTCTACTGACTGTGAATAATAAAGTCCATATACAACGCAGTTAAATACAATAATCAGAAAGCAAAGATTGTAATAATCAGTAAAGATTCCTTTGACATTCTTTTTCACAATATACCTGACATTTAAAAACAAAAGGTAAGCAAGGCAGATTGGCATAACAAAGAACTGATGAAGGTCCTCTACATGCATCATACCATTTACAAAAATGTCAAAACTCTCTCCAATAATCTCATTAAATGGCAGATAGGTCTGAACCATTGTCTCCCTGATAGTCACAGCGTCAGAAAACAACATCATGTTAAAAAGCCTGTATTCAAACACCACGTTACCAATTCCAAGTGCCACGAGTGAAGCCACAAGACTCCAACTAAGTTTCTTATCCCTTATCCACAGCCAAATAATCGCTATAAATAAATACCCCAAAATAAAAAAGCCAAGATATGAAAAATAGGAAATAAACGGATAACAAAAAATAAGTAAAATGAACCATAACCCCCGTCCCCCTAGTCCATTTCTGTATACTTTACGGAGAAGATATACAATCAGTGGCACCGAAGCGAATGGTATACCAAAAGCAGGGAAAAGATTAAGTATTCCATACAATAAACCAACTAATGTAGCAAGGTTTAATACATGGGAATCATTTTCCTTCTCAGGATTACTGCAAGATACGATATCAATAAACAATAATCTGCAGGAAATTACAGCGATAATAACCTTTAAAATGTATCCAACAACATATGCTGCAAATGGAGGTAAAAACATGAATAAAACAGTATATAATGATAGCTCACTTGGAAGCACGTCCCTTGATACTCCACCTAAAAAAGGTGCAGAAACACCATGAGAAAAGAAAATGTCCTCATTTTTAAGCATTGCAAACTGCGCCATAAACAGGTCCAGATTATCTTGAACTGCAATATAGCTGCTTTCCCCGATTATGCCATAGAAAACTGCCACTCCTACCAAAAATAATATTACAAAAGTTATTCCAAATTTTCCTTTATTTCCCATACTTCTCACCAACAATATAAAAAACTATAAAGTCAAAAATAATCATTATTCCCAAAATGCTCATGAAATTTGACAGTTTGTTCTTCATATTTTGACTACTAACAGTAATATGATCCATCAATATATATTTTGTTTCATTACTTACAGTTAATAATTCTGTTTCATCTCCGATTATCGCACGCATCTTAACTTCACAATTATCATGTGGTACGTAAACCTCAAAAGAAGCTTTTCCATCTTCATCCATGAACACATATTCATCCGTAAGGCAATACTCATAGCCATCTGATACAACAATGGGATAAATAGAAGCACCATGCTTTTCTTCAGGTAAAAAATTCGAAGTATAAAAGACATCAATTCTATAATATCCTTTATTCAAAACAAAAGAATCTGACTCAATATCCCTCATCTCATCATCATATGACGAGTCTGTATATGACAACATTTCTCCGCTATGTGCAGAATAGAAGTCAGAAACAGTTATATCATTTGCATTATTATGGGGCATCAAAATGCTCGCAATCAGTATTATGAGTTGAATTGCAATAACAACATATGCGCTTCGCTTTATAATCTTTTTATCAGTTATCTTATTTTTCTTAATACCGGTAAATATTTCATAAAGTGCTTTTATCCCATATGCCGCTATCGGAATAAGGAATAAAAAGTATGCAAAACAGTATCTTGATTTAGATTCCCAGAAGAATTGAAATATAAATCCACCAATGAAATATATTGATAGCAGACATTTTAATAAACATGTCCTCTTGTCAAATAATAAAGCCACGGCCCCAATTAGGGTCAAAAAATATATTGAAGGAATGTAATATTTCAGCCAATACTTATAGGAATTCTCAAAGATACTACTTGCAAGAAAACTCTCAAAGGAATCTGCCACTTCATACCTGCCATAGTAGTGACAGGTCATAGTTAGCCCCCCAAAAAGTGGATCTAACCATTGATACTTCATCTTCTCAACAAAAAAATCTAAGCTGCGTGCACCTGAAATGTACTCTCCAAAGGCTTCCTTACAAAGATCAAGCGCCTTTCCACTAGTTGCCTCTCCATATGAATCAAATAATTCCACTGCTACTTCCGAATAGCTCCCCGGACCTGTTACACCACCGTCTGTAGCAGAGCCCATATAAATATAAGCAGTTGCCGGAACTCCACTATTTCTATAGGCAAGTGCTGTTTGTCTATAGAACATATATCTCACCAAGACTCCGGACAAAATGCTGATACAGACAACAAGCGCCGCCACTGACAACAGAAAAAGCTGCTTTTTACCTTTTAACAAAAAAGATGCTATTATCAAAGCAACAACAATTGCTACTGTCGCGATAAGTGTGCCACTATAAACTCTATTTGCAATTGGAATAAGCACTATTGGTGCTAGCGCCCAAACATTCTTTTTTCCACTTATTATTTTGGAAGTTCCAACAAGTGACCAAGTAACAAGTGCTATCGATAGCATTGTTCCATATACAAATGCAGTATATAAAATCATCGGAAAGAATCCAATTAAAAGAATAGGAACAATCGCGTTTATTACGCTGCCCTTTTCACCGAATAATTCAATGTTAAGCAAAAAAATACCAATATCAAAGAGCACTAAAGCTATTATATTAAAACATTTCCAAATAAATGGATCTGATATTCCGGTCAAATGAACTACAGCTCTCATCACATAGACCATTCCGACTTGAAATGGGTAATGATAAAAGTAATCTAAATCTGCAATTTGTTCTCCATTTTCTAGCGCTACTGCTGCTTCCCATACACTTCTCTGATCAACCTCTAGTGGATAGGTGTTATTAATAATCCATATAACGGAAAGAATTACGTGAACTGCAATTACCACTATTAGAATGTACCCGGAGTGTTTTATTTTACTTGTTATATTAAATAGCAACACTAGTACAAAACTTAATGCTGCCACACAAACAAAGGTCAAAGCTGAATTTCTGGAAACAATCATCGTTCCTTCTCGAAAAGTCTGGAAATTCATCTTGGTAACCCATTTAAGTGAGCTAATAAACAAGCAGAAACAAATAGCAGAAAAAATGAAAAGTATCATTTTATTCAAGCACACGTATAACTTTCCCATTTTCTCTTCATCTCCATACACCGACTAATTTGTTTATAAGTCTATTAATTCCATACGCCGCAAAAGGTATCCAATAGACATAATATCTCATAGCATATCTGGATGACCCTTCCCAAAATTCATGGAAGACAATGCCACCAAATATCAGAATCAATATTAACATTTCAGAATCTGAAACATTTCCTTTGCGTAATACGCTTACCAAATAAATCACAACTCCAAGATAGCAAATGGTCATATAAACATTCATAACCCACTGCATGACAGTGGAACCAAAACCTGAAACCAGAAAGCCTGCAAGCCATGTAGGATTGTCATGGTGCCTGTTTACCAGATCAAGGTTATGAGTTGAAATGCAGACTGAATCCGCCCACTGAGTCAGGAATTTCCTTAAGAAGAACTTCCCTGCATGTAAAGGTCTGTTTGCAAAGTCAGCCAGTGTCTCTTTGATATTCTCTATAGCTGCTGCCTTGGTTGCTTCTGTTTCATAGTTATTCTCAGCGAAAACATGATAGTTGTAGCCATTGTACCAGCCATCCTCAAGTTCGCTCTCCTGAAGGCCCATGGCTATATGGGAAACTGATGGACTTCCAGTTGGAATCGAATCAAGTCCTGTAACATTGCAGTAATATGCATTAACAAGTCCTTTAACGCCTAAAGTCAAAGCAATCATAACCAGTATTATTGCAAGGCTCATGATTACCCTAGTCTTCCAAATTCTAGCGCCTTCATTACTAATATTAACAGCAAACTCACTTTCAGAAATATTTTTCCTCAGTATCAGATTCAGTATAAGAATCATTACCAGCGCAATCAGTGCAATCTCACAGTTAGTCTTTAACATAACTGCAAGAGCAATTGCCACACCTGCTCCAATCCCATAGCCCACCTTTTTCCTCTTCATATACAGAATTTCCAGGAAAAGAGCTATAGTCTGGGGCGCCATGCTCAGGATATCTCCATAAATATATGTCACATAATTATAAAAGAAAAGCATCCCT
The DNA here is from genome assembly GCF_015056685.1 of Butyrivibrio sp. Lineage (GTDB taxonomy): Bacteria > Bacillota > Clostridia > Lachnospirales > Lachnospiraceae > Butyrivibrio. The sequence continues at coordinate 43,649 of NZ_SVFW01000020.1, read as the reverse complement.
GCAGACAGAACTGCCATAATGCCGCAGATTTCCCTGTTTCCAAAAAACTCCCATGTCATCTGATATAAGAGATAAACTGTAACAAGAATGGATAAGAGCTGCACCAACTCCCAGGCTGTGTAGTTGCCAATCCCAAATACAGTACACATCATCTGTCCAAATGCAACATATCCTAGCTGAAATGGCCAGATATAAAGATATCCTTCTTTATCTGTCAGCGATGAATAATCTCCCGCCATAAAGGAATTAATAATATCATCCAATGCCTTTGAGTCATTAACCGGCAGTGGTCTTATTGAAAAAATCAGCATTAGACAATACACAGTACAAAAAACAAGTTCCAATATCAGCAGACTTTTACTGCTCTTTAAAACGCCCTTCTTTTTTAAAACCATAAACACAAAAACTACTCCTACGCATAATAGCAGGAGTAGTAAAATATTCTCTCTTCCATAGTGAGGCCAGTCGTTGTCACAACCATAGTCATAATAAATCGTAGTTACTATGCTTGTTCCAAGCACCAAAACCGCCGCAACCAAAAGGCAGAAAACTATTATTAGATTAAATGCTTTTTTTATCTTAAACAATCATTTATTCCTCAGCTTACCTGATGATTCTCATCGTTCAAAAGCTTAACAACATCAATCAAAGTATAAAGATATGCTCCAACATAAAACAAAGAAACCACAGTCATATTGACGATATCTCTGGCTCCAAAAAGAGCATAGGCATATGTTGCCAGTGAGCACACATTAGCAATAAACATAGGCCATACAATATTTTTTCTAAGTAACACTGCAAATGGAGTCAGAAGCAAAAGCATAGCATAGTCATATCTCTCATGCATTCCTGGAAGCAATACTACGCAGGTCCATGCTGTGAATATAGCAAGGTATACCACAAGTTTTCTGTCGATGTTGTCCTTTCTTCTGTAGCAGAAGAAAGCAATGATAACTAAAACTACAAAAAGAACCATTATAGCAGCACCAGACAAAAGCTTATCGAAATTGTCGAATCCAAGATTATACAGATTAGGGAAAAATGAAACCATTCCATAACCTTCAGAATCTAGCTCCTGAGTCTGATAAAGATATGAAAGATATGTTCTCTTAAGTCCGTTCTGACAGATTACCTCTGGTAGCCCTGCTATAAAATAAACAGCAGGGATCCACAAAAACTCTAAAACACTAAAGGTATTTCTTTTGCCGGAGTCCTTAAGAACTCTGTCATAGCTATGAAATCCTTCTGTAATGTATAGGATCAGATAAATCGGTAAAAAGATAATTGACTGCAGTTTTACTGCAAAAGCAACGCCATACCATATAAAGGATGTGCGGTACTCCTGCTTTAAAAGTTTGTACAAAGAAATCATCAAAAAACATGTATATAGAGCATCTACCTGTTTCCACAGTGCTCCATTAAATGCAACAAAGGGAAGAAATAAGGTAGCAATGCCAGCGAACATTGAATGATGCTTTCTTCCTGTCAAAAGGTAAAAAATCTTGAAGATAAAAACTGCTGACACAAGCTCACAGACAAAGGCAACTATGCTAAGTGGAAGCCAAGGCTCCACGGGAAGGAGCGAACACAAGGCATACATCACATTAAGCGGAACATAATAGTCACCAATAGCATTTCCAAGCCCCTTAATGATGCCATTTTCTCTATAATAATCCACCCACACCTTGTAATAGTCGTTGTAATCAGGAGAAAGTGTGGTTTCCGGTGCAAACTTAACGCGTATAAAAACCGCTGCCAGCAAAAGAAGGCATAAACAGATTTCATACATATACTTGTTTATTATGTTTTTTAGGAATCTATCAATCGCCAATTCTTTTTTCATCGCATCCCCTTATTGGTTGATTACATTTCAGGAAACTCGTACTTTATCTTATCCTCAACACTTATCTCATCACCAATCTGAACCTCGTTGATAACGAGCTCAGTCTTGGCTATAACAGTGTGTTTCTGACCAGCCTTTATTGAAACAACTGAGCCAGGCTTTATATCAATCTTCTCACTATCAAGAATAACTGTTCCCTCACCGCTCATCACTGTCCATACCTCATCTCTGTGGTCATGGCTGTGATAGTGAAGCTTATGCTCAGGCAAAAGCACAATCCTTATTACAAGAGCCTTGTCCTGAATATCAACAATAGTAAAACTTCCCCAGGACTTTTCAGCGTAACGAACCTGATTATCAAGCTTTTCGACAAAAGGCTTAATATAACTTGATTGAGTTTTATCAGCAACAAGAATACCATCGTTAGAAGCTGCAACAATCATGTTCTTAAGTCCCATGGCGATGATTGGGACATTTAACTCATTAACGATATTACTATTCTCACAGGTATCATCCATATCAGCCTTACCTATTATCTTCTCATGCATCTCCTCGGCAAAGGTATTCCATGAGCCGATATCCTTCCATGAACCTGAGAATCTTACTACCCCAATTGATTTCTCATGCTCACCAACAGCGTAGTCAAAGCTTATTTTCTTACAATCACCGTAGTGGTCAAAAAGATCCTGATAATCTTTAAAATCTATGAGCTCATGTGCCCTATCTAAAATGTAGCCAAGCTTAAATGCAAATACACCGCAATTCCAAAGAGCACCCTCATCAATGTATTTCTGAGCAGTCTCGACATCCGGTTTTTCCTTAAAAGCTGAAACCTTACTAATGTGATCTTTAGTCTCCGGCTGAATGTAACCATATTTCTCACTTGGATATGTTGGCTCAACGCCCATGAGGTTTAGGTTATAATCACCAGACTTAACCATCTTATCAAGCTCTTTGAAACATTCAAAATAAGAATTATCTACGTATGGATCTACAGGGCATATAATAACTGCGTCATCTCTGTCCACTCCAAGCTTATCAGAAAGATAGCTGGCAGCAAGTGCAATAGCAGGAAAGGTGTCACGTCTTGTAGGCTCTACGCAAACTGAAACCTTATCACCGAGCTGATTGTGAATTGATGAAACCTGGGTCTTGCTGGTTGCTATTGTAATGTTTGCATCAGAATCAATCTTCTTTATCTGACTATATACACGCTGAACCATTGATTCAAGCTCATTATTCGAATCATTCTCCGGGTGAAAAATCTTAATAAACTGTTTTGATCTGACATCATTTGAAAGTGGCCATAATCTCTTTCCGCTGCCACCTGATAATAAAACTATATTCATAAAAACCCCTAAATCTAAAATTAGTAATCATTATTCCCATTGAGAGTCTTATCTTCTCCATGCATTGACACAATCAATGACTCTCTGCTGCTCTTCCTCTGTCATTCCCGTGTAGATAGGAAGTGACACTACCTCATTAGCATATTTTTCGGTAATAGGAAGGCTGCCCTCAGAAAGTCCCAAATACTCATAAGCTTGTGACCTGTGTGGTGGAATCGGATAATGTATAAGTGTCATGATTCCGTTATCTTCAAGATACTGTCTGAACTCATCGCGAGCCTTGCTCTGATCCTCGCCATCCTTGGCAGGAACTCGCAGAACATACTGATGCCATACACAGGTTGAACCTTCAGCGACAGTTGGTTTGATTACAAGTGGATTATTTATTCCTTCTGCATAGCGACGACCAAGCTCATATCTCTCGTTAGTGATATCTTCCATGTGAGTAAGCTTTACTCTAAGTAATCCTGCCTGAAGTTCATCAAGACGTGAGTTAGCACCAACAACCATATTGTGGTATCTCTTCTCGCTACCATAATTTCTGTATATCTTCATAAGGCGTGCAAGATCAGGATCATTGGTTGTAATAGCACCTGCGTCGCCATACGCCCCCATGTTCTTGGATGGATAGAAAGAAAAGCATCCAAAGTCACCAAAACTTCCTGTCATCTGACCGTTATGGCATGCACCATGGGACTGAGCACAGTCCTCTACAAGTTTAAGATTATGTCTCTTGCAGATATCCACAATCTTAGTCATATTGGCTGCCTGTCCATAGAGATGAACTACCAAAATAGCCTTTGTCTTATCAGTGATCTTCCCTTCTATCTTATCAGCATCAATCTGATAATGCTCATCCGGTTCAACAAAGACAGGAGTTGCATCGTTGATTGTAATTCCCATTACACTAGCAATATAGGTGTTGCCCTGAACAATTACTTCATCACCCTTGCCGATTCCTAGGGCTCTAAAAGCCAGCCACAGTGCATCAAGTCCACTTGCAAGTCCAACAGAATACTTAGTTCCTACATACTCAGCAAACTCTGTTTCAAAGTTTTCAACTTCTTTTCCAAGGATATACCAGCCTGAGCGAAGTACCTCAAGAGCCTTCTCCTCATATTCCTTTTGATATCTTTCAAAGCCTCTGTCCATTCGGCCCTGCATTATCTTTTCCATATCTTTTCCTCTAATCTAATGCAAGCGTTTTTTATATCACTTGTCATCATGTTTTTTCACTTCATCAATGATAAATGGAGGTCTCTTCCTAGCTTCTTCCAACGCTCTCCAAATATACTCACCAAGTACTGAAAGCATGATGAAAATGGCTCCAAACCCAAAAAGAACTACCGACATGATTGACGCATATCCTAGGATAGGTGTACCTACTGTAAACTTCTCATGAAGTACCATTATTATTCCAATCAAAGAGCATAAAGCAAAAAACATTCCAAGTGTAGCCATGCATCTGATTGGAAAATATGAAAAACTCATCATTGAATCAACAACAAGCTTGATTTTCTTTCCCAATGTCCATCTTGACTCGCCAACTTCTCTGTCTTTTCTGTGGAAATAAATCTTTTCTGTCTTAAAACCAACCCACATAACCTGAAGCGTAAGAGATGAGTTTTTCTCATCCATAAGCTTTAAGACTTCAATAGCCTTTCTATCTACTAAATAGCAATCACAACCGCCCTGTGGCATATCCTTATTGATAGTCTTTCTAACAAGCCAATAATAGCAGCCTGCAAAAAACTTTTTAACAGCACTCTCATCTCTCGATTCACGGATAGCAAGAACAACCTTATTTCCGCGCTTCCAGCTCTCGTACATATCTAGAATCAGAGTTGAATCCTCCTGAAGATCTGCCTGCTTTGTTACAGCGCAGTCACCGGTACAAACAGAAAGCCCTGCCAAAATGGCTGCATGCTCACCAAAGTTTCTTGAAAGTTTTGTACAAACTACATTGGGATCCTTTGCTGCAATTTTCTGAATCACTTCCCAGGAGTTATCCCCAGAGCCATCATCTACGAATACAATCTCGTAGTCTCCAAGCTTTTCAAGGATTTTCTCCTTCATATCATCATATAACATTTCCAATGTATCAGAGTTATAGTACACAGGAACAACAATTGAAATTTTAGACATTTTTCCTCTTTAACCTACTCTATATTTCTATAACCAATTAATTTGTCTGCTTAGTTATCAATCCTCTCTATTTACTTCCTCAAGAAAGACATCATAATCCCTTATATACTCGCTATCAATGTAATGTTCACTTGCAAGTACTAAAAGAACTGAATCCGGTGAGAAATCATACATTTCTTTCCAAACCATAGGAGCAAGATATAGTCCCATTCTAGGCTTGTCAAGAACAACGACTTCTTTCTTTTTTCCATCATCAACAAGAACTTTGCTGCTACCACTTACATTTATTAACACAAACTGCGTATAACGGTTGGCGTGATTTCCTCTCCTTATATCTGGGTCTGAACCAGACATATAAAACACTCTTCTAATATCAAACGGAATGTCAAATCCTGATCCTTCAGCAACTACCAAGTTTCCCCTTTCATCGCCATATTCCTTAAATTCCAGCAATTTGTATTTTTCTTTTATTTCTCTCATTTTGTTATTACGTAGTCCTTCCTACAACTCCACTAATATGCATAATCACCAGTTCTTATTCCCTTGGTAAAAGAACAGTAGTCTCTTTATCATAATATATTGCTGTTGCCTGATTAATCCATTCACTAATATCCGGCGTCACGTCCATATAAAAAAGCATCTCAGGATGAACAGAATACTCAATCAGTTCAGCATTCTTTATTGAATCATCACGAAGCATCTCAAGTCTATCAGCATTTTCCTGCTTATAGGTTGCTGCTCTTCCACTGGCTATATCATAAAGAGCAGATGTGCATGAATAATACTCAGGTTCAGGCTTTATTGAAAGGACTGAACCGACAATAAAAATGACTTCACAAATTGCTATAACCAGTGAAAACACCGGTGAAAATGCATTGCTATCATCTAACTCATTATGCTTTATATCACTAATATATTTCTTATCGAAATATTGCCTTGCCACAGTAGTCAGATAAAACTCTACCAGTACCAACATTAGTACATATTCCATAAATGCAAGTGCACGAAGCCTACCAGCATCAATATTGGCAGTAGCAAATATTGGTGGAGTCATATTTGATGATACTAATAAAAACGCAAACAAAGTAAATAAAACAGGATGTTCAAGTCTTACCTTTAGCTTTCCCGCCATCTTCCAAAATACAGGAACCAGCAAAATAAGTATAACCAACACTTCCCATCTGGTCATGTCATTAAAGAGCATATCAAAGGTATCATACAAAGATACAAATACAGCCTTCACAGGAGTCATCTGCGTTGTCTCAGCAAACCTGTTTGAATTGCCAGGACCAAAACAGGAAAAAGAAAAACCAATGAGATTGATAACAAGTGGAATCCAAATACGACTAAAGGACTTTCTTTGTTCATCATCTATCCCTTGAATATCAAACCTTCCAAGCTTAACCATCACAAAGACGAATAACAATAGCACTGAGCAAATAGCAAGTTCCAAAGCTGACAAATAGTTAGCACCTCCCATGAAAAATGCCCATATTGAAGCCCATATTAGTTTCCTGTGCCTTACCTTTCCGTCACTTTCATATACTGATCTGATAAGAAGTCCAAGCCAAAAGAAAGCCATGCCAAATGTAAAAGTATAATTGATAGCTCCGCTGTACCAGTAAAACGCCTCAACTCTCGTACCTGCACCATTAAGACACTGGACCATCATAAATAAAGTCAGCATCCTGACAACATTTGTAAGGTCTTTATCAAGATGCAAGGCTCTCACAAAAAGAGCATCAAAAAAGTAACACACTCCAAATGTCAGCATTCCCAAAACAAGAAAAGGTGTCAGGAAATAAAAGCCCTCTCCAAAAACGCTTGGACAGATACAAGTGAGAATAATTGAAAAGAAATATCCTTCATACTGGCTGTACACCATCCAAGATTTCTGAAGCGAAGCAATAACAGTTCCGAAAAAATCACCATTCGCAACAAAATACTGCCTTGTCTCAAGAGCCATTGAAAAATCGTCAGCTGAAGGAAAATCATAAAATCCTAAAATCAGCATTGGTATCAAACTCAGCACATAAACAGCAGTGAAAACAATGCTTAGCTTTTTAGTATTTAGTTTTATATTGAACTTAGGTGTCTTGTAACTAAACATCAATGTCCTTTTTCTGCAACACTATATTATTTAACCATCAACAATAATACCCCTTATACCACTTTGCAAAAGACCTAAGTCCGTCGCGAAGTGGTGTTGAAGGTTTAAAACCAAAATCTTCCTGCAATGCTGATACATCAGCGTAAGTAATCTCAACATCACCTGGCTGCATAGGAACAAGCTCTTTGTGAGACTCAAAATCATAGTCCTCAGGAAGTACACCTGCACTGATCAGCTCCTGCTGAAGAATATCAACAAAATCAAGAAGATTTACAGGATCATTGTTTCCAATATTGTAAACCTTGTATTTTACTCCATTCTCATTTTCTAAAGGAGCAACCTGCATAACATTTACAACGCCCTTAACTATATCGTCAACATAAGTGAAGTCACGCTTACAGTTACCGTAATTGAATATCTTAATCTTGTCACCATTAACAAGTTTATTAGTAAATCCAAAATATGCCATATCCGGACGCCCTGCAGGACCATAAACAGTAAAGAAACGAAGTCCTGTTGAAGGTATTCCATAGAGCTTAGAATATGAATGAGCCAACAACTCATTGGACTTCTTGGTTGCAGCATATAAGGAAACCGGATTATCAACCTTATCCTCAACGCTGTAAGGTATCTTTTTGTTAGAACCATATACGCTCGAACTTGATGCATAAACTAAATGCTGAACACCTGTGTAATTATCATCCACACTTTCAGCATCATATGAATGTCTGCATGCCTCAAGGATATTGTAAAAACCAATAATATTAGACTCAATATATGCATCAGGATTCTCTATTGAATAACGAACTCCTGCCTGAGCTGCGAGATTCACAACAACTTCCGGCTTAAACTCTTTAAATACAGCACTCACAAGTTCCTTGTCTACAATGCTTCCGCGGGCAAAATCAAAATTTCCACTTAAATCATAAATCTCACGCAATCTGTCGTTCTTAATCTTTGGATCATAGTAATCATTCATATTATCAATTCCGTAAATATGAATATTCTCATATGACCTAAATAGTTCCTTACATAGGTTAGCGCCAATAAATCCAGCTGCACCTGTTACCAATATTCGTTTTCCATTTAAATCAATGTTTTTCTCTAACACTTTTAAATATCTCCAATCACTTAGCACCCTTACCAAAAAGCACAACATAAACAGTCTTGAGCAAGATTCTGATATCCTCAGTAAGACTCCAGTTATCAATATACTGAAGATCAAGCTTTACTACTTCATCGAAGTCCTGAATGTCACTTCTGCCACTGATCTGCCAAAGTCCTGTTAACCCTGGGGTCATGGACAGACGCCTTCTGTAGTGCTCATTGTACTGCTCAAATTCTGACTCTGTCGGTGGTCTTGTTCCAACCAAAGACATGTCGCCCTTAAGAACATTTAAAAACTGTGGAAACTCATCAAGACTGGTCTTCCTGATAAATGCTCCAACCTTAGTAATTCGTGGATCATTTTCCATCTTAAACATGAGCCCGCTCATCTCATTCTGATCCTGAAGATCTTTTAGTCTCTCTTCAGCATCAACGTACATGGATCTAAACTTATAAATCTTAAATCTACGTCCGTTCTTACCGATACGAGTCTGGGAAAAGAAAACAGGTCCCGGAGAATCAAGCTTAATAGCAGGAGCAAGGAAAATAGTAATGATTCCTGTCAGAACTAATCCCACAAATCCCCCAATTATGTCCATGAGCCTCTTAATGGAAAGCCTTTTATAACTGCTGCGATTCATGCAATAAGTTATAACAGAATATCCAAGATAATCATCAAACTGCGTATGTGCCTTGCTGATTCCCGGAAGTTCAAGATTATAATGGGTTGTGATGCCCATCTCCTCAAATCCAAGAATGATATTTTCCATACTATTCTGAGGAATATTAGGAGTATTGATAAACACCTCATCAAAAGGATCCGTTAGAAGCCTTTCTGTAAGATTATGAATTCCTTCATGCACATGTACATCACCAATATACCAAGGATTCTCATCATTACTCTGTGCACGCGCATCAAACCTGCCATTATCAACTGAAGAATCTTTCAAATCATCACTAGTCTTAACACTAGGATCAACGGCATATGCCCTAACAACCTTGTATCCAACAGAATCCCTTCTGTTCATGAGGTTAATAACTGTCTGCTCTACAAGTGGTTTTTCAGCGACCACAACAACTCTTACTATGTTGTTTTCTGAAGATATATGCTTCTTATAAATCTCTTTAAAAATACACCTGATTACAAAATCCAACAGTACAAAAATCCAGATAAAATTAAAAATTACAATTCTAGATAAAATCAGATTCCAACGTAAAAAGAAAGTTATTACAAGTGCAATTATTGCAGAAAATGCATCAAACTTAATTACACTCACAAGCTCATAGAAAATACTTCTAACTATAAAATTCCTGTCCCAATTAGCTAAAAAAGTATATACTGTCCCCACTAGCATAAGCAAAACGTATACGAGATAGTGTAGCGTCTTATCACCATAATCCTCTTTTAAATTGTATCTCATATAGCTTGCAATTACATAGCTGACCACAATGCATGCCATATCTATTATCCACAAAAGGTATGTCTGTAAAGTTTTATACTTTGTATTCATGCACTCCCCACTACCTCTTACTTGTTTCTTATCTTCAACTTATCCCAAAAAGAACTCCATATAAACTCAATATTTGTCGCAAAATAACGTTTAAATAGTCTCTTCGGATCAGTAAATAATCTAAATAGCCACTCAAGGCCTATCCTTTGAACCCACAGCGGCGCTCTTTTTGCTGTTCCAGCATGAAAATCAAATCCCGCACCGACTCCCATCATAACTGCATTAATTTTGCCCTCATGAGCTTTCATCCACTTCTCCTGTTTTGGAGCACCGAGGCCAATCCATACAATGTCTGCCCCAGAATCGTTTATTCGTTTAATATCTGCTTCATCCTCTTCAGGAGAGAGAGCTCTGAATGGAGGTGAATACATTCCTTTAATGTTAAGCCCAGGATACTCACTTTCAAGATTACTTCTGAGTTTTGATAATGTTTCTTCTGTTGACCCATAAAAATAATGTGACAGCTTTCCATCTTGAGTATCTCTGAACATATTTTTCATAAAATCAGGGCCAGCTACTCTTTCCGCTCCAATATAGCCATCATTTTTCTCTCTATTAGCAATCGGCGACCCATCAGGAAAAAGAAATGCTGCGCCATTTAATATATCTGCATATTCTTTGCTGTTTTTTGCCATCACCGTAGTGTGAACATTTGAAAAGCATATGTATTTCCCTCTAAGTTCGCTCAGATGATTGATAACATGAAGAACTGCCTCTTCAACTCTTGCTATAGAATAGTGGATTCCAAAAATATCAAATTTATCATCTCTTACATATGCCGGAACAGTAGCATATCCTGCAACATCAATAACTATACCTGGTCTAACCGTATAGCCAGCACTATCCATGGTAAGATATGTTCGTACTTTATGTTCTTCCAAAGATTTTGTGAGAGTATCAATCTTAGAAATATCACTACCTTTCTCGCAGGTAATATTACTAGAAAAGGCAGAAACATCTATAACAACACAGTCGTAGTCTCCACTTTCATAATTTCGTAATACATCTTCGGCATTTATATTAGGACTATTTAATATATAAGCATTTACTTCGCCAGGAACTCCCCACTTTTGTATATAGTGTCTTCTATAAAGCATTCTCAAAGCATACCCGTAAACGACACTTAAGGCCATGAAATAAATCACGACCTTTCTGGATGCAAGCACTGACTTTTGAGTAGCAAAAAGATAAGCAACCGATAATCCAATAAGCAACGCTCTACTCTTAACTAGCTTCACAAGATTGTCTATAGGATCAAGCACAACAATCGGCTGCCTTTTTGCATCATAACTGAAATAGACTATTATCTCGAACAAAAACACTGTAATTATCATTGATAAATACACGCCAAGACTATAGTCAACCCAGTTTATAATTGCTCTATATCTGATTGTCACTGCAGATATAAACGCTAAAATAATAGACAGTTCATCTATCACAAAAGTTTTTTTGTATATTATACTATTTTGATATTTTCCAGGAGTTCTCCTGCGGTAATCTCCCATGTTAATCTCTTTTCAATATTATCTACTGGCTTTTAAATACTACCAATTTTGTGTCTGTTTTGTTCTATCCACTGCTGAAGCTGTGGAATAGTCATCCACTCTTTATTATTATCTGATGTGTAGCTGAATCCTTCCGGAACTTTTACTCCGCCTTTAATCATGTCTTCAAAGTTTCCCCATTCACAAATCTGCGGCAAAATTTTATAATGCTCAGGATATTCATATGTAAAATGAGAATCCTCGACACCAATCATCTGCTCATGAAGCTTCTCGCCTGGTCTGATACCGATTTCAACCTGTTCAGCATTTTCATCAACCGCAGCAGCAATGTCACAGATATTCATAGACGGAATCTTTTTAACATAAATTTCTCCACCTTCCATGTCATCAAAAGCATGCCATACTAGTTCAACTCCTTGCTCAAGAGAAATCATGAACCTTGTCATACGCTTATCAGTAATAGTAAGCTTTCCCGACTGTGCAGTTTCCATGAAATATGGAATAACTGACCCACGAGATCCCATAACATTTCCATAGCGCACTACTGCAAACTTGGTCTTACCACCAGTGTATGAATTACCTGCAATAAAAAGCTTATCTGAACAAAGCTTGGTTGCGCCATAAAGATTAACTGGTGAACTTGCCTTATCAGTTGAAAGGGCAACCAGTCTCTTCACGCCTGTATCAATGCATGCATCAATAAGGTTCATTGCGCCATTCACATTAGTCTTAATACATTCAAAAGGATTGTACTCCGCTGTCGGAACAATCTTTGTAGCAGCAGCATGTACAACGTAATCGACACCATTTAGAGCTCTATAAAGTCTGTCCTTATCCCTTACATCACCGATAAAGAACCTTACTCTTTTATCTCCCTGAAACTTTTTAGCCATGTTCCACTGTTTCATCTCATCACGAGAATAGATGATAATCTTTTTAGGATTGTATTTCGCAAGAGTCATAGGTACGAATGTATTTCCAAATGAACCTGTCCCTCCTGTGACCAAAATGGTCTTATTTGTAAGCATTTATAAGCCTCCTAGAAAAAAATATATTAAAAGAAAAATCACGTTATATATCACTCAACAACAACGCATCCCAGAACTTTAACGCCATAATTCTTTGCAAGCTCAAGTTCTTTTGCAATGTCTTTGTATTTTGATGTTCTTAGTTTTTCAACCATGATAACGCCGTCAGACTCAGCAAGCCTTGCAAGCGATGCTGGATCAGTAAGAACTGAATTTCCGCACTCAACACTAAGCTCACTATAGTTCTGCTTAACTGCATCAACTACCTGATTTGTAATAGCAGATACTGTATTATCACCAATAGTACTTATTGCATATAGCTTTTTAAGGTCAGCCTTCTGAGCTCCAAGACCAACACCTGCCGTTATCATACCAAGCTCGCCATCCTCGCCGTCTTTCATGATTCCTAAAACGGAAACCTTAAAGAGCTCTGATATATCCTCTTTTGTCTTAATTGTCTGTGACAAAATATACTTAAGACAAATCCATAAGACTACAATGAATGCTCCGGCCAAAAGACCAAGCACTGCATATTTTATATCAAAACTCCTCACAACAGTTTTCTCTGTTTCAACAACTTCAGTCTCTTCTGGTTGAGCTTCAACTTCAGCTACTTCTGTTTCTTCCGCTGTATCGCCATCGATAAGTTTCGTGTACAAAGCCTTCTGATCAGCTGTGAGTGAATTACCAACAGTCAGCATGACGTTCTGGAGATTTTTTAATACATCGACCTGAGTCTGCTGCTCTGAAAGAATACTTGTATTAACATTTACAAAAAAATATGTATCAAGGTATTCAATATTATGTTCATAAAGGCTCGTAGCTGTTGGAATCTGAGCTTCAAGTTCTTGCATCAGCACATCAAGAACAATTTTACACTCTTCTTCATTTCTAGCCGTAACAGTTATGTTTAAGATACTGTTAGCTTCAAGTCCTACGCTATACAACTCTTTAACATAGTTTTCAGCAATACTATCGCCAAGAGCTTTAGCCACTTTAACAATAACTTTCTCATCATTCAAAGTCTTGCAATAAACCGCCTCTATATTATTTATATTATTTACTTCCTCGATTTCAGGATAAGAAACCTTATAGTAATTACTAATAAGATAAGATGCCACCAGTGTAGGTACCTTATCTGCATCAAGCTGCATACGGATTGAACTATTTATATACTTTTCTTTATTAGCGTAAAGTTTCTTATAATAGTTGTAGGAGTTTACAGCCATTTCAACTTCTGTAACTTCCCTATCAGAAAGCTTTGCCTTAAGAGATTCAATATTTGAAGTTATAGCAGCTTCATCTACTACTGTCTCTCCAGTCTCAACTTCAACAACCTTCGCAGACTTCGCATAACCTACAGCGCTTCCAATAACTAAACCAATAAGAGCAAAAACAATTATAAGCTTCCATTTTTTTAAAATCTGACGGCAAAGATCAAGTAAATCTATTTCCTGTTCGTCTCTATAATTCATAAAGCCTCCAAATATAGCTGCATAAAAAATGCATTATAATTCAAATTAACATTATACATCATATCGCACTGTTTCAGCAATGATTCAAATGCGAAATACCCAAATACTTGGGAAGGCCATTTTTGTAATCCTGTTCAACTTCGCCTTGAATAAGAGGTTTTAAATACTCTATAAGGTCAGCAGTTATATCATTTCCTTCTCTAGTAATCCATTCAACAGGAACAGATTTCGCCTCATTGGCTATATCCTTTATCTGTGCATAGCTGTATTCAACAGTGTATGGATAGTTGCTTATGCGATTTAAAACAACCATGCAACCTGTCTGTCCATCTTCTGCTAAACTAACCGCCTTCTCTCCCTGGGCAAATGACTCATCAATGTCAGTTTTACTAGCCATATGAGCAGCACATCTCTGAAGGACATTTACCTCAACGGATCGAACCTTGACATCTATATTTTCTTTTACTATAAATTCAAGTGCCTTTCCTGCACCTGAAAGCTGTTGATGTCCAAAAGTATCTGCCATTGCTTTACTAGATGTAATGTAATTACCATCCTTATCCCTTATTCCCTCAGAAACAGCAATGATAACATTATCACGCTTTGAAAGTTCATTTCTAACATCTGCCAAAAACTGTTCCTTATCAAAGAACACCTCAGGAAGATAAATCAGATGTGGCGCTGAAGAATAATCATTTCTCGCAAGCGCTGATGCCGCCGTGAGCCATCCGGCGTCTCGTCCCATGATTTCAACAATTGTAACTGACTTAACTGCATAGATAAAAGTATCATGTGCAATCTCTAAAATAGAACTTGCTATATACTTGGCAGCAGAGCCGAAGCCCGGAGTATGATCTGTGCAGCATAAATCATTATCAATCGTCTTTGGAACCCCAATTATCCTTACATCAGAACCAATCTCCCTGGCATAATTTGATAATTTCAACACAGTATCCATACTGTCGTTTCCACCAATATAGAAAAATGCTCCAATATTAAATTTTTTAAACTGTGAAAAAATAAAAGAATATGAAGAATCATCATCCCTGTATTCAGGAAGCTTATATCTGCAACTTCCCAAATACATGGCCGGTGTATGAGTTAAGAGTTTTATAAAATTTGATTTTTCTTGAGCTTTATCTGTTAAATCTAAATAATTCTCCGCTAAAACACCCAAAATGCCGTTTATTGCCCCATAACACCTGTCATAGTTCCCAGAATCAATAGTAGCTTTCAAAACTCCTGCAAGACTGGCATTGATAGCAGAAGTTGGTCCCCCCGACTGTGCAACAAGTACATTTTTGATGTTCATCAATAAGACTCTCCTTAACAATTTTAAAATTTTGGCAGTCCTATTGTAGCAGAAGAAATGAAATATGACAAAAAATCACTAAAAGATAATAGCCCTATACTTTTTTAAAACTATTATTATGAGTCTTGCTTTACTTTTTATGATCGTTATATTCTTGCATAGACTGAATAATCCTCATTCTGTGTTTTTCTTCTTTTTTATTTAAAAGATATTTTACTATAATTTTAGGCAGAAACCATATTGCTACTGCGCTTTCTATAAGCATCCCACCTATTGCAACTACATTTTTGGGATCATTTACGCCATTTATAACAACAACCATACAAATAAAACAAAGGGTTAATATTATAACTATTAGTGTTCCCATTATTACCCAAAAGAAGTATTTCTCTAAAGACGTCTTTGCTCCCTCACTATTTTTCATACCAAGGATTGATCATGCCTGGATATTTAGCTAAATGCATTGCTATCTTCCTGTTTGTGACCCATCTTCTTTCTTTCAAAAAAACTTATATTCAGCTATAAATGTGATACACACGCTCAACACCCATATTATAGGTTTTGAATGAATGCTAGCATCACTCACTTCATTCTACATTTTTAAAACTTCAAGCCAGTCAATACCATAATACGATTCCTTTATATTTGATTCTCGTGAAAAACCTGATTGAATAAAATAAGCCTTTTCTATATTTTCCCTTGCAATATAAAGCATTAATATCCGCAGTTCATTCCATAGATCAAAACAATCATAGATATTTTGAAAATCAACAATATGCTTCCGGATAGAGTATTTTATATTATTACGTTTTTCCGGTGCAAAACCATAATCATCTAACACCTTTTCCAAATCTATAAACAACTCTTCCTGATCCAAATTTAGAATAATACTAATTATTTCGATAGCATCTTTATCTAACAAATTTGATTTCCTTTTCCGAAGGAAATCACGTATTGAAGGGATTATACTAAACTTGCTAATAATAGCAGAACTATCATCTACAAGTCGCTTGCACTCTTTACCAGGTTTACACTCATCTACTGAAAAGTACCTTTCAATATATCTTGGATCCGGATACTCACAAAAATGCAGATATGCCTCAACCATCGGATAATTAGTATACAATAGTCCATCTCTGGTAATATCACAGAAATGCTGCAAGCGAATAATCTTCTCATCACTAAAACTATCATCGTGTTGTTCATAATCAATTACCAACAGTATATTAACGTAATCTCTTTTTTCCAATAAATCCGAATATCTTTTTTTCAACCAATCAAAAACGTGAGCGCAGGGTCCCTTATATCTGTGACGTAAGAATCCAAAAATTCCAGTGTATTCAGATAGTCTTTAAGTATTTCATTACATGGTTCATGCAGAAGATTAGAATACGGAACAGAAACTGGAAACGCATTGACTGGCTGTACCTCTCCGTGATTGTAAAAATCAGAAAGACGGAAAAGTGTTATTTTGAAGCCTTTTGGATAAGACTTCGGATTATCCAACCATCTGATTGATTCCTCGTATGAGTAACACAAACCATTATCAACAAATAGCTTCTGAGTCTCTGAAGGCACTGTATTGTTGAGTAATATGCTGTCTGTCCAGCACCTTCATGCTCCATGTATTCAACCAGTCGCCTGCAGTTTTCGTGGTAACTGATTAGCCACTTTTGAGATTTGAAAATCTCACCAGGTAGTGGAATCTCATAAAAGCGCGTATCTCTCGGTCTTTCCATAGCAAAGTCACCTCATTTATAAACAAGTCTTTTGTTGACGTCATTATAATCTGGAGAGGAGCATTATGCGCATCTTTTTTATAATAAATACAGTAATTTCAGTTCCTCCAAGCATTAGGTCCAATCATTAAATGCAGATAAGTAATTCCTTCGGATAATGCATATTATGCGAGTGTTCGCATAAGCTTCAGAACAGCCCATAAGACCATTTACCATTGCCAGAAAAAACTTCGTACTGATGGAATCTAATAACAGAGCCAATGCTAGCGCCATAATATTCAGCATAGCCGAGACAGCCAAAGCTAATAATCTAAACATCTATGACTATTTCGAGTTTCCGCCGATCGACATCCCAAAACATCATGATACAAGGATCTTAGCTTCATAAATGATCTTCTGCTTTGGTCAAAACAGGTACAGCAGAAATGTCAAAGCAGATATAAAAAATCTTAATTTACTTATCAAAGTTCAGAATCAATGAAATCGCCCGTAAAAAGTCGGTTTCTTTTTTATTTGGTACTCATGAATGAGGGCTTACTACTAAAAAGGAGGTGGTCTACAGTCCAGAGTTAGATCAAGAAATGCTCGCTTTGAATGATGATGATTTTTTTACAGTAACAAGCACCGCTCTGGTATACCATAGAAGGAACAGTATCACTGTTTTACTTTATCATAACATATGTGCCAATGCTAAAGCCTTTCCTTAAGCCCAACATTTTTTAACATTTTCCGCAAAGCAGTCGCAGTTAAATTTATCACAAAATCAATGACTATAGCAAAAACAAGGGAGCTAACAAATACACCAACAGAAAGCACTATAACATTCTTTGTTTGAATTATTATTTTTCCATTTCCAACTGGATAATAATCACGCAGAATCCACAAAAACAACATATGTACCAAAAAAACGCCATACATTCTATTAGATATATAATGTATTTTATTTCGAATAGCATCATTTTTTATTTCAATCTCAGAAAAGAGTATAAAAAATGCTAATCCCCCTAATGTCATACCCAAAGATAAGTTGTAACACTTATTAACCAAAATTGGATGCACAGACTCCCAACACGTTAGTCCGCAGGAACAAAAAACTAGTCCACCCCCTATTTTAACAGCTCTTACCTTTCCAATTTCTTGCCTTATCATTCCATAATATCTTCTGAAGAAAAAGCCTATTCCCAAATAATAAATATATATATTGCCTACCAATGTTAAATCAAATGCTATTGTTTTACCAAATGCATATAATATATCATTTAATCTATTAAAAACTAAAATAACTGCCAACATCAAGATAAGCTGCCTCTCTGATAAACTATTAAAGGCGCTTTGTATAAAAGGCATTACAAAATATAAGACAATTAATGCATATATATACCAAAGATGTCCAACAGGCATATTAAATATATATGGATACGGATTATACATAATTGTATTATTAAGATACAAATTGTAAAAAAACAGATAAACAATCGCTGGAATCAATAGTGAAAGTATATGCTTTAGAACAAATAATTTATAGTCCTTTATTTTCTTTCCTCCAATTACCAAAAAGCCTGTTATCGAAAGAAATGTCCACAAAGCAGGTCTAACAATTGCCTGTATAAGTCGATATCCTATATATGAAAAATCTGTCATCATTCCGCTAACGTGCAATAGTATGATACAAAAACAGCAAAATATGCGCAAAACATCAATCCATATTATGAAATTATCATTTTTTTCTAGCATTTTCGCTTTTCCCAACATTTTCATAACACACTCTCTTGTCTAAGGTACATACGGCGCAGTAGTTAATTTCACAAAAATAACACCATCGTTCATTACAACCGACCCGTGAGTAGGCCATACTGGCATATTATAAAATTCATCGCTCAAAACAAACTCTTTATACTCATCTGTAAATATCTTTCCGGTATACACCCCATAATAATCTATGAAATAATTGAATTTCACATCATTAATTCCAGCCATATTATTATATATTATCGGTCGGGGTAATAATGAATATTCATAAATTGGAAGCCTAGACACCACCTGACTATCATCAGGTGCTCCAACCAATATAATAGGCGTATTATTTCTAACATACCCTTCAATTTCCATGGCATCTTTAATTATGATGTCACACTGTTTTTCAATAGCCCTATATGATATCCTTTGACACATAAATGAGGCATCATTAATTATGACACATGAAAATACTATCAGTGATGTTACGATTGTCAAAAGATAATATATATATTTATCAAATAATTGATTATTTACTCTAGTAAATAAGCTAAAAGCTAATGGAATAACTAAAATATACTGAAAATGCATTATTGAGGAAATACCATTATAAGGAATAAGAATTTTTATCACGCCCATAGCAGCTGGTAGTGCCAAAATGACAACTGTTGCACATATTGCAGCAATTTTAGAACGTCTAAATAATCGTATCTCACATTTTATGGCAAACACTAATAAAACAATAAATAAAAACAGATAATAATATCTTAAATTTAATTTGCCATTCCAAAAATAATGCGCAAAATCACCATAGATTTCAATTATTGATGAACCAAGCGAAAGTAAAATTCCGCTAATACTAAACTGTGCAACTCTTGATCCTTCCTGCAATGCCCTATAATGCATTTCCATTTTGTAAACTATAATATCTAATCCGCAACCAACTAGCATAGCCAAAATGAACTTAAAAAATTGAATAAATATGCTTCCTATATTCTTTTCATCAATAAAATCTAATACCATTAAAACAAAATATGTTCCTAATGCCATGCCTAAATATGGCTGATAAAGTCCCATCATAAAAAAAATAAAAATCGAAGAAATAATTGTATATTTAATCCCCTCAAACCTAAAATAATAAACACTAAAAACAGATAAGAGGAGAGAAAATGCATATACAGGCACAAGATAAGCAAATACTAATTGGCAGCAAATTGTTGGAGAAGAAATAAATGCCATAGCCATAATAACTTGCAATAAAACTGAATCAATCTTATATAGTTCTGCTAATAAATAGCACGATATAGCAACGCACATTACATATATTGCAACATTAATACCTGGTATAACTATATTTCCAAAGAAAGATAATAAATATCTCACTCCCCATCTTCCGCACATAGTTGCCCAATCAGCATTCATGTAGTAATACAAACCTTCACCAAGAGCATCAATATGTCCATGCCCATCAATAATAAATATATAATAGGATAATATGCCCGCTAATGCGGTAAAAAAACAAATAATAGATAGCCTTTTCAAATTAAAAGTCATTCTTGTTTGCATGTTTTACACCACCATTTTTAATCATTCTGTAAATCCACTATTCTAAAATGGAAGAATATCTAACATAGAAAGTTTTATTTTTCAGTGCGTTTCTTTATTTTTCTCTCTGACCATTGAGTTTAAGTTTTGAACTGTTCATATACTTTTGGATGATTTTTTCAGCATAATTCATCCAAGCTTTGCCAAGAAATGTTACAACATCTGCATAAATAAAAATCAGTCCCCAACAAATAATAAAAAGTATAGCTTTTTTAATTCCATGCATATTTGAATATAATGGGCTAATTCTATATATTATCACATGATGAACCAAAAATATCCCATAGGATAGGTAACTGATTCTGTCAATAATGGAATCAAGTATTTTCACTCTTCCAACATGATTGGCTGCAATTTTCCATATTATAAAAAACATGCTTACACCATATATCATACACGCATACAATGTATCTATCGGAACATCAAAGAAAGTAAAAAAGAAAAACATTATCAACGAACAATATAGCAGTATTCTTTTATCCCATAATTCATACTTAAAAAAGATCATCCCAAGACAAAATGGCATAATCCATGTAAGCAAATTCCATGAATCACCTATCACAAAAATATCAAGTCTAACTACTAAAAAATAATGTATAACAATCTCTATTACTAAGGTAAAACACCCAAGAGAATTAATTAATTTTATTATTATTGGATAAAAAATATACATCAGTATAATACACCCCAAAAACCATTCTCCAACTTCATAATAACCTTTTATCCGATATGAAAAATAGCCATCCATACCTATCAACGATAAAACAAACGGTAGATGTCCCCTCCAAAAAATCCTTCCCACCAAACTAATTCTATCGAACCAAGCTGGGAAATAAGCAACGTAATAAGCTGGGAATATGGCTTTCCATCTTTTTATATAAAATTTTTTTATACTGTTTATCTCTCTATTATTATAATAAAGCACACCTCCGCTCAGCATAAAAAACATTGTTACTGCAACTGTCCCCAGAGAACCATTTTTATAAAAAAATCTCCATGGCCATATCGAAATCTCTCCCATATGAAAAATAACAATCATAATTGTACATATAGTTCTAATCCAATCGCACTCCCGAACCCTACTCATACCAGCATCTCCCATTATATATTTCATCTTGGTACTAATACTTGACACATATTAAAGTCTAATATTGGATAATTCCAAGATTCTTTGGCAATTATTTCCATCATTGTAATAATTCACTAGCTTATTAACACGGCATCTCTCGCCATAATATTCATCCTTGCCCATGTTAATATCTCTAATAAAATTGTAAATATCGTTTTTAGAAAGCGCTCTTACGCCTGGCATATATTCAAGAGGGTTATCAAATACAAATCCTCTCGATTTGGCATATTCATCATAATCTGGCATTGCAAAGCATATTGGTCTATTAAGCATGAGATATTGTAAATAAACACTCGAATAATCTGTAATCAGCCCATCTGCTTGGGCTAACTCTGAGTATAAATCCATGTTTTTAGCCTGAAACATTTGATCAGTATAAATATGTAAATTTGAGAAATCTGTTATATATTTTACATCCACATCTTGCATTGGATGTAACTTCACAATCATATCCACATTATTATTTTTCAAAATATCATTTAATTCTTGCCACTCTTCTTGTTTTATATATGGAAGAATATCTTTAACTGATGAATCTTCGTACCCTAAATATTTTGATTGTCTAAATGTTGGTGCCCATAAAATTGTCTTTACGTCTTTTTTTATTTTTTCTTCAAAAAGCCTGTCTGTCTTGGGTTCACCACATATTACAACGTTTTCTCTAGGACACCCAAAACACTTAGCCATAATATCTGCATATAACTCAGAACTTGCACACAAATAAGTAAAAAAGAATTCTTCGCCATTATCTTCACTTACCATTTTCCCAATTTTCTTTATTGGCGTTCCGTGCCACATGTTAATTACTATTTGCTTATTTGTAGGTTTAATTGGCATCTTTCCCATGGAATATAAAACATGCCCACTTTTTAAGTATTGCCATACACATTTGGACTTTGGAATAAAGGCTATATTCTTATCAATCAAATGCTTATAAACATTTGGATTGCTCACTCCACAAATAATCTTATATTTTTCATTGTAATGATTATCAACTAGATATTTAAAAATCGCCAATGAATTATCATTCAATATGTCATTGGCACAATAAATAAAAATTTCATCATCTTCTTTTTTTACAACTTTATTCAAACCCGAAAAAACAGGAAAAACCCCACTCACTAGAAAACGTTTTAATCTTAAATTAGTAATCAAAATAATCTACCTTGCACCTTTCTTTTTTAAACTAATAAATAAAACATTTGTTAAGTAAGCCATAACAATTGATAATATTGTACAAGCCATAGTAATTAGAGCTGTTCTTAATCCTCTTCCTAACTCATATAGCAAACCAAACAACCAACATCCAACCGATAAAATAATCGGCCAGTGATATGAATAAATATATGCAGATATGTTTCCCAAAAATATCATAAGCTTGGTTTTAGATAGTATTTTTATTGCTCGCTCTCCGTATATTTCACACCAAAAAATAAAAACAGCAACTCCCAAAGCTCGAATAACAGGAGCAAAACTAATCAGGAAACGTAATGGAGTATATATTCCCGTTGCTTCATCCTGATAAGTCATAATATATAGTGCAATAAATAATAATAAATATCTCTTCAACAAAACGCCAAAAGAATCCTTTATCCTTTTAGATTTTCCAATGTGAAGTAATCGTTCTTTAATATAAAACACGCAATAATAACAAAGACTGCCAACATAAAAACTAGAAATTTTCTGATAATACCAAACAGAAATCAGATATATCATCGTGCATACTTTGATTGCATTTTTATCGTCAGTACCTATAAGTGCTTTAGCTAAGATAATAGTGCATATACCCCCAAACAAACTAGTCGCCATAAATCCTAACGGTCTGTTATAGTCACTATTAATAACCAAAACCCTGAATATGTCTCGAATTAAAGATCCTAGTGTAGGAGTAAAATTATTAAACTGTCCTGCGAAAAAGAATTGATTGCCATATTGCAGCATAGACTGATTAAACATCAGCCCCAATTTCATAAGTATGAACGCAAAAAGTATAGATGGAGTAGAAATTTTTACAACTTTTTTAATTTTTTTAATTATCATTTCCACAATATCGTTTTGCTTTTCACTTTCAGTTATATCTGCAGTAATAAGATATCCAGAAATAACAAAAAAAACTGAACAGCCGTATTCCCTGTCGTTAATATGTTAAGTGGGCTCCCCAACCACAATCTAGAAAAAGCACTGTCGGAATACTTGCTCCACATCAGCCCTGGATAAAAACAACAGGAAACATGATTAAGTATCACAAAAATACTCGCTATTCCTCTTAAAGAATCAATCCATTTAATCCTTTGCTTATCCTTAGCACTTTCTAGTTTTTCCATATTGTGTTGCCTCAACTTTTATCATACAGTTATTCTTAACGCCTATATATTCTCCACAGAAACTGTAAAGAATTTCTTTTTCCCAAAACAATACTCTTTCATCGTGAATTTCGCGTTTTTACATGAATAACGTCTATTACCATTTTTATCATCGTATTAAACTCTTTTGGCCAAGATACTTTTGACACCAACAAACACACTACTAAATACATACCAAAGCCTATAACCGGTGATAACAACTCACCAAATAACAAAAATGAAATTATAACTATGATAATTCCAACCAAATCTATTACAGAAAATCGAAGGTTTTTATATCCAACCTCACACGTCAAAAGCCAAATGAATGCTGTTAAAAGAGTGGCTATGGCAAAAGCTTTCATCGTATGCAAAACAAGCCAAAACAAACCATTCAGCATTGCTCCTATAGCAATCATAGCTATAATTTGACACAGATACTTGTTCTGCTTCTTATTGGCTTTAAAAATATTTACATAGATTCCTTTTATAATCAGATAAAAAACTTGCGCTGCAAAAAGAATGAATACTACACTATTTGATTCCACATATTTAGGAATAAAATTTATCAAAATCCACTTCGCAGGAAAAGCTATTGATATTACAAACAACCCCCACATCAATGACATTTTTTTTACCGTACGTATTTTCTCATCAGTTATCTCATCTTTGCAAAAATAGTTATACATAGTAATGGTAATTGGAGAAAAAAACATATTTACGATAGATTCCATGGTAACTGCATAAGAATAATAAGCAAAAAATTCTGTAGTCATCAAATACTTTACAAACCATCTATCCAACCCCGTAAAAAGACCATTAGAAAAATTGCCTATCATCAAGATTATACCAGCGGACACTTGAGTTTTTATCTCGCTTAAATCCACGCTCAAATCTCTTGAAAAATGTATTGATTTATTTATTTGAAAAAGCAAATATATTGCTATAACTACTTCAATAATTATCTGAATCCAAACATATGGCCAAGCTCTCATAATACCACATGCAAGAAAAAAAACACTTAAAACAAATACAAGGACTTTTTCAGAATTAACACTAAAAGCATATAACTTAAAATTACCAGTAGCTTGATAAAAGCTTTTCAAATATCCCATTATATTTGACGTAAACATCCCAACTGCAAAAGCTAAAATCAACCAATTATTGAGAAAAGCACCTATTACAAAAATAAGTATCAAAGCGACTATTTCAATTAGAAAATAGTTAAAAATATTATTTTCAAGCTTTCGTGAATCTAATTCTTCTATAGTTTTTCCACCATACTCAAGATACATTCCATCGTTATATCCAAGAGAAAAAAAGCCTGCATAAGAAATATATAGCCCAAAAGTCTTTATCTCAGCATAAGTTGAAATAGGAAGCAATGCTGGAAGTACAAAATTCATTGCCAATCCAATTCCCATGCTTATTAGATTAGCCAGCATAACATGAAACAAACCTTTTTTCATATATAACTATCCTTTAATATGTCACACAATTTATCAACATTTTCTTCTGTAACCTCGTTATAGAATAACTTCTCTTCTACATTCCTAAAATCAACTCTACTAAAATCGACATCCAATAATTTTTCTACTATATCATTTGAAAATCTATATGATATTATTCGCCCTGGATTCCCACCATAAATTGCATAAGGCGGTACATCTTTGGTGACTACTGCTCCAGCTGCAATAATAGCACCTTGTCCTATTGATACTCCTGATAAAATTGTAGCATAATCACCTATCCATACATCATCAGCTATAGTGATTGGACCTTTTGTAAGTTTAGTACTCTTCTTACCATATAATTTTTCATTCACAGGATATGTCGTAATGACATTATACTGATGTTCACCACCAAGCAGAAAATATGCCTTATTAGAAATAGAACACCAACTTCCTATTGATAAAGACTCACTTTTACTTCCCAATGTTCCTATATTCAAAGATCCATATGTGCCTTTTCCCACAGTTATTCTTTTATTCTTCACCATCCCTAAAACAATTTCACTGACATTATTTCCAAGCCTTGTGTAATTGTGATGATTTGCTTTCTTCCATAAATATCTACATTTATAAGATTTAAATATATCAACAATGCTCATATAGTAACTAATTACTCCTAAGAATGTAACTTCCAATAGATTCCAAATCGTTTCCAAAAAAATATTTGTAATTTAATTTGTGTATGCTGCAATTTCTAGTAATATCTTTAAATATTTGTGGATCATATTTTTCATTTATTCTATCTTGTAATTCAAAACATCTGCTATTATTTATTGGAACACTATCCACCATTTCCCTAAACCACGAAAATTCCTCATATGCAATTGCTATGGCTACATCTAATAATAGATAACAAATACTCATCTCTTCATTTTTATAATATGCTTCAAAAAAATCTTTCATAAATCTTGGAAAAGGATTATCCTGTCCTACGCCCAAAAAGAAAGTAGACCAAAGTCCTCTGCAAACATGAAAATCAGCATATAGCCCATGATGAATTGTATAAAAGGGATATCTGTAAATTTCCTCATCCAATTCTGACGTCAAAAAGAGCGTAGCGTCTGTCCAAATTCCACCATACTTAGCCAATAATTCCATCCTTAATACATCAGAAAAAAGAGTAATCGATATCTTGTTCTCAGCAAATTTATCCAATATATATTGGGGGACAGAAATAAATTCTCTATAATTTTCTTTTGATACTCGAATCACACGATGCTTTCCGCGATTTTTTTCTATCGAATCAACACACGTCTTAACTATTGGAGGAAGTAATTTTTCATCAAATCCCTGCCACCAAAACACCCAAATTGGACAATCATAATCTATATTATTCGCTGAAAAATCCAATGTTTTGTATTTATCCACTATTTCTGAATAGGATTTCTTGCATTTTTCCTTTATTACCTGATGATTGTGCTTATCAAACCTCTTCCCAAACTCTGTTTGAGTACCATGAAAAACACAATTTCTAATAAAATCGAAAAATGCAATTTTTAATCCAAAATATCTATAAAGATTAATATCATTTTTTACAGTTCTTTTAAAAAACAACAGTTTTCGCTTAACTTTCTCCATAACAATAATCCCCAAAATGACAGTACCTTGTTTTATCAATCTTGCAACCATGTAACTTCACTAAGTGTTAAAAATAAACAAAAAAAGCTAACCATTATTTGATAATTAAACATCTCATAAAAAAATGCAGATATCATCAAAGCTATAATCATACTATTGGCCAACATTCCACATTTATTCGAACTATTACATCTAAAAAAACGTTGTATCGACATAATTAAAATAACTAGCATGAAACACATTCCCAAAAGCCCAGATTCATGTATCCATGTAATATACTGATTATCTATAGCATAATTCCAAACCCAATTCCCCTTCACAACAGGGTGTTTCTGTAAAAATGCTCTATCAGCATTTTTTCCCATTCCGAATATCATCTCCATAATATGATTCTCAGTAATCCAGTATTTAATAGATGATTCAATAGTCTCAAGCCTCACTATTTTTCCTATTCCTGCTTCAAAACTCCCCTTAAATCTTTTTGAAATCACCTGAAAAAAACTGCTCAAAATGCCTCTACCTAATACTTCACTTCCTAATAATGTAGCAACTACTAACCCTCCAAAAACAACTCTATTTTTAGAGTGTCTACTTGTTATCTTTATCACCTCATTCATAATAAAGTGCCTGAATTTAATTCCATAAATAAAGCATAATACTAATAAAGCTAACCATCCACTTCTAGATCTATTATAAAGTATAGCCAAAATGCAACTTGAAACAAAGAAATACTGAAATACTCGTTTTTTAAACGGAAATAAGAGAACTAAAAGCAGAAAAAAAATATAAAAACTAATTGCCAATAACGGATGGTTAAAAATAGAATAAGCTCTTTGACCATTTTCATATGAAACACTATTACCTGATATAATGAGTGCCAAATAATTAGTACCAACAATTCCTTCTATACAAGCAAATATAACAAGAAAAATCCCGGCATTTCTCAATGTCACCAAAAAGCTTTCAAAATCTATCTTCCTATATGTCAAAAAAGTCCCCAAAAGAATCAATATATATTTAGCAAGCTGGTGCGCAGAAAGTGACTTATCAATATTGTCATCCCAAAAAAATGCAGTAATAATAATCGAATATAAAATAAAAACCAAATATATAAAAATCATCTTATTTTCAATTTCTATTTTCGTTGAAAATGAAAACATGGATGTAATAACGAGCAACGCTATAGCAACGTTTACATTTCCTCCGCCACATAAAATCCATATCAGTACCATTAGCATTGCCACATAAATCGAATATTTTCTTTTTGTAATTACAGTCGGAGAACTCAAAATGCTAATCATAACTTATTTATAACCATCCTGATTTTGAAAGAACGTAACGCATTTTTATTATTTGCTTCAGTTAAAGGACTATTTAGTATCCAAATTTTATCAGCTAGCTTTCGATAATGTAACAAATGATCTATATACTCTCTGCTTTCTCTTGGCATAATGTCTCCAAAATTATTATTCAAGTCACTAATCATAGCATATTGAGTTCTATACAGCCTTTTCCAATTTTCAATACTTTGCTTTATTTTTTCATATTTGCTCTTATCCGTATTTGCAATAACATTTTCTCTATGCATTCTCCTTGAGTAATGAGGAATCTCATCATAATTAACTTCTCCACATGCAAGTGCACTTAAAACCACAACCCAATCATGCATTGGTACGCTACTTATATGCGCACCAACCAACTTATTCCTCATCGAACGGTTTATACAAATGGCGCACCCAGGAATTTCTCCACAAATAATCTGAGAAGGAATATTAAGCTTAGGAAATAAAGTCAATCCATTTTCTCTAATCAGCTTTTCACTTTGATCAATTATTCTTGAATTGCAGCAATACAATCTCGGAATACTCTCTTCATAGTGTTCCATTTCACTTATTGCTATTCTAAGCTTATCTGAATCCCACACATCATCCTGATCTGCGAAAAAATAATAATCAGCTTCAGGTGCCTCCATAAGTAGGGACCAAAAACTCATTCCTGGACCTAAATTCTCTTTTCCGCTGTTATTTGAAAAACGTATATCCAATCTATGTTCAAACTGCTTAATCTTCTCAACAGTGTCATCACTACTACAATCATCTCGTACAAATAGTACCACATCACATTCCATATCTTGATTACAGATTGATTCTAACTGACGGTCTATATATTTTGAGCCGTTATATGTTGACATTAAAATAATTACTTGCATATATATTCCTCAATACAGCGCTATTTTCGACATTATCGTACCCTGACTTTTTTAGACACTCTTTAGCTTCTCTTGATTTTTCTTCTCTTGTAGTCAGCTGATTACAATATATCTTTTCAAACGCCTCCAACCAAAAATTCAACTCTAAAGCTACATACTCAACATTCCCTGACACGTCACATTCTTTTGTAACATTATCTGAACACAAACAACTTAATCCTGCAGCCTGCGCCTCCATTAATGCTATTGGCGCTCCTTCAAACAAAGATGGTAAAAAAAAGAAATCCATTGCACTATAAAACAACTCTGTATCAGTTCTCATACCCGCAAGAATAACATCATCTTTTAAATGAATCTGCGATATTTTTTTTTCTATTTCACCCCGTAAGATTCCGTCACCAACTATAACCAATTTAGTATTAGGATATCTTGCATGAATCAACCTAAATACATCTAATAAAAAAATATGATTTTTCTGTTGAACTAGTTTTCCTACCGTTCCAATTAGAATTTCATCATTACCGACTCTCAACTCTTCTCTAGCCTTTTCACGAAGTAATCTACTAAAAGAAAAACGAGAAGTATCAATGACATTGTTTAACACAATAAATTCCCTAGTATATAGCCACCTTCCCGCTTCTTTTGAACATGCAATAGCTTTTGTGTAGCTTCGATTAAACCCATTCTTCAATATACTGTTTAGAAAAGGGTGCATTCCACAACTGTTGTGACTATGTGCTATTCTTACTGGAACCCTGTTTACTTTAGCTATATGAAGTTCTATATACATTGTTGGACTGTTACCATGTACATGAACAACATCATAATTCTTGCATAATTTTGAGTACTGTAATATATACCGAATAGTGTCTTTTCTTTTATCTGGTAGTTTAATATACTTACCACCAGCGTCTTCAATTTCTCCAACAAGCTGTGCCTGTGCTTCATTCATAGAAGCCACATCGATAATCAGACCATTCTTATTCATCGGTCTAAAGTAATTCATATAAGAGGTTGTTATCCCACCCCAAGGCGTAAATCCTGTTGTGATAACAACAAGTATTTTTTTCTTCATTTCTTTCTCAGTTACCAATTTCTATTTTCTTCACAAAAGGTTCCACGGCTTTACATTTTTCCGATTATGATGGTATACCTTACTTATTTCGCTAAATGTCGATCCAGCGTGCCAAAACAAGTAAGTAGTCTGCGCCAATGCAAACATATCAATTATTGCTTCTTCCGCCATCATATCTATCAATTCAGATTCCTTGCTATGCCACGCATGGGCATGTATTCCGGTTTCTCCTTCTTCAAGTTGCGGAAGTTGTTTCTTTTGCATGATTACCATTTCCCCAAATTCTTCTACAAACATTTTTTCAATATCTGCATTATCTGTACAAACATACAACTTATTGACATCATGGGTATCAACAAATTTTCTTAGCTTCTTTATGCTGCGCTCTATGTCACCTATGCATTTTTTTCCTTCCCCACGTATGTGAATTCCAACAGATTTCTCATTTATTCTATTTACTGCAACAAAATCATCTACTTTTTTCTGAATCCACCCTTGCAAATGTATACAATTCTGCATTAACTTAGCCGAATATTGTGGTGCTCCATCCGCGTAAACCACAACATCTTCTGATATGTTTCGCGCCAAATGTGATCCTATTGGAAAATTTTCAGGTTTATTCCAAAGTTTTTTATACTCATCCCTAAGAACATAGGACTTAATTCTTATGCTAGCGTTACAAAGAACGTTATCAAATTTATCCGAAATAGGCATTCTTCTCTGTAAGATATCCAAAGTTGCATCGACTATCTTTCTTACATATCTATTTGGAGTCAATTTCTCACTGAAATATTTAACCAAAGGTTCCTCTGGAGGTATAACTGAATAAATACTTGGAAAAAAGCTCTTTTCTTTAGTCCAATCTATATTCTCTACTCTTTCCACTCCATCAAGCTCAAAATATCTATCAAAGGCATTTTCCCCCTCTTTGGCATAAACTCCATCTCTCCAATCAACATAGATTGCACGGTCAGACGTCTTTGCATACTGTATAGCTGAAGCAAGTGTTCTCAATCTATTTCCTAAGCCGCCAGTTCCTTTTATTACTAGTATTTTCTTATTTTGCATTAATCCAATAACTCCATACATCATCTTTACGAGCATCTTATTCATAAAATGAACTTACTATAGTATCTACACTAGCAAAAGTATAAGTGGGCTTTATATTGCCATTCTTGATATCATAAACAGTTGTCTCACCTGTCAAAACGCATATAGATGCAACACCAGCATTTATTCCAGATTTTATATCAGTATATAATCTATCTCCAACAACTACCGTCTCATCCTTTGAACATCTATATTTTTCTCGCACTATATCAATCATAGTTGATTCGGGCTTGCCAATAAATATTGGTTTTTTCCCAGTAGCATGTTCTATCATTCCACATATTGAACCACAATCAGGTATATACCCAAATTTTACTGGGCAAACCCAATCAGGATTGGTAGCTATATATCTTACATCTTGCTCACTTAAAATTTCACATGTTTTCCTTATTTTGTCCGACGTAAGTTCAGTATCAAAACCAACCAAAACAACATCAACCTGCTCAACCTGTTCAGTAACATCAATTTGAGCTTCTTTTAATTCATGTATCAGACTCTTTGTCCCCTGACAATAAACTTTTTCATTGGTTGCATTCCTTTTTAACCACAAAATTGTAGCTTGTGCCGAGGTGAAAAAGTTTTTTTCATTTGCGTCTATCCCCATATCAGTAACTTTTTTTATATAATCATCAACAGATTTAGACGAATTATTTGTTATAAAAACATACTCTCCTCCAACAGATTTTATCCATTGCAAAAGGCTGAGAGTTCCTTCGAACAGCCTATCTTCCTCATAAATAGTGCCATCCATATCAAATAGCCATAAGCGTTTACCTTTTAAATCATTCGAATCAATTCCGAAATAATCATTCATCACTTAAACAACTCCTCAGCAGCATGCAAATCTTCATGATTGTCAATTTCCAACCAACGCCCCTGCAGTGGACACGCTTCAAATAATATATCACTCAAAATATCGTTAAGCGCTACTTCACTCCAAAGTTTTAATTCTTTTCTTTTTTCAATATAATCTTGGCATTTCGTATAGAATGCATTTCCACCTTCTGCGTCAAACTTATATACATCTATAGAACATCCCAATGCATCATTTTTAGCTATCTTTTTAGAAATAGCAACTAATCTACCATTTTCTTCTATTACTTTCATTGATTCCTCGATATACCTTCCTATATCCACAACAATAGCATTCGGAGAATTGTATTCTAAAAGAGACTCAACTACTGAAGGATCAAAAAAAACATCGGCATTCATCATTAAGAATGGCATGACTTTGCCATCTGAAAACATACTTTTTATACCAAGGTACGCAGAAAACATATTGTTTGTATTTTCATAGTCCGAAGATTCCACAATAGTGATATCGGGAAATACTTTAAGCAGCTCCTTTTTCAAAACATCTGCTTTATATCCTGACACAACCGTTATATTTTCTATTCCATTGCTTTTTAAATTTTCAATCTGCTTAAATAGTATAGGCTTTCCATTTACCCGAACTAATGATTTAGGAATGTCATTTGTTATCGGTGCCAACCTAGTTCCCAAGCCAGCAGCTAAAATAAGGGCCTTAGTTTTATATTCAGTAATACTCATACTTTTCCTCCTACTTTATAATTCATTTATCAACTCTTGGTAAACATTTTTCAACTTAGTCTCATCTAAATCCGCCTCATGCAAATATGTATAACGATTTGTTCTCATTTCTGTAGCGTGTTTCATGCAGTAAACAAAAACATCTTCGCTAATTCCCATATGAACAGGATTTACATCAACCTCAAATTTCTTTAAATAATTTATAACCTCTTTGGAATCTAGTCCTATTATTTTTAGAACTGCCACAGTTCCTAATGCAACATTCAATCCGTGAAGATTTTGCTTTTCACAGTAATAATCCAAAGCATGGGAAAAAAGATGCTCTGATCCTGAAACGGGTCGACTTGATCCCGCATAGTCCATTGCTATTCCAGATAAAACAAGTGAATTTGCTAGTACAGATAAAAAATCCGTACAAATATGATCAAATTGCGTTTTTATCAAAGCATCTAACGCTGTTCTTGACATCATATATGCATACCCATTCATCTCATCTTTTCCGCGCAAAACAGCTAATTCCCAATCTTTAAGAGCCATATAATTTGATATGGTATCACCAATTCCCGCCTTTATCAGTTGTTCTGGACAACTTACCATTAACTCAGTATCCATAATCATCATTGATGGCATAGCGCATCCGAGACTTTTTGGTTTTCCATCCTGCCTTTTTAATACTGCTATCGGTGAAACAATTCCATCATGTGACATCGTAGTGGGTATTGATAAAAACGGTCTTTTCGATATAAAAGCAGCATATTTTGCTACGTCAAGCGTCTTTCCTCCGCCTATTGCAATTATACAGTCAATATCAGTTGCAATAACTCTTTCAGCAACTTCCATAGCGTAGGTAATAGTATTATTAGAAACAATTTGTTCTTTAACATTTCCTATGGAATTAATTTGTGGTCTAACTAGGCTTCCATATAAAGAGTCAACATATGGGTCATACACATATAAGAGCTTTTTATATTCTCCAGATTCACTAAGAGTTTTTTCTATCTCGCCTATCTTTCCTGAACCTATTTTTAGAATGTTTGATTTCACAATTCATCGCTCCATGATACACAAAAAACTATTAAAGACTACCGCAAAGGCTATATCGTTACTAAAAAACAATTATTGATTTCATCATAATCATATTTATTATTTGTAATTCAAAAAATCATATCCAAAGATTATCGACACAATAATCTCGCAAAAAACTCCTGCAGAATTGTACTGATCAACTAAAAGATTTTCAAGCACCAACAAGTATACATCCAATCATCGGTACCAAAATATGCAATTGATGTACTATAAATAATTTCAAGAATCAAAAATAAAACATCATAATAGTTATTTCTTTTATATAAAAGTCATTTATACAAATACTCATTGTTTTATAATAACCACTCATTAGCATTATTACCATAATTATTTCATAAAAAACCACACCACAATATCATTTAATTTTCCTCTCTCATTTGGTCACCGAAAATCATTTGTTCGCAATAGATTAACATACTTTATCATCCTTCATTTTCTAATTAGGTCATCTATCAACTCACTAAATTCTTTGCAAAACTTTTCATTGTTACTTTCAAGTTTGCTCTGCATCTTTTTAACTACTTCGTCGTATTTATCCAACATCTCACCGAGTTCCTCAACATTCTCAATCACAATAATATTCCTTTGCCTATCTGTCACTTTCCTGCAGAAATCAATCTGATGATTATTTATGTGCTCACCATACTCATGATTTCTCGGAACTACAATCGGAATCTTACTAATCTGAAGTGGCATAATGAAGCTCGAAGGGCCTCCATGCGTGATTACAATTCTTGCCTTATCAACCATTTCTATCATTGTCTTATATGGATATAACTTGCTCCAAGTAGCTTTTTTAGGTTCATAAGTGCTAAATCCAGTCTGAATAATTATTTCTTCATCAGGATGTGCCTCAGCATATTTATCCATATACTCAACAAGCCTATTGAACTGTTGCTCGTGAGTACCCACAGTTACAAATATCATAACAACCTCTGTCTCATTGTAATTAAAAAATACTTCCAAGGTTTATAGCCTTCTTATAAACCTTTTTCATCTCGTCCCACTCAACAATAAACTTATCTGCAACAGGATAGCAGAGTCTTCCACTAACTGTGCTCTTATTAATACGATCGAAAACCTCTATGTACACTGTCTTGGCTCCCATCAACTTGCCAATCCAAAAGAACGGAATCGCTGGAGCTGCCCCGGAAGATATAATCACATCAGGTCGCTCCTTACGCAGTATCTTTATTGCACGATGAGTGTTAATACATAAAGCCTTAAAACTACGATTTGAAGGATAGTATACTGGGTAGAATTTTTCACCAGCCAAGAGAGAACGCGCGTCCTCTTTATCAAAAGTACACCAAAATCTCTCTTTATCCTGCCAGAAAGGCTTTAACATGTATAAATGCGTTAGATGTCCTCCTGACGATCCAACAAAACAAATCTTCATATTATCTTTTCCTCTTGTAAATCAAAAGCCGGCGCCTGTCGCAGTAAATAAAACATAAACGCCATCATTAAACCATCCGCCGTCAATCCGTCGAAACCATTTCCCAACACAACATTTCACAATTTTATCACAAATCAGCTCTTTTACTATAGTAAAAAAACAACCAATTTTTCCCTGATATGTCGTTTAAATAGTTACACTACCACAATTTCTGTTTTTACCGACACCAAAACGGCGATGTCTGTTATAACACCGCCATGTCTTTTTCATTTAGTCTTGAATAGGATAACATATAGAGGGGGATTTGGCAAAAATGCCTATTTTCTATCCCAAAATGAGGTATCCTCAAGTACTGGATTATACAATCTATCTTTTCTAGATTATATAATTATCTTTTCTTTGTAATATTTTCTAATTCCTTTATCTGTTTAGTAGCTGCATAGATCATTTGTATCGCTAAAACTGATATTGAACCGCTTTCCAAATTAGTACTGCGAATCAACATCCTTAACAATAATGATCTTTTAGCATCAATATCTCCATCAGGCACATATTTTAGATATGATTTTATGGCTGCCAGACGTTGGTTCACTGTACTGTTAGCCAGCTTTTTTACTTCCTGAAGGTACTGCGAATAATCAAGCACAAGTTCATATGTGCATTCTGAAAACCTAAAATTCATGACTTTCAAATGCTTCTGATCCGTAACATATCTTTAAAACTCTGTAAGAGAAATGCGGTAGGCCTTTACGGTATCTTTGCTGCGCTGCTCCTGCCTTAGGAGGAAGGTATCCAAAAAGTCTTTTGCTTTTGAAACGAACAACTCCGAGAAAGATGGTTTTTTACTCATAAGGCACCACCTCCGGAATAACCGCATCAGCTATAGTATCTTTCTTTCTGATGGTTTTGTAAGCATCATGGACCAGGTAGTAATAATACAATGTCTCACTGGTACTTTTATGTCCGAGATATCGGCTTCCAACTTTTGATGAGGATAGCTGCTAGGCGACGTCCATCTGAAGTGTGTTAGTAGTAATTAGCTTGAACTATTAGACGTGCAGCCATGGTGTCAACTGAATAAACAATGAACCTGCAGCCTCTGCAGCTGCATCAATTCGAGCATCCTTATCTGAAATATAATGCTTGGATGTATCAATAGTAATATAACACACACAATAGTAGCACATACTCCCCACACAAAAACTAGATAGTTTTTGGCAATTCCAAACAAGAATAATATATATTATTATGCTCAATCTGATTCTACTCTTGTATTCAGTAATTATAAGTGCCTTAGCCATGAGAATTGTGAAAATGCCACCAAACAAGCTTGTGGCATATATCCTTATAGCCTGTTATAGTCACTATTCACCAATAAAACACTGAAAACGTCTCGAATCAATGACCATACTGAAGGATAAAACTTGTTAAACTGTTCAGCAAAAAATATTGATTGCCATAGTACAACATGGACTGATTAAACATCAGCCCCAATCTCATAAGTATAAAAGCAAAAACTATAGACGGAGTAGTGATTATAAAACACTTCCTTATTCTTTTAATTAATGCTCCCTCTATATTCTGCAGCCTTTTGCTCTCACTTGCATTGTAAGCAATAAGATACCCAGAAATAACAAAAAAGAATTGAACAGCTGTATTTCCACCCGTTATTGAATTTAGCGGACTCCCTAACCAGAGTCTTGAAAAATCACTATCTGCATACTTGTACCACATTAGTCCAGGAAGAAAGCAACACGAAACATAATTAAGAATTATAAAAACACACGACACACCTCTTAACGCATCAATATACGCAACTCTTTGCTTATCTTTAGCTCTTTCCATCTGTTTCATATAACACCTTAATTTACACATGATTATACATTTTATTCATAAAGTTTTCGCAATATCTTTATTTTTTTAGCCATATAGATTATAACTAATGCACCTAAAAAAGAGCTAAGTAAAACTAAAATAAAGAACCATAATGTACTTCCAAATAACTCCCCATTACTATTCTCTTCCGTTGCCTCAAGAATGGTATTCCAAACTGTTATAAAAAATGTATGTATCAAAAAGATTATTGTGCTAACATCCCGAAATAACTTACATTCCCAGTCAGGCACAGGCCATTTCTGGTCTGACAGCACTTTCACAAGTCCAAGCATCAATATAGGCAATGATAGCATAGGCTGCGAAAGCTTCCCCCTAAATAGAATCAAAAAAATGACTCCATCACCCACAGAGCTACTGAAACCATAAAAAATATTTTTCTATTTTTTACATCAAATAATTTACTGCGAGCTTTCATTCCTACAAATATGAATGGAAGCCCCATACATAAGAAATTTAATCCGTTTCCCCAAAATAGCCATATTTTTTTTACACTTTCCTCAAGTTGAAGGTTATAATTTGATATCATACAATTCAAAAAATAGAATAAGGTTGCTATAACAAATACTAGATTTTCCCCTCTTTTAAATCTAATTATAAGAAGCAGCAACAAAAGACTCCAGATCATAGCTACAAAATACCACAGTTGAAAATAACTCCCCACAAATAGTATGTCCTTTATTTCTTCTAGAATTGCATGCATAATATTCTCTTGCTTATATATTTTTCTTACAAAAATGATTGGAAAATATATCAATGTCCAAATAAAATATAATCTCATCATCAGCCAAAGCTTTACAAGTGCTCTATTTTCATTATTTATATCAAAATAATAACCAGTCACTGTGAAGAAAAAGGGTACTGCCCATGTGCAGAAAGCATATCTTACCATATCAATTGTGCTTCCATATGATTTAAATGGATATGTATGAATGGCTACAACTGCAATAGATGCTAATAATCTCATTATGTCAATTGATGCATTGCGGTCTGGCAAGGTCACTTTTCTATTCGTCATTATACTTCCTCCAAATATATAGATAACACTTTTCAAAAAAACAATTCAAATCTTTTTTATAACTGACAAGTCCATTCAAAATGATTCGTATATTACCATATAAAGCTTCTATTATTACAGATGATTCCAAAGAAAGAACAAATAAAACGCAATAGTTTATTATGGCATTTTGAGAAGCATATACAATCCTTACAGTAACCCAAAAATAGTAACAATAAAAGGTATGGATTAGCCAAATAACTGTCCTACCCACTTGATTTATACTATATAATTTATCACAAAATGATTTAATTAAATCATATTTAGAAAAAAAGATGCCTGAAAAAAAAGAACATGTCATCGGTTTGATTAAAAATATGCTTTTAAAAAGAAAATTACTAGATAAAACATTTAGTTCTTCTATTTTTATGATAGCGGAGCTTTTGATAAAGAGCATCTTTGCCGCCACTATTGTATATTTCTGCAAGTTCCGGAAGATTTCAATCTTTAATTTTAACCATGACAGTTCTCCTTCCGGAAGCTTACCCATTTCCGCTTCAGCCCATTCATCAAACGCTCTGGACAGAGCATGTTCTTCTTCCATCAGAGTTTCCGCCTCTTCAATGAGGTTATGTCTCTGGAGGACCTTTTCATATACATCGGTTTTGTAAAGTAGTTCATCGAAACGCTTTTTCAGGCTTTTAATAGTGTCTTCGCCTCTTAGTTCAGCAAGATATTCTTCCTTTTCCTCATCGCTCAGTGCGCTCAGAGTATCACGGATATCCTGTTCTTCTCTGTATACGTCAAGGAAATCAATGTAGTTTCCATGACCATCTTCAGCATTACATGTATTCTCATGAACACCGTTACCAGCTGCAACCCATTCATGAAGAGCGTTTCTTTCAGTTTCATTCATCTGTGTTGTTTTTTCATATGTATTCAGCTCATCCTGCAGGAATCGCTGCCTATCGCTTGTTAAGTTCATTTTTCTGTACCTTTCTGTTTTTTAACACTTATTTTTGACACTTTGACACGGTAACTGTCTCCCGTTATACTAAGCACATGGCAGTGATGCAGCAGGCGGTCAAGTATTGCAGTTGCCGCAAGCTGTCTGGTAAATACTTCATCCCATCTGCCCATTGGGAGATTAGTGGTGATAATGAGGGAGCTTTTTTCGTATCGTTGACGGATGATCTGGAAAAACAGGCTCTCTCTTTCTTTGTCCATTTTTATGTATGAAAGTTCATCTATGATCAGAAGTTCAATACGGTTCAGTTTATCAAGCATCTGCTGTAGATTCCCGTCAATCATCTCGTCATAAAGCCTGTCGACAAGTTCTTTTGCATTAACAAAAAGGACTTTTCTCCTTTTTTTTGCAAGCATTACGGCCTATCCCCGTGGCAATCATGCTCTTACCAACTCCGGGTGGTCCTATGATTATGATATTCTCACGGTTATCCAGGAATGTAAGCCTTCCGAGTTCATCAATCTTATCCTTATTAAGAGATGGATTAAAGCTGTAATCAATGTCCTCAAGAGAAGATGCACTATCAAAACCGGCTTTAACAAGAAACTTCTCTGTCCTACGGCTTGTCTTTCCACTATCTTCAAGTTCCAATAATCTTAAAAGAAAATCCATATATCCCAGTGATTCCTGCTCTGCTTCCTGAATGATGTCTCTATATTGGGTGCGCATATCTACGAGCTTGAACTGTTTCATCTTTGCTTCTATGTATGCGCTTTTGTGTTCTGTGTCATTAAGCATTCAGGACCTCCTTCGTATAGTTCTCATAGTAGCTGCAGTTTCTTGTAAGTTCAGAAGAAGGCTCTGCATCGATTATCAGGGTTGTGGATTCAGCATTGTTACACTTTGGGATTTTTCGTTCTCCTGAGTTGTACTCACGAAGCATCTCCTTGAATGACTTGATATCCATCTTTCCTTCATCAACAGCTATCCCGATAAATCTGTCAAGAGTATCATCATCATAGAGATCCTGCAATTCCATTATCCTTTTGGCATGGAATGTAGGCTGGTCAAACTTACGACCGACTGCTTCAAGATAACGTGCACCATTACTGAAGCGGTTCGTGAAGTCTCGCCTTATCTGTGGAACAGAAGTTGAGACCTTCTTTGCTATAGGCTCATAGTGATCGGGATTAGTGCGGATCTCATGTTTGCCATAAGATATTTCCTGATGCTCTATGAAATGCCCCTGCGAGTCATACAGCATGATCCTGAATCCATAATTCAGCCTGTAGAAAAGTGTTTTTCCAACATATCTGACGTGAACACTATATTTATTACCGCCAATACTGAGATAACTGTCAGGACTGACTTTCCGCTTAATCTTGCTGTTTGCATAGTAGTGTTCCTTAGGAAGCGGCTGTAATAGCGCTTTTTCTTCCAACAGGTAATGCTGGTTTGGAATTCTTTTGGTGGTGGAATGCTTCTTATCGCACCACTCATTTATAAAAGCCTTTCCCTGGGAATTCAGATCCTCCATACTTGCAAAGGTGTTGCCTTTTATGAATTGTTCTTCGATATAGTTGAATGGCCTCTCGATTTTCCCTTTTTTACGTGGCCAGTAGCATGGGCATGCGTTTAGTTCAACGCCGAGATGCAGAGCCATGGCTAATGCATGAGGATTGTACTTTATTTCTTCCTCTGACTTTGGATTGTTTTTTATAACAAACGCTTTGGGATTATCTATAAGAAGCTCCAGCGTCACTCCTCCCAGGTCATTAAACAATTCCTGTACAGCTTCGTAAATAACATCAGCATCTTCGCGTAAAAAAAACATATCGCCTTCTTTCTTGATGCAGCCAGTATCATAGAAAAGCAGTATACTGTCATGTATCTGTCTGCTATAAGCACCTGATACTCACTCCAATCAAACTGAGCCTGGTCACCCGGAGGGCTTTCATGCCTTGTCGTTGCCTTGCTGCTGATACTGTCGCCGACATCTTCATCCACTCTTCTTAAAAAGTAGTAGACAGGTCCTATGCTGCCTTTGTAGCCACGTTTCTGTAATTCATTGAATATCCTGGTGCCATTGAAGTTAAATGGGTCACATCTCCAGGTGATGATCTGCTCTTTGAACGGATCAATCTTGGAGCTGTATTCTGTTCGGTTATAGACAGGAGGTTCTGTCTTTTCCAATAGACGTCTGACCGTATTTCTGGCTATCCCAAGAATAGAAGCCGTAGCTCTTTTGGAGCCAGTCTGTTTGTACACCTTGTGTACTGCCGCCCAGTCTTCCAATTCTTTCACCTCTTTTCCTCCTTCCATATGTTTTTACATACGGAAAGAATTCTATAAAACCTCAAAGAGGTGGGTCAATTCTAAGTATTAAAGTAAGCACGAAATAAATCGGCGGATTTTTTATTCCATTCCAATTATTTACAATGAGTTCGACTAAAACACTACATTTTATGGTGCTTAATACAAAATGAAGCACAAAACACTTCATTTTGTAGGACATCGGAAAGCATGTTTATGCCATACCCAATAAGACGTAACCCTGATGAATGGATGGAGCTGGCCCTTGAGTGTCGCAAAAGTGGCATGTCTGATAAGCAGTGGTGTAGCGCTAATGATATCAAGTATTACACTTTTTCATCAGCTCTAAAAAAACTAAGACGTATGAATTATGAAATTCCGAAAGCCAAAGATCTTGATATACTTGACCTCACCCTACCAAAGCAGGATGTGGTCAAAGTGGATATCGTTAACGATATCCAGCCACCTATGGAACATATTCCAGAAGTAGCGCCGCACATTGACAATTCACATATGATAGAAATCAAGCTTGGAGATGTTCAAATCTCTCTTTGCAATGGAGCTGATCCAGAACTTGTAGCCAGGACTCTTTCGGCTTTAAGGAGTTTCGTATGATTGGCGATATAACAGCTGCAGATGAAATCTACATTGTCTGTGGCTAAACCGACATGAGAAAGTCCATTGATGGTCTTTGTGCAATAATCGAAGATAAGCTTCACATGTATCCAAGAAGCAGGGCGCTGTATCTCTTCTGTGGAAAAAGGGCTGACAGGTTCAAAATGATTCTTTGGGAACCGGATGGCTTTATTCTGTTCTATAAAAGGCTTTCAGCAGAACAGGGAAGATATCGCTGGCCTAGGAACAAGGACGAAGTACGTAACCTTTCCTGGCGTG
The DNA here is from genome assembly GCF_015056685.1 of Butyrivibrio sp. Lineage (GTDB taxonomy): Bacteria > Bacillota > Clostridia > Lachnospirales > Lachnospiraceae > Butyrivibrio. Next base: position 1,132 of record NZ_SVFW01000020.1, on the reverse strand, counting down.
AGTTTGACTGGCTCCTCTCAGGTATCGATATAGAGCAGCCTAAGGCCATTAGAACCTCTTAAGTTTTTTTATCTCTGTTTTTGTGCATAATTCTGAAATTGCTCTATATCGGATTAATTAAGTGTCAGTTTTAAAATCACTTTGGCACATTTACCGATATTAATCGCTCCTTAAGTCTGATAAAATCTGTTTATCAAATGTAAGGAGGCTGTCGTGGCAAGAGATTCCAGGGACCAACAGCTCATTGAGCTAAAGGACACCGTAAAAGAACTGAATACCACAATAAGAAATCTCAACGCACTCATCGAAGCTGCCAATAAACGTGAAGAAGAACATCTTCTAAAAGAGCAGGAACATATCGAAAGAGAGAAAGTCCTGCAGGAACAGATTGATTACCTCACAAAGAAACTTTTTGGCAAATCAAGTGAGAAACGTGATGAGTTCGAAGGACAGCTTAATCTCTTCAACGAGGCTGAAACTCTGAAAGCAGAACCTGATCCAGAGGAGCAGGAATTCACAACTGTCGAAAAGCATACCCGTAAGAAAAAATCCAAGATGGCTGACAAGTTTGCAAACCTCCCGGTTCAGGATGTTATTCTTGATGTTCCTGAAAATGAGCGCTTCTGTGATGTCTGTGGCACTCCTCTTGAGAGGATTGGTAAAGAATTCCTTCGTAGAGAGATCGAATTCATAAAGCCAAGTATCAAGATCATCGATTACTACAGTGTCAGCTATGGATGCCCCAAATGCAAGATAAATGCAGAGGTTCCACACATCGTAAGAGGACGTGATGGTCAGGCACATATGCTGCATGGTATGGCATCTGCCGGAACAGTAGCATGGGTAATGTATCAGAAGTATGTTAGCAGCCTTCCTCTTTACAGACAGGAAAAAGATTTCAAGATGTATGGAGCTGAAATCTGCAGAGGGACCATTGCCAACTGGATAATCAATAACGCCGAAGAGTTCTTTAAGCCTATGTGCAATTACTTCCAGAGAAGGCTTGTTGACGGAATATATGCCATGGCAGACGAATTATGTAAAGCTTTACATAACTCATCTTATGGAAAGTGCTATGTTATGTGAAGAAGATAAAGAGCCTCAAATTTTTAGTGGTTCTTTGCCCTCTTGT
>NZ_SVFW01000019.1 GCF_015056685.1 Butyrivibrio sp. | reverse complement strand
TGACAGCTACAATGTCATCAAAGTACCGGAGGAAGATAAAAGCCAGCAGAAGAGTCGCTAAAGGGCTCATCAGCGGGCAATGTCATTAAGTTAAGATGACAAGCCCCAAATAGCAACAGACTGAGGATGAAGAAATTCACGATTCATCCTCAGTTTTTTGCTTTTAGAACATGGCAAATAGGCGGAGTCTCTCCGCCATGGTCAATTATGCAACTCTTTGTTTTTTATGCTACTCTGTATAAGAAACTATGAAATATCTTGCCGGTAAGTTTTCTTTCCCGGTGTCTATCTGGTCTGATAGGGACTAGATTCTTTGATATAATGGTTTCCAAAATAGGTGATGATGTATTCCCTCGATAGAACAATCTACACATATGCATTGCAACCGAGAAGTTTGCTTTATATGTATGTTTTCTTTGCTTTTTATCAATGACTACGTGCGAGGTAATCATTTCAGCAAAGTTGTACATTATAAGATGCGCGTAGATTTCCTGTTGAATGCACATCACCTTTTTTGAATGGAAATCCAGCATTCCTGCTGTATATTTTAAGTCACGGAAAGATGTTTCTATTCCCCAGCGAACGGCATATAATTCCTTTAGTCTTTCTGGCGGATATTGATCAGATTCAAGATTGGTGAGCACTGTTTCATAGCCATCTTCTGAGATTTTAAAGCGAACAATACGGAATCTAAGATTATAACTGAGTAATGGATCTGCTTTTCTTGATTTTGCTGGAAGGTAATCAAATGTCGATGTGGCTGGTACAAATTTGTAATGATTCCTGTCCTTGAATAACTCTTTGGTTACTTTGTTGTGTCGTCGTATCAAGTTCATGGATATAGGCACATCGTATTCCGATTTCATTGGAAGGTCATAGCCTTCTTTCATGCCTGTTTTTCCGTCTTTTATACGAATAAGAAAATACCACCCCTTTTCCTGAACATGAGCCATGTTGTTATAAGATTCATATCCTCTATCAGCAATTACTATAGCTTTGGGTATATTTGAGCTATCTATCAGTTCTACAAAAGCTTTATGCTCATTAGCGTTTCTAGCCTTTTGAATAATTACGTCGTTGTAGATACAATGCTTAAGATCATAAAGAGCATTTAAATGTAGTAAGTTATATGGTTTCTGACCATTTGAACCAGGGAAAAAAGATTCTTCATCTTCGGGATTTGTAGCTATTTGAATCTTTGAACCATCAATTGCTAGTAAAGGAAGCTCTTTCTTGAATGAGTTGGTAATCTCCTGGGAAAACTCACAGAATACTGTCCGAAAAGCATCAGGATTGATCTTGCAACGTTGTTGTGCAAAGGCTGAAGCAGTTGGAACATCAGTTGATACATCAAATAAATCTATCAATTCATTTGTAATACTTCCGCTTTCCATACCGATTATCCCTGTAATCATTTTCTCCATAGTGAGTTTTCTTTTGCGTGAGAAGTCTTTACTGGGATTAGTACAATACATTTTAGAATTCTTCACTACTTCATGAATCTTTGACATCAAAAGCTTTTTTAGTTGTTTGGGCTTCATGTGCACCTCCTTGAAATAAAGATTTTTAACTCTAATTTCAAGGGCCGCTTTCGCTACCTCTAAAATAATCAGTAGCGAAAGCGGCCGCACTTTTCAGCGTATCTGTCAACTGTTTTATGAAAAAAAAGACCCCTACACCATTTATGGTGTAGAGATCTTTATAGCGTTATCTTAACTTAATGACATTGCATCAGCGGGGGCTTTTTTCTTTTGTCCGAATTTCGGACAGATACGGCCGTATAGCATGGGCGAGTCGACGCACCTATGCATGCAACTATTAACCAGTTTCACCGGCATCACAGCAAAACGAGTGGTGTCGCTAACCAACAAAAATTATTGGAAGGAGAAGTACAAGATAATTGAGCAAATTTGCATACAATTATTTTGGAAACAATTGAAATGTCATTTTTTACATCAGCAATCGGAACCTTACAGACCGTCACAGTGGCCCTTGGAGCCGGGCTCGGAGCATGGGGAAGCATTAACCTCCTTGAAGGTTATGGCAATGACAACCCTGGGGCAAAGTCTCAGGGCATGAAGCAGCTCATGGCCGGAGGAGGCGTTGCCCTTATCGGAACTACGCTTATTCCCTTGCTTGCAGGTCTCTTCTAAGGAGTCCCAGGGAATGAACCCAGGGCGGCACGGACGACAGTTACAAACGCTGAAAGCTATGCCGCTACTGGCTTCATAGCGGTTCCCAAGGTATGAGCAGTTTAGCTCACTACCATACGAAAAGTTTCATACCTGGAGGCGGCGATAAAAACCGCCTCCAAACCACTAAAAATCAATAGGAGGACAGTTTGGATACAGTATTAGCAGAGATAGAAGAATGGCTTAAATCGATGCTTGTTCCGGCGGTAATGGAGAAGCTGACCAGCATGTTTAATTCAATAAACAGTGAAGTTGGTAGCATTGCTTCCGATGTCGGGACTACTCCATATGGGTTTTCTCCAAGTATTTTCAACATGATCAGGAACATTTCCGAGACGGTAATCATGCCAATTGCGGGGATAATCCTGACATTCATTGCGTGTTATGAACTTATTCAGCTGATTGTCAGCTATAATAACCTGGCTAATTTTGAAACCTGGTTCATTTTCAAATGGGTATTCAAGACAGCCATAGCAGTTACTCTTATAACTCACACCTTTGATTTCACCATGGCAGTATTTGATGTGGCACAGCATGTAATAAATAGCTCTGGCGGACTAATAGCAGGCTCCACGGCAGTTGATGCATCAGCACTGGCAGCAATGGAAGCTACTATAGAAGCCATGAATCCATTTGCCATATTTGGCATGTGGCTTCAGTTATCAATCATAGACGTACTAACATGGATCCTTTCAAAGCTTATCTTTGTTATCATCTATTGTCGTATGATTGAGATCTACATGTACGTATCCCTTGCGCCTATCCCCTTTGCAACCTTTGGAAACAAGGAACAGAGCATGATAGGACAGAACTACATGAGAAGCCTTTTTGCACTTGGCTTCCAGGGATTCCTCATCATGATATGTGTAGGCATTTACGCTATGCTGGTCTCATCAATCTCTTTTTCATCAGATATCATCGGTTCAGTCTGGGGCATGGTGGGCTACACATTGCTTCTGGCATTCAGTATATTCAAGACAGGCTCTATAGCACGTTCAATATTACAGGCACACTAAGGAGGAACTATGGCAGCATCATATATTAGTGTTCCAAGAGATCTTACCAAGGTAAAAAGCAAAGTCTTTTTTGGTCTGACCAAAAGACAGCTCATATGTTTTTCAGTGGCGGCACTCATCGGAGTACCGTCATTTTTTTTGATAAAAACTATTGCACAGGTCAACGTGGCAGTGATGGGAATGATGGTTATAATGATGCCATTTTTCTTTTTTGCCATGTATGAAAAGAACGGACAGCCTTTGGAAGTCATTCTTGGACATTTCATTCAGCAGGTCTTCATAAGACCAAAGAAACGACCATACAAAACAGATAATTACTACGCAGCACTGGAGAGGCAGGCTGCAGCAGAAAGAGAGGTAGAAGAAATTGTTCGTACTTCCATGGAAGAAGGATAAAGACACCAGGGAGTTTGTTATGCCGGAGGGCTTAAGTAAACAGGAGCAGGAAGAGGTGAAAGAGATCATCAAAAGTGCCCAGCGTGATGATGGAACTCCAAGGACAGCCCAGCAGACAATTCCCTTTGACAGGATGTTTCAGGACGGCATCTGCAGAGTGGGTCTTGATTACTATACCAAGACCATACAGTTTCAGGATATCAATTATCAGCTGGCACAGCAGGATGATAAGACGGAGATTTTTGAGGAATGGTGCAGCTTTCTTAATTTCTTTGACAGCTCTGTCAGTTTCCAGTTGTCCTTCATGAACTTAGCTACAGATGCAACAGACTTTGAGAAAAAGATAGCGATTCCCCATCAGAAGGATGGCTTCAATGATGTAAGGGATGAGTATTCAACAATGCTCCTGCATCAGATGGAAGCCGGTAATAACGGTCTTACCAAGACCAAGTATCTCACATTCGGTATCCATGCGGATTCAATGAAGAACGCAAAGCCAAGGCTCATCCATATTGAAATGGATATTCTGAACAACTTTAAGCGTCTTGGCGTTCAGGCAGAGACTCTTAATGGCTATCAGAGACTTGAGCTCATGCATAAAGAGCTTCATATGGGCGATAAGGCAAGATTCCACTTTGATTGGAAATATCTTGTGGGCAGTGGCCTTTCGGTAAAAGACTTTATTGCTCCGAGTGGCTTCGAGTTCCCCACCGGCAGATACTTCAAGATGGGCGATTTGTACTGCGCCATGAGTTTTCTCTCCATAGACGCATCCGACATCAGCGACAGGATGCTTGCAGATTTCCTTGGAACAGAGTCCAGCCAGATTGTTACGATGCACATCAGGTCAGTTGACCAGACAGAGGCAATCAAGACCATTAAGCATACAATCACCGAGCTTGACCGTTCCAAGATAGAAGAGCAGAAAAAAGCTGTTCGCGCCGGGTATGATATGGAGATAATCCCCTCAGACCTTGCTACTTATGGCAATGATGCGAAAGCTCTTTTAAAAGAGCTCCAGTCCCAGAATGAGAGAATGTTTCTGTTAACCTTCATGGTGATGAATACCGGAAGAACCAAGGAAGAGCTTGAAAACAATATCTTCCAGACTGCATCAATAGCGCAAAAGCATAACTGCAACCTTGTTCGTCTAGATTTCCAGCAGGAGCAGGGGCTTGTTTCGAGCCTTCCTCTTGCCTATAACGAGGTGGAAATACAGCGAGGCATGACCACTTCAAGCACAGCAATCTTTGTTCCATTTACTACACAGGAGCTGTTCCAGGATCACAGAGGCGCTCTGTATTATGGGCTTAATGCACTTTCGAATAACCTTATCATGGTGGACAGGAAGCTCCTTAAGAACCCTAACGGCCTTATTCTTGGTACTCCCGGATCCGGTAAGTCTTTTGCAGCAAAAAGAGAAATCGCAAATCTCTTTCTTGTAACAGACGATGATATCATCATATCAGATCCTGAGTCGGAGTACGCTTCCCTGGTGCAGATGCTTGACGGCCAGGTGGTGAAGATAAGCCCACAGTCCAAGCAGTATATCAACCCCATGGACATCAACATGAACTACTCTGATGATGATAATCCCGTGGCACTTAAGGTGGATTTCCTGTTATCGCTTTGTGAGCTGATCATTGGATGCAGGGACGGACTTCCACCGGTGGAGAGAACTGTCATAGACAGATGTGCAAGGCGAATCTATCAGAAGTATTTCGAGAACCCGATTCCTGAGAGGATGCCTATACTGGAAGATCTTTACAATGCATTGCTTGAGCAGGAGGAAAGAGAAGCCAAGCAGGTAGCAGCGGCTCTTGAAATCTATGTCAAAGGTTCCCTCAATGTCTTTAACCACAGGACAAATGTGGAGCTGGAGAACAGGCTTGTGTGCTATGACATCAAGGATCTGGGCAAGCAGCTTAAAAAGATTGGAATGCTCGTTATCGAGGATCAGGTCTGGGGCAGAGTCTCGGCCAACAGAGAAAGCGGAAAGTCCACCAGATACTACATGGATGAGATGCATCTGCTCCTTCGTGAAGAGCAGACAGCGGCCTATACCGTGGAGATTTGGAAGAGATTCCGTAAGTGGGGAGGTATTCCGACTGGTATAACCCAGAACATAAAGGACTTCCTTGCATCCAAAGAGGTTGAGAACATCTTTGAGAATTCAGACTTTATCTACATGCTTAATCAGGCCGTTGGCGACAGAGCAATCCTCGCCAAGCAGCTCAATATCAGCCCTCATCAGCTCTCGTATGTAACACATTCGGGAGAAGGTGAAGGGCTTTTGTTTTATGGAAACGTTATCCTGCCATTTGTCGACAGATTTCCGAGAGATACCAAGCTCTATAACATCATGACGACAAAATGGACCGACAAAATAGAGGAAGGAAGCAGTGGAGAAGAAGGAAAACAGGCAAGTTAAACATGGTAGCAAGCTCAAGAATGAGCAGACAGCCAGGGATTATTATGGCAAGTCACTACGCAGTAAGAAAGTTGATACGCGCCTCACGGAAAAAGAGATCAGGAAGTCCAAACAGCTAAAACAGCAGTCCATGATAGCTGCAAGGCAGTTTGCAGGCAAGGCAGCGGAAGCTGTGCAGGATGCTTCAGATACTTCCGGCAGAGAAGAGTCCTGTAACAATACAGAGGTGGCACAGGATGCCATCTCTGAAACAGGATATGTACTGGAGACATCCATAGGAGCAGTGGCTTCCAAGATAAAGGGATCCAAGTACGGCAATCGAATCCATGACCGTAAGGGCAAGACTGCAGAAACAAAGGTATCAACAAACCGCATGAAAAAAGAGATGCAGAAAAAGGCTGCGGAGAAGACCCGGAAGGAAGCTGAGAGTGTCGGAAAGGTGGGAAAGAAGCTCACTGACAAGGCTGAGGACATGATAGGTAAAATTGGCGAAATGCTCATTGAGTTTATCCAGGACAACCCGACACTTGCTTTTACAATTATTGTTATTTTGCTTCTGTTGGTGTTCATCTGCGGTACTTTTTCATCCTGCGGAGCATTTGCTGGAACTGGTCAGAACGTGACTATAGCAACAACATATACAGCGGAGGATGAGGATATTCTGAACGTGGATGACGACTACACTGAGCTGGAAGAGGGCATTCAGGATGAGATAGATGATATTGAATCCGATTACCCAGGGTATGACGAGTATGTCTTCACTCTTGATGAGATAGGACATAACCCATATCAGCTGGCTGCAATCCTCACAGTAATCTTCGAGGATTACACAAGAGATGAGGTACAGGCTAAGCTCCAGGAGATTCTTGACCTTCAGTATGAGATATCCATTGAGGAAGAGGTTGAGACCAGAGAACGTGAGGTGGAAGATACCAGATGGGTTGAGGATGATTCCTATGCCGAGGGTGGCTACTATGAGGATTATACCTACACGGAAGAGTACGAGTATTATATTTTGAACGTCACTCTGACCAACCACACTTTGGATGAAGTAGTCCATGAACTGGGACTCACCGATGACCAGCTGGAGCGCTATGAAATACTTCTTGCCACTTACGGAAATAAGAAATATCTCTTTGAAGATGATATTTATTCCGTAAGAGATCCGGGTGAACTTGGAGACTACCTTGTTCCGGGAGAGTACCTTACTGATGAGGAATTTGCAAGGATGATGCGCGAAGCGGAGAGGTATCTCGGCATGGATTACGTCTGGGGTGGCTATAGTCCCACAGATGGTTTTGACTGCTCAGGCTTTGTGAGCTACGTCATAAATCATTGCGGTAATGGCTGGGATGTTGGAAGACAGACTGCCAACGGACTTAAGAACATGACTGCCAGAGTTGATGCATCAGATGTAAAACCGGGCGACCTTGTCTTTTTCAGAGGCACTTATAACACCAGTGGCGCGAGCCATGTTGGTATAGTTGTTGACCCAGTGAACAAGATCATGATCCATGCCGGAAACCCAATCAAGTATTCATGCTATGACACGAATTACTGGCGCTCACATGCGTACTGCTATGGAAGAATTAATCACTAAACGGAGGGAAAAGAGATGTTTGCTAAGTTAGACAGGCTGCGTGCCGAGCATAAAAAGGCGCTGCAGAAATTGGAGGAAGCCCAGAAAAAGGTAGATGAGACAGCTGCCAGGGTAAAAGAGGAAGAGGCTACGGAGGTTCTTAATATAGTGGCCGACATGAACTGGACACCGGAGCAGCTATCGGAATTTGTAAAGCAAAAGAAAAACGCTGACAAGCCGACTTTTGGAGCAGGAGGCAATGGTTTTATCAAGAAAAATGAGGAGAAAAGAGAGGGAAACACAAATGAATAAGATCAAGATTTTTGGAATGGGAGCGGCTCTTATAGGGTCGCTCTTTTGCATGAGTCCTATAACAGCTTATGCCGGAGGCTATGATTGCAGATGCGAAACCAAATGCACTGAGGACTGTATCGATGAGGACTGTTCTGTATGCAAAGAGGATTATCACAACTGCGAAGGAGCTGAACCGGAGCCCGAGGTAGAGGAGCACTGGGGACCACTTACGCCTGATGGCAACATGTCCATCGTAGATGATTACGGCTCACTTGAAGCCGGAGGTAAGCAGTTCATCACTGTTGTTACCAAGAATGGCAACTATTTTTATATCATCATTGACCGTGATGATGACGGAAAAGAAACTGTTCATTTCCTGAACATGGTGGATGAGTCAGATCTTTTATCACTGATGGATGAAGACCAGGTGAACGACTATATCGCCATAACTAAGGGAAAGAGTACCAAGGAGGAAGAGGTTAAGCCTGTAGTTCCTGAGCCGGAGCCTGTGAAGGAAGAACCCGAGCCGGAGGAACCAAAGAAGTCGGTAAATGTTAATGGCATTATGGCAATTATCTTACTCCTTGCTCTTGCAGGTGCTGGTGGCTACATGTACTTTACTACAACTAAGCATACCAAGAAGAAGCCCAAGAAGGCTGACCCGGATAAAGGTTATGTGGAGGAACCGGCGCTCAATCTTCCTGTTGAAAAAGAGAAGGAAATTGATGTGAAAGTTTCAGCGGAAGACATAAAGGAAGCTGAGGAAAGTGAGAAGGAGGCCAAGCGAAATGGATAATGACGGATGGATGGACGCAGCTCAATTTAAGGACGAGCTGCCGGAAGGCTGGTATGAGGAATCAGAAGAGGAGAAGGCTGCTGCAAACACAGCAGCCGCTCCTGCCAGCGACGTAATAGGCAGCTGTCCCTGCTGCGGTTTTGATGTGGTGGACAGACCAAAGGCATACTTCTGCTCCAACTATGACTGCAACTTTGCACTGTGGAAGAACAACAAATTCTTTCAGGCTATCTCCAAAGAGATGACCAGAGACATTGCCAAAGAGCTTCTGGATAACGGCGGTGTAAGGCTACAGGGATGCAAGTCTGTCAAGACCGGAAACTCTTTTAACTGCATAGTCAGGATGGACACCGATGTCGAGGACAGAGCGCAGTTCAGAATAGAATTTCCCAGAAAAAAGAAGAAAACGGAGGACGAATACTATGGCAGAGCTTAAGGTAGGAATGAAGATCCAGAAGTGGGATGATGTCACAGGAACAGCAACGGAGACAGTGGATGTTACCATTGAGATTCCTGATAACGGCAAACAGAATCCCCTGCGCAACCTGGAGGATCAGATTGAACAGAATGACAATATGCTGGACGGAATCGTGAATAATCTTCCAGAGGAAACCATTGCAGAGAAGGAGGAAAGGACCTCTGTGATCAAAAAGCTTCACTCCATCGAACCAACAAGTGATGGTAGGTATGGCAAAAAAATTCACCCGGAGCTTTGCCTGTAATGAGACCTGAAGATACTTCAATTCTCATCAATATATCTTCAGCGGACAAGGCTAAGATAAAGGAGCGCATGAAGAATGCCGGCACCAAAAACATGAGCGCTTACATCAGAAAGCAGGCCATTGATGGCTATATAGTTGTCCTTGACTTGTCGGATGTAAGAGAGGTACTAAAGCTTCTTGGAGAGCTTTGCAGCAATGTAAGGCTCTATCTTAAGAAGGCAGATATGCTTGGTACAGCATCACGGGAAGATATGGAAAAGATTCTGGAGAAGCAGTCAGAGCTTCTGAATGAGATGAGAAAGATTACAAACAGGCTGGCAGAGATTTATTAGTTTAAGGGCCGCAGGCATTTTGGAAAAAACAGAGTGTCTGCGGCTCTTTTTTTCGTTGCAGGAAAATGGAAGGAGGAACAATGGCAGCGACAAGACTTATAGCACTTCATCAGACTAAAGGACTTTCGGTGGGGGAGACGCTGAAAGCCAGATGTAAATATGTGGAGAATCCAAACAAGACAGAAGACGGGTCTCTCATCACAGCTTATGGCTGCAGCGCAGCAACTGCTGATATGGATTTTGTTACTTCAAGAAGAAGTTATGAGCAGGATCAGCTCACTCCTGTAAGAGGAGATGTTATAGCTTATCAGATCAGGCAGTCCTTCAAACCCGGGGAAATCACGCCGGAGGAAGCTAACAGAATCGGCTACGAGACCGCCATGAGATTTACAAAAGGCAATCATGCTTTCATAGTCTGCACCCATACGGACAGACCTCATATCCATAATCATATCCTGTTCGATGCGGTGGATTTGAAGCAAGAGCATAAGTTTAGGAACTTTTTCTTTTCCGGGATTGCGCTGCAGAGATTGTCGGATATTATCTGTCTGGAGAACGGACTCTCTGTAATTATTCCAAGAAAACCAAGCGAAAGAGACCCATATAAATATCCAAAGTATGAGAGCAAGAGGGACTTTATCAAGGCTGATATCGACATGGCACTGAGTAAACGTCCTAAAAGTTTTGACGAGTTTCTGGCCTGCCTGCGGCAGCAGGAGTATGAGATAAAGTGTGGAAAACATACAGCAATTCGTAGCAAAGATGGTCAGAGGTTTATCCGTTTCAGGTCACTGGGAGAAGGCTATCATGAAGAAGATATCTTAAAAAAGATAGCCACCATGAACAAGGTTACACCCATCATCCAGCCACAGAAACCCAAGAAAGAATTCGACCTTCTCCTGTCGATTCAGGATATAATCGCCAAAGGAAAAGGTCCAGGGTATGAACTGTGGGCAAAGAAATATAACATCAAAAATCTTGCCAAGGCTTTGATTTTTTTACAGGAGAATGGAATTCGAAGCTATGATGACCTTACAAAAAAGGCAGATGATTCCGCTGAGAGGTTCAACACTCTTAATGCCAGAATCAAGTCTGCAGAGAAAAGAATGGATGAAATTTCTGAACTCCGTGGTCATATCATCGACTACGCCAAGACCAGAGATGTCTATACTGCCTACAGACAATCCGGTTATAGCAGAGCATTTCTTGAAGAGCATCAGGCTGAAATCATAAAGCATAAAGCTGCCAAAGATGCTTTCGAAAAGTTCGAGGAAAAAGAGATTCCCAGCATGAAAGATCTCAATGCTGAGTTCCAGGAACTGCTCTCCCAGAAGAGGAAGGACTACTCCGAATACCATGATGCAAAAGAAAATATGCAGCATTATAAGACAGCTAAATATGACATTGACCGCGTCCTTAATCAGGATATCGAGCGTGAGCGAGAGAGAAGCGTTCGCAGAACGCGCAGCCAAAGTCGATAAGACTTTGTGTGTAAGGGGATTGGGGATGTGCCTCAACTAGCCGCAAATCTATATAGATTTGCACTGCTAGCCAACTAATGAAACGGACTACCGGGGCCGTTTTTCGGTTCTTGTTATACCCGGGCAACAAGGATAAAATATATTCAGATTTTGAATGAAAGCACGGGTATTTTCGATGGCAGTTTATGCAGTATCAGATCTTCATGGCCAATATAAAATGTTTCAAAAACTCCTTCAGAAAGTGAATTTTTCTGAAGGAGATCAGCTGTATATGCTGGGCGATGCCATCGATCGTGGCCACGATGGAATAAAGATTTTGCATCAGGTCATGGATGCTCCCAACATGCATTTCCTTCTGGGTAATCATGAGTTCATGATGCTGAATGCTGTCGCTCCGGACGGAACTGCTTCGGCAGCTTTTGGTAAACTCCAGGGAAAAGATGCTGACCTTTGGGTGTCATATAACGGAGGCAACAAGACCTATTACAAATACAAGCTCATGAAAAAGCCGGAGAGGATTAAGCTCTTGGAGTGGCTTGAGTCTTGTCCCCTTTCAACAAAAATAGAATTGAATGGTCAGACATTTGTGCTGACCCATTCCTTCTTCAAACTGGATAAGTTTGATGTCCCCTACAGGGAATTTGATTATCAGACTGCCTGGGACATTGTCTGGCAGTCGCCTTTCCGTTGGGATATTTATATGGACAATAGTGAGTACTCAAAGTATGAGCCATGGCTTTTTATCATCGGCCATGTTCCCACCTGTCACGCTGATGAGAAAGACGGCTGGCGCCCACTCTCTTCATATCGGGAGGACAACATCATCGACATTGATGGTGGCTGCGCTCGCCATGATAACGATGATAAGTATTTCAAGGGCGGTATAATACTGAGGCTCGATGATATGAAGGAGTTTGCGATTTCCTTTGATGAGCTGGAGAAATTGTAGGGATTATTTTTTGGATGTCTTCTCTTCAGTAAGAGCCTCCAGATACCCTGCGGTGATTATGCCTGCTGGGAGAGCAACTATAGCGATGCCAAACATAGAAGAGATCATTGTAATGATTCTTCCTGCGTCTGTTACTGGATATATATCTCCGTATCCTACAGTTGTTAGCGACACTGTGGCCCAGTAAATTGCATCAAACAGAGTATCAAAAGAGCTTCCCTCAACGTTAAAAATCACAAGAGCGGATACAAGAATATATCCGATTGCAAGTGTGCACACTGCTATTAAAGCTTCCTTCGAGTTTCTTATTACCTTCGCTATTATTGAAAAGCTTTTTGAGTATCGAAAAGCTTTAAATACGCGAAAGATTCTAAAGGTTCTTACAATCCTAAACAACCTGAACAGCTTGAACCCAGGGTTAAGAACAGTCAATGTTGGCAATATCGAGATTAGATCAACTATAGCCCAGGGGGTAAAAGGATACTTTACAAACGAAATTGGAGAGCGGTCCTTGAGCTTGTAGTCTGCTGTTATCAATCGTAACAGATAATCCAAAATGAACAAGAATGTAGTTACTATATCTGTGTATCTGAATAAAGGGATTGGATTTTTAAATCCCAAGGGAACAATGCTAATGATAATTGCTAAAAGCATTATGGCGTCATAAGCTGAGCTGACCTTATCATTTTCTTCTGATAATTCTATTATCTCAAATATTCTTTTTCTCATATATGCTCCTTAAAAATAATAGGTGTTATATGCTCATATATAAATGATACTACATTTATCAGAGCCGTTTTCTGATCTTTTTATGGTTACATAATATTTTGATATTTATCCTTTTTTCATAATTTGATTATGAGCAATATGATACCATAAGCTAAACAAACGGTAAGAGATTATAAAGAAAGGGAATCGCCATGAATTATACAGGAAAATACGGCAAGCACTTTGAAATTCCAACTAGCATGAAGAAGTACTTTTTTTCAAGCTCAGGGGAAAAGCTTTTAGCGCCAAATGGCCCATACATATACAGGATAAAGAATCCAAGTTTTATTGGTATGGAAGAGCATTACTTGAGTTCGATAATAGAGACTGCTATACGTGAAATAGATGATAACTTAGGCGCAAAATGCCCATACTCAAAAATGCGTTTTACTAATGATGAGTTTGTGTTTCAAGTCTTTGATCCGATTTATCTTATTTTAGATAGGATGAAGATCTCAAAAGTAGAAGCATCCAAAGTGCAGGATTCTTATTATTGTCATAGTATTAGGTGTGTAGGACAAATGCTCAATGACTATTATGATCCTGACACATTAGTTGAGATTCTTAGCAGGGATAAAGAACTGATAATTAGAGATAATGCAAGAAATATACTGCTAATGAATAGATTGTGTAGCTATGGCGTGGCGGATTATTATGATAATTGCAATGCTGATCATGGTGTATCTATAATACCAAGTGGCATGAACAGAAATTCAGTATATAAAGAAATGGCTGAGCGAGCTACATCTTCTGATAAATATATATAATTGCACAAGTTTTTACGAAATTGATATTCAAAAATAATGGGGTATAAAAAAATCTTCCGCTATCGAATGCTGATGGTGAAAGATTTTTTCTTTTGAGTTCAAAAATCTAACAATCATGTGGGTTTATAGAGATTGTTGTTTTTTGATTTTTATCATTAATAATGCATCTTTTATGAAACTTTAATAATTTGGTGATATGATAAATTTATGATTTGTGCGACCAAATATAGACGGAATATAGTGACAACCAACCAGTGTGATTCAGAGGAATAATAAGGATGAGTGGACCTAAAAGCTCAAGATATACACTTACAGCTGCTCAGAGAAGGGCAATCCAAAGGCAAATTGAAGAACAACTAATTAGGATGCAACGTGCTATAGAAGAAGAACAGCGAAGAATTCGTGAGCAGAAACGCCTTGATGAACTAAATTCATTTAAAAGCAATATAGCTAGCGCAAAATCTTCCATGGATGCGTTGCATAGTGTGATTTCTGATATAAAGAATTGTGTGGCGGATGATGAGAGAGATCCGGCAGGCTTATTGGCTTTACATGATTTTTGTAGGGCGATGGATAAAAAAATACAAACTATAGAGGAGGTTGACGAGGGCAGCTCGTTTGAAGAATTGCACGCAAGGAATAAGGAACTGAGCAAGGCTTTTCTTACAATTCAGGATGCTCAGGTTAAAGCTGGAGCCATTCAAAAGAAACAGGCAGATATTTACAGAATAAAGATGCTCGAGCGTTTGAATCTTGATTTCAATATTTCTTTTAAAGGCATTGCTAATAGGAAAAAACTCGAAGAAAGTGAATACATTCCGCAAATAATAGAAGCACTTGATGAGATATCTGTTATGGAATTGTCTAGTGATTTGAAAGATAAGCTTGAGACCGTTAAGGAAAAATCAAAAGAAATTGTCTCAACAGATTTTTTACAGAATTATTATGCCATTACAGTAATACCTTTTGTTAAGGAATGCAGAGCATATGATGAACTATTGATGAAGCATGGGCAAGAATATGAGAATCTGACGAGCCGGTACAAGGTGTTGGCAAATGAAATGGGCTGCTCTGTCGAAGAGATACCATTCAATAATGGGGCTATAGATATACTTCTAGAAAAAATATCACAACTTGAAAAACAGTTACTTGAGAAAAAAGAAGAAGAGTACATTTGTAATAGCATTGATGATGCAATGGTTGAACTTGGATATAAAACCGTCGGAGCAAGGAATGTTACTTCAAAAAATGGCAGACATTTTAGAAGCGAATTATATAAAGTTGATGAGGGTACTGTAGTAAATGTTACTTATGCAGATGATGGACAAGTGACGATGGAACTCGGAGCGGCAGATGTTGAAGATAGAGTTCCGACAGATCAAGAAAAAAGAAGCCTCGTGGAAGACATGACTAAGTTCTGTGGGGATTATGCTGAGGTAGAGCGTAAGCTTAAAGAAAAGGGTATAGAGCCTAAAAGGATATCTGTATTGCCTCCATATGCGGAATATGCGCAAATAATTGATGTTTCAGAATTTGAAATGACTGGTGATGTCGGTCATTACAGTATTAACAAGAAACCTGCTAATGCAACTGTAGCAAAACATATTGGTGAATAACGATGGCAAAATATAGAATATGCCCTAATTGTGGTGCCAAGAATCGTCCTAGCTTGTTATTTTGCGAAAAGTGTGGGTCGGATTCACTGGAATACGAAAAAATAATAGATGATTCAGTGGAAGCCAAAGTGGCTGATTTATCACATGAAACAACCGCAACTAATGATGTGAGTAATGCAGTAAAAATGGTAAGAATCTGCGATTGCGGAACTCATAATCCAGTGAATGTAAGGAAATGCAGTAATTGTGGAGAAGATATTTCTTTTATAACGCCTGTTAATGAGCTTGAACAATCTGGGAATCAGTCTTCTTCGGTAGTTAGTCAGGAGCAAGGAGAAGAAGTTAGATTTATCCTTAGCACATTAGATGGAGAATATGCATACGAGATTACTGAAAACATTACAGTTGTAGGTCGAGAATGCTCAATGAATCAATACTTGGCGAGCAAAAAATACGTCAGTAGACGACATGCAGAATTGTTACGGGAAAATGGAAAAGTATACATTAAAAATCTTAGCTCAACAAATTATACATATGTAAACAATGAGAAAATCGAAGATCAAAAATATGTGGAGCTCAAAGACGGTGATGAATTAGGGCTGGGAGGAAAAGTGGTGAATGATGAACGCCAGAATGACGCTGCATATTTTATGGTGAGGGTAGGTACATGTATGTAGCGAGAATCCTTTATCCGGTTAAAGTTCTTGGCCCAGGACTAAGAATTGGAATATGGTTTGCAGGGTGTAGACACCATTGCGATGGCTGTAGTAATCCTGAACTATGGGAATTTAACGAAAAATACAGCACTTCGCTTGAAGGAATAATGAAACTGATTATGTCTATTGCAGCTACAAAACCAGTTGACGGTTTTACTCTAACGGGAGGAGATCCCATAGAGCAAGGTGAAGAATTGTTGGAGCTCTTAAACAAAATTAGTGATATATCCGATGATATTCTGTTGTACACAGGCTTTGAATATGAAGAGGTAGTAAAAAGATTTCCAGAGATACTTAATAAAGTATCAGTAATCATCGACGGTAAATATATTGAAGCTGAAAACTATGGAGATATCTTAATTGGTTCACGAAATCAAAAGATAATTATCTTGGATAATTCGAAGACGGAAAAGTATGACAATTATATAAAGCTTTCGGAGAACAGTATTCAAAACTTTTTTATAGATAATTCGACGATATCTGTTGGGATACATAAACCTGGATTCGAGGAAGAGTTGAACCAGGTTTTGGAAAGGAAAGGTCTTAGACATGGCTGAAGATTATATCGCAAAATGGCATAAAGAGTTGGAGATATTTGATAAGATTAAGCCTGTTATTATTCTAGAAGGTAATGTTCTTGATAAATATCAGTACCCTGTTGAAGGGAGTATGCCAAAAGGAAGTATTCTAGGATTACCAGAATACTTACACTACCATTTTAAGGATTGTGGCTATAAGAATATTGTATTTTATGATGCAATTAGGGGATTCTACAACGGATTTGAAGATGGATATCTGGATGGCTTTGCACGTCTTGTTAATGCTTCTATAGAAAATGGATATATTAAAGCAGATTTCAAGGGGCATAATTCGGTCGCTTCAAATTACGTTAAGGATGCAGTCACACAGAATCAAGAGGCAACTGTTGTTATCATGGACTTTGCCTCTCGCTATATTGCGTCTCCCACAAATATGGAACAGTCGGAAATTGATAGTTTTACAATTCTTCTCCAAGGCTCGATGGAAGCAAAAGATGTAAGGAGCGAAAATGGAGATATTCTCAAAAACCTGTTAATTATCCTGGCTAGCAAAGTAAATGACATCCCTGCATGGTTTTATTTGGATAATCCCAATGTAAAGACTATTCTTTTACGTACTCCGACAAAAGAAGAACGTGAGCAGTTAGTCAAAGGGGACAACTTTAGGAGTTTCTTTTCAAATGAAATATTTAACGATGAAATTGGCTATTATGAGCAAAATCCCGATGAATTATCGAAGATTCAAGATAAATTTGTGGGGTTGACGGAGGGCTTTTCTTTCACAGAGCTGAATGGGTTGCGCCGACTTTCTAGAAATCAGAACATCCATATAAAGCACATGTGCGATGTCATTGATCTGTATAAATTTGGGATAAAAGAGAACCCATGGAATACGTTGGACTATGAAGAAATAAAAAATGCATATGATACATTTCATAAGAGAGTTAAAGGACAAGATGCTGCAATCACAAAGACTTTGGATGTGATAAAGCGTGCTATGACAGGAATGTCGGGCTTACAATCGTCATCTGGTACAAGACCAAAAGGGGTACTTTTTTTTGCGGGCCCTACTGGAACAGGTAAGACAGAAACGGCCAAAACGCTGGCAGAAACGTTATTTGGAGATGAACGTAGTTGCATCAGATTTGATATGAGTGAGTATGGACAATCTCATAGTGATCAGAAATTGCTTGGAGCACCTCCCGGATATGTGGGATATGAAGCTGGTGGACAGCTTACCAATGCAGTCAAGAATAATCCGTTTTCAATTCTGCTATTTGATGAAATAGAAAAGGCGCACCCCTCTATTTTAGACAAGTTTTTACAGATACTAGAGGACGGCAGGATGACAGACGGGCAGGGAAACACTGTTTATTTTTCCGAATCCATTATTATCTTCACGAGCAATCTGGGAATATATGGTGTTAATAATCTGGGAGAACGTGTTCAGAAAGTTACGCCAGAGATGAGCTATGAAGATGTACAAAAAAATGTGAGGAAAGGAATCGAAGATTATTTTAAATTGCAACTTGGCAGACCAGAGATCTTGAATAGAATTGGTGAAAATATTGTTGTTTTTGATTTTATAAGGGAGTCTGTTGCAGAAGAGATATTGCAGGCACAAATTCAGAAAATACGTACAAACTTAGAAACCGAAAAAGGAATAATAGTGGACATGTCAGAGGATGCTTATAGCGTGATAAAGAGTAAAGCTATGGGCAATCTTGAAAATGGCGGTAGAGGAATTGGAAATATTGTTGAAAGCACTTTTATAAATCCGCTTGCAAGATATCTTTTTGATGAAGGGATATTTGATAAAGGACATATTGTAATTAAAGCAATAAATGCTGAAGAAATGCCGTACACATTAGAGTGTGCTGTTTTGGAGAGGACATAAAATGCAGGTTTCAGTTGGCGTTAGCATTGGCATTGGTAAGAATCAGTGCGATGATACAGCCTTGGTTGGTCAGGAAGTCATCAATAATCAATCATATTCTTTTGAGACAGATGGTTACGTTAGTGTTGCCGTTGCTGATGGCGTTGGTGGTAACAAAGGGGGTAAAGAAGCCAGTTTGTTTGTCACTGATGCATTGAGTAAGCTACAGTTTGCCAACGAGACCGAGCTGAGGAACAAAATAGTTGACTTGAATAATGAACTCATTCAGTACGCTAGTGGTGTTTCAGAAAAAGAGAAAATGGCAACTACATTAACATATGTTGGCTTTTGTGGAGAAGAATCATATTTGGTGCATATAGGGAATACCAGACTGTATGCGGCCAGAGGGGCATACCTTAAACAGATTACAGAGGACCACACGACATATCAATGGCTATTAAGTACCGGACAAACTGAAGCAGCTGAGTCATGCAATAAAAATGAAATAACAGCCTGCTTAGGAGGGGGAAATGCAGATTTGGCTGATAAATTAGTTGTCCAAAGGATCTTTGAGGAAAATAAACCGAAGTGCGTATTGATAACAAGTGATGGAGTTCATGAATTTGTGGAAACAGATAATCTAGAAGATGAACTACAAAAGAATACAGACGATTTATCTAAAGTAGCAAGCATTATAAGAATTGCTGAAGAGAATGGCTCCACAGATGACAAAACGGTGATGATAATCAGGTTTTAATATTTGGGGTAATTCATTATGGGAAATGAGACATCTATCAACTCTAGTGTTATAGATAATAGAACTTCAATTAATCGATTGGCGGATAATAACGGCACACAGATAAATTCTGCTATAGAAAATGCAAATGTGATTGCTTCCGGTGTGATGTTGTGTGGAGAATACTGCGTAAAGTCAAAGCTTGACACACAGACTGGTGAAGCGGATCTGTTTTTGTGCGAAAAAGACGGGGAGCATTATGTGGCTAAAGTGTATCGCAGAAAAGTGGCGGTAAAAGCCGAAATAATCAATAAGCTTATTAAAATGGATTCTCCGTATGTATCCAGAGTATTTGCTACTGGTGATTTTAACGGGTATCCGGTGGAAATACTCCCCTATTATAAGTATGGAAGCCTACAGAATAAAAAGTTTTCATATATGGAACTCAAGAAACATATTATTCCGAGCCTTAACGAAGGATTAAATGTATTGCATTCTGCTGGAATTATTCATAAGGACCTAAAGCCATCAAATATCATGCTTAATGATAATCAGATTGATGTGGCTATTATAGATTTTGGAATTAGCTCAGTAAGAGATGCTTCCAATACAGTTGTTGTAACTAGCACAGGAATGACTCCGGAGTATTCTGCTCCTGAAACATTTAGGAGTCTGTTTTTAAATGAATCTGATTATTATTCTCTGGGAATAACAATTTATGAGCTTTTCTGTGGTCGAACGCCATATAGGGGCATGACTGCGGAAGAGATAGAAAAGTATGTGGCAATTCAAAACATACCTTATCCTGAAGAAATGCCGGATGATTTGAAAAATCTAATCTCGGCGCTGACCTACAATGATATTACCAATAGAAAGAATAAGTCTAACCCAAACAGAAGATGGGGCTACGATGAGGTAAAGAAGTGGTGTGGTGGAGAAAAGTTAACTATTCCAGGTGAAGGAATAGGAAATGTTAAGGGAAGCATGCCACCTTACACATTTATGGGAACTGCATATACCGACAAAAAGGCATTAGCTAAGGCTTTGGGAACAAACTGGAATGAAGGCAAAAAACAGTTGTTTAGAGGTATACTTTCTGGCTTCTTTAAGGCTGTTGATCCTGAAATGGCTGGAATATGCATGGATGCAGAAGAAGCAGTGGACAAAGGAAAGGATGATGATGTTGAGTTTTTTAAAGTAATCTATGCAATGGATAGCTCTTTGGAAGAGTTTATTTGGAAGGGAAAATCATTTGCTTCGTTAGAGGATTTTGGCAAGGGGATATTGAATTCTTTATGGATGAAACAGAATTTAGACAGCTTTCTAAGTGATGTACTTTCCTATAAGGTTATGTCTCTTTATTGTGATAGTGTAAACGCAAGTGAAAACATAAAGGTTAACGTAAAGAAACTTGAAGACACTTTTGCCGATTCTAATAAGAGTTTACGAGATAGAACGAGGTTGTATTACTTAGTGGCTTATATGCTTTCAGGAACACGTATATTCCATTACAAAAATGAGGACTTTAAGGGCATTGAGGAAATTACAGCGTATATGGGGGCACTGGTTAGGGAATCCTATGAAGAATTTAGAGTTATGTGTTATGACTTAATGAATGGTGATGGTGAGCTGGATGTTCAGTTTGAAAGCTGGTTAATTAGTATGGGAAAGAATCAAGAAATTCGTCAATGGAAGGCGAGTTTATCATAATACATACGGGTGATTGATATGGCGAGAAGAAGGAGAAGCTCTAGTGGTGGAGGGCTAATTGGTGGAATTCTAATATTGGCTTTCCTTGGAATGATTGCATCCGCGCTACCATACATCATTGCTATTGGTGCAATTGTTTTGGGCGTTTGGTTCATTGCATGGATTATAAAGAAAATATCAAACTCAGATAGCAGACAACCTAGGATTAGTGCGGTTCCGAGACAGGCTATCGCTGTGCAGAATACAGTCACAAGCGGTATGCCGAATAACAGCACTCAGATGCCTGTCGGAGGAGTAAGCGACTCATTAGTCTGCAAAGAAGTAAGACGCCAGATCCTTGAAGTATTTGATAAGAGGCATAATTATGTTTTGCAGATTTCAGAGTGTGATAAGGAGTTCAATGAACGTAATAAATTTTGGAATAAGAATAAACCAATGAATATTGCAGCTAGAGCTCAAATAGCTGAAGACAGGATGACTGCGGAAAGCAGGCTTAATTCCTCTGTTTTTACATTCAACGAGGAAACAACACCTGCTTTTGAACAACTAAAGCGTTCTTTCCAGGAGTTGTCAAAAACAAGTGCAAAAAAATATGACAGTTCTCCGGATTTTAGCAGACTTATGACCTCATTTAAGAATGTGGGGGATATCAGGTACATTAGATTTGATGTTGAGCCTATCTGCATAGAGTATAATGGGAATCTTTTTTGTTACACACCACATTATATTGCGCATTTTAAGGATAATGGAAGCTTTGTTAATGTTTATAGAACATCATTACTTACGGCTTCAATCACTCAGGGAAGCTGGCAGGAGCAGATACCGCATACGACATATCTTCATACTAGAAAAGATGGGCAACGTGATATGAGGTATAGCTATAATCCTGTACAAACCTACTATACAACACGCACGCATACTGTTTCAGGCATGCTTGGAATCGGAATGCTGGGGCTGTCATTGAAATACGAGGTTAACAGTCACATTAGAGATGATGTTATTACAGCTGTAAGAGCGTATGCTTCGACTGAGACAGCAAACAGTTTTGACCCGATTTTCCATGTGCTTCGATTACTTGATACATGTAACCCAAATGATGCAAATGTAATAGCTATTCGAAACGTTATTTAAGCATATAGAGTATGGAATCCACCGTAGTTAATCCTAACACGAATCAAAATACAATTGTGAATGCCGATGTACAGAATCATTTCGTGGAACCTTCTTCTAGACGTGCTGGAACAACAGCAGTAAACAGCGAAATGATTAGCGGTATGGCTTTGCCATCGGGTAGTGTGCTACTTCAAGAATATCAGATAATCTCTAGACTAAATACAAGCTCTGGAGAGGCAGATCTTTACTTGTGTAAAAGTAAAAATGGACCATGCATGGCGAAAGTTTACAAGAGAAAGCTTGCGGTAAGAAAAGATATTGAGAGTAAATTGCAGAGGATATCATCGCCGTATGTGGCCAATGTTGTTGCTGCCGGAGAACACGGGGGATATCCTGTAGAGATAATTCCGGTATATAGACATGGGTCGTTAAAAGGAAGACGCTTTAAATATGAGGAACTGAAGAATACCATAATCCCATGTCTTAATGAGGCACTCTTTGCTATTCATCAAGAGGGTATTATCCATAAGGATATCAAGCCTTCAAATATTATGCTCAATGACAATATGAGGGATGTCTCTGTAATAGATTTTGGGATAAGCTCGGTGACAGATGAGGGAGTCACTGTAGTTGTTACAAATACTTCTATGACTCCAGAGTATTCTGCTCCCGAAACTTTTAGGGGGCTTTTTTTGTCAGAATCAGATTATTATTCATTGGGGATAACACTATATGAACTGTATTGCGGACATACTCCGTTTGAAGGAATGAGTGGAGATGACATTGAGCAATGTATAACAGTAAAGAGACTTCCATATCCTGCAGATATGCCAAATGATTTGGTAGAGCTTATTTCGGCCCTGACATATTATGACATAACAAATAGGAAGAACAAAGATAATCCAAATAGAAGATGGGGTTATGAGGAAGTAAAAAAATGGTGCAATGGCATCAAGCAAATATGTCCAGGTGAGGGGATAGGAACATCCCCCAAAGGGATACTTGCGTATAAATTTAATGGACAACAGTATACGGATAAAACTTCTCTTGTAGATGCACTTGCTTGTAATTGGGATAAAGGAAAAAAAGAATTATTTCGTGGAATCCTTTCTTCTTATTACGAGTCAACATTGCCTGATTTTGCTGAAATTTGTAAACAAGCAGAGGCGTCGGTAGAGCAGGGAGAGGATGAAGATCTGGTCTTTTTTAACGCCATATATCAATTGGACGATAGTTGCGAATTGATATACTGGAAAGGCAGAAAATATCAATCAATTGATGATATTGGTAAAGAATTATTATTTTCTCTTAGGTTTATGAACGGAGCATTTTGCGAGGAAATAACGGATCTTCTTAGAAATAAAGTGCTTTCACGGTATTGTTCTAACATTGGCGTTGACTCGAACGACATTTTGACAAGACTTGATGAAATAGAGAATACAATAATAGCTAATGAAGAGGACGCTGAAATCCAGAATAGACTTCTTTATTCTGTGGCATATTTGTTATCGGGTGCGAAAGATTTTGTTTGTGATGACCAGACTTTTAACACTATTGACCAATTAGCTGGATATATGTGCAGGCTGATAGATAGTTCTTATGATAATTATCGGGAGTTTTGCGACAGGTTGATGAATTCACGAGGGGTACTTGATCCCCAATTTGATTGCTGGCTTATAAGTATTGGTAAGCAAAAAGAGACCAAGATGTGGAAGAATAGATTCCAGCATTGATGCCTTTTTAGGAATGAAAGGTTATGTATGACTAATACAGACTTGGTAAACAGAAGATTTGATGGACAGGACACAATAGGCCATTTTCAATTATATGAGATTGATAGGCGTATTAAAGATAAACTAAGGCACATTGACGAGGAGAATAAAAAACAGAAGAATCTGAGCGTCGTAGGTAGTATTGCATCATTTATCAAACATAGGATAAGCGAGAAACGGATTGAGTCAGAGCAGGATGATTTATCAAATTCAATTAGTATCGCAGATACTAATACGGTAGCATATCAGCGGCTTCGAACAGCTATTGCTGAGGTGCGTGACAGAGCCGATTTGATAGGTGATGAAGACCAAAGAGTAATGCTATTACCCGGACAACCACAGATTGGAGATATGAAATTTTTCAGATTTGAAGTACCGACGCTTAATCTTTCAATTAATGGGGAGAATATGCTTATATCGCCACATTATATTTTTAGATTTGATAATGGTGGAAAATACAAATGTACTTATAGTCCTTTGGCAATAGCGGCTTCTTTGGTTACATATTCGAGAAAAAGTAAAAAAGATATCTCTAGAGCATTGCAGCGAAGTCTGTTGAGAAGAGAAAAAGGAACGAGTGGTATTACGGATAAAGATCTGATTGATAATGTGCTTAAACTAGAAATTGCCGAAGTATCATTGTTTTTTGCGGCAGATGTTGATCGCTTACGGAAAATTGAAGAAGTTGTTAGTGCTTATTCTGAGACAGAGGTTGTGGAGGAGTTCGATCCAGCATTCCATATTATGGGACTTTTAAAGAGATGTGATCTCGAGAGTAAAAATGTAAAACGATTAGAAGCACTAGTAAATAAGCATAAAACTGAATAATAAGGTGATGCAAACCGGAACATTATTTAGGAGAGACACGATGGGAGCCATGGTAAATAATTATAATCAATTGGATTATCATAATTCAAAAAATGATTTTACCGACTTTGAATATGTGCAAGCAATGAAAGACGAGCTTATCAGTATTTTACATGCGTTCAAGGTCAGTGGAAAAATAGTGGACATCCATATGACACCATTTGCTGTTATGTTTGATGTGAACCCTGAGTCGGGAGAAAGTATTAAAACATATAGAAAGCTAAGAATAGACTTAGAAGTGCATATGGCGTCTCCTGTTGAGATTGTCTCGCTTGAGGAAAAGGCTGGAATTATTGGGATTATTATTAAAAGGTGGACGAGACCACTTATTGGTTTGAGGGATATTATGGAATCTCAAGAGTTTCAGCAGTGCGATTACGCAATTCCCATTGCTGCAGGAATGGATGTGCTGGGGAAACCATTTGTATTTGATCTTACGAAGGCGCCACATCTACTTGTGGCAGGAACAACTGGTTCAGGGAAAAGCGTTTTTTTAAATGCCATTATTATGAGTATTATACTTAATAAGACTCCGGAAGAAGTGGAACTAATTATGGTTGATCCTAAAAGGGTAGAACTTGGAGCATATAATGGCATTCCGCATTTGATACAGCCAGTAATCTATGATAATCGAGAAACGCTTAACTCTTTGAGATGGCTAGATTCTGAAATGATGCGACGATATAATCTTTTTTCTTCGTTGGGCGTGAAGACCATAAGTGACTATAACAATGCGGCAGAGCCAGAAGAAAGACTTTCTAGGATAGTAATGATAATAGATGAGTACATGGAGTTGATGTACTATGCACCACAAGAACTTGAGGAACTGGTGAAGAGGATATCCCGTTTGGCTAGATCTGCGGGGGTGCATCTGATTATGTCGACACAGCGACCTAGTAAAAATGTTATCACGCCGGAAATCAAAGCCAATATCCCATGTAGGGCTTCATTTACAGTAGTGGATTGGAGAGAATCTAAAACGATTTTGGACAGAACTGGTGCAGAAAGATTATTGGGGAGCGGAGATATGCTATTCTCGGAAGCGGCTTCGTCAATACCTGTGCATGCTCAGTCTGCATATGTTAGTTATAAAGAAATAGATAGAGTTATCGAGAGTATCGGGAATAAGAAGTCACTAGCATAGAAAATAGAGAAAGGGTGTGGTGAGATGAAATTTGGAATGAGAACACCAAGTCTGAAAAAGTCAATAAAAGCTCGTACCACAGGAAGAGCAAAGAGAGCTGTTAAAAAGGCGCTTATACCGGGGTATGGCAGAAAGGGCATGGGATGGCTTCGTAACCCTAAGAAGGCTGCCTATAATAAGATTTATAACAAAACGACTTTTAGCATATTTGACCTGTTTAAGTGAATTGGAGGCCATTTATGGCAGGACGAAGTAACAATAGTGGTAGTTGCTTAGGGGTAATTGTGTTTTTATGCATAGTGGCCATAGTAGTTAAGATAATTCCTTACCTCTTGGCTGCGGTTGTAATTATTCTTGTGATATATGGACTTGTGCAGCTCTATTACCACATCAATATAAACACAGACGGAAAAAGCAAAACAATTATTACAGCTTCAAAATCTATTATATACAATGACTACCCACATGAAGATTTTATATGTTCCGAAGTGAACAGGCAGATTCAGGCTGTTCTGGATAGCAGGCTAAAAAGCGGTATTAATCTGGTAAAAAACAAGATGGGACTTTTGTGGTTAAAGCTTCCGTGGAACAATGATAAAGACAGCGCTAATGATAAGAAAAAAAGGTTGGAAGATGAGCAAGAATTGCTGAGAGGATGCTACAATTCATCGATATATTGCTTTAGAGATGAGGCTACCACGGGTTTCTTGGCGCTGAAAAAAGATTTGAACGAATTAAAGAGCGAGAATGCAACAATTATAGATTATAGTCCCAGACCGGCAAAAATCATAAAAGATTATAAGGTCAAAGGGGATATGAAATATTTTAGATTCGCTGTGGATCCGATTTGCTTACAGCTGGGGAGGGATGTTTTTTTGGTTATTCCGTATTATGTGCTGAGATTTAGAAAAAACGGCGCATATGTTACAGCCTATAAGAGTTCAGCTATAAGAGCTGATATCTGTGAGGGATTCTACAATGAACGCATCAGACATGTGGAATGGTATGGGAAAAATTCTCAGAGAACATTTTTTACAACAGAGAAGAGGACTGTTCATGATATGCTTCAGCTAGGCATTGCAGAATACCATGTTCAGTACATGTTGCCAAATTTAGTTAAAAACACAATTATTCATGATGTTGACGAGTATACTTATATGACACCGACAGAGTCAATTGATCCAATTTATCATTTAGTCCGCCTGTTGTCAGAATGTGATGATAGTACAAGCACAAAGAGTTTGCAAAAAATCACCAGCTTGATTCCAATTAATGACAACTTTGGAGAACGAACAGGCTGTTGAGCTGTATGTGAATATGAAAAAAGGGTGCTGCCCAATCATGGCAACACCCTGCTTCATTTAATTGATTTTTGTATATCCGATTCGGCCCTCAGCCTTGCCTACATCTTTGTAGTGAATATAGTAGCTCTTTAAATCAGTTCCATAAGCTTTCACAAGGTCTGCATAATTGGCTTTATAAATATCGACATTAAATTCGGAGCATCCCTGACGGCCTTCCGCCATACCAAAGTCTTTAAAGTGCTTCAATAAAGCGTCAGCACTGTCACCTACATTAGCAACTACATCAGCATTATTAGTTGCGTAATATGTGGCGTTGAAAATGCAATCCCATCCTGAAGTTGAAGGATATGCTTCAAGAGCAGATAGTACTGTCGATGCTGCGGTACCTGTTGAAGTTGCATTATTGGTGGTTGAAGCGGCCGCTGACGTAGTTGTTGTAGTGCCAGCACTAGAGCTATGTCCGCCACCAGAACTTGAAGAATGGGACTGATGGGACTGGTGAGAAACATGTGATGAGTGACTGCCGGAAGAGTGACCACCGCTTCCCGATCTGTGCGAACTATGTGATCTGTGTGATGAATGTGACCGGTGTCCAGCAAATACCTCCATTGAATAAAGCATACTAAGCAATATTACCAAGGAGCCAACTGCTATAACCTTGTTTCTGGTGATATTACCTTCCTCATCAAAAAGGTAGTTTTCAATGCTCTTTCCTATCTTGGGGAATTTTGGATTATCGTTCTCGTTCTTCATTCAATCCACCTCTTAAGAATACAAACGTTTTCCGGTTGCTTGTTGATAACGTTAAACAAGTAATCCAGTATTCCTGAATATACCTTGCATCTATTGTTGCTTCCCCTGGCATACAAATCATTATCAACTGCGTAATTGATTACCGGGCATACTCCGCAATATGGTTGATACACACAATCACAGCAACCAGGAATCGCTTCGAGGCAACTTGCTGCGCATACAGTCTTGCATACACCGGAATCAATCAAATTATTATAATCACAAGAAAAAACGTCTCCCAGCTTAAATGCTGAATCCCCCATTTCTGCAACCATTCTGCCCTCGTCGCATGTATAGATGTTTCCATCATAATATATCGCAATCTGACCAATAGTTGCTCCGCAAGGAGATCTTAATTCCATGTAATTATTTGAATAGCCTTGAAGGATCTTTGTAAGCAGTATATTCGCATGTCCTTCACTGAATAATATACCATCTACGTTCAGATTAATGATATAATCCAACGATTCTTTATAAAAACTTAAGAACTCGTCTGCCGTATAGCCAATTTCGCTCCAGTGCTCATTGGCATAGCTGTTGATTGTCAAGTAAAATTGACCCACTTTTACACTTAAATCTGACCCACCCTTGGATCCGCCAATGCGATTTTAGGGGCGGGTCAGTTTTGTTTATAAATCTCGATTTTTACACTGTGAATTGACCCACCTTTTAATGAGTTACCAGTGTGTATCCAGCATCGGTAAGTGCTGTTTTGTCTATGATCATTGTTTTGTTTAGCGTATCCATGACGACATATCTGCTAAGTTCCAGTAGCCTGTCTCCGATAAGCTCTTTCACGAGTTTCTCCATAGCTTCAGCCTTAGGAGCATTCTGTTCTGTCTTTTTCTCGTATACATGCTGTGGTCTAACTGGAGAGCATAGTTCATCCATCGACATAAATAAATTCTCATCCGCCTGGTTACATTGCTCTACACTGAATCTGTCAGTAGCTTCGTCATATCCCAGGTGATCAACATTTTTCATTCTGGCCAAAGTTGACCATGGATACTTTATCCCAAATGTCTCACGGAGCTTTTTATACAAGGCATCTTTTCCGCCATTGTTGTATATACCTGCAAGCTCTGGAAGATTTTTATCTTTTATTTTAACCATGACAGTTCTCCTTCCGGCAGCTTGCCCATTTCCGCTTCAGCCCATTCATCAAACGCCTTGGACAGAGCACGACCTTCTTCCATCAGAGTTTCAGCCTCCTCAACGAGATTATGTCTCTTGAGGATTTTTTCATATACATCTGTTTTGTAAAGCAGTTCATCGAGACGCTTTTTCAGGCTTTTAATTGTGTCTTCGCCTCTCAGTTCGGCAAGATATTCTTCCTTTTCCTCATCGCTCAGTGTGCTCAGAGTATCACGGATATCCTGTTCTTCTCTGTATACGTCAAGGAAATCAATGTAGTTTCCATGACCATCTTCAGCATTACATGTATTCTCATGAACACCGTTACCAGCTGCAACCCATTCATGAAGAGCGTTTCTTTCAGTTTCATTCATCTGTGTTGTTTTTTCATATGTATTCAGCTCATCCTGCAGGAATCGCTGCCTATCGCTTGTTAAGTTCATTTTTCTGTACCTTTCTGTTTTTTAACACTTATTTTTGACACTTTGACACGGTAACTGTCTCCCGTTATACTAAGCACATGGCAGTGATGCAGCAGGCGGTCAAGTATTGCAGTTGCCGCAAGCTGTCCGGTAAATACTTCATCCCATCTGCCCATTGGGAGATTAGTGGTGATAATGAGAGAGCTTTTTTCGTATCGTTGTCGGATGATCTGGAAAAACAGGCTCTCTCTTTCTTTGTCCATTTTTATGTATGAAAGCTCATCTATGATCAGAAGTTCAATACGGTTCAGTTTATCAAGCATCTGCTGTAGATTCCCGGCAAGCATCTCGTCATAAAGCCTGTCGACAAGTTCTTTTGCATTAACAAAAAGGACTTTTCTTCCTTTTCTGCAGGCATTACGACCTATCCCTGTAGCAATCATGCTCTTACCAACTCCGGGTGGTCCTATGATTATGATATTCTCATGGTTATCCAGGAATGTAAGTCTTCCGAGTTCATCAATCTTATCCTTATCAAGAGACGGATTAAAGCTGTAATCAATGTCCTCAAGAGAAGATGAACTATCAAAACCTGCTTTAACAAGAAGCTTCTCTGTCCTACGGCTTGTCTTTCCACTATCTTCAAGTTCCAATAGTCTTAAAAGAAAATCCATATATCCAAGTGATTCCTGCTCTGCTTCTTGAATGATGTCTCTGTATTGGGTGCGCATATCTACGAGCTTAAACTGCTTCATCTTTGCTTCTATGTATGCGCTTTTGTGTTCTGTGTCATTAAGCATTCAGGACCTCCTTCGCATAGTTCTCATAGTAGCTGCAGTTTCTTGTAAGTTCAGAAGAAGGCGCTGAATCGATTATCAGGGTTGTGGATTTGGCATTGTTATCCTTTGGGATTTTTCGTTCTCCTGAGTTGTACTCACGGAGCATCTTCTTAAATGACTTGATATCCATCTTCCCTTCATCAACAGCTATACCGATAAATCTGTCCAGAGTATCATCATCGTAGAGATCCTGCAATTCCATTATTCTTCTGGCATGGAATGTAGGCTGGTCAAACTTACGACCGGCTGCTTCAAGATAACGTGCACCATTACTGAAGCGATTAGTGAAATCTCGCCTTATCTGCGGAACAGAAGTTGAGACCTTCTTTGCTATAGACTCATAATGATCAGGATTAGTGCGGATCTCATGTTTGCCGTAAGATATTTCCTGATGCTCTATGAAATGTCCCTGCGAGTCATACAGCATGATCCTGAATCCATAATTCAGCCTGTAGAAAAGCGTTTTTCCAACATATCTGACGTGAACACTATATTTATTACCGCCGATACTGAGATAACTGTCAGGGCTGACTTTCCTCTTAAGCTTGCTGTTTGCATAGTAGTGTTCCTTGGGGAGAGGTTGTAATAGAGCCTTTTCTTCCAACAGGTAATGCTGGTTTGGAATCCTTTTGGTGGTGGAATGTTTCTTATCGCACCACTCATTTATAAAAGCCTTTCCCCTGGAATTCAGATCCTCCATACTTGCAAAAGTGTTGCCTTTTATGAACTGTTCTTCGATATAGTTGAATGGCCTCTCAATTTTTCCTTTTTTACGCGGCCAGTAACATGGGCATGCGTTTAGTTCAACGCCTAGATGCAGAGCCATGGCCAATGCATGAGGATTGTACTTTATTTCTTCCTCTGACTTTGGATTGTTTTTTATAACAAATGCTTTGGGATTATCGATAAGAAGCTCCAGCGTCACTCCTCCCAGGTCATCAAACAATTCCTGTACAGCTTCGTAAATAGCATCAGCATCTTCTCGTAAAGAAAAACATATCGCCTTCTTTCTTGATGCTGCCAGTATCATGGAAAAGCAGTATACTGTCATGTATCTGTTTGCTATAAGCACCTGATACTCACTCCAATCAAACTGAGCCTGGTCACCCGGAGGGCTTTCATGCCTTGTCGTTGCCTTGCTGCTGATACTGTCGCCGACATCTTCATCCACTCTTCTTAAAAAGTAGTAGACAGGTCCTATGCTGCCTTTGTAGCCACGTTTCTGTAATTCATTGAATATCCTGGTGCCATTGAAGTTAAATGGGTCACATCTCCAGGTGATGATCTGCTCTTTGAACGGATCAATCTTGGAGCTGTATTCTGTTCGGTTATAGACAGGAGGTTCTGTCTTTTCCAATAGACGTCTGACCGTATTTCTGGCTATCCCAAGAATAGAAGCCGTAGCTCTTTTGGAGCCAGTCTGTTTGTACACCTTGTGTACTGCCGCCCAGTCTTCCAATTCTTTCACCTCTTTTCCTCCTTCCATATGTTTTTACATACGGAAAGAATTCTATAAAACCTCAAAGAGGTGGGTCAATTCTAAGTATTAAATTTTCAAGGTACAGTGTATTATCGAAATGGTTTATACTGACTGCTCACCATCTGGGGTGGGTCAGTTTTAAGTATTAAACCCGGGTCAATTTTAAGTGTAAATCAATAATAGCCTAGCTGAGTAAGAGGTCTAATAAAGATACTATTAAAGCCAAGGTCAATATAAGCGTCTATGATTTCTTTTGCATGACCAAGGCTGTGCTTTGTGGTTGTCTGTATGGCGCCCAAACTTATTTCTCGGGATCTGAGCATACCTATTCCCTTTACTGCAGCGTCATAGCTACCACCGCCAATCCTAAAAGGCCTATTCTTGTTATGCACAAACTCAGGGCCATCTAATGAAACAGACACTTGAACCTTGTGCTCAGATAAATAGTCGGCGATTTCATCTGTGAGAAGAGATAGATTTGATACGAGATTATACGAAATGACCTTATCAGTGTTAACAGACGTAGAATACTCTATGATGTATTTTATTGTATCGAAATTGAGCAATGGCTCGCCACCTTGAAATTCAATAGTTATAGAACTGGTGGGAGATTGCAATGCTATATCTACGCCTCTTTTGGCAATTTCTTTTGTCATCATGCCTTTTTTATTACTGGTTTCTGATTGCGCCTGACAGTATACGCAGTTCAGGTTACAGGAATTAGTCATGACAAATATAAAAAGGCCAGTTGACTGAAAGAGATGACTTTTTGCATCACGCATATAAGGAGTGCTCTTTTCGAGGTATGCCTGACGCGACTCTCCTATGATGAAAAAATTATCTTTCAAGGAAGAATATAGCGGCTCATCTATGTCTTCATTACCATTAACGAGTTTTTTTACAGTATCAAAGGAAACAAACTGATACTTTCCGAAGTCATTGGTAATCAGGTATCCGTCATTAAATTTCTTAAAGTTAAAATAGTTTATCATCGTAGTATTGGTTTCACTTTCCCTTGGAGAAATTTGTCTGTTCCAGTAAATATCCCTCCGCAAGCGGATTTTTCGTGGCAGCTAGAGCATTCGTCAAGGTATTTGATCTTGTACTCGGTTATACTGTTTGCACAGAGATTCCAATATGATTTATCAATGAAGCAAAGAGGAAAATTATAAATTGCCACATCTATAGCTTTTTCCACTAGGTGATCAATTGCGGGCTTCATGCTCGAAAAGGCTTCTTCATATGGAATCCAGACTTTTTCTGAGTTGACTATGGCATTTCCGAGCATTTCCATGCCCATGATTTTTACACTGTCAACACCGGGAAATTTGTCTGATATAAGATGTGCAATATCTACTAAGTAGGGAGCATTTATTCTGGTTACAACAATTCTTATTTCTACGGACATCTTGTGCGTTGTTAGCAGATTATGGATTCCTGAAGTGGTCTGGTTAAAGCTTCCCGGGCTTTGGGATATAGCATCATGGATTTCGGAATTGGGACCATGTATCGGAATGCCCACTAAAAAATCCTCCGGTACAACAGATGCAAATTTTAAACAATATTCTTTATTTGCAAAGATTCTTCCATTTGAAAGCAGGAGATATCCCCATACTTTATTGCTATCCTTGAGATCTTTTAGAATGTCAAAAAGCTGTTCCCTTATATAAAAAGGCTCGCCACCGGTTATAGTCAGATGCTCCATATCAGTTGGCATATATCTAATCAGCTCCTTTAGAATTTCAAATGGAACTGTATGCCCATCCCTTCGCACTGGTTCGGCCATAGGGCACATTACGCAATTTGAATTGCACTTGTCTGTTATATATAAGGTGTTGTCAAACTCCTTCCCAAATACGCTTGCTATTCTACCGTTATCATTTATTTCCATGCAGGCATCATCACCAAGGGTATTAAGGAAAATTGATTCTTCCTCGGAAAGTTCAAAAGTATTATTCTCTGGTAGAAGATGGGCATGGTTCTCCTGAAGCAAAAGAACATTATAGTTTTGTTCTGCGTACTCCCTTGCTTTGGTCTCATCACAAGAAATCTTATATATGTTTTGTGTGCCGTTAAAGCCAGATAGTGTTATGTTCAATTAAATATCTCCCAGATTATTGAATAAATGATAAGGCCGATAAAAATAAAAATGGCATAAGGAATCTTCCTTACAATCTGAACTTCTTTTAAGCCGCCTTTGCTATTTCCCCATTTAACAACTGCTTCAGCTTCTTCTTTTGTCAATCTGCTGCGCATGTCTTCATGGGAAATGCCAGGCAGGTCAGGTATTTTGGATTTGGACATGAATATCGTCGTGAAACCGGATAGAATCATGCCTTTTTTCACTTCTGAAGTAGGAATAGTCTTGTAGTTATATTCACTGATCATGACTCGGATGAGCATTATTATTATGATAAGAGCATAGTATTTTAATCTGCTGATGTTTAAGAACCATTCTTCTGAATATAAGGAGAATGCTACAGATAGTGCTAACGCAATCAGCATGGAATACCATTTTTTCATAATCTCAAGTGAAGAAACCAGCAGAATTATACTTATGTTTATCCCGAGCATGACTATTGAATGGGTTTCGAACCATTCTTTTGCAAAGTAGTCCTCCAGTTTCAGGACTAAGGATATGTAGATAATGTTTCTCGCGTATGCAATCAAAAATAC
This sequence comes from Butyrivibrio sp., assembly GCF_015056685.1. Taxonomy (GTDB): domain Bacteria; phylum Bacillota; class Clostridia; order Lachnospirales; family Lachnospiraceae; genus Butyrivibrio. Next base: position 33,859 of record NZ_SVFW01000019.1, on the reverse strand, counting down.
GCGGATATTCTTTTTTACATTATCAAGAGAAAAGGAACTTCTATCCTTAAAAAAAAGCCATAGTGACTCGGCGATAAGATATAGAAAACTAATACCAAAGCTAAGAGCTACTACAATGACGCACCATGGAATCATCTGGTGATTTATAATGCAGTAATTTGCAGGGATGAGTAGTCCCATAACAATTAGTAGCTTGCTGTCACCTGCAGCCCAGATGTGGAAGATGTAAAGCAATAAGGAAAAGACCACAACCAACGTAAGGTTAACAAAATATACATTCCAGATAATGTGCGTCTTTAATATATATTGGGCTACATTCAGGATTATCCCTATAATCCCGAATACAATAAGCAGCTTATTGCTTATTCGGTTTTCACGGATGTCTGTAATTGATGTTATAAGGCATAGTACATGAGCAAGAATTACAGCTGTTAAAGGTAAAATGATCATGTGTTCATTAATCCTAAGACATAATTTTCAAATTCATTGGCGACAAGTTGAGGTTCATAGATGCTTGACTTAACCTCGTAGTAATAATAATTGCTGTCTTCTGAGATGGATATAGATGCAAGGCTCTTATATGCGTCAACCGCGTTTAGAAGAGCATTCTTATTATAAAAATCCTTTGTTAGTCTATTTTTCATTTATCAAACCAATCCTTCAGAATATCATCAACGCTTGTGGAGTCTTCAATATAGTCTTCTTCAGGCTCTTCTTCGATGATGGTTGATGCCATCGCTCTTCCCAGAGTTATTTCTCTTATGGCTTTTGTTCTCATGGATACGACGTAATGAGCAGCTTGAGCTAACATTTCATTGTCGAAATCACCCTGCGTTACAGGAACGGCATCTTCTTTATCAGTAATGCTTACAATATATTTGCCGGATTCTTTATCTATGTGGATATATGCCTGATCCAGAAATTTAAATGCTGCTTTTATCAGAACTTCTTTGGGGTATATTTCTTCAGGGTATTGTATAGTCATAGCCTCACCTCATCGATATTTTTAGACGGTATATTAATTTTACAATACTGGGTGAACTCTGACCACAACAGCATCGATAAATAATAAAAAATTTATTGATATTACGGCGAAAAGCAAATTAGATAGGGATATTTTGCTGAAACCGTTATGTATTTTTTATAAGGGATATTTCATAATTATTTATACAATATTTCTTGTATTCAGTGTCATGCGGGCATTATAATGACGGCAGAAGAATACTTGGTAAACCCGGAGCAATCCGGCGACACAAAGCTATAGGGACTTAATGAGTCAGCCAGCTGCAACATTTGTTTGACACTGCAGCGATGCGGTGTTTTTCTTTTGAGGGGAGAGATATGGAAAGACTTGAAAGATTAACTTACAAATGCATAACGACAGTTCTTCTTGTATTTATTGTTTCAATCTTCTTTGGAAGCGCATGTGGTGGAACTACACTTGTTAGTGAGGCGAAAGATGCTTATCCAACGTATTCAGGGAGTGCATCGGTACAGCTTAACGGCAATGTTCCGCAGTTTTCTTCGTCCGAGGTCACAACCAACTCCTACGAAGAATATGGGAAATTGGATAGCCTTGGAAGATGCAGTACGGCGATGGCATGCATTGGTGAAGATCTTATGCCAACAGAGGAGCGTGGCTCCATAGGAATGGTAAAGCCTACAGGATGGAATCAGAACAAGTATCCTGGAATAGTTGATTCAAACCCTGCATATTTGTATAATCGGTGCCATATGATTGGTTTCCAACTCACCGGGGAGAATGCGAATGAGAGAAATCTTATTACAGGAACTCGGTACATGAATATTGAAGGAATGCTCCCATATGAGAATATGGTTGCATCGTATATTAAGAGCACTGGAAATCATGTAATGTATAGGGTTACACCTGTCTTTGAAGGAAACAACCTTCTGTGTTCAGGGGTAAAAATGGAAGCTTATTCTGTTGAAGATAAGGGCAAAGGAGTATCCTTCAATGTATTTTGTTTTAATGTTCAGCCTGGGATTGCTATAGACTACGCTGATGGAAGCAATGCTATTGATGAAGGCTTTGTCCTTAAGGATGCGGTAGTTTCTGATACGACCGTAACAAGAGAGACTCCATCTGCTGCTGAGAATAGTATAGCTGAGACAAAAAGCGAGACTATAACCAAATCTTCATATGTTGCCAATAAGAATACTAAGAAGTTTCATTATCCATCATGCAGCAGTGTTGAAGATATGAAAGAAAAGAATAAACTATATTTTGATGGGTCACGTGAAGAACTGATCGAGCAAGGGTATGTGCCTTGTAAGAGATGTAATCCATAGAATAACAGGAGGATGTTAATTTAAAATGAAAGTTTGGAACATTGTGCAGTGGGTTTTAGCAGGTTTTATTGTTTTATTTGCTCTAGTAGCATTTACAACCAGTGGTGGCATTTTAAGTGGATTATTATTTCTTGCATTTGCTGTGATAGTATCGCCGCTTAGAAAGAAGATTTTTGCATTATTGCCTGAAAAATTTCAAGGCAAACTAATAGCTATCGCATCGGGTGTTGTTTTGGCTATCGCCAGTTTTGCTACATTTCCTTCAACTCAGACGGAAATTATTGAGAATAATACTGAGGACATTGTGGAAGAACGCATTGTTAATCTTGAAGAACAAGCGGACGAGGCAGCTTCCGTAGTGGAAGATGAAAACAATATAATTGCATTATCCTTTTCAGATGGAAGAAGCATAGATATTGTTGAAGGGAATGAGGATTCAACGTATTTTGTTAAGGCTGAAGTAAGGGACAAGGAATTATTCTCCGTTAAAGATGTTAAGTTTGTTAGTTCAGATTCCAAGATTGCAACCATTGTCTTTGCTGGCGTAACTGAGAATGGAGACCTTCGCTTTAATGTAAAGGGAATTAAACCTGGCGAAACGGAGATTTATGCGGTAACAACTGATGGTTCAGTCGAATCTGAGCATAAAAAGGTAACTGTCAAGGTAGACGAAGAAAAGATCGCTAAGGAAAAAGAGGCAGCTGAAAAAGCTGAGGCCGAGAAGAAAGCCGCAGAAGAAGCCCAAAAGAAGGCCGAAGAGGAAAAATTGGCGAAGGAAAAGGCAGCCGCTGAAGAAGCAGCTAAGAAAGATGCGGAGGTGAAGGCGGCTGAGGCAGCAGGTAGTGCACAGGTGGCAGCTGTAGCTGGAAATGCTCAGGAGTCTACGACAGGTACGGGTTCTGGGGCAGGAACTGGTGGTGGCAATGCGGATAATTTTGACACTTATAACAATACAGAGCAACAGAATACCACTGAGTATGTGCTGAATACAAGCTCAAAGAAATTCCATTATGCTAGTTGTTCATCTGTTCCTAAAATAAGCCCAGAGAACTATGCTACTGCTACAAATAGGGATGATATAATATCGCAGGGATATCAGCCGTGTAAGAAATGTAATCCATAATAAGGATAAAGGGTGCTTCCATATTGAGCACCCTTTTAATTTGCGTATATAAATGAGCTTTAGTGTGCGGACTTAAGTATTTCACCAAATTTCGCAGTGTTATCGATGTTTCTGTTTGTACTCTGAACCATCATTATATAGTTGTTGTTACGAGTTTGATTATTGTAGAAAATAATAACAAAACCCGAGGCTTCGTAGTTCTGAAGCCTGCTGAATCCTTTGTTAAGGTATCCTGATACGTTTACAAGATAGCCGTTGTACCCAGCTACACTTGTAGCTACGCACCCATCGGTTGAAGGATTATCGAAGAACCCGGATGTAAATGATAAAACATCCTTTTGGGCCGAGCTTTCATCTAATGGCTTACCAGAAGTGCGATGAAATAACACGGCAGAGGAGTAATCGCTTTGAACATCATAGTCGATGAATGCTGAACTATCCGGCATGCTATCAAAAGAATCTTCGAAATCCACAAAACTCTTTGGAAGAGTATAAGATATACCGTCCAACTGGTAAGACAATGTTCCGTCATAGTTCAAAGTGGCATTGGGATCGCTAGTGGAGAGCGCTTTCGAAAGATATTGCTCTGGCTCTACATCTAGTTTTGTAAAGAGCTCAGTGTTCCAATTTATGCTATCCGACTTAAAAAGCAATTCTTTTTCATCGATCTTCGCATTTACTGTGCAGTGAAGCCTGGAAAAATCTATGCAAACATCATCGTCCCTTATATACCAAGGGCACTGCAGCTCTGTAAACTCGATTGACGTACAGTAATAATATGCTAATCCATCATCGTTAAGTACTAGGATTTCATGGTCATCGCCACTATAAACACCACTTACATCTATTCCATTGGAGGCATCTTGAGAGGGAACTGTGATGGAGGATTCTTGTTGTGATTCTAGAGGGAATAAGTCATCGAGAGATTTTGCGCCTGGGGATGGATTTGTGACTGAAACGCTACTTCGGTTATATGTAGCAATCAAAACCAAAAGTATAATTACTGCAGCTGCTAAACCGGCAACAAAAATGACAGGATGCCTATGTTTCTTGGTATCCTGTTTTATGTTTCCGAAATAGCTCTTGATTTCAAATCCGCATTCAGGACACTTCTCAGCAACAGCAGAGCATCTGGTGCCGCATACGGGGCAGTTAATTAGTTTCATAAAAGTTTACCATTTTTTAATATCATTCCCACTGCTACGGTGGGAGCATTTGCGTTTGTAATTGCTATAATGTACCTGTGAGGAGGGAATATTCAGATCTTTTCCAAAGCAGCCTTTAGTAGCGAGGCCGATTGGTATCTGTCTTTTGGATTCATTTCCAAGCATTTGTTGATTACTACATTGAGTTTTGGTGATACTTTCATGGAGGAATGATTGTCAAGACCTATAAGTGCCTTAATAATATTTCCCACAGCATAAATATCAGTTTGGCATGATGAGTTGCCAAAACCAAATTGCTCTGGAGCAGCATAGCCTTCAGTGCCAATAAGTCTTGTATCACGACCTTTTTCAGCTAAACATTGGCGTGCTGCGTTTAGGTCAATGAGAATTATACGTTCATCTTCGGTGAGAATGACATTTGACGGTTTGATGTCACGGTGTATCAGTGATGGCGTCTGAGAATGCAGAGCAATGAGTATGTCGCAAAGCTTTATAGCATAGCAGATTGCATCAGATTCAGATACGGTACCACACAAATCAATGATTTCTTCAAGAGTGTCGCCCGAAATGTATTCTTCGATTATTGTTAGTACATCATCATGCTCATACATTGCATAAATACGAGGAATGTTCCTGACAGGATTTTTAAAAAGCTGTTCAAATACAGCAAGATTATAGACCTTCAAATTTTTTTTGAGATAAATCTTTTTGGTCTCAATATGTTGGACAATATGAATTTGATGTTCTTCACTAAGTGTGGCGATTTCCTTGTAGAAGGAAATCGGTAACGGACTATCAAACATATTAGCACCTCGCGTAATTCAAGTATATCACAGTAAAGAGGTACATAAATGTATAAAAAGAACACCAAGGAACTGGAAGAAATATTGGAACATACTCATCCGGAGGATATAGCAAACTTCGTAGACGATAACGAGGGAGACCTTCTTGATGGGAACAGAGATTTCATGAAATACATGAATGAAAAGTTCAGAGAGAAAGGGCTTCAAAAGCAGGATATCTTGCTAAAGGCTGATATCTCACAGGGATATGGCTATAAGCTCTTATCTGAGGAGAAGGTAACGAAACAGAGGGATGTAATCCTGAGAATTTGCTATGCTGCGGAGTTTACATTGAAAGAGACACAGCAGGCACTTAAGATCTATCACATGGATACGCTATATGCAAGAGATCCGAGAGATGCACTATTGATGACATTCTTTAATGAACATCCTGGAAGCATTATCGATATCAACGAAATGCTTCTGGCTAACAAAATGAAGCCGCTACGATCAAGCGGAATTCAAGACTAAGAAGTATAAAGAGAGGAAAGAAGAACATGAGTAAAAAAATGAGACTATTTTTATGCTTGCTAATAACTACCGTGCTGATGCTTTCAGGCTGCGGAAGCTCGGCTACTGTTCTGGATTTTGGTGATGCTGAGTCATTTGAAGCAGCACTTAATGCAGGAGAAAATCTAGAAGGGAAGACTGTGAGGTTTTATGCGGCAGAGCTGCATCCGGATTCGGCCATGGGATATAACGTGTGGGCTGGAGAACATCTGAATTTTATATCTGCAAGAAATCCAGATATAAAAGCTGGCGATACTGTTGATGTGAAAGCAACTGAGATTACGAGCTCGTTGGGATCGTGGTTTATTAAATATGAAAAAATAAGTGACGGAACTATTGGGGAGAGTACGATTGTAGGGGCTGGGCCATCGACTACAGAGACTAACCTAGTTGAAGAGATTGCATCGCCAGATACTCAGGATACTGAAGAAAAAAATGCCATTACGCAGTCTGAACCGGAAAAACCTGAAGAGAGCGGACAGAGCGCAGAAGAAGTGTCCAAGCAACTTGACATTCATGGTGAGATGACAATGGATGGACAAGCGGTCGTGTTTGTGACAAATAATAGTAAGACTATTATCGATGAGCTGGAAGTACAGGTGAATTATTTGGATGCATCTGGAAATACAATAGACATGGACTCTGATGGTCACGATATGATTCTACCGGGATATACAGTTGTGTCGAAGATGGATGTACCTTCTTCTGGATTTGACAGCTCGGAGATAGAATACAAAATGAGCTTGGGAGATCATCCAAGCTATGTGAATCATTCTGAAGATATTGCGATTGAATCCAATCCTGGTAGTGACTGTGTAATAGTAAAGATTACCAACAATAGTGATGTTACAATTGATGAGATTGAATATGATGTCGTCCTTTATAAAGGAGAAGATATCGTAACAATTACTTATCCGGAAGATGTTTATGATGTGCTTCCTGGTAGTACGGAAACGGAGAAGGTGAGCGTATATAATGTAAAAACTTATGACAATCTTGTGTATGGGACAGACTATGACAGGATAGAAGTATTTCTAAATCAGGCTCACACATTCGGATATTAAAAAGGAGATTAGAAAATATGATGATTATTGGAATTATGCTTATTATTTGGGGCGTTGTTGGAATTGCAATGGGTATGATGATGTTTGGAGATATTGGGGTAGCATGTATAGTTGGTGCGGTGACTGCTATTCTATGCGGCATAGGTTTCATTATTGTTAACAAGAAATTGAAGGGGATTTTATGTAAATAAGGATATTTGTAGTAAATACTACGAGGGTAGGGCCAGCTTTTGCTGGCCTTTTCTTAAAAATATATAAACATATTTCAAAAAACGAGCAAATATTTACGCTATTTACTATAATTAATATTGCAACAAAAACCTCATAGGAGCTAATAAAGATGAGAGTGGGCAAGATAAAGATATCATTTAATTCTCCGGTGATTTTAGGATTTGTTTTTGCTAGTCTTGTAACGCTAATACTTGGAATAGTATCAGGCGGAAGAATCACGGATACTTTATTTGTTACGTACCATTCGCCTCTGTCATCGCCACTTACTTATGTGAGATTTTTTACCCATGTTTTGGGGCACGCCAACTGGGAACACTTTATTGGGAATGCTTCATATATACTTTTGCTGGGACCGCTTTTGGAAGAGAAACACGGATCTCAACTGATTGTTTTTATTATTTTGGTAACAGCATTGGTAACAGCGTTGGTAAACTACATTTTTTTCTGGAATGTAGCACTATGTGGAGCAAGTGGCGTGGTGTTTGCATTTATTTTATTGACGTCATTTACGAGTTTTCGGGAGGGAGAGATTCCGCTTACTTTCATTTTAGTGGCCGTGATTTTTATTGGCCAACAAGTGTTTGAGGGACTTTTTCTTAACGATAATGTTTCGAATTTATCGCACATTATTGGCGGCATTGTAGGCGCGGTTATTGGATATGTCTTGAATAAAAAGAAATAGGAGGAAAGAAGATTATGAAATGTCCAAGCTGTGGAGCAGAGGTAGGGAACAGCAATTTTTGCGAATTTTGTGGAACTCAGATTTCGCTTGACATGAAAAAAGAACAGGAACAGCTTAACAAGCTGGGATGCCCTAATTGTGGTAGTTCGAATATTAAATTTAACCGTGAGAATCAAGGTGAATTACGTGGTAAGAATGCAAAGCAAATCATTCATAGGACAGTAGGTTTTTGCCAGGATTGCGGACATACCTGGTATCCTGAATCTGCTGTTAATGAAGCACCGAAAAAGAATAACATGATTTGGTGGGTTTTAGGGTGGATATTTTTCTTCCCAGCACCTGTCATGGTGTTGATATGGAGAAAAAAGAATACTTGGGACATAAAAGTAAAGATTGCTGTTACTGTTGTATTCTGGATCGTTCTTTTTGCAATCGGTTCATCCAATAAATCAACGGAAAGCACTAATACGTCATCATCAACTACAGTTGAGCAAACAGAAACCAAAAGTGAGGCAAAAGAGGATACTAAGGTTGATGAGAAAGTAGATACTAAGTCTTCAACAACAGCAACAAAAGAAAAAACAGAGTCCAAGGTTGAAGAAAGTGCTTCTTCTGGAAAGTATTCAAGCTATGAGGATATTTATAAAGAGTATAAGCAGAAAATAATTGATGCTACTCCAGGGCTAGTAGAGGAATACAACAATGAAGCTGCTTCTAATAATGGGGGCTTAGAGGGATTGGCTGAAATCTGTAACGACAAGATAGGCAAGTTGGCGGAAATCAGTAACGAAGGTGTTTCTGAAATGGCAGATTTTATGCTTAAGAACGGAAATGGAAGCTACTCGGATTATGAGGAATGGTCAGGTAAGCTTATGGAAGTATACATGGATGAGTCCGGAAAGATTACAGATGCGTATATGAAGTCAGCGCAGTAATGTGAACGTTGCTTTTACCAATTGTCCTTTGGAGGTCAATAAATGATACAAGTGTTTAAAAAGCTGGTTTTAGTAGCTTTCATAGGAAGTATGGCAATTTATCTATCCGCATGTACGCAGGATGTTGTTGACCATGACTTAGAAGTTGTAAATGGTACCGAGACCTATGAAGGAATGTATACGGGTACATTGGAGGATGGTAAGCCAATAGGTCAAGCTAAGTATGTTGTGAAGATAGATGATACAAGTAATTGGGTATACAATGGTCCGTTTACGGAAGGCTCATTCTCGGGTGAAGGGACCGTTGAAAATTTCCCATGCAAGGTGAAGATTGGAGTGAAAAATGATGACGGTGTCTACTCTGGGGTCGTTAAGGATGGTGTCATAGATGGAAAGGGCGATTACAACTCTAGCCTTGGATGGCATTACGTTGGTAGTTTTGAAAACGGAGAGATAAAGGGCGAAGGGACGATTGAAAATTATTCGTATCCGTTACTTTATGAAAATCAAACATTGGAAGGAACGTACAATGGTGCTGTTTTAGATGGGATTCCTAATGGAGAAGGAAAGATTGAAGTAAAAGCAGGTGACGTAGAACTTAGTTATGATGGAAATTGGACAGATGGAAAGCTGTCTGGAGAGGGGAATTTAAAATCAAATTCCTATACAGTACCGTTCACAGATACTACCAGAACAGGAGAATATGAAGGCGCAACTCTAGATGGCAAGGCTAGTGGTGAAGGCGTGTTCACTGCGACCAATTCAAATGGTGATAAGTACACATATACCGGCGAATTTTTAAATGGAACTTTTGATGGTATTGGAACAATCGATTTTGAAAGTGACGATATCACTGATTTTACAGGGCATTTTACTAAGGGAGAAAACACTCCTACACAGTCAGAATTATTGAAGTACATAGGAACGGTTAAAGATTTTGTTTCTTATGGAGTTAGTGATACTTCCGTGAAATTTATAGATGCTCATAACGATTTATTCATGGCGGAGAGCGAAGATGCCTTGGAAGCGTTTATCAATTCTGAAGTTACGTTAAATGAACTTTATAAGACGCCTAACGAGCACAATGATGAGATAATAAAAGTGAGCACAAAAAAGATAATCCAGATCCGGCAAGAGGATATATATAAAAACACAATAACTTGGTTTATTGTGGAGGATACGAGTGGAAACCGAATGTTTGTGATCTGCAATGGAAAGCTCCCAGAGGTGAATAAAAATGATAAGGTGACTGTATACGGATTGCCAATAGATCTTTGCAGTTATAAGAATTCTTTTAATGGCTCAGTGTCGGCATTTGTTATATATGGTGCTGTCGTAAAGAAATGAGAGGAATTTTAAGGTGAATAATAGAAAACACGGCCTCAGGGCAATAATGGTTTTGGTTATCTGTGCTTTCTGTCTTACTGGCTGTATGAGATTCAATACTACAGTCACAGTCAAAAGTAATGGCAAGCTTGATGTATCGATGCTATATGCCATGATGGACATGTCAGACTACGGCTATGACGCTGATTCCATGACTGACACTCAGATGCAGGAATACAAGGATCAGGGCTGGGATGTTGAAGAGTATAACCAGGATGGCTTCAAGGGATATATTCTGAGTAAGAAAGATATAACTGCAAATGAACTGGAATCTTCTATGGAAGATACTCAATCAGAGCTTTCTGGAGAAGCGAGCTCCATAAAGTTTACTAAGCAGGGTTTGAAGTACGTTCTGGATTGGCAGGTCTTTGACAGGAATCAGGGTGAGCAGCTTTCCGCATATAAGAACTACTTCACCATGAGCGGCGGATATATGAAGATTACTGTAAATCTTCCTGTTAAGCCATCTGATAGTAATGCCACTTATGTGTCTAACGATGGAAAGACCTTGGAGTGGGATCTTCTTAATCTCGGACCGGAACAGAGTATTCATCTTGAATTTACTCTTGTCAATATCTGGCTGATTATTGGGCTATGTGCTGCGGCGGCTGTTGTGGTTATAGGAATTGTGCTTGCAATAGTTCTTTCTTCAAAAAAGAAAAAAGCTGTGCAGATGCAGAGTACTGGATATTATCAGCAGAATGGAAACTATCCTCCTCAGGGGCAGTTCAATAATACACAGTATCAGCCAGATCCACGGATGCAGCAGCCTATTCAGACAGTACAGCAATATCAGCCGCAAACTCCGGTTAATCCAGAGGGGCAGCAGGCTATGAAGGGCAGTCTTGTTGCTGACGAGCTCACGAAGCTGAAAAAACTCCTTGATGATGGAGTTATTACTCGGGAAGAGTTTGAGGCACAGAAGTCTAAACTATTGGAAGGACAATAATACAAAAATCAATTCTGAGCCAGGACATAATGTTCTGGCTCTTTTCTGTAAGATATAGGGGGGCTACAAACCACCTATAAGGGGTCTGCACACCCGTTACGCATTTTAAATGATTTGAATACAATATTGCAGTAAAACACTTTCATCAAATATAGGAGGTGTTAATGCAATGTCAAAAGTAGGCGACTTTTTAGATTATCTGGAAGCTGTGATGAGAGCTAAGGGCGTAACTAAGTATAAGCTTGCTAAGTTGTTGGGAGTGGACAAGAATACAATTAAAGATATCTTCAACCGCAACTCTTATCCCAAGCTTGAAACCATTGATGAAATATGTGCCATTCTTGGTATTGGCAAGGGAAATCTTTTTGAATATGATAAGCCTGTGGACTATGGTGTAGTCTTGATTCCAGGTGACGAAGATCTGCTTGAAATCAAACATGGCTTGGACCAGAGACAGCAAGAAAGACTTTTGGCTTATGCTGAAGGATTAAGGGACGGTAAGCGATAACTAAATGCCGCGTGCGAGTTTTTACAGGATTGGGATAGTTCTTTTACAAAGTAAGGCAACATTGATATGGCGTAGATAGAAAGAATTGGAAGCAAAATCTGGTTCTTTCTTTTTTTGCGATTTTTTAAGGAGGGAATATTAAAATGCCTAGGAGGACAACATTGGAACAACGTATTGATTTTTACATTATGAGCTTTGGACTGGATCCATCAGTGGTGCTCGAGATGACGAGGACTATGCTGGAAGAGTATAAGGATAGGAGAAATGCTCTCAATCCGCTCTTGTCCCAGATGCCACAGATGACTGAGGAGGAGATCATGAAGAATAAGCAGGAACTAAGAAGAGAGTTCCTCAAGCTCATGAGGAAGGACAAGAAAAAGCACGAAGAAAAACAGAGGACTTTTGTGTATAAGGCTGTAAGGGCACAATGGCTTTGGGAAAAACTTCTTCTTGTGCTAGACATGGTGGCTGATTTTAGCTCAAAGGGTGCTCTTTATAAGAAAATCTTGTTTTGTGCATATTTTACTGATGATGATCCTATGACGAATGAGCAGCTTGCAGATGAAGTAGAAGTTTCGGACGATGTGATTGATTATAGGAAAAGAGAGGCAATCAAGCTTTTTGGGCTATTTATATGGAGTTATGCCTCCCGCAGGGAACAGGATGATATCATCGCAGGCTTAGTTGATAATAATACTGACGATGCTGACGATGATGATGATAATGAGGAGCTGTACGACTGTGAAGAAGGCTGAAATATCCATGAATGCTGGGTTTTATAAGTACAGGTTGTTATAGCTGTACGGAAAGCGTTCCCTTATTGTTCCTTTATTGTTCCTAAACCGTTCATTTTTCTCCGTGCTGACGAATCAACATTTCTGACGTATAATATCGCCTGTTGTATGAAAGGAGTAGGATTTATATGAATTCAGAAAAAGTATTGGTGCACGGAGGATGCACAAATTGTGGCTATGTCATGATGCATGTGGAGATTGTGAAAGGATGTCTGCAATGCCCGAGCTGTGGGGAATGGCTGAAGGTCAATGTAAAGAACAGAAGCTATTCAGCTCATCCGGCATCTGAGGAAGATATTAAAGAGGCTATCCTTATGAGAAACAAATACTCAAGAGAAATTAGGAATGTAGCTGTCAATAATATGCACAGATGAAGGGGGACGAAGAAATGATCTATTACAGAGTTGACACTATATAGTGTTGCCGTAGTTACATTGAAAATTGAATAGTTTGAGGTATGTGTGAACGAAGGGCTGTATCGCAGCGATAGAAATGGTTTTCTTCTATATAAAGAAGCTATGAGATAAGGCGTAAGTTGAACGAGCCCCGCTCATATGCCAAGAGTTTGCCTAGAGCTGTATATGCTGAAAATAAATAGCACCAAGGAGTCTGCAAAACGGAAATGTGACCATAACTATTATGGTTTTATTTCAATATCGTTTTGCAGGCTCTTTTTGCGTGCAAAAGCTCTGGGCAAGTTACGTTTCCGTTTTTAAGACTCCGGAAAAGGAGAAAAGAATGGAAACAAAGAACAAAGTAGCAACAACAGGTGAGAGACTCAGGACTCTGAGGGAAATCAGCGGCATCGGCCAGAAGGAACTGGCTGCCGAGTTTTATCTGTCAGATAAGACAGTGGTATCCAAATATGAACGTGGTCTGAGGGATGTACCAGCAGAGATTATTGTTATGTATGCCGAGAAATTTGGTGTTACAACAGACTGGATACTTAGAGGTGAGACAGGGCAGGCGGCAGATCTGAATCGTATAGCAGGGATTCCGGGATTTGATGAACTGGCACAGCTGTATTACAAACTGGGAAGCGCTGAGCTGAGGGGCGTTGCACTTGACCAGATCAGGGCACTCGCCAGGCTGTCGTAAATATGTGGATATATCGTGAGCTTTGCGGCTTCACAGAAGCATATAACAGATTTATTATTAGATAAAGCTAAGAGAGGGACAATTATAATGAAGTATTACAGAATAGAAGCAATGGATTTTGATAGAGAACAGACTATTGGAGGATATGTTAGCGCAGCACTTGCCATGACATTTAAGGCTCTTGGAATTCAGCCAACAGATTCTGCAGAGGAGCTTACAGAGGCTCTGGAGAATACGGATAATAAGAATGCGCTGGAGATATATAAGATCATGTCGATACTTGGGGATATAGCCCAGCCTGAAATATATGTAAATCACAGGGACAGTTATTACTGTCTGTATAATCATGATGAGATGGAAGACCTTCTTCCGTTCTTTGTACAGCTGGACTCTCTTATCAGAATCGAGAGCGGCAACCAGTTCTTTTTAATATGTAAGGACTTTGAAGTTCCTGATGAAGCAATTGCATATGAGGATGGGGCTCAGATTGTGATTTCCAACGAAGATTATGAGAAATGCAGAGTTGACGGGCAGTACTGGGAAGTGATGTTTATGGAAAGCCTGGATGAAGACGAGATTTGGGAAGATCTTGATCTGGGGTAAATAGCAGGAGTCGGGCTTATATAATTGAACGACAAATTCAATGACAGCCAATGTTTTTCCCTGTATAATTTGAGTACTACGGGTGGATGACTGATATTTGGGGGATGCTGCAACAACCAGGAGTTGAATGACAAATGCTCACCCTAAACGTATAATTGACTATTGAAGGAGATAAATGTTGTATGGAAGAGTATTCTTTTGATAATCTGGTCCTTGATGTAAAAAATGTCCATGATGCGACCAGCAATAGAGCCAAGAGTGCTGTAAATCAACTGCTTACCATAAGAAACTGGGCTATCGGATATTACATAGTTGAGTTCGAGCAGAATGGTAAAAACAGGGCAGAGTATGGCACAAACCTTTTAAACAAATTGGCTGATAAGCTCAGCATAAAAGGACTTGAGAGAAATCAGCTTAATTTGTGCAGGATTTTTTATATTAAGTACCCTCAGATTTGCTCGACAGTGTCGAGCAAATTGAAAGGTATAAGTGAAATCAAGGAATTGCCTGATTTTACTATAAAGACATTATCAGAAATCAGTTCTAAAGAGGATAATGAAATTTGCTCGACGGTGTCAAGCAAATTCGAAACAGCCCCGGAGTTACTTATAACAAAGCTTTCCTTCTCGCATATAAGGGAAATAATGAAGCTTGATGATCCTTTTGAAAGATTCTTTTACGAGTTTGAATGTATGCAGGGAGCCTGGAGCGTCAGGGAATTGCAGAGACAGATTAAAACAAACCTTTATGTACGTGCCGGAATCAGCAAGAAACCAGAACTGTTACTTAACAAGGTAAAAAACAAGGACTATTCTGCTGCGCTGACTATAAAGGATGCATTTACCTTTGAGTTCCTGGGAATTGATGACAGACTTGCTGTTACAGAGTCTGATATAGAAGAAGCCATGATCACTCATCTGCAGCAGTTCCTTCTTGAGCTTGGAAAGGGCTTTTGCCTTGAAGCGAGACAGAAGAGGATACTTATTGATGATGAGTACTATTATCCGGATCTTATCTTCTATCATAGATACCTGCACTGCAATGTAATCTTTGAATTGAAAGACCATGAGTTCAGGCATGAAGACCTGGGGCAGCTCAATGCATATGTGGCATATTACAAGAAAAATGAAATGTCTGAAGGAGACAACCCTCCAATCGGAGTACTCCTTTGCACTGATAAAGGACCACAGATGGTTGAGTATGCACTTTCCGGAATGGATAACAATCTTTTTGTATCAACATACATGCTTCATCTTCCTAATAAGGAGCAGCTGCGTGAATTCATGTTAAAGCAGATGAAAGAAGCAAATATAGACTGATAATGACTGATCAATGTTATGGCAGCTACAGAGAAAATCTGTAGCTGTTATTTTTTTGCCGGTAGACAGATTGGACACCGCAGTAGACACCTAATTGCTGGGATTAGGGCGTAAGCGGGCTTATGATTAAAGAGTCTTAAGACTTCTTATTAAATGCATGCATCAAAACATTTCAAAGAGGAGGGAAAAGTGGCTAAGAAAAATATTGTTGACCAATATATTGTTGCTGATGATGAAGCGAGAGTTGATATCATCCTGGATAATTATCCGGGCTTTAAGCGTAAGCTTGACGGTTATGTGAGCAGCCTCAGTGCAAGGATCCAGAGAGAACGTGCCAGTAATCGCAGAAGAGAGCTTGGTGATCTTGGTGTCAGGGTACAGACGTCTGGCGTGAGTAATCCTACGAAAAATGAAGCCTGTACTCATGCAGAGATAGAAGAAGCTATCAACAATGGCGACTGGATGACGGCTCTTAAAGGCTCTGATGATGTGCTTGGCAGAAGAGCTATCGTTGAGACAATCGGCGAGATGCGCTATCACTACACTGTTGTGTGTGGAATGGTAGATGGTCTTGATGATAATGACTACGTAGTCTTTACCAAGTATCTGGATACACATATGACCTATGATGAGCTCGCAGATTTTTTTAAATCAACACATGAATCGGTTAAGAGCCGGATTTACCGTTCACGGGCTTCGGTAAAACAGTGGGCTATCCCCCTTATGAAAAGTGAACTTTCAAATTGTGCTTAAGGAGGTACTACAGAAATGGCAACACCAAGAAGGCATCATAACTATGATGCAGCTGAATATCTGCAGTTGCAGGGGGCAATGGAGATTTACGATCTGGGCTATGAGCAGATAAAAGATCTGGCGAAAGAAGCCGGAGCACTCAGAAAAATGAAGAAGTCTGTTCTTATTAATAAGATGGTTCTGAACAGATATATCGAAGCTCATACAGCTTATTGATAAAAAGAAACTATAAACTGGTGTGATAAGACATGACATGGTTAGATTCCTGTTGAATCGGGAACTGATTTGATTCATAATAGAAGAGGATGAGTTCCTGCTGGATTTCTAGGCATGTCATGTTTCTTTTTGTAAAGGAGAATTACATGGCAAAGAAGAGAAAAGACAGCAAGGGCAACATTTTAAAGAAAGGTGAATGCGTAAGAAAGAGCGATGGACTCTATGTTTACACCTTTAGAGATCCTATCGGAAAGAGGCAGTACATCTACGCCAACAATATTGTTGAGCTGAGAGAAAGAGAAAAAGAGCTCTTTAGAGATCAGCTGGATGGCCTGGATATGTACGCAAGAGGAAGGGCTACGGTCAACACGACATACGACCGTTATATAGCCACCAAGAGCAACTTACGTGATTCCACCTTTAATGGTTACCAGTACACATATGATCATCTGGTCAGAGATTCTTTTGGAATGAAGATGATATCAGAGGTCAAGTATTCAGATGTGTTGCAGTTCTATCTCTACCTATTAAATGAGAAGAAGCTGAAGCTCACGACACTTGATTCAGTACACTGTGTTCTTCATCCTACGTTCCAGCTCGCAGTAAGAGACGACATCATTAGAAAGAATCCTACAGATGGAGTTATGGCAGAAGTAACCAAGAACTCCGGACAGACTAAAGGCAAGAGACACGCACTCACAAGAGAGCAGCAGAGAGCCTTCATGGACTATGTTGCATCGAATCCTGTTTTCAATCACTGGCTTCCACTCTTTACACTGCTTCTTGGTACCGGAACCCGCATTGGAGAAGCAATCTCACTTCGTTGGGAAGACATCAACTTTGAAACTGGCTATATAGAGATCAATCATGCGATTTCTTATTATCCCTCAAAGGGATCTAAGTCAGCTAAGCTTCAGGTTCACTTCCCCAAGACAGAGGCAGGTATCAGAAGAATTCCTATGACACGTAAGGTTAAGGAAGCGCTGCTTGCAGCCAAGGATGAGCAGGAAGAAGAGGGTGTGGTACAGCCCGTTCTGGAAGGACTTACAGGATTCGTTTTTCTTAATCGCTTCGGCGATGTGATGAATCCGCAGTCAGTCAATCGCATCATCAAGCGCATTGTAAGCAACTACAATTACACTGAGGAGCTTGAGGCTGTGAGAGAGCATAGGGAACCTTTTTTGCTTCCACCTTTCTCATGCCACATCCTGAGGCATACATTTGCAACCAGACTTTGTGAGTCTTGTACAAACTACAAGGTCATCCAGACTGTTATGGGTCACAAGCAGATTGAGACCACGCTGGACATCTATGCAGATGGTAGTGATGAGAAGAACAAGGACGTTTTCGATGAGCTCTCAGATGAATTTGACGACTTGTTATAACAGGCATTAAAACCAAAAGAGAATGACTCACTGAAGAGTCTAAGATCAATGGTTTGCAACAAATGAATGTGATTACAACAAACCTGCAACAACTGTACAGGGTTTTGCAGGGAATAAACGGGAAATAACTACTTATCCAAATCCCTTTCTAACAGGCATAAACAGTGATAAAAGGGAATAAAAGGGAAACATGGTAGAGTCATCCCGACCTTGAAGTCGAGCAAGTAATATAGTGCGTCTTAGAAAGTACAGGGAATCCATAGGAGTCCATATTCGTCCAATCAGGCAACTTTTTGACAGTTCCTTCATTGGACTCCTACGGAGCTATACGACGTTCTATGGATAATAATCGAGAAATCAAAGGACGCGCTATGACGAATTTTGGGGTTGGTCAAGGCCCTGAGGAATAGTCGGTTTATTTTTGGTAACAGTTTTAGCGGCGTATTTTTGATATAATTTCAATCTTTTAATAGAGAATCTGCATTTTAAGCCACATTTCTTTTCATCAAGGAATGTGGCTTTTTATCTTTTTAGTTCATTTCTTTCGTTTTACATCTCGTAACACCCAAAAGGAGGTTACAAGATGGTTCACAAATCAAATTCTCCACCGGATCTTGATAAGTATTTCAAGGGAAAACTGCATAATTTCGTCACCTACGAAGATGGTGCAAGGCTCTACAGCATTCCTTATTGGAGTTTCGTAAATTCAGTAAAGGAAGCCGGGGCCAATAGGATGATCAGACAGCGGGTACTGGTTGATCAGGACATCTATGAAAAGTTTATTGAAGATAATTGCCGGTACGAGGAAACAGTAAAGGAGAACAAGGAAATGCCTAAAAGACGAATTGTCCCTAACCTGGAGGAAATGGTTAAAAAGGGAAAAAAGAAATATGTGCGTTACCAGGAAGGCGCTGAGCTCTACTCAATGGGGCTACATACTTTTGAAAAGCTGGCTAAGGATGCAAGAGCCACAAGAAAGGTAAGAGGAGTTGTTCTGTGTAACACGGAAAAAATTGATGAGTTTATAGAATCATGTTGGGAGGAGGACGATTTTTATGAGTAAGGTTATCAGCGTAGCAAACCAGAAAGGCGGTGTGGGAAAAACCGTCACCAGCGTAAATCTAGGTATTGGTCTTGCAAGAGAAGGCTATAAGGTCCTTATGATCGACGCGGATCCTCAGGGCAGCATGTCAATCAGCCTTGGCTGTGATGAACCGGACAGACTTGATTACTCTCTTGCCACAGCACTTGTAAATATCATCAATGACGAGCCTGTAGATATAACAAAAGGCCTCATTCATCATCCTGAAGGTGTAGATCTTATGCCGGGAAATATTGAGCTTTCAAGTTTGGAAATCAGCATGACCGGAGTTATCAGCAGGGAGACAATCCTTAAAGAGTACGTAGACAAGGCCAGAGAAGTATATGACTTCATTATTATTGATTGTATGCCTTCTCTTGGAATGATGACCATAAATGCCCTGGCTTGTGCTGATTCTGTAATCATTCCATGCCAGGCCGCATATCTTCCTGTAAAGGGTCTGCAACAGCTTATAAAGACAATTGGAAGAGTAAAGCGTCAGCTTAATCCTAAGCTCGAAATCGACGGAATTCTCATCACTATGGTGGATAACAGGACCAATTATGCAAAAGACATTTCGGCTCAGATTTACGAAGCTTATTCATCAAGTATAAATGTTTTTGAGACAGAGATCCCGTTATCAGTTAGAGCTGCAGAAATAAGCGCTTCAGGAAGCAGCCTCTACGTATATGATCCAAAAGGAAAAGCAGCATTTGCTTACACATCATTCATAAGGGAGGTAATGGACAATGGCACAAAGAGTTGGACAGAAAGTAAAGCTATCTAGTATTGATGAGCTCCTGGGCGTTCCAAGCATGGAGGGAACTGTAGATCTTGATGTTATGACAATTTATCCTTTCGAGAATCATCCTTTCAGAGTTGTAGATGATGAAAAGATGGATGAGCTTGTTGAGAGCATCAAGGAAAGCGGTGTTCTCACTCCGGTTCTTGTAAGACCGGATGATGAGGGCAATTATGAGATGATCTCAGGGCACAGACGTCTTCATGCGGCAAAAAGAGCTGGACTTAGGAAGATCCCTGCAATCATTAAGGAAATGACCAATGATGATGCCACAATTGCCATGGTTAATGCAAATATGCAGAGGGAAGAGATACTTCCTAGTGAAAAGGCATTTGCATATAAGATGAAGCTTGAAGCCATTAGACGTCAGGGTAAACGACCAGATTCAACTTGTGTTCAAGTTGAACACAAGTTAGGAATGAAGTCACGAGATATTATTGCTGAAGAAATGGGAACAAGTGCAGTTCAGGTATCAAGGTATATTAGGCTTACAGAACTTATTCCCAAACTTCTTGATATGGTTGATGAAGGTAGACTGGCGCTTTCCTGTGCAGTCGAGATTTCTTTTCTTAACCATACATATCAACAGTGGGTATGGGAATATATCCACGAAAACGGCATGATCAAGCAGGAACAGCTCATGGATCTCCGCCAATATCGTGATGATGACTCTCTCACTCAGGAACAGATGATAGACATCCTTATACAGAAGAGAGCCACACCACAGATCAAGAAGAAAGTTACGTTTAACGAAAGAAAGCTCAACAAGTATTTTCCTGCCTACTACTCTCAGTCTGAGATCGAGAGGATCATGATCAGCCTACTGGAGGAATGGAAAAGAACTCATGAAAGCGAGGACACTTAATAATGATGGAATACTTTTATGGTGCGCAGTCAGCACAGTTTGCTTCGGTGGAGATTCCCAAGGAGCTTCTGACAGGGAAGGTGTTTTCTTCCCTGTCTCCCGGAGCCAAGCTTATGTACGCTGTGCTTCTCGACAGAATGCGTGAAGCCAAAAGGCACAGCTGGTATGACGAGCAGAACCGGGTGTATATTCTTTATCCACTGAGAAAATTGGAAGAAGACATTGGCTTTTCCAGGCACACAGTAATCGACTGTATGAAAGAGCTTGAGGATATTGGACTTATATTGCGACTACAGGAAAAGGGAAAGCCCAATAAGATTTACGTCAAGAATTTCAACAGACAAAAGATTTTTCAGCTGATTGGGTAGTGCAAATATTGCACCACTATACGTCATAGAACGTCGTAGAAAGTCATTGAATGGAGGAGAAAAGAGCTTTGAACGACAAGATAACATTTGACTATTTTTATGGTCAGGAATCTGAAATGCATGCTTATTACAGGCTGCCTAAGCTTCTTTTTACAAATAAGATATTCAGAAACATGAGCTCTGATGCCAAGATCCTGTATGGTCTGATGCTGGATAGAATGTCAATTTCGCAGAAAAACAAGTGGATAGATAGCGAAAATAGGGCATTTATCATATATTCACAGCAGGAAGCCATGGAAATGCTGGGATGTAAGGAGAATAAGGCTATAAATCTTTTTAAGGAGCTGGAGGCTATAGGGCTCATGGAACGCAAGAGGCAGGGCCAGGGGAAAGCAGCTTTATTGTACCTGAAGGACTTCGTTGAGGAAGATTCAGAAGAAGTTCAGACCCGGGAAAAACCAATGTCTGAACAAAATGATGAAGTTTCAGACATGGGAAAAACCAAGGTCAAGACCTTTGAAAAAACAATGTCTAGAGATGGGAAAAATCAAGGTCTAGACATGGGAAAAACCAACCCTAATTATATTAATACTAATAATACTAACTTAGTTAAAATAACAAATCATATCACATCGATGGAGCCGGATCTGAATGATGACTACAGAGCGTATTATGAGATTCTCAGAGAAAACCTCGATATGGATACCATGATAGAGCGTCATCCGGAATACAGGGATGATCTTGAGGGAGTCTTTGACCTGATTCTTGAGACAGTTCTTTCCACCCGGAAGACAATCTGGATTGCCAAGAATGAGTATCCCAAGGATCTGGTGAAGTCCAAGTTCTTAAAGCTCAACCACATGCACCTTGAGTACGTGATCGACTGCCTAAAGAGCAACACCACCAAGATCACCCACATCAAGAACTACATGTTGGCAGCCCTGTTTAATGCTCCTTCAACCATGAGCAGTTACTACCAGGCAGAAGTTAACCACAACATGTATGGCACATAATCGTTATATTGACAACATTGTACAACACTCATATAATTTAACTGTAAGTGAACATAAAACAACACTCATGGAGGGAAAAGATATGCCAAGAGTTAATTTAGCAATCACACAGGAATTATATGATCAGATCGAGAAAGCAGCCAAGAAGGAGAACGTAACAGTCAACTACTACATCTGCGATATGTTGGAGGAGAAGTTCGGCAAAAGAACTGTCTACGACTATACACTTGCCATCAACAACATGATCGCTGAGGCCAAAACAATGAAAGCAGAATTCGTCCTGGCAGATCTTCCAACCTTCGCAGGTGTAAATGATGTTCTGATTGAGTACGAGATAAAAGAGTCACCGGCCCAGGTCAGATCCCGTCTTGGCAAGATGTTTACAGAAGCAGTCAAGAAAGGGAATGCCAAAGGCATCGAGAGGGCTGTGATTGAAAGAAATGGTGTAGAAGAGTTCAAATCTGCTTCAAGAGCTGCTGT
Source organism: Butyrivibrio sp. (assembly GCF_015056685.1). Lineage (GTDB taxonomy): Bacteria > Bacillota > Clostridia > Lachnospirales > Lachnospiraceae > Butyrivibrio. The sequence continues at coordinate 11,376 of NZ_SVFW01000019.1, read as the reverse complement.
CTACTGTAACAAACTATATAAACAAAAGAAAAACAGCAAGTGAGTGACCTGAGCTTCAGCCACTCTACGCTGGGGGAGGGGCTATGTTCATATTAAAGATTTTGATGAAGTTGGTGTTGTTCCCACTGGTTCTGATACTTTTCTTTCTGAGAATCTGGGTAGAACTACTATACAAAATTGGAGAGGTTGCATTCGGACTGTTCTGCATAGTAATGCTGGTTATATTTGCTGTTAATGTTTGGGTAATGTTCAAATGGCAGATGTGGGAGCCACTTGTAATTGATATTGGGATTGCTTTTGTAATATATCTGGGGGCACTAGGTACAACCGGAATAGTAATGGCATTTCAGGCGCTTACTGATAAGCTTATGGAGTTATTAGAATCGTGATTTCAAAATGAGAGTTGTTGATACCCTATCAGATAGGGTATATTATTAATGGTAGTAGGAGATTATATGGCAAGAAAGAAAAAGATAATCTATCTAAAGAGGAAAGAAATAATATCAAGAAGGCAATAGGTATTCTTGAAAAGAGCCTCGGAGGTGGCAAGAAATGAATGATAGTGTTTATGAAAGCATTATGACAGGCCTTAATGAAGCTATTGAAGATGCAACCAGTAAAAAGCCAATACTAAAGAGACAAAAAGTTACTGTGGAACCTGTAAAAGTGTATGAAGCAGAAGATGTAAAAAGAATTAGAAATACTACAGGAATGTCACAAAAAACCTTTGCAAGTTATATGGGAGTATCAGATAAAACGGTTGAAGCATGGGAATCTGGTACTAATCATCCATCTGGAGCTGCTAGCAGAATACTAAATATGATGGAGATTGACAAGGATTTGGTGATTAAGTTTCCTTTTGTTAGTAATGTGCAAGATAAAAAGGCCCTTCAGTGAAAATGATTACAAAAGCCATTGGAGGCGCTGGGGAGCAAATACGGTCACAGGATCAAACTGCTGTACGGCTGCAGCACCGAGGATGGCATCCTTGCACAGTACAGCAATTATGAAAATACAGGTGATTTTGCAGCTACGGAAGAATGGCGCGGTAAGATGAAGCGGGGCTTCCAGAACCGCGTCCAGAGGTTACACAAGGCGGGAATCAACATTTCCTACTACATCAACGCCATTCCCGACAAGCAAACCGGAGGTACAAAGCACTGTATTTCCCAGGATAAGGCATGGCATGAAGCCTGGGTGAACGGCATATCCCCGGCGCAGTGGGTTTTGGATGCAGTGAATGGCAAATGCTATGACGTGGGTATGAACCTGTTGGAATAAACCATACACTGATTCTGTGGGGATTATTTTCTAAAAGCTCGGCAACTTTAAATAAAATCATGTCGTCATTGGAAAGCTTTGCCCAATTTGTATTAATTTGAAATAAGGCAGAATCTTCTAACATATCTATAAAACTGCACAGGTAAGCCTGCATTTGATAGCTTTTTCCAGCAAAATTATGAGAGGACGAAGTTGGTGGTTATAGTCTAGGCTTATAGCCAACAATAACGATCATGTATTAGCCAGGAAGAGCAAGCTCTATTATGATTGATATCAACAGGAAACAAAAGGAAAGGATGGCGTGAGAAATGCTTAACTTCAGAAATCAGAAATCTGAATACATGTGTTGTCGAATGACAGAATTCCGGGCATCATATATGGCTGGCATGTTGTCGGATCGATGTTCATGCCATCAAGCATAATAAGTACCAGAACGTATGCCATATGCCCGGGAGACTCATTTGTCACCGGGCATATTTTTATCTTTGTTTCATGCAAATTGGAGGAGGATCATCATGGAGATCAATGTATTAGAAATTGGAGCACTAATAACAACACTGGTGTTTTTTGGAGTTTTATACTTCCTAAAAAGAAAACATGTAAATTTTGGTATCAGGACACTCATTGCGACTGCCTTTGGTGTTATCATTGGACTTATATTCAAAGAGAATTACAAGTATGTAGCAGCTTTTGGAACAGTTTATGTAAATGCACTTCAGGCATTTGTGGTTCCGCTCCTTTTGTTCAGCGTAATATCAAGTATCACAAATCTCGGAGATCAGGTTAAGCTTCATAAGGTAGGACTTAAGTCAGTTCTTTTCCTGCTCCTGAATACATTTACTGCAGCAGTTATTACTCTTGTAGCGGCCCTTTCGCTGGGACTTGGAAAAGGCTTCCAGTATACTGTAGAGGCGACTGAGGCGAAAGAGGTTCCTACAGCAGTTGAGGCTATTGTAGGTCTTTTCCCGAAAAATCTCATAAATGAATGGGGAAGCAACACTGTTGTACCTATTCTTATATTTGGTCTTGTTGTGGCACTGGCATATAACAGGGTTGTGAAAAAAGATGAATCGGTAAAACCTTTTAAAGCATTTGTTGACGCGGCAAATACAGTACTCGGCAGGGCGGTAAGTTTCATCGTATCATTTACACCTTATGCAGTCACAGCGCTTATTGCTAGGGCAGTTGGCAGAAGCAAGCTTGAAGATCTTTTACCACTTCTTTCCGTACTTGTTGTTGCATACGTACTTGCAGCAATACAGCTCTTTGGAGTTGAGAGTATTCTCATCGCTACAATCGGAAAGCTTAACCCTGTCACATTCCTTAAGAAGATCGCACCTGCAGGAATCGTAGCATTTACTTCACAGAGCAGTGTTGGAACACTCCCGGTAACAGTCAGCAAATTAAAAGAGGACCTTGGAGTTGACGGAGACGTTGCAGCATTCACAGCGGGGCTCGGAGCGAACCTGGGAATGCCAGGATGCGCAGGAATCTGGCCTGTACTTCTTGCAGTATTTACGATCAACCAGCAGGGGATCAGCTACTCAGCAGGGCAGTATGTGCTACTTATCGCACTTACACTTCTTGTTTCAATCGGAACCGTAGGAGTTCCAGGAACAGCTACAATCACAGCAACAGCTCTTTTCACAGCAGCAGGACTTCCGGTTGAGCTGATTGTTCTTTTCTCACCTATCTCATCAATCGTAGATATGGCCAGAACCGCAACAAATGTAGTTGGTGCTGCAGCAGCAACTGTGCTTACAGCTGAGACTGAAGGACTTCTTGATCATGAAGTATATAATGGAAAGGTTGCAGAAAAAGTGTCTGAATCTAAAGAAGCATCTGCGGCTTAAAACGAAATAAATGAATGAGGGAAGCTGGGCAGTCATAATTCTCATATAGGATTATGACTGCTTGGTTTGTGTATATAGAACGTAAATTGGAGATAAGAATGAAAATAAACAAAGACGATTTAAATGAAGAGCTTTTAAATAAGCTGAAAAAATTAGAAACATACATAGAGAGCCTTGGATCACTTGCAGTTGGTTTCTCCGGAGGGGTAGATTCTTCACTTTTATTGGCTGTAGCTAAAGAGGTACTTGGAGACAACGTGATCGCAGTGACAGGAGCAGATGCTTCTGTGCCCGAACGCGAAGTAAAAGAAGCTACTGAGTTTTGCAAGGAACGTGGAATAAAACATATTATTTGCAGAGTTAACCCTCTTAGTGAAGACGGTTATAGGCATAACGGACCAGACCGATGTTATTTTTGTAAACATGGTATTTTCACAGAAGTGAAAAGAATTGCGGATGAAAATGGGATATCATTTATGGCAGAGGGTTCTAATGTGGATGACATTGGAGATTACAGGCCGGGGCTTAAGGCAGCAGCTGAGCTTTCTGTAAAAAGTCCGCTTCGTGAGGCCGGCCTTAGAAAAAATGAAATAAGGATGATCTCGAAAGCAATGGGGCTTCCTACCTGGAGCAAACCAGCATATGCATGTCTTGCATCAAGATTCGTATATGGAGAAGAGATAACAGAAGAGAAGCTTTATATGATCGATCAGGCTGAACAGTTTCTTATAGAACACGGTTTCTTGGAAGAAAGGGTGAGGCTTCATGGCAATATAGCAAGGATTGAAGTTCCGGCAAAAGACATTCCGAAACTGGTTGAGGAAGACATAAGAGAATCAGTCTATAAAAGATTTACAGATTTAGGATTCAAGTTTGTTACTATAGATATGAAGGGCTATCGGCTTGGAAGCATGAATGCTACACTTAATAACGGAAAGTGAAAAAATGGATAAATGCTACTGGGAGGATGAGTAATGAAGTCTATCCTTATCAAAGATACAACTAAAGAAGAACGGGAACAGATAGTGAAGAACTCTCTTGACTGCGGAGGTGGCTGTGAGAACTGTTCTTCCTGCTGGCTTGGCGGTGGGAGTCCCTGGGATATATACAAGGACTACATCGATGGTAAAAAGGAAATTCGAGAGATAAACATGGAGTATATGGAAAGATATCGCCAAGACCGGCAGATACACTGAGGAGATTGTTGTTATGGCAGGTGCACCTGAGATAGGAAATTCCACTTTGGAAGAGCGCAGAGCATATATAAAAGAAAGATATCCATGCATTTCTGACTGTGACATGTGCGGACTTTGTAAGGTGTTTCGTGGAAAAGATGCAGAAACAGCATATAAAGATTACATAGATGGCAACAAGAGCTTTCTTGAAGTGTCTGCGTATTACAAATAAATAATGATAAATTTGACCTCTTGAAATTGATGATACATATGATACAATCATATTGCGCAAAATGTATAATTTCAAAGAGGTTTTTTGTTATGGATATCGCAGTAAGATACTGTTCTAAGACTAAATTTGGGAATACAAGGAGAATTGCTGAGGCAATAGCTGATGGGATTGGTGTAAAGGCAGTCAGCATAGCTGATGAACCAAAGCTCAAGGAAAAAGTAGATATTCTTTTTCTTGGTGGAGCTCCCTATGCAAATATTATGGCTCCCGAGCTTAAAGAATATGCGGAAAAGCTTGATTCTAAGATGGTTTCAAAGGTAGTCCTTTTTACAACTTCAAACTGGTCAAGAAGAACAGTCCTGGCGCTAAAGAAGATGCTTAAGGGGAAAGGGATAACTGTCTGTGAAGACTATTTCTATGCGCATATGCTTAATATAGATGGGAAACTTGAAGCAGCAAAAGAATTTGGGAAAAGGATGATTGAGAAATAGGAGGAAACAAGGATGAGTACATTAGTTACATTTTTCAGTGCTGAAGGAACAACAAAGAAAGTAGCTGAGGAGTTTGCGAAGAATATAAGGGCAGACATTTTTGAAATTGTGCCCAAGGAGCCGTATACAAAGGCTGATATCAACTACCTTAATCCACTTTCAAGATGCAACAAAGAGCAGATTGGTAAAAAGGACGTTCCGGTTGAAGGACAGGTTCAGGACTTCGGTAAATATGACACTGTATATGTTGGATTTCCTATCTGGTATGCAGCAGCACCAAGAGTAGTATACAGCTTTTGCAAAGGATATAGCTGGGAAGGTAAGAAGGTGTATGCCTTTGCAACATCAGGCGGAAGCGGAATAGGAAAGACTGCAGAGAAGCTCGAAGAGTATGTTAAAGGAGCGGCTTCTGTGGAGGCAAAGCTTGTACACAGCGCAAATGAGATTGAGAACTGGTAATCAGAAGAGGCCTGCGAAATGCTATACATTATACGGCATGGTGAAACAGAATTAAATAGTAAGCATGTTCTCCAGGGGCGTAGTGACAATGAGCTTGATTCCAAAGGCTTTGACCAGAGCAGAAAAGCTTCTGACTGGCTCAAGAAGGAAGGTATCTCTTTTACCAAAGTATATTCCAGTCCCTTGAAAAGAGCTGTGCAGACCGCAGAGTGTGTGGCTCCGGGAATCACTGTATCTATAGACGGACGTCTCATCGAGATGGATTATGGTCCATATGAAGGAATGAGCCTTCTTAAGCCAAAGAAAGAGGTCATAAAGTTCTTCAGCGATTTTGTAAATAATCCTGCTCCGGAAGGAATGGAACAGCTGGCTGATATAGTTGTAAGAACCGGAGAATTTGTGGATTCCATAAAGGATGAATGCTCACTGAAAAATGTGCTTATATCAACCCACGCAATAGCCATGAAGGGAATACTCGAATATCTTGATAAAGATTCAAAAGGCAGGTATTGGTCGAAGAATATCGGGAACTGTGAGATTTACAGAGTTGAATGCTCTGATGGAACCTTTGGAGTTCCGGAGAGTGTGTTTAGGATCAAGAAGCTATTGTTTTGAATTATGGAGGGTACGAAAATGAAGGAAAAAATCAATGTAACTGATTACGCCAACATTATTACAAAGGCACTTCCCAAGGGAATCCTATTAAATACATTTGCAAATGACAGGTTTAATTCAATGGTAATCGGCTGGGGACATCTTGGAACCCTGTGGAATAAGCCAACCTTTCATGTGTATGTCCGTCAGGGAAGATTTACAAAGGGACAGCTTGATAAGGCTGGCGAATTCACAATCAGCGTTCCACTTGAAAATCCGGATCCTCAGATAAACAAGATCTGCGGATGGCAGTCAGGTTTTAATATCGACAAAGTAAAAGAGGCAGGACTTGAGCTGGTGGATGCTGATACCATCAAGACTCCGGGAGTTAAGCAGTATCCTCTGACTATCGAGTGCAAAGTCCTGTATGCGCAGGATCAGGACCTTTCAAAGATTCCTGAAGATATAAGAGAAAAGACATATCCTCAGGATGTGGACGGGACATATCCCATGGCTAACAGAGATTTCCACACCATGTATGTTGGTGAGATAGTTGATGCGTATATCATCAAATAAAGGAGTTGGCAGATAAACAGGAGGAAACATGTTAAAGGTATATGGAAGTGAGATGTGCCCGGACTGCATTGAGTGTAAGTACAATCTGGACAGAAACAACATAGAATATGACAATATCGACATCACAAAGAGCCTTAAGGGTCTGAAGGAGTTTCTTAAACTTCGCGATAAGGATGAGGTTTTTGACGATGCAAAGGACAATGGATATATTGGGATTCCTGCGCTTGTGACTGATGATGGCAAGCTCACTCTGGATTGGGAAAGCTTCTTTACTCAGCAGGGAATCGAGGTTGTGCATCCTGTAGAAGCAGGAGCAGCTTGTGGTATAGACAGCAAGGGATGCTGATGTTGTCAAGATAAAATTGGAGGAAACTATAATGAACGAAGTGATCAAAGTATTGGAAAGCAGAAGAAGCTGCAGAAATTTCAAGCCTGAGATGATAAAAGAGGATGAGCTTAAGACCATCATCGAGGCAGGCACCTATGCTGCAACAGGAATGGGTAAGCAGAGTCCCATCATTATTGCTGTTACAGACAAAAATATGATAGATACAATTTCCGAAGAGAACAGAAAGATTGCTGGATGGAATGAAGGCTTTGACCCATTCTACGGTGCTCCGGTGATCCTTATCGTTCTTGCGGATAAGAACGTGCCTACATATATTTATGATGGTTCTCTTGTTATGGGAAATCTCATGAATGCTGCAGAGAGTCTTGGTGTTGGCAGCATCTGGATCCACAGGGCAAAAGAGGAATTTGAATCCGAGTTTGGAAAGATGATCCTCAAGAAGCTTGGAATCGAAGGTGATTATGAAGGTATCGGACACTGTGCTCTTGGATATGCAGCTGAGGCTGCAAAGGAAGCAGCTCCAAGAAAAGAAAATTACGTTTACTGCATCTGATAAGCACTTTGCGCAAATGAGCTGACAAGTCAGAAAAGGAGTTGTTTAATTTACTGTTAAATGGCTCCTTTTTTGATATAGTAGAAATTAGTTTTTATCGTGGAGGAAACTAAAGATTTATCTTAAGAGTAAGGCAGAGAATACTTTTTAAATTTCAGGATAATGAAATGACAAAAAAGATGAATATTGTATACAGATTAGGAACAAAACAGGATATAGATGCCATTTGTTTGCTGATTCAGCAGGCTAGCCTTGGTCCTTTCAGCTGTTGGTATTCTCATTATGAGGATTGATATCCTCAATGCAGCCAGTGCTGGCTTTATTCCATTATTCCTTACTCGTAACATGGGATTGGATTCAAAAACGTGCCTGATTATATATGTGGTAACTGTAATTGTTACGCTTATTCTTGAACATTGTTTTACTATTGCCAAGATCCTGGGAAGTATTATAGGATGCTTGGTTGTCGCTTTTCTATGCTATGAACTTAGTGATGTGACACCTATGAACACGCGGCTGATAATTACTGGTGTTGGAACAGTTATAACTATTTTGCTTAATATCAGATTCTGGAAAAGGTAAATAATAAAGAAAGGGAGTTTGACACCTGTAACGTTACAGGTTATAATAATGACATGATAAAATCGTTTGCACATAAAGGCTTAAAAGACTTCTATGAAACTGGTTCAAAGAAGGGAATTCAGCCAGATCATGCACCGAAATTAGCGAGAATGCTTGACCGATTGGATGCCAGTACCAGTGCTCAAGATATGAACTTGCCTGGGTATAGATTACACCCACTTAAAGGTGATAAGCAGGATATGTGGTCTGTTACTGTCAATGGTAATTGGAGAATGACTTTTTATTTTGAGGGTCAGGATGCATTTCTTGTAGACTACATGGACTATCACTGAGGAAGGAGGAAAAATACATGACTAGAAGACCGACACATCCAGGAAATGTATTCTTGGAAGATGTAATGAAACCATTGAATCTCACAGTTACCGATGCAGCGAGAATGCTAGGAGTAAGTAGAAAAGCATTGTCAGAGTTTGTTAATGAGAAAGCTTCTCTTAGCCCGGAAATGGCTATAAGGATAAGCAAGGCAACTAATACATCTCCAGAAAGCTGGATGAATATGCAACAGAAACTGACGCTTTGGACAGCACAACAAAATGAACCATCAAATGTAATACCTTTTCCTTTGGACGCAGTAAAAGAGGGATGATTGTAATAGCTCTGGAATCAAGATTTGATTAGTTGATGTCCGGGGCTATTTTATTTTTGTCTGAAAAAAGGTATGATAATCCATAAGTTGTCGGAAAAGATGATAGGGAAAAGGGAAAGTAGGATAAGATGAAGCATTGCGGGACACAGACTATCGAAACAGAAAGACTTATACTGAGGCAATTCAATAGTGAAGATGCCGATGCCATGTTTAAGAACTGGGCAAATGATGAAGAAGTTACTAAGTATCTGACTTGGCCACCTCATGGAACGGTGGATGTTACAACAGAGATTTTAAAACAGTGGGTGGATTCATATAAGGATGAAAAGTACTATCAGTGGGCTATTGTTCTAAAAGAAATAGATGAACCAATAGGAAGTATCTCTGCAGTTGGTATGAAAGAGAGTATAAACATGATTCATATCGGATACTGTATCGGAAGGTGCTGGTGGAATCAGGGTATTACATCTGAAGCATTAAAAGCAGTCATAGATTTCTTTTTTGACAAGGTGGAAGCAAATCGCATCGAATCAAGGCATGATGTTAATAATCCACACTCCGGTATGGTCATGAAAAAATGTGGAATGAAGTACGAAGGGACACTCCGTAGCTCAGATATTAACAACCAGGGACTTAATGATTCCAGTTGGTATGCAATTCTAAGATCAGACAGGCTTTTATAAGAAGACTGGAATGAAAAAGGCTGATGAAGTAATGAAATACAACCACATAGAATGGACGGAATGGACAGTATGAGTGACCGGTAGGAGTATATTTCAGTATATATGGCAATAGAGAGGTTGATATGAATTTTCTATTTGTAGCACTTGGTGGTGCCTTGGGTGCAGTAGCGCGATATGCAATAAGTCTGATTCCTGTTAAGACTTATTTTCCGATATTAACTCTGATTACAAATATCCTCGGTGCCATACTAATTGGATTCGTTGTTGGAATTACCAGTAACCGAGAAAGTGTATCTGATAATACCATTCTTTTCTGGAAGACAGGGGTGTGTGGAGGTTTTACCACATTCTCTACATTTTCCCTTGAAGCTTTTAATTTGTTTGAGAAGAAACAATATATGAATGGCGGATTATATGTGGCACTGAGTTGTTGTTGCTGCATATTTGGAATTCTATGCGGAAAGAAACTTGCGACGATAATAAAACTTTGAATTTCAGTAAAACTTACAATGGAGTGTTACATAATGAAGCTTAATGATATTGAACTCGTTGATAATATTCTTAAACCTGAAGATTTTGTGAGGCTTAGAAATGCTACAGCATTTGCTGATATTCCTATAGAACACGCAAGAAAGGCACTCAAGAATGGCCTTATAAATGTCTCTGCTTTGAAAAACGGTGAACTAATAGGAATGGGCAGACTTGTTGGCGATGGTGCGATGTATTGGTATCTGCAGGAAATAGTGGTTTTGCCTGAATATCAGGGCATGGGTATAGGGACCATGATTGTCAATCACCTTGTAGACTATGCTGTGAAGAATTCTTCTACAGGGAAATTCACTACTATAGGCGGAGTTTCTGCCAAGGGAAAAGAAGGTTTTTATCAGAAACTTGGTTTCGAAGTAATACCAAATGGCATTAGAAAAATGATAGAGATATAGGATTAACTTTCAGTTGAACGGAGGAAAAAAGATAGCTGGAGCAATTATTTCTGGTTTGATTTTCTGTATAGTTGCAATGATAATGCTTGGAATTGGAGTTAGTCAGCTAAAGAGTAAGGAACCTGTTGGTTTTTATACAGGAGAAAAACCTCCGAAAGTAGAACAATTATCAGATGTCAATTCATGGAATAAGAAACATGGCGTAATGTGGATCATTTATGGCATTTGTATTATTGGCTCGTGGATTTGTTCTGCGTTTATTGGAGGAGACAGCATATACTCCGTGATTCCGTTATGTATAGGCACGATTATTCCTATTCTGATTATGGTATTTCTTCATCACAAATGGGTGAAAAGGTATTTTATACAATAAATTCTGATTTCTCGGGGAGTAGATAATATGAATATAGTAATATATGGTTCTCAATATGGTACAGGTGGATTTTGTGGATTTAATCACGATAGAGCCAATTGTCAAAGCATGTTTTGAAATATAATTCCAGTTTGTTGAGAAGGAGGTTTTAAATGTCTTCAAGTAAAGATTATTTGGAATTCATTTTAGACCAGCTATCATCACTTGATGAAATTTCATACAAGGCAATGATGGGGGAATATATCATTTATTATCAGGGTAAGATTATCGGCGGAATCTATGATGATAGATTTCTTGTTAAACCAACTAAATCTGCAAAACAGATGATGCCTAACGCTCAATATGAAACACCCTATGAGGGAGCCAAGGAAATGCTGTTGGTTGATGACATAGATAACAAGGATTTCTTGAATAAGCTTTTGAATTCTATGGTTGATGAATTGCCTGCTCCAAAGAAAAAGAAATAAGCAAATCCAATTTGTCGAGATGAGGCGATAGTAAGCTTAATTATAGTATTGTTTATGAGGACTAGATAGAAAATGGTAAGAGAAGCTAATAAAGGCGATTTAAATCAGCTATTACGATTAT
>NZ_SVFW01000018.1 GCF_015056685.1 Butyrivibrio sp. | reverse complement strand
ATACTATCACCCCTTGAGTTAACAGTTGCAGAGTACATAGCAGGCGGTTTTTCCAATCATGAGATAGCAGAAAAGACAAATTATTCCTATGGCTATATAAAGCGCGTAGTATCCGGCATCCTGGAAAAAACCGAAATGAGCAACAGGTCAGATATAAGGCATTTCCTCAAAACGAGGGAGTGATAAAAAATAGTAAGTCACACAGAGACGGCAACGGAGTATTGTCAGTGAAATTAAATCTTTTGAATATCCATGAGATAAAACAGATCTATGAGACAAGGATGGTCATAGATTTCCCAAAGGCAGAGCTCAAACCTCTAAAAAACATAATCGAGGCAGTAAATTCTGGGATATATGAATGCCTTGGATTATTTGAGGGCGGAGCGTGCATTGGCTATACATTTCTCATAAAACAGGGCGAAAGCTTCCTGATCGATTACATAGCCATCTACCCGGATAAAAGAAATAACGGAGCCGGAAGTCAGTTGCTACGGCTGTTAAATGAGCACTTGGCTGATGCTAAAGTTGTGATCCTGGAAGTTGAGGATCCTGAATATGCCAAAAACCCTGAGGAAAAAGACTTGCAGACAAGGCGCCTAGGCTTCTATATGAGAAACGAATGTATTGATACAGGGCTTCGTGTAAGGTGTTTTGGTGTTCCGTTTATAATCTTATCACTGGGAAAAGAAAATGGTGGCGAGCCGGATTTTCTTTGGAAATTGTACAACTCCTATTATACGGCAGTACTGCCTAAGGAGATGTATGAGAAAAATATTGAAAGAATATGATTGAAAAATCAGAGAAGAAAGCTCTTCTTAGAGAGTATGCACGACTTGATAGATTATAATGGCAACGCTCTACTTTTCTTTCACATTAAAATCAGCGTTTGAAGAGATTGCTTTGGTATAGCATAGATCAAAGCTCTTTTCTCCATCAATGAAATTATTATTCCATATAAAACTGCTATTTTCATTTTGCACATATACGTTGTATTTAACGGTTCCGTCAGAAAGTAGCTGAAGGTCCTTAATGTAGTAGAATACATAGGTTTCGATTGAATCGGAGTTCTTGTGCCAGGTGTCTTTATACACAAAGACCAGGCGGTTGCCGTCACCCTCTTTAGCTGTAAGAAGATAGCTGGCGCATAACTCAGGGGTGTCTGCAGTCAATCCGTTTATTGTACTGATGTCGATTCCTTTTTGAGCAGCGTCCATGGCAAGATTTTGCATTTCATCAAATTGATCATCCGGTATTTCTGAAAAATCGGACACATAGGTTATTGATGCAGCTTTACTTTCCTCAAAAGAAGCCGAATCTTCCTGATTTTTCTGCTCCTCTTTGGAATTGATAATATAGGCAGCAACGATAACAAAGATGACGATCAGAAGAGTAAAACAGGCTATGAGCCTGGATTTTTTCGCATCTTTTCTTATTTTATCCTGATGCTCGAACTTTTCTCTTTGCATCTGGAGTTCGATGCGGCTTTTATCCATTGCAGCATCTTCTTCATCATAATCAATCGCAAAGGTTGTCTGACAGTAGCGGCATTTCATCAGTCCTTCTCCTGCAGCTTCTACGTCAGAACCCATACAATTTGGGCATTTTATTTCATTTAATTTCATTGCTTGATTCCCCACATTCCCAACATTTTCAATCCTTTAAAAGATCTAATGTATCAGATCCAATCATAATCTCCGCCGGTCACAGCTAAAGATAGAAGTGCATCCATGCGCTCAACTTCTTCTTTTCCCTCAACAACCTGCAAAAGCTTGGCTGTTTCTTTTACAACTGGCATTTCATCATCAGGACCTATTTCCATGTCGGGCTCTTTACCACAGTATGGGCAAACGATACTTGGGCCAACCTTTGTTGATAAGAATCTATTAGCACATTCGCTGCATTCATAGAATCCAGCAATTGTAGTTCCTTCTGGTACGTAATACATATTTTCCTCCTATATTTGAAAAGAATGCTTTTTCCTGAATGAGTATACCACAAATAGGGGCGCCAACAACTTGCAAAAGTTTAAATATAGTAAATGTTTTTGTATTGCCATTTTGATGAGAAAATCACCATAAAAATGTATATAATAAATACTGTTGATTGAAAATGACTACATTTTTAGGGGAATAAAGATGAAAAAAGGAAAGATGGGAAAAGTATTGAGCTGCGTTATTAGCGTGGCGTTGTTGATGGCGGGATGTTCTAATGCCGGTGAGCCCACAGGTAAACAGAGCAGCACATTAGAAGAATCGGCACAAATGCTAAGTAGTGAAGAAGAGAATTCTTCTATTGATACTTCTGAAAACACTGAATCCGAAACAGACTGGAAAACGGCAATCAAAGATCTTCCAGAAGATTTTATATTAGGAATGGATGCATCTTCTGTTCTTGTAGAGGAAAACAGTGGTGTGAAATACTACGGATTTGACGGTCAGGAGCAGGATGTATTCAAGACTTTGTCGGAAGCGGGGATAAATTATATTCGTTTGCGCGTGTGGAATGATCCATATGATTCAGACGGTAATGGCTACGGGGGAGGTAACAATGATGTTCCTACAGCCATTGAACTTGGAAAAAGAGCTACCAAATACGGAATGAAGGTTTGTATTGATTTCCACTATTCAGATTTCTGGGCAGATCCCAAAAGGCAGCATGCTCCTAAAGCGTGGGAGGGCATGGAACTTGAGGAAAAAAGCGAGGCACTCTATGACTTTACTAAAGAATCCTTAAGTCAGATGCTTGATGCTGGTGTCGATGTAGGAATGGTTCAAGTTGGAAATGAGATAAATTATGGAATGTCCGGAGAAACCAAACTGGAAAATGTCATTACTCTTCTTAAATCCGGAAGTAAGGCGGTCAGGGAAGTTTCTAAAGAATATGATAATGACATTAGCATAGTCATCCACTACACGAGAATAACAGATAAAGCAGATGTCCTTGATCTTGTGTCCAAGCTTGTTGATAATGACCTTGATTTTGACATGATTGGAATGTCTTATTATCCATTTTGGGATGGAAGTATGGAAAATATGAGCCGCGTACTGGAATTGATACAGGAGAGATATGGAAAGAAGGCTTTTTTGGCTGAAACATCATATGCTTATACAACAGAAGATGGAGATGGATTCGGAAATAGTTTTGATTCAAATGATGCAGTAGAGGGCTATGAAGTATCTGTTGATGGACAAGCATCTATTTTGTACGATATCTGTAAGCATGTAAATGAAGCTGGAGCCGCAGGAATATTCTACTGGGAAGGCACTTGGATTCCGGTAGGTCCTGCTTCTTTTGACAATTCGTCAATCTGGGAAAAATATGGCAGTGGCTGGGCTAGCAGCTTTGCTTCAGACTATGATCCTGAAGATGCTGGAAAATACTATGGAGGTTGTTCATGGGATAATCAGGCCATGTTTGATTTTGAAGGAAATCCGCTTGAATCACTGAAAGTGTTTAAGTATATGAGAGAATGATCAAGGTGAGAATGACAGTCAGCAGATGTGTAACGAATAGGAGGAATATATGGAAAATTTCAAGTTTTACGCACCAACCGAGGTGATTTTTGGAAAAGATGTAGAAAAGCAGACCGGTGAAACTGCATGTAAATATGGAAAGAAAGCACTTCTTGTATATGGCAAAGGAAGCGTTATAAAGAGCGGACTTCTTGGCAAAGTAGAAAAGTCTTTGGCCGATGCCGGTGTTGAATACAAAGAATTTGGAGGCGCTAAGCCCAATCCTACATTGGCACATGCAAAAGATGGCATAAAAGAGGCATTATCTTTTGGCGCAGATATGATAATCGGCGTAGGCGGCGGAAGTGCCATAGATACGGCAAAGGCAATTGCACATGGAACTGCCAATTCCGATCAGGATTTGTGGTCATTATGGACAAGGAAGGTTCCACTTACCAAGTCTCTTCCGGTGGGCGCTGTCCTTACAATTGCAGCTGCGGGCAGCGAAATGAGCGATTCTGCAGTTTTGACCAATGAAGAGCTGGGTAAGAAAGCGGGCATCAACACTGATTTCAACAGATGCAGGTTTGCAATCGTAAATCCTGCCCTTGGAATGACTCTTCCAAAAAACCAGCTGTCAGCCGGCGTAACAGATATAATGATGCACACAATGGAGAGATACTTTATTCCGGATATTCAGTGTGATATGACAGACGAGATCGCTGAGGGACTTCTACGCACAGTTATTAAGAATGGTAAGAAAATAGTGGAAGATCCGTCTGACTATAATGCTATGTGTGAAGTTTTCTGGGCATCAAGCCTTTCTCATAACAATCTTACGGAATGCGGAAGAGGAAAGGATTTTTCTGTTCATAAGCTGGGACATGCCCTTTCTGCCCGCTATGATGTGACACACGGTGATTCCCTTTCTGCAGTATGGGGGTCCTGGGCAAAAGAGCTGTATAAGGGTGCAGTGCCTCGTTTTGCAAGATTTGCCGAAAAGGTTTGGGGAATCTGTGAAAGCGACGAAGAAAAGGCAGCTCTTTTAGGCATAGAAAAAACAGTAGATTTCTTTAAGAGCATTGGAATGCCTGTAAGTTTGAAGGACCTTGGAATAGATCCTTCCGATGCAGATCTGGAGGCTTTATCCCTTGACGCAACCATGCAGGGAACAGTTAAGCTTTCAAGAATAAGGCCACTTGATGCAAACGATGTTAAAAAAATCTACGAAGCCGCTAGGGAATGATCATACGGAAAAAAATAAAAGGCAACTTATGTGCCCGATTATGAAATCTTTCGTATAAAGTATTGTGATTCATATAGTGAATAATTACTGAGGGGGGAAATTATGGATAACAATGTAAAAATGGTTCCAGCGATCTGTACACAGTGTGGCGGAACAGTTGAGGTTGACAAGACGAAAGAGGAAGCAAAGTGCCCTTTTTGCGGGACTTCTTTTGTGATTGAAAAGGCCATAAACAATTACAATGTGAAATATGCAACTATTGAGCACGCTGATAATGTGAATATCGATGTTACCGGAGCTGTCAAGGAAGTTCTTGATTTTGCGGGCACTCAGATGAGTGAGTCCAGAAAGGTAAGATCGGAGCAGAGAAAGATAGATTCTGAGCTGCACAGCAAGAATACCATTGCATTTTTTAAGCTCTACGGCTTTATGTTCGCCGGAATGCTTGTTTTTGGACTTATTGCATTTATTATAATGCAGTTTACCTGAATACAGTTACGAGTAATGTAATTTTTGAGAGCATTTTCCCTTAATTTATCACGCCATTAAAAAACACTGCCACAGGTCCAATGTAGTTTTCTTTTCCGGAAAGTGAGGTGTATAGGATCCTGTTTTCGTTGTAGGACGGATCATACTCACTGCAATAGGAAATGAGCTTTTGGCGCAGTTTACTATCTGCAAATAGTGGTCCCGAAAGGATTATCCTGTTTGGGGCTATTATTGAGCAGGTATTTACTATACTTCTGGCAAAAAGATCTATGGAATAGTCTCGCTTTTCTTTGCTTTCGATTTTTGAAAAAGCTTCGGCGGATAGAAGAGTTTCAAGGCATCCTCTTTTGCCGCAGCTGCATTTTTTGCCGTTTTTTTCTACGATCACATGGCCAAGCTCGGCTGTTTTTCCGTGACGACCTTCATAAACCTTGTTGTCGATTACAATCGTGCTGCCGATTCCAGGCCCCCACTTGATCACCAGAAGAGAATCAAAGGTTTTACCGTAGCCGTAGATTATTTCTGCTGTTGCAAGGGCATCTACGTTGTTCTCCACAAGAACCGGGAGATTAAAGGCTTTTTCAAAAACAGATTTTAGCTCAATCTCATGCTCCCAGATTCCATAGGCGTGGACAGAGGAACCTCTCTTTTTATCTACTATTCCTGGAATACCGATACTTACGCATTTTATTAAAGCTCTCTTACCAGTGGTGAGCTCCTCTACAAGGCTGCCCGCTTTTTTTATGACATCTCCAAGGAATATTTCGGGGTCAGCTTTTTTATCTGTGTCAAAAGAGCTGATAAGAGCGCCATTATCCAGAATATTTCCCTTTACATCACAAATGGCAACTGTTGTGAGCTCAGACTCAATATTTATAGCCAGTACATAGCCATAGTTCTGGTTAAGATCCAAAAGAACCTTTTTCCTGCCTGCTGTTCCCTGGCTTTCGCTTATAGAGCCAAGTTCAATTAGAGCGCCCTCGGATATAAGGCCTGTTGTGATCTGAGTCACAGAAGCAGCAGTAAGGCCGGTTATCCTGGCAATATCTTTCCTTGATATGGGGCCGTTGTTATTTATGCATTTAAGTATCAGGGAGCGGTTTTCTATTTTTACCCGCTCCATATTTATTCCGACTTTTCTCATTAGTACCTTTCAATGCTTATGTTCAGCATATGTGCCAGTATTTCAAGTTCTGTTGCAACATCTCCATATATTACTACGTAATGAGGCTCCCATCCACCTTCAACTGTCGAATATATTATTTTTTCTGCCAAAGAGTCAGTTTTTACTACAAGAGAAGTCCCTAGAAACTGTTTTGGTTTATCAAGAGCTTCTCCTGTTGCTAAAAAGAATCTGAAAGCCCCTTCAGGAGTTCTTCCAATCCTGAAGATTGTTACTTTCTCCGATGGCTTGCAGCCAAATTCAAGGGTAGGACCGATGTGCCTGTTGCAGTGCTCACCTACAACAGCGCCTGTATCTTCTCTTGCCAGACTGCAGGCTGCAGTGCCACAGTGCCAAAAAGAGATTGTATTTTCTTTTTCATCTAAGGAGACAGGATCGCCAAAAAAAGTAGCGTTTTGCGTAAGCTGCATTCCAAGGTACATGGAAAGAGCGCCATAGGTGTCTGCTTCGCAGCTGCTTGCTATACCAAGGTCATTTAACATAGCAAGTACAGCGCATACAGGAGTGCCAAAGCTTGTGAAGAAATCAGGCCAGCAACGGGATGCCAGAGCCCCGATCTTATTAGCAGTTACATATTCTTTGTAAGCCTTGTAGAGTCTTGCAAAGTCTTTGGCATTTTTTTCAGGCGTCTTATCAAGGCCAACCATGCGCTTTTTAGCATCTTCCAGAAATGGAAGGCATTCCTCATCGGAATAGCTTTTTGCCTTATCAATCAGTTCTCTTGCCTCTATAGATTCAAGATGAACACCAAAGGTCTCAAGAAGTTCAAGGTCTAAGGCTCTTCCGAAGCCAAATCCCTGAGGCGTGTGGCCGATTGCAGCGATCTTGAGATTTCTCATATCAAATAAAAGCTTGGCAGCTCTTACGGTTGCGCTTATCTTTTCTTCCACCTTTTTTTCAGATGGAGCACCAAAGATGTACTCAAATGGCTCTTTTTTGAAGGCTTTGATGGCTCCTGCAGCGGAGTAGGCCCCTGTCAGCGAGTTCAGGCGAAGCCTTCCTCCATCAATCACGGGCTCTCTTAGTGTCCACAAAAGAAGAGGGACACTGCGAAAATGATGCATGACTTCTGAGGCGTAGGCAGCATTGGCAAAGGTTACATTCTGAAGAACAATAAGGTCCGGATCTATTTCTTCAAGAAAAGCCTTCAATTTGTCTATAGAAAGAAGCATCTCGGAAGGAACTTTTACATTGTCGCAAAAACCTCTTAAAAGATCAGCGGATTCTTCAAAAAGCTTCCCCGCGCTTTCAAGGTGAAAAGTAGGAACTCCTACCGGAATATATGCTACTTGAAATTCTTTCATAATGGTTATTTCTCCTTAGAAAATTACTTAAAAAACAGTGATATACCTGAGATGAGTAGTAAAACATAGGTCAGCTTTACGAAAAAGCTCTGGGACATTTTTTTATAAAGAACTGATCCTGCAAACATTCCTCCCAGCAAAAATGGAACAGATATAAAGCTGGACCTGACAACATCAGGGGTAAAAGAGCCACTATAAATATGACTCAAAAAAATGATTCCGTTCAGGAAAATCCAGGTGGTTGATATAGTTGCTCTAAAAGAGCTCTTTTCAGGGACCTTTTTTGTCATATATGCGATCAGAAGCGGACCTCCGCAAACATACATGCCATGCACTATTCCGGCAGCTAATAAAAGCAGATTGAGAACAGGTTCGCTAAGGCTTTTTTCTGGAGCTTTTCTGAAAATCTTTACAAGTCCCGAGAGAGCAATAGTGACAACTATTAGGCCTAAAATCCAGTAAAGAAGGCGTGTATTTGATAACAATAGTTTTTTTATAAAAAGACCTGCTATCACTGTTACGCCCATCACCAGCACAACCTTTTTCAGAACTTTTTTGTTGATATATTCCCTGTTACCTATAAAGACATAGATACCGGAAAGAAGCCCCAAAAGGTTCAGAACCGGCACAGCAGTCCCCATGCCCACAAGGCGAAGGGACGCAGGCATTGCAAGAATAGTACCTGCAAAGCCTGTGATTCCCTGAATTATATTGGATAGTAGTATTACAAGGTAAAAAAGAAATTCATTCATTTTTATTCGCCGCGAACCACCTTAATTGTTGCTGAAAAGTCCTCTTTACCAAGTCCCATTTCAAGAGCCTTGTCATAAACTCTTGCTGCATTTTCTTCGCCGGGCATACTAAATCCGCATTCTTTTGCAAGATTAAGGCAGATATGCACGTCTTTATGTTCATTTTCAATGGAAAAAGCAGTTGTAAAATCTTCTTTTTCCAGGACTTCTTTTTTGGAATCCAGATACCAGTTACCGGCGCCGCCATAGGAGATTGCTTCTGCGTAGGCAGGGATGTCGATGCCGTTTTTCTTTGCCAGAGTCATGGTCTCATTTACACCATTTTGAATCTGGGATACAAGGGCATTGTGACAGATCTTCATTACAAGTCCTTTGCCGTTATCGCCCATTCTTATGACGTTTTCGCCCATATATAAGAGGATAGGGCGGATACTTTCATAGACTTCCTGACTTCCGCCTACGTATATGCCAAGCTTTCCTGCGATAGCTGCGGGTTTACTTTTTACAACCGGAGCATCAGCAAATTCAGCGCCTGTCTCCTTAACCTTTTTTGATATCTCCACAGATACTGAAGGGTCGATGGTTGACATGTCTATGCATGTCTGGCCTTTTTTTAGAACAGGAAGTATCTCGTCATAAACGGCTTTTGAATGCTCTGATTTTGGAACCATAGTGATAAAAACGCTGACATTTTCAGCAACTTCTTTGGAACTGCTGCATGGAACTGCACCAAGAGCAGCAAGTTTATCAACTTTTTCTTTTACATAATCAAATACATATACCTTGTCATCATGCTTTTTAATAATGTTCTCGCACATGGATTCACCCATTATGCCAAGACCAACAAATCCAATTTTCATTTTGCATCTCCTTGAAAAAGAAATTTCACATTAGTTTCCTGCAGTTTTATCCCAGGCATCCTGGAAGGTTTCTATTCCCTGACGAGTGTATGCGTGGTGCATGGAATCTTTATATACAGCAAGACCTGCTGTAACTATGTCAGCACCTGCTACAGCGCAGTCAACAAACTGCTTTGGAGTACGGACAGCAGCACAGATGATCTGCGTCTTACCATAGAAGCCATAGTTTTTATAAATATCAACGATATCTTTGATGTACTGCTTGCAGTCTTCACCATTTTGTTCTTTCCAGCCTATGAAAGGAGAAACGAATAAGGAGCCGTTCTTGGCCGGAAGAATTGCCTGGGCAGGAGAGAAGATAAGTGTCACATTAGTTCTTACACCTTCTCTTTCAAGCCTTCTTGCGGCAGTTACACCCTCTTCGGTAGCTGGAATTTTGATTACAAAGTTTGTGCAGATTGCAGCGATCTTTTTTGCCTCTGAAACCATTTCATCTGCATTATCAATGTGTGGGTTGATCTCAACGGAAACCGGGAATTTTTCATAGCCCTCAAGGCCTTCTTCCTTTATCCAGTTTGCGATATCTGTGATCGCTGTAAGGAAGGGCTTTCCGGAAGCTTGAATGTGTCTTGGATTGGTAGTTACGCCATCTATGCCAAAAGTGTTATAAGCCTCCCTGATTTCATCCATTTTTGCACTGTCTAAAAAGTATTTCATTATAAACTTCCTCCTAATTTTTCATCAGTACGTGTACTGATTGCATTCTCAACATTCCAAAGTTTGTCAAATTTATAGCCTGTAACTTTCTCGCAAACCGCGATTTCTTCTGCAGAAGCTGTGCTTTTATCCTGGCCTTTTCTCCTTTCTATTTCCCTGCAGATGATCTCATATTCTTTTTTGGTGATAGGGAATATGATTGCCAGGAAAAGAGTGATAAGAAGCAGCAGAAGCTGAGCAAAAACATAGATATATGCTATACCGCGCTGAGTCGAAGCAGCCTGACGCATTCCTGCGCTTGCAAGGTTCTCATCATAACCAACCATAGCGAGTAAGATTCCAATGACTGCTGATGAAAGACCTGCTGCAATCTTTCTTGTAAAGGTGGCCATTCCCGAGCATATACCCGGCCTGTTTATAGATGTAATAAGCTCATCGACTTCAACAAGATCGTTTAAAAGAGCGTAAATACTGATCGAAGTTCCGGCCATAGCGATACCTATAACAAAGGAAAGAGCAAGGATTACGGTGAAAGGGGCCCCTTCATAAGAGAAGAAGAGCATAGCAAAAGATGCCAGCATTCTCACAGGTGTACCAAACAGAATCGGAGCTTTCTTGGATGTCTTGGACATTACAGGTCCAAATAGGATCATGCCAAGAAACTGGGAAATAAGGATAACTCCCATGAGCTTTGTGAAATTGCCGCCACCGTAAGCGTTAAGAACATCATCGATGTAATAAACAGCAAGACCTGTAACAAAATCAGCTGCGGCCTGTCCAAAAATGAAAATAAGAACAAAGATTTTGAATGATCTGCTTCTAAATACAGTAAAGGACTGAGAAAATGTGGCAGCAAAGCTGACTTTTCGGATTTTCTTTTGCCTCTCCCATGTGCCTGCAAAGGTTATCAGAATGGCAACAAGGAAGATCACAGCAAATATCAGTGCAACTGTGAGGTACTCAGAAGCATCAGTATTGTCTTTTATCATAAGAGTTGGTACAAGTCCTGCGATAATAGCACCGAGAGAAGAGAATATCATTCTTGTTCCGGAATACTTGGATCTTAGTGTGTAATCCGAGATCATATCCGGTAAAAGACCATTATAAGGAACCATAACGATCGTAAATCCGGTAGAGAACAGCATGTACATAAGTACATAGAAAATATACTGGCCTGCAATGCTTCCGCCAGCTAAAAAAGGAACCCACATCACTATGAAAGTGATGGCAGAAATAATACTTCCTACAAGGATCCAGAATCTCTTTGCTCCAAATTTGGACTGAGTTCTGTCGGCAATATTGCCCATCATAGGATCAGTGACAGCATCCCAGATCTTGCCTATCAGAGGGATAGTGCCAACCAGCGCCGGCGGCATTCCCAGGGCCTTAGTAAGAAATACTGTGAAAAAGGTGCTGATAACAACAAAAGCACCGCCGCCATAAATATCAGCAAAACCGTAGCAGATTCTTGAAAGTAGTTTTTCGCTTTTATCTTTTCCCATATTTACCCCCGTTTGTGTAATTACAAGTTGTCAGTTACTTCAATAAGCTTCTCAAATAGTTCTGCATTTTTTCTCACAAATACAGGCGGCATCCCGACCTTCCCTTCGATTTCATAATTTCCGCCTTTGTATTCTTTTTTTGTAAATAGATGGATCCAGGTATCATCCGGTAAATAAACTTCCCTTGATACCGCCTTTTCTTTGAGCACAGGAGCAACTAGAATATCCCGCCCCAACAGGTATTCTGTTTTCTCTGTGTAGGCATCTTTTTCATCATAGTGGTAAAAGAGAGGCCGCATTACAGGGAGTGACCTGGTTGCATTTTCTTTCACGCACTCTTTGATGTAAAAAACTAATCTCTCATGAAGCCGTGATGAACGTGAAAGCTGCTCTAAAAGCTCGTCATCCCCATCAAACTGAACATTTCTTGAAGGCTGATTTCCCTCATGGCTTCTAAAAAGAGGTGAAAATACATTCATTTCTTCCCAACGAAGAAGCAGTTCTTTTGACCTGGTCATATGCATTATTGTTGTGTAACCGCCAACATCTGAATGAGTAAGACCATAGCCGCTCATAGCAAGAGACAGCGTTGCAGGAATAACAGATGCTATTCCATCGTCTACAGACCAGTCCACATGCTGATCTCCGGTCCACATCATGGCCGAAGAGCTGATGGTTCCTGTGTGTCCTGCCCTGGTAAAAAAGAACACGTCATCTGATACGCCACATTCTTCAATGGCTTCTTTATTCATCTGAGCCCAGATAGCAGGCCATCTGTTGTGGAGTATTTGCGGGTCTTCGCCACTATAAAGCACGCAGTCAAGTGGCAGATATTCCCCAAAATCAGCCATCCAACCGCCCATGCCAAGACCGATCATGTTTTCCTTTATCAGGGATTTGTACCAGTCATAGGCCTTGGGATTAGTGAAGTCCACCATAGCTGCGGGGAAGGTTGTGATAGTAACGAGGTAGTCACTGCCATCTTTTGCTTTGACGCAAAAGCCTTCCTTTGAAGCAGTTTTGTAAAGCTCACCCTCCAGTGCTATAAAAGGATTTATGTAGCCAAGAAAGCGAATTCCCCTTTGTTTCCATTCTTTTATCTTGATATCAAGGTTGTGGTAGAGGTCTTTATCCCACTGCCAGTTCCACATTACCTGATAACCAAAGCCTGTCCGCCTGCAGCCACACCAGTCCTGGGACCAGATGCCGCAGATCTTTCCGCCTTTTTCTTCGACTTTTTTTATCTTTTCATCGATTTTCTCAGTGCCTTCCTGTATTGCCAGGATTGCTCCCTTGTAGACCCAGGATGGGAGAGTGCGCTGGTGGCCTAAAAGCTCTGACAGCTTACCTGATAGCTCCTCAAAGCTTTGAGCCTTGTAGTAGTAGATAACAGGAGCTTCCTGCGTGTATAGCGTTATATGATCTTTTTTTCTGAAGTCGAATTCCGAATATGCGCTTACGTCAACATGTAAGAAGTACTTGTCACTTGATACAAAGGTTGGCTGTGCATAGTAGGATTCATATTTGTTAAAAGACAAGGTCTTTTCCGGATGTTTTCCGAAGAGTTTTTCTTTGATGATCTTTTTACCGATGCGATTTGCATTTTGATGCTCTGCCACAAAGATTCGGACCTTTTCCCCTTTAAGGTCGAATTTGGAATACGTCTCCCCGCAACCATAAATGTGCTCGCCTTCATTACTTTTAAGCGTGATCCAGTACCTGTTGAATTTCCCTGTGTCACCATGGAAAGAAAGCTTTGTGATGCCGTTATCCAAAGTGGTGATCTGAGCTTTAACAGTAATGTCTGAATGAGCCGCTTGGAATTTAATGGTAGTCAAATTCTCAGAGGTATCTGATGAAACATGGTCTAACTTAATCTTCTGATCGATATGCTGCCTGTATTTAAAGCTGCCGCGACTCATTTTGAAATCATTTGTGCCGCTCCCCACCTGCAGCTCAAGCTGTTCAAAACTTTTTTGATTAATGGATATCACTCCCTTCATGTCAATTAATTAAACGCTTTAATTAATTATAAATTATACAAGCTGCCTACTGTGATATCAAGAGGTCGCATCAATTTTTGTTTTCAAACAGCCATTCTAGAAAGGAATCATCTGCCATCACGGCAAGATCAGACTGGTGATACCCGGTAAGAGCACCACACTTAAGCATTTCTTCATTGGAAAAAGTTGTGAGATATACATTTTCTGAGCCCATTGCTTTTAGGGTAGAGTAAGCAGATTTGCTGACAGTCACGGGAATTACATTGTCATTTTCAGCATGGGCAAACCACAGAGGAATATCTTTTATCTTAGAAAGATCCGATGTTGAATCTTTTGAGTAGGTCAGAGCAGGGCACATACATATGGCGCCGGCGATATCTTCAGGGTAAGCTTCCAGAAACTCAATTGTTGCAAGCCCTCCAAAGGAATTGCCTAAAACATAGATTCTGTCAGGATCGACTTTTCCGTCAGATATGAGTTTATCCGAGATTTCTTTTAACTTAGAATACATACTATCCCTGTTTGACTTGGCAAGGAATATATTGTCTTCAATAGCGGGCGCAATCAGATAACATGGCCTCAGTGCCTGGCTTTCCTCACTTGTTATCGTAGTTACGATCTTTGTGTTTTGGGCAATCTCATTTTCTCCATATCCATGAAAAACGATGACAAGAGGCTTATCTGTGCCATCTTCCGGGGTGAAGAGGTGATAGTCAAAAGAAATATCTCCTTCAGCTTTTTTTGTCTCAAAGCCGGAACAGGCAGCATCTTCTTTAGAAGCAGCTGCACTTTGCGCGCACCCTCCCAGTAGCAGTGATATTAAAAGCGAAATGTATAGATTTTTCAGAATACCTTTTCTCATACTGATAATCTCCCCGAAATTAATTTTAGCATGTGTAGATATCATTTCATAGTGAGCTAATGATTATAGAACAGCCAAAAAATTAACTCAAAATTTATCTTTATTTTAGACATTTATTATCAATAAAATACTTTTCTTTTATATGATTTATTTATAGAAAAAAATGGGACAAAGGAGAAATTCTTTTGTATATATTCCCTGAAGATATAAAAAAATCATATGAGAGTCTTAAAGTCCCGATGATCATTATTGAACCTTTAGCAAGTGGCGATTATGAGCTGCTTGCTATTTCTGATGGTTTTCTTGATTTTCATAGTTTATCAAGAGATTATTTGAAACGTTTTCATAATAAATGGGATAATGAGATCTTTTTTGAGAGGATTCATCCTGAAGAGAAGGATAAACTTCGCGCTATAAGTATGGATTTTCTTGAAAAGAAAACAGACTATGACATTACCTTTAGGATCAGAATGGATGATGGCTATCATCTCATGCATTCAATCGGCTATTGGCAAACCATGGAAGATGGGACAGATCTTGCATTTTTGGTTTACCATGATGTTCAAAAACATAAGGATATGTTTGTGGAAATAGCAAATAAGTATAAGCTGTTTCAAAGCGATGAATTTTACGTCGATGCCTTAACTAATCTTCCAAATATAAATTATGTCAATAAAAATGGTGACAATAAAATACGGGAAATCGTTGCCAGGGGCAAAAATCCGGTTGTTATTTACCTGGATATAGACTCCATGCAATCCTACAACAGGAGATATGAATTAAAAAGAGGCGATGATCTGTTGGTCCTTGTTGCTAACATCCTTACAGCAGAGTTTCCGCATGGAATAGTTGCACGTATTTTCTCAGACCATTTTACCGTTATTGATGAATATTTGAGCGATGAAGAAATAGTTAAAAAGATTGAAAGTGTCAATTCAGAGGTCAAATCAAGAGCCTTTGGAATAACAACGGGATTAAACGTAGGAATATATGTAGGCAACAAGAACGATTCACTAAAAGAATGCATTGACCACAGTGTAAGAGCCAACAAACTCGTTGGCGAGGATTTAAATAAGTACTATAGATTCTACACCGAAGAAGACGATTCTTTATACAATCATCAGAGATATATAATCGAAAACTTTTATACAGCGATGGACAACAACTGGATAAAGGTCTTTTACCAGTGTTTCATGCGCATAGAAACCGGCAAAGGAATGGGATTTGAGGCGCTTGCTCGCTGGATTGATCCTGAGATAGGGATGATAAATCCTGATGATTTCATATCTGCTCTTGAAAAGTATCATCTTATGCACGAGATGGACCTTTATATGTTTGAAGCAGTGTGTAAAGAGATCAAGATCCGTTACGATGAGGGACTTCCTCTTTTACCGGTCTCCATCAATTTCTCCAGACAGGATTTTGATTATATTGATGTTATTGAAGAGATCAACAAGATCTATGATAAGTACGATATTAGTCAGTACGGCATAGATAAGAGTTATTTTATCATCGAGATAACAGAGCAGGGGCTTTCTAAAGCAACAGATAAATTCCACGAACAGCTTAAAAAGATCCGTGAAAATGGCTATAAATTGTGGGTAGACGACTTTGGAAGCGGCTATTCATCCCTTAATGTATTCAGTTGTTTTGATATTGATCTTATCAAATTTGATATGAGTCTTCTGATAAATCTTGATGCGCATAATGGTGTTAACAGAGTCATTTTAAAGGGAATGATAGATATTGCACATAAGCTGGGAATCCATACGCTTTGTGAAGGAATGGAAACAGAGGAGCAAAAGAATTTCCTGTTAAACGCAGGATGCGAGCTGGGACAAGGCTTCTTTTATCATAGGCCGGAGAGCCTTGATACCATTTTAGAGAGGCTTCATAAAGATATTCCTATTCCAAAGTGGGAATCAGAAAAAGAGAGACAGGCGCAAGATAATAATTGGTAGTTAATTTATTTTTAATAAAATGATAAACGCAATATGGTATAATAAATGGAGAATTCTAATTCTGTTGAGGCCTTAGCGGCTGGAGGAATCAAATGGCAGGAATACTTATTGTGGATGACTCGCCTGTTAACCGGAATTTATTGAGAAACATGCTCGAAATAGAAGGCTACGAAGTTGTCGGTGAAGCAGAAAACGGCAAAGAAGGGTATGACAAATTCCTTGATTTATCACCATCAATAACCATTTTGGACATTTCCATGCCTCAGCTTAACGGCATAGATTTGCTAAGGCTTATCAAAGGCCGGGACCCTTTGGCAAAAGTTATAATGCTCTCCGCAAATTCCGAGAGCGAAAAAGTCAGGGAAGCAGCCCAGCACGGAGCTGATGAATATGTTACTAAACCCTATACCAAGACTGCCGTTCTTGAAGCCATAAAAAGATGTGTAGACAGTGCCAATTCGTGATGAATTGGCACTTTATTTTAACTCACTCGTTTCATATGTGATCTTGCAAAGAGCACTGATGTCTTTGGATTCCCAGTTCATGGCAATCCTCTCCGTGACAATTTCCAAATCAGATGAAACTGCTTTTAATAGAAGGATCATCACCTGATTGCTTCCATATCTTGTTATAACATCACTTTGTCTTAACGACATCTGAACAACTTCAACGAAAGCATTTGCTGCTTCCTCCTGATCCACATCCTTTTTTGTCGGAATAACAGAGTAGAGTATTACATGAATGGTATTGTGATAGTTGCCCACTACTCTCGACAGAAAATGATATATCTTTTTAAAATCCGATGTAGGAAGATTAAATGCTCCTTTTCCCGGGGATCTTTCAGCCATAAGAGTCATTGCATATTTAAGCGCAGTCGCCTCATCTGCCTCATCGCCTGATGACGCTTTTTCCTCCCTGTAGACCTTATAGCCATGTTTACCGTTTTGCTTAACAGAATATAATGCTTTATCTGCTTTTTTATAAAGAGTTACAAAATCAGCTCCTTCATCAGGCGCAAATGCACAGCCGATTGACGCCCCAAGAGGAATATTCATGCTTTGTCCCATCAGTTCTTTTGCGGAAAGAAGAACCTGTTCATTTATGTATGCAGCCTTATCGGCTATAACGTCCTCATCAAGGACTGATTTACAAAAAACCACAAATTCATCCCCGCCAATTCTTCCCGCAATATCCGTTGCTCTTATGGATGAGCGGATTATTTCCGCAAATCGGATAAGTACTTTATCTCCCATAGCATGGCCATATATATCGTTGACAGGTTTAAAGCTGTCAAGATCAATCATCATCAAAGCTCCGGGAGTAGTTTTGACCAAGATGTCTATTTCTTCCTGAGATGATGCCTTATTGAGAAGGCCGGTCATTGCGTCTGTGGTGGCAGCCTTCTGAAGTCCCTGTATCTGCTCAACATTTTGAAGAATATTAAATACACGCTTTAGCAAAACATCAGCTCTGAAGGGCTTTCTGATAAAGTCAAGCGCACCGATGGCAAATCCTTTGCTTTCAGCCTCATCGTCCTTATCAGCTGTCATAAACATAAACGGGATTTGTTTTCCATATATATCCTGAAGTTTTTTCTGAAGCTCAAATCCGTCAATTTCAGGCATTCTAAGATCAGAAAGAACCAAATTCGGCCTTTCTGTTTTATATATTTCAATCGCATCCCTTCCATTTGAAGCACAGACTGTGTCATATTCACTGGACAAAATATGCTGTGTCATGCGAAGAGATATCTTTTCATCATCGACTATGAGAATTTTGTGTTTTGCCATAAATATCCTCGACCTCCATATGAAAATTTTATCAGAACAAAATAAAAACAATCTATAAAAAGTATATAATTTAACTAAAATAACGCATTTTGTCGTCTGAATTGTGTATAATTATCTTGATTTGTCAAATAATAAATATTCTTTTTATCGAGGATGCAGGAATATGAATATTGAGAAATTAAGAGAATTGGGAGCAAATGTTGATGAAGGTCTGGAAAGATGTATGGGCATGGAAGATTTTTATCTGGAAATGATAGAACTTGGACTTTCAGATGACCGTTTTGAGGCTTTGGGAAAGGCTTTGGAAGAGGGCAATCTTGATGGTGCGTTTGAAGATGCACATGCTTTAAAGGGAGTTGTAGGAAATCTTGCTCTCACTCCTTTGTACGAAACAGTGAGCGAGATAACAGAAAACCTCAGAACAAAAGTACAGACAGATTATGAAGTAATTTATAAAAAAATTCTTTCACAAAGAGAAGCCTTTTTGCAATAAATATTTCGCAATACCGGTAAGGAGACAAACTATGAATGGTGATATCCCAAAAAATGATCAGGCATTAGAGCGATATCTCTCACCTATACATGTTTGGGCGTTGTCCTTTGGGTGTGCTGTGGGCTGGGGAGCCTTCGTCATGCCGGGAACCACGTTCTTACCCATCGCCGGTCCCCTGGGAACAATACTCGGGTTATTTATCGGTGCCCTTCTCATGTTTGTAATCGGTATCAACTACCATTACCTCATGACCAGATATCCGGATGCCGGCGGAACTTTAACTTACACTATAAAGGTCTTTGGATATGATCATGGCTTTATAAGTGCATGGTATCTGATTCTTGTTTATATGGCAATAATGTGGGCAAATGCCTCAGCTCTGGGCCTTATAAGCAAATATCTGATTGGTGATGCCTTTAATCTCGGATTCCATTACCGGATTCTTGATTATGATGTTACCTTAGTAGAAATAGTTCTTTCAATTACAGCTGTTCTTGTAGCTTACGGCATATGCAGTAAGGAAAAAAAACTGGCTGTAAATCTGCAAACTTTTTTGTGCATGGCTCTTATTCTGGGCGTGGCAATCTGTGCCATAGCTGTATTTAGCCTTGGCGAAAGTAAAGAAATTATAACAAGACCCTATTTTGCCCCCAATGGTAATTCCCCGGCAAAACAAATAATAAGCATCGTTATGCTTTCTCCTTGGGCTTATGTAGGCTTTGAGTCAATTTCAAATTCCGCTGCAGGATTTAGCTTCTCTCCCAAAAAAACTTTTCCTATTTTGAGTGTAGCCTTGCTGTCATCGGTATTTTGCTACGCTGCTCTTGCTCTGATCGCATCCTCCGGTATACACGGCAATTATACAGGATGGGTCGACTATATCGCCGATCTGCCAAATATCAAAGGTATTCTTGGCCTTCCGACGTTCCATCTGGCGCATGATGCAATGGGCGATGCAGGCATTATTATTCTTGGAATCGCAGCTTTTGCAGGGGTTATGACCGGGCTCGTAGGAAACCTTATAGCTGCCAGCAGGCTTATATATATAATGGCCAAAGACGGAATAATGCCATCGTGGTTTAGTCGTTTGAATGATAATCATGTACCGCAAAATGCACTATTGGCTCTCACCGGAATATCCGTACTTATTCCATTCCTTGGAAGAACCGCCATCGGTTGGATCGTAGATGTTACTACGTTTGGTGCCATCATAGCATATGCCTATACTTCATCCGCAGCAGCTATCGAAGCCAAATATGAAAACAACGGAAAGGTTATATTTACAGGCATATTGGGCTTCATTATTTCAGTCATAATCTTTTTGTATTTTATGCTGTTTTCTGCCGGCGCCATGTCTACAGAAAGCTATCTGCTCCTCGTAATATGGAGTGTTATCGGATTTATGTATTACCGCTTTGTATTTGAATACGATAACCAAAAAAGATTCGGGCATTCTCCGATTGTCTGGATCACATTTATGTGCATGATTTTCTTTACACTTCTCATATGGGTTAAGAATGCCACCAATGATATCACAAAGGCTGTTGTAAACGGCATAAATGATTATTACCAGAGGCAGGATGCGGAAATGAGCCCCGATGCCATTGACAGAGCCAGCAGCTTCGTAAGCAATATGATGATCAAAGCAGACCTGGCTATTACAAGAAACATCATCATTCAAATGGCTCTGATCTTATTTTCCCTGCTCATAATGGTAAAGCTATACAGCATCATGTATAAACGTGAAAGACAGGCGCAAAAAGAGACCATAAAGGCTCATGAAAGAAGCAAAGCCAAAACAATATTTCTTTCAAATATGTCCCATGACATAAGAACCCCGATGAATGCGATTATCGGGTATATAATTCTTGCCAAGGAAGACAATGTTTCCTATGAGGAATTAAAAGAATATCTGGGTAAAATTGAAGCTTCAAGCCACCATCTGCTTGCACTTATCAATGATGTTCTGGAGATGAGCAGGATTGAGAGCGGAAAGATAGAACTGGAAAAAACACCGCTGAATCTAAAGGCATTTTTTGATGAGATAAGAGATCTTTTTACCACCCAGATGTCCGAAAAGGGAATTAATTATTCGGTCGATACTACACAAATCAGAAATGAATACGTTTATTGCGACAAAAACAGACTAAACAGAATGCTCCTTAATCTGCTGAGCAATGCATATAAGTTTACTCCGACAAACGGGGAAGTTTCTGTGAAGGTAATTCAAACAAATACGTCAGAGCCGGCAAAAGCCTCATATGAAATCAGAGTTAAAGACAGTGGAATAGGAATGTCAGATGAATTTGCCAAAAAGGTATTTGAGGCTTTTGAAAGAGAAAAGGATTCCACTGTAGATACAATTCAGGGTACAGGCCTTGGAATGAGCATAGTAAAGGGCATTGTTGATCTGATGGGAGGCACTATAGAGGTCAATACCAAAAAAGGCTCAGGAACAGAGTTTGTAGTAAATCTGTCATTTTTAATCCAGACAGAAGAAGATATAAAGAAAAATTACGAAGACGAAAAGCAAAAAAATCTTGCCAAGGTCGATTTTACCGGTAAAAGAGTGCTTCTTGTGGACGATATTCAGGTCAACAGAATGATTTCTGCCAAGCTTCTTGAAAAATCCGGTTTTGCCGTGGAAACAGCAGAGAATGGACAGGAAGCAGTTGACAAGGTAAAAGATGCCAAGGCCGGTTACTATGATGTTATCCTCATGGATATTCAGATGCCGGTGATGGACGGCTATGAAGCAAGTGCAGCCATATTAAAGCTGAAGGATAAGGAAAAAGCTTCTGTGCCAATCATTGCTATGACAGCCAATGCCTTTGCAGAAGATAAAAAAAGAGCTCTGGATGCCGGAATGAAAGGGCATATAGCAAAGCCTATTGATATAAAGAATCTCCTTGATACGTTATCAGAAATTTTGTCTTAGGGTAAATAAGATAAAAGGATTAAATTTGAATAAACATTTCAGAAAATCCATTAGTTATTGAAATAATTAATCTATAATAGTTTTGTAGCTATAAAAAATTGCTATCCGGAAATATATGATAGGAGGTACAGAATGAGTATCAAGAATTTAGTAAATTTGGATGATAACAAGTTGCTTGAGATGAATGTAGGTAAGAAATTTGCGCATACTTTTACACGCATATACATATATCTTGGCTTATCTCTCTGCCTGCTTATCATTTCAATCGCAGTTGGTATATTAGGATATCATAAACTTTATAACAACTATTACAATCAAAATACTTATCAGGGACTTCTTCGTATTCACAACCAGAATCTCGGAAAATCTGCCTGGTGGGCGCTTGCTACTCGTGTATCTGAGACAAGACAGGAACAAATAGTAGAGTTCCATGAAACAATGCTTAACAACATGAAAGAAGATCTTACTAATTTAAGATCATATCGTGGCGAGACAGAGCTCATTAAGTCCCTCGACGCAAATATAAAAAATATGGAAGCAACAACCAATAAACTCGCCTCCATGTACGCCGAGGCTGAAGAACTTGAGGACGGAAGCCTTAGTAATGGAGATGAAATATACGCGGTCATGAGAGATGAGCTTCGGCCTGAAGTATTGCAAACAGTGGAAAACACAAGGCAGATGACCTCCAATGTAACTAATGAGGTAACAAGCTCATATGATTTGACAATTGTTATAATGACAATAATGGTTGTTATTAGTATTATCATGGTAATTCTGCTGATCATATTCATGAGAAATGCCCAAAAAACGCTGACAAAATGCGTTGTCATGCCTGTTGACGAGGTTGCGAAGGCTGCAGAACAAATGGCCAGAGGCGATCTTAACGTAGCTATTGATTACCATGCCAATGATGAATTTGATATTCTGGCCAGAGATCTTGAAAACTCAACCCGTGCATCCATGAATATCGTAAATGACATTTCAAATTCGCTTAATGAGATTTCTGAAGGCGATTTCAGTATAGGTACAATTACCCCGAATCTTTATCATGGTAATTTCAGCCCAATCAGCGAGTCCATGAATACCATTACAGACAAGCTTTCTAACACCATGAATGATGTTAAGGCTGCATCTGCAAGAGTTTCAGAGGGTGCCGAGAATATGTCCAGAGGCGCCAATGAATTGGCTGAAGGTGCTACTGATCAGGCTGCAGCTGTCGAGGAGCTTACAGCTTCAGTAAGTACAGTAACCGAACAGACAGAAAAAATGGCTGCGGATTGTGCAAAGGGCGTTCAGATGTCAATTGCGGCCCAGAAGGTAGCAAAAGACGGTGCTGATAAAATGGATCAGGTTACGGAAGCAATGCAGAGAATCACGACTGCTTCCAAGGAAATCCAGGAAGTTGCAAACAGTATTGAAGCTATTTCATCCCAGACCAAGCTTCTTGCTCTCAATGCTTCCATAGAAGCTGCCAGAGCCGGAGATACAGGTAAGGGCTTTGCAGTTGTTGCTCAGGAGATAGGACAACTGGCTCAGCAGTCGAATGACGCTGTACAGCGCACCCACGCACTTGTTAGTTCCGCTCTTGCAGAAATTGACAGCGGTAATGAGATTGTTGCAGAAACACAGATTACATTGCATGAGATAGGTGATTCCGTAAATGAGCTGGCTGAAATGATGAGAACCTCCGGAGACATGGCTCAGCATCAGGCAAGCAATATGAGAGAAATTAATCAGGGTATCGAGCAGATTTCTGAGGTAATTCAAAATAATTCAGCAACTGCCCAGGAATCAAGTGCTGTATCCAGTGAACTTTCTGATCAGTCTAACCAGCTGCATAACCTTATGTCACAGTTCCAGGTAAAACTGGTATAATGGCCCATTGGGGACGGGGTTGATGGTTCATTTTCCAAAGGATGGTATATACGAAAATGGACCGCAAACCCCGTCCCCAAGAGACCACTTGCTTCATAGTTGGAATTCATTCATGTAAATAGCAGAACTTTTATTATGAGTTAGATTCTTTTTGAGTCTAACTCTTTTTTTACAATCTGCACCGCATCATAGTAATTGTCATCTCTGCTGCTGTGGGCACCACAAGCGATGGTTATTTAATTTATTCTTAATAAACTAATTAACGCAATATGGTAAAATTAATACGCGTTCGTACATTGAATATATACTTGTGAGGTGGAAATATATGAGAAAAAACAGCATAGGAATCGTTGGTTCACAGATGGATCTTGGAGCTGTTAGAAAAGGTGTTGATATGGGGCCGCTTGCAATTCGGCACTCAGGGCTGATCCAGAAAATACGTGAAAATGGATATGAGGTTAAGGATTATGGCGATATTTTGCCCATGGTAGCAACGGATGAGGGCAATAGTAACATGCGGTATGAAAAAGAGGTAAATGAGGCTAACCACAGGCTTTTTGAGCAAGTTTTTAAGATTCATGAGAGTGGAGCCTTTCCCATTATTCTTGGTGGGGATCACAGTATAGCTGCAGCCTCTGTCTCGGCCACTGCTCAGCATTATGGTGATATCGGAGTTATATGGGTAGATGCTCATGGTGACTTTAATGATGACAAAATAACTCCCTCTGGAAATATACATGGTATGCCTCTTTCAGCAGTGTGCGGATGCGGACCGGATTCAATAGTCAGCTTTACAGGAACGAGAGTTGATCCTCATAAGATTGCCATTGTAGGTGCAAGGGATTTAGATCCAGAGGAGGTCAAAAAATTAAAGAAAAATGGTGTAAATGTATTTTCTATAAGTGATATTCATCATTTTGGCATTAGAAAGATTATTGAAACAGCTATCGAGATCACGTCGGATGGCACGAAGGGAATTCATTTGAGTTTTGATATGGATGCACTTGACCCGGGGAATGCTCCCGGAGTGGGGACACCTGTAATGAATGGTCTTTCTAACAGAGAGGGATTTACTATTTGCGAGATTCTTTCAGATACTGACAGGCTCCTGGCAATAGATATGGTAGAAACCAATCCTCTTCTTGATAGCAGAAATGCAACAGGAATATTAGCAGCAGAACTAATATTAACCTGTATTGGAAAGACGGACTATCAGCTGTTTGGAATATGATCGTAGGGCAGGTATGTGGCATGAGTACAATTCAATATAAGTATGAAAATCAATTCATAAGACATAGCGCTGCGCGTTATATTTTTCCGCCTATGGTCGGAATGATATTTGCGCAGATTGCACCATTAGTTGATGGAGTATGTGTATCAAATTCAATGGGAGAGGAAGCTCTATCTGCTATCGGAACAGCCGGCCCAATTGGTTATGTTTTCAATATTATTGCGGCTTTGGGAGGAATAGGATGCGGAGTTTTGATTTCAAGATGTTCAGGAAGCGGGGAAAAGGCTAAAGCTGCCCGGATTTTTACACGCACGATACTTATGCTTGTAATTGCTTCTCTCCTTTTGAGCATTGCCGGGATTGTATTTATAGATCCGCTGCTAAAGCTCCTTTGCGCTACACCTGAAAATTATCCATACGCCAAAACTTATATTATGGTGACTTTGGTGGGTGCGGTATTTCTTGTCTTGAACTTTTCTGGAGACTATATTCTTGCAAATGACAATAACCAGAATTTAGCTATGGCTGGTGATATTACAGGTGCTGTAGTAAATATCCTAATTGATTTTGTAGGCGTATATGTATTTCACCGAGGAATAGAAATTGTCGCATTTGGAACTGTATTTGGTTCTGTATGCTGCGTTTTTGTTTATCTTTTACATTTCAGAAAAACTGACAGACTGTGCAGATTTGTTCCAATTAAAAAAATTGAAACGGATCCTAGTGATCTTGAAATAATCAAGCCAGGATGTGCCGAGGCAGTAATGTATCTTATGTTCGCGATTCAGCTTGCAATTCAGAATTTTGCGCTGCGTGAAAGTGCCGGAACAATAGGAATAAGTAACTCAGCTGTAATAGAAAATCTTCAGCTTGTGATCACTATAGTAATCGCCGGTGCAACTGATGCAATATATCCTATGGCAGCGGCTTATGACGGAGAGCAGAATCAAAGTGGAATGCTTATGGTCAAGCGGATGCTGACAAAGTTCGGATTTGCTATGCTGTTCCCGATAGTTGCGATCTTGTGCCTATTCCCACAACTTATGATCATTCCCTATGGCATAGATGATCCGGTCATGTTGGCGTCCCTTCCTATTGCTATTCGCATTATCAGTGTAGGTTCGTTAATAACACTTATAACCATGCTTTTAATTGATTATCTTTCAGCTATTGAGGAGGAAGGAAAGGCAACTTTGGCCTTAATTATTCAGTCAATCGTAACGATAGGCTTTATTTTACTTTTAAATCCATTTTTTGGAATGGATGCACCCTGGTATGCTGCGGTTATTGGCAGTATTGCAGCCCTTATTTATTTAAGCTTTTTCTGTAACAATTTAACCGAAGGAATATATAAATTTCATCAAAAGAATCTGCTTCTTTTGACAGGAGGCAGGTTTGATAAGACCAATGCTGATGACTGGAAGCAAGCTGCGGAAGGCATTCTAACCGGACAAGAGATCGCTATGGTAGAAGATAAACTCTTTACACCATTGATGAAGTCTGTTCCTGCCGGTTTTTTTTTACAGACAAGTTTTACAATCTTGGAGCGTGATGATGGATTAAAGGCGGTAATCCTTCGCTATAAATCTAAAAAGGATTATATTGGTACAAATTCGGATATGCCGGAGCAAGATGAAGATGATGACGATTTTGCACCGAATATTTGTATAAGATCAGAATTTCTTGGGGCACGCAGACTGATGATCATTCTTAGCGGGGAGGAAGAAACAGATAATTCCTGAAGCATGGAGGGTAGATGCAGTCATGAAAGAATATAATATTGATGAATTATATACAGGATGCAGTGAAGAGACAATACCTGTAAAAGACAGCAATACAGTAGAATCTTCTTTTGTAAAATATGATGGCCACTATTTCGCAGAGGATTGTAATGTAAAAAGTTTTTGCAAGGATAAAAATATTAAGATGCAGGCTTTTCTTACTACTGCTTTTGCGTTGGCCTTAAAGTCGTATACTGCATCGGAAGGAGCTTTTTTTACATGCATAAGTAATGGCAAAAAAGTTGCAGTCTGGCTTATATGTGATGCTAAGAAATCCATTCTTTCTGAAATCAAACACTGTGAGAATTTTTTTAAAAGTGATGAAGACAGCTATGAGAATATTGCCACAAAGTTCAACCTGAAAGGCACTATATGCCTTGATCTTGATGGCAATTCAGCGCTTACATCGGGAACACAGCTTATGCTCAGAGTTGTAATTGAAGATAAAGGTATTACCTGGGAGTGTGAGTATGACTCGGCTGCTTTTTCAGAATATACAATAGATGGTTTGCTTCGTATGTTTGGCAATATCATCCATGAGTTCATGAAAAAAGAACACCTTGGAGATGTATGCCTTACCACCAAAGCTGATGAAGAGAAGATACTTAATATATATGATGCTTCAAGTCCTTTTGAGGATAAGCCCGGATATCGTCATCTTCAGGACTCAGCTGATAAATACCCTGACAGAACGGCACTTATCGCAATCGACAGGACCCTTTCCTACAGGGAACTTAATGAAGAGGCCAATGCTCTTGGTCATGTTCTGAGAGACAATGGTGCTGATATAGAGAGTAAGATAGCAGTCCTTGCAGACAGGAACAGCTATGGCTACGTAATGAGAGAGGGTGCCTTAAAGAGCGGCGGTGCCTTTATGCCTATAGATCCTGAGTATCCCGAAGAAAGGATAATGTATATCCTTGAAGATTCGGGATGCAGGATCCTTGTGACGACCGGTGAGATCATGGACAGGCGAAAAGATCTCATGAGTAGTCTGGAAGCGGCAGATATTACTGTAATAGATGTCACAGAGGCAGTAAAAGAGGGAAGCAGGGACAATCTTAATATCGATGTTCCGGGAAAAGCTCTCGCCTACGTGATCTACACCTCAGGCTCCACAGGAAAGCCTAAGGGCGTGATGATCGAGAACAGAAATCTTGCCAACTTTGTTGATGATAACATCCATAATAAGGAGGCCAGAGTTTTCACTAAGTTTGGAAGAGTTACGCTTGCCATAGCGGCGTTTACTTTTGATGTATCTGTTCTGGAGGAGTTCGTTCCTCTTGGACACGGGCAGACAGTAGTTCTTGCAACCATGGATCAGATCATGGATGCGCAGCAGATGAAGGCTCTGATCCTTGATAACAACGTCGAATCCATGACATGTACTCCCACCTATATGCTCAACCTCACAGAGATTGAGTCTTTTGCTCCTGCCATTAAAAATCTTAAGAGCATAGATATTGGTGCGGAAGCTTTTCCGCCGGTTCTATATGCCAAGATGGCAGCAATAAATCCCGACCTTTATATATATAACACCTATGGTCCGACAGAGTGCAGCGTAACCTGTACTTTAAAAGAACTTCACAGCACTGATGACATAACGATTGGATATCCTTTATCCAATGTAAAGCTGGCAACCTTTGACAGAGATGGCCGTCTTCAGGTTCCCGGAGCTCTTGGCGAGCTTGTTATCATGGGAAACGGAGTAGGAAGAGGCTATGTTGGAAGAGAGGACCTTAACAAGAGAAACTTCATCACCCTTTTAGGCCTTCCTGCCTACAGGAGTGGCGATCTTGTGCGCATTAAAGAGGATGGAGATGTTGAGTTCCACGGAAGGATAGATAATCAGGTCAAGCTCAGAGGACTTCGTGTTGAGCTTGGTGAGATAGAGAGCGTTCTTGGTAACTATCCAGGCGTAAGAAGCTGCATAGTGATAGTTGCAAAGGGAGAAACAGACTATCTTGCTGCCTATTTCACAGCAGATAAAAAGGTAGATATAAGTGACCTGAAATCCTATCTTTCATCTTACCTTACTTCCTACATGGTGCCCCAGGCTTTCATGCAGCTTGATGAGATGCCTATGAATCTTTCAGGCAAGATAGACAAAAAGGCACTGCCTCAGGCTGTAATTGAAGAAGATGAGATAGTCATGCCTGAGAACGAGACTCAGGAGAAAATCCTTGAGATCGTTAAAGAAGTAATTGGTGACCTGCCTCTGGGCATCACGTCTGATCTTTTTTCTTTTGGTATGTCATCTGTAGGATGCATCAGGCTGTGTGCCCTTTTGTCAGAGCACTTCGGAAGAACTCTTAAAGTATCAGATGTATTAGAGAACAGTACTGTCAAAGCTATAGACAGTATCCTGAGAAATGCGGATGAAGAGAAAGAGTATGAACTTAGAGAAGAGTATCCACTTTCAATGACCCAGACAGGTATATACATTGAATGTATGCGCTACCCGGGTTCTACTACCTACAATATCCCGGAGCTTCATAAACTTGGAGACGGAGTTGATACTCTGAAGCTGGCTAGAGCCATTGAAAAAGCTGTAGCAGCCCATCCATATCTTTTCATGGAACCTGTAAGTGACAAGGATGGAATCGTACATGCGAAAAGAAGGGATGACTATAAGTTTGAAACTCCTGTATTTAAGACAGATACCATTCCAACCGGAGATGAGCTGGTAAGGCCATTTTTCCTTGATACGGGAGAAGTTCTTTTCCGCGCAGAGATTTATGAAACTAAAAATGGTAATTATTTCTTCCTGGATACTCATCACATCGTAAGCGATGGCGGATCTCTTGATATTTTAAAAAGAGACATTGATAGAGCTTATGCAGGTGAGGAAATAGAAAAAGAGAAATATACAGGATATGAGTTTGCACTGGATGAAGCAGCTGCAAGGGAAAGCGATCGACTGACAAAAGCAAAAGCCTGGTACGACAGTTACTTTGCAGGCTGCGGTGGAGAAACACTTCCGGTAAAAGATGGTAAAGAAGAAAATGGGCATATAGGTTTTTCAAAGCTCATAGCAGAAACTGATGGAGCGCTGATAAGACAGTTCTGTCTTGATAATTCCTGTACCCTTAATGCTTTCTTTACGACTGCTTTTGGCCTTGCACTTAAGTCCTATACAGCATCTGAAAATGCCATATTTACTACAATCTATAACGGACGAAGTGATGGAAGGCTTTCAGATAGTGTATCCATGCTGGTAAAGACCCTGCCGGTATATTTGGAATGCGCTCCGGAAAAAAAGATTTCTGATGCCGTAAAGGAATGTCAGAAATATCTTCTGTCTGCAATGGCCAATGATATATACAGCTTTGCTGAGATAAGGAATGCTTATGATATCAAAGCTGACATCATGTTTGCCTATCAAGGAGAGTACGAGCATGGAGCAATGATTGGCGGGGAACTTGCCAAGCTTGAAATGCTGGGACTCTCAAGAGCGAGAGCAAGTATAGGTATAGATGTAAGCCTTGATGGTTCAAAAGTTGTTTATGAGCTTGAGTACGATCCGACTCTATTTTCTGAGTTTACGGTAAAGGGATTATTCCGTATGATGGATGTCATTACCGGTGAGTTTCTTCGCAAGGAAAAGCTTTCGGACGTATGCCTTACCACCAAAGCTGATGAAGAGAAGATACTCAATATATATGATGCCTCAAGTCCTTTTGAAGATAAGCCCGGATATCGTCATCTTCAGGACTCAGCTGAAAAATACCCTGACAGAACGGCACTTATCGCAATCGACAGGACGCTTTCCTACAGAGAACTTAATGAGGAAGCCAATGCTCTTGGGCATGTACTGAGAGCCAATGGTGCTGATATAGAGAGTAAGATAGCAGTTCTTGCAGACAGGAACAGCTATGGCTATGTAATGAGAGAGGGTGCCTTAAAGAGCGGCGGTGCCTTTATGCCTATAGATCCCGAGTATCCGGAAGAAAGAATCATGTATATCCTTGAAGACTCCGGCTGCAGGATCCTTGTGACGACAGGTGAGATCATGGACAGGCGAAAAGATCTCATGAGTAGCCTGGAAGCGGCAGATATTACAGTAATAGATGTCACAAAGGCAGTAAAAGAGGGAAGCAGGGACAATCTTAATATCGATGTCCCGGGAGAAGCCCTCGCCTACGTGATCTATACCTCAGGCTCCACAGGAAAGCCTAAGGGCGTGATGATTGAGAACAGAAATCTTGCCAACTTTGTTGATGATAACATTCATAACAAGGAGGCCAGAGTATTCACCAAGTTTGGAAGGGTTACTCTAGCCATTGCGGCGTTTACTTTTGATGTATCTGTTCTGGAGGAGTTCGTTCCTCTTGGACACGGACAGACAGTAGTTCTTGCAACCATGGATCAGATCATGGATGCGCAGCAGATGAAGGCTCTGATCCTTGATAACAACGTCGAATCCATGACATGTACTCCCACCTATATGCTCAACCTCACAGAGATTGAGTCTTTTGCTCCTGCCATTAAAAATCTTAAGAGCATAGATATTGGTGCGGAAGCTTTTCCGCCGGTTCTATATGCCAAGATGGCAGCAATAAATCCCGACCTTTATATATATAACACCTATGGTCCGACAGAGTGCAGCGTAACCTGTACTTTAAAAGAACTTCACAGCACTGATGACATAACGATTGGATATCCTTTATCCAATGTAAAGCTGGCAACCTTTGACAGAGATGGCCGCCTTCAGGTTCCCGGAGCTCTTGGCGAGCTTGTTATCATGGGAAACGGAGTAGGAAGAGGCTACGTAGGAAGAGAAGATCTAAATCAGAGGAATTTCATCACACTTTTAGGCCTTCCTGCCTACAGAAGTGGCGATCTTGTGCGCATTAAAGAGGATGGCGATGTTGAATTCCACGGAAGGATAGATAATCAGGTCAAGCTTAGAGGACTTCGTGTTGAGCTTGGTGAAATAGAGAGTGTTCTTGGTAACTATCCAGGCGTAAGAAGCTGCATAGTGATAGTTGCAAAGGGTGAAACAGACTACCTTGCCGCCTATTTCACGGCTGATGAAAAGGTGGATATAAGTGACCTGAAATCCTATCTTTCATCTTACCTTACTTCCTACATGGTGCCACAGGCTTTTATGCAGCTTGATGAGATGCCTATGAATCTTTCAGGCAAGATAGACAAAAAGGCACTGCCTCAGGCTGTAATGATGGAAGATGAGATAGTTCCGCCTGAGAATGAAAATCAGGAGAAGATCCTTGAGATCGTTAAAGAAGTAATTGGAGATGTTTCTATCGGTATAAATTCAGACTTGTTTGCATTCGGTATGTCATCCGTAGGATGCATCAGGCTGTGCGCCCTTTTGTCAGAGCACTTTGGAAGAACTCTTAAAGTATCGGATGTTTTTGATAACAGTACTATTAAAGCTATAGACAGCATTCTGAAAAATACAGATAAAACGGAAGAGTACGAACTCAGAAAAGAGTATCCGCTGTCAATGACCCAGACAGGCATATATATCGAATGTATGCGCTATCCGGGTTCTACCACCTATAACATCCCAGAACTTTATAAACTAGGGGACAGTGTGGACTGCGAAAAACTTGCCAGAGCCATTGAAAAAGCTGTAGCAGCCCATCCATATCTTTTCATGGAACCTGTAAGTGACAAGGATGGAATTGTACACGCAATAAGAAGGGATGACTATAAATTTGAAACTCCTGTATTTAAGAAAGATACCATTTCAACCGAAGATGAGCTGGTAAGACCATTTTCCCTTGATACGGGAG
Organism: Butyrivibrio sp.; assembly: GCF_015056685.1. GTDB lineage: Bacteria > Bacillota > Clostridia > Lachnospirales > Lachnospiraceae > Butyrivibrio. Next base: position 36,318 of record NZ_SVFW01000018.1, on the reverse strand, counting down.
AAGTCCTCTTCCGTGCAGAGATTTATGAAACAAAAAATGGTAACTATTTCTTCCTCGATACCCACCACATCGTAAGTGACGGTGAATCCATTTATATTCTGAAAAATGATATCGACAGAGCTTATTCAGGTGAAGAAATAGAAAAAGAGAAATATACAGGATATGAGTTTGCTCTTGATGAAGAAGCCGCGAGGAAAAGCGGGCGATTTGAAAAGGCAAAGGCCTGGTACGACAGTTACTTTGCAGACTGTGGCGGCGAGACAATTCCGGTAAAAGATGGAAAGAAAGAAGATGGAAATATAGGTGAAGGGAAGGTTATCGGAGAAACGGATGGAGCTATGATAAGACAGTTCTGTCTTGATAATTCCTGCACCCTTAATGCTTTCTTTACGACCGCTTTTGGCCTTGCACTTAAGTCCTATACAGCGTCTGAAAATGCTATATTTACTACAATCTATAACGGCCGAAGTGATGGAAGACTTTCAGATAGTGTATCCATGCTGGTAAAGACCTTGCCGGTATATTTGGAATGCGCTCCGGAAAAAAAGATTTCTGACGCCGTAAAGGAATGTCAGAAATATCTTCTGTCTGCAATGGCTAACGATATATACAGCTTTGCTGAGATAAGGAATGCTTATGATATCAAGGCTGACATCATGTTTGCCTATCAGGGAGAGTACGAGCATGGAACAATGATTGGCGGAGAACTTGCCGAGCTAGAAATGCTGGGACTTTCAAGGGCAAGGACTGGTATAGGCATAGATGTAAGCCTTGATGGATCAAAGGTTGTTTATGAGCTTGAGTACGATCCGGCTCTTTTCTCTAAGTTTACAATAGAGGGCCTTGTTCACATGATGGATAATATCACCCATGAGTTCATGAATAAAGAACGTCTGGGCGATGTATGCCTTACCACCAAGGCTGATGAAGAGAAGATAAAGATTCTTCATGATAGCGATTTTCCTGTAAAGGAAAGACCTGCTTATCGGCTTCTTCAGGATGCTGCACATAAGAATCCTGACAGGAAGGCTCTTGTTGCCAAAGACAGGACGCTTTCCTACAAAGAACTAAATGAGGAAGCAAATGCTCTTGGATTTATATTAAGGAGCAAGGGCGCGAAAGCCGAGAGCATTGTTGCTGTAATGCCTGACAGGGACAGCTATGCCTACGTCATGAGGCAGGGCGTACTTAAAAGCGGCGGAGCATTTCTTCCGATAGATTCTGAGTATCCTGAGGATAGAATACGCTTTATTCTCGAAGATTCAGGGGCAAAACTTTTAGTGACAAAGAGAGAAATCCTGGAAAAACGCAAAGAGATGTTTGATGTCCTGGCTGAAAGCGGAGTCGAACTTATCTGCGTTGAAGATGCAGTAAAAGAGGGCGAAAAAGAAGACCTTAACGAAACTGTTCCTTATGAGGCGCTTGCCTATGTCATTTATACCTCCGGTTCAACAGGAAAACCAAAAGGGGTTATGCTCACCAATAAAAACCTCGTGAATTTCGTTGATGATAATGAGAAAAACCACGAGATTTTGGGCTATACAAGGAGAGGACACGTAAGCCTTGCAATAGCAGCACTTACTTTTGACTTCTCTATAATGGAGGAGTTTGTTCCACTTGCCAATGGCATGACGGTGGTACTTGCAACTCATGAAGATATAATGAATCCTGTTCTGCTTGGAAAGCTTATGTGTGATAACCATGTTGATGTTATGAGCTGCACACCGAGCTATCTGATGAATATGCTGGACATGGGTGAGTTTACGGATGCCTTTACAGATGCGGTAAAAGGTCTAAAGAGTGTGGATATGGGAGCTGAGGCCTTTCCGCCTGCTCTTTTTGGCAAGCTAAAAGATATAAATCCTGATATATGCATAATGAATGGATATGGGCCTACTGAGGCAACCATAAGTTGCACCATGCAGGTTGTTGAGGATACAGAGAACATTACGATCGGAATACCTAATGTAAATGTTCACGTTGCCACCATCGACAGGGAGGGCCGGCTTCAGGGACTTGGTGCTCTGGGTGAAATGGTGATAATCGGCGACGGCGTAGGACGAGGCTACATTGGAAGGGATGATCTTACCCAAAAGTGTTTTATTAGGTTATTTGATATGCCTGCATATCGAAGCGGCGATCTTGTGCGAATCAAGGAAAATGGTGACATCGAGTATCATGGACGAATTGACAACCAGGTCAAGCTAAGAGGGCTTAGAGTTGAACTTGGCGAGATAGAGAGCGTAATAGGTTCATATCCCGGTATCAGATCTGCTATCGTTATTGTTTTAAAGAAAGAGACTGAGTATCTGGCTGCATATTTCACTGCTGACAATGAAATTGACATTGATGCTCTCAAGGCACATCTTTCATCTCAGCTTACTGCTTATATGGTTCCACAGGCTTTTGTACAGCTGGAGGAGATGCCTCTTACTGCAAATGGCAAGATTGATAAGAAAGCCCTGCCTGATCCTGGAAAGGAAGAGGAAAAGGTTGTGCTTCCTGAGACTGAGTGCCAGAAGGCTATTCTAGAGATTATAAAGAAGATAATAGGTGAAGTTCCTGTTGGAATCACTACAGATCTTTTTGCTGCAGGTCTTTCATCTCTTGGATGTATAAGACTATGCACAATGCTGGCAGGGGAGTTTGGCAAGAATGTGACCATCGCCGAACTGTTTGAAACCAAAACAGTTATTGACATAGAAAAGCTTCTGGAGACTAAGGAAGAGGATGAAGAGTTTGAACTAAGAAAAGAATATCCTCTTTCTATGACTCAGATGGGAATATTTGTTGAGAGCATCCATTACAAAGATTCTACTATCTATAATATACCGATCCTTTATGAGCTTTCTCCGGAAATAGATATGAACAGGCTCCGTCTGGCAATAGAAAAGACATTGAAAGCTCACCCATATCTGTCTATGACTCTTATGGTGAATGAAGAAGGAGAAGTATTTGCTGTAAGAAGTGATGAAATAAAGGTGGAAATTTCTGAGGGAACTGTTTTGCCTTCTGATGAGGAACTGGTCAGACCATTTGATCTGATTTTGGGAGAGCCTCTTTGCAGAATCGGGTTGTTTGCTTCCAATGAGGGTAAATACCTTTTCATTGATACCCATCACATTATAAGTGACGGTGAATCTTTAAGTATTTTTATGGAAGACATCAACAGGGCATATTTGGGCGAAAATGTTGAAGCAGAGCAGTATACAGGATATGAGGCAGCTGTTGTTGAGAAGGAGAGAAGAAATTCTGACAAATTTGAAAAAGCAAAAGAGTGGCATGATAGAATTTTTGGAAACTGCAAAAAAGTTACTCTTCCTCCAACAGAAAAAGCAACTGCAACAGATGATGATGGAAACTTCGTTTTGACAGGAAGGATTTCGGCAAATGATATTAGAGCGTTCTGTGAGAAGAACCGTTTGGGTCTAAATGCGTTCTTTACCATGGCTATGGGACTTTCGCTGAAAGTATGTACTGGTTCTGAGAATGCAGTATTTGCCTCAATTTATAATGGCCGAAATGACAGCAGGCTAAACCGTAGTATCGGAATGTTTGTAAAGACCATTCCGGTATCAATAAGTCCTTCACCTCAGATGGATATATCTCATGCAGTAGGTGAATGCCAGAAGATGTTGTTAAATGCCATGTCCTGCGATATATTCAGTTTTGCTGAGGTATGCAGCACCTATGGACTTAGTTCTGATGTGCTTTTCGCATATCAGGGAGACCAGACAGATGATGCTATCCTTATTGGAGGAAAAGAGGCCAAAGAGAAGGAACTCGGACTAGGAGCTTTCAAAGCAAAGTCGCCATTTGGACTTGATATAAATCTTAAGGATGATAAGGTGGTCTATGAATTTGAGTATGATACAGAGATGTATGGCAAGACCACGATGGAGCGCTTTTATAAGCTGATGGAAGAGGTAATCCAAGGACTATTAACCTGCAGAACAGTTGAAGATGTGCTTTCTCTTAGCAAGGTAAAAGAATTCCGGGCAGAACAAGCATTAGTTGAGAAAAAAGATATTCCGGATACCGTTACAGATTCTCAGAGGCCAAAAGAAGCTGCAGTAGCATTTGAAGGATCGAAGCAACTGGAGGCGCTGACAGAACAGATTCTGGAGATATTCAGAAAGACATTGAAAAAAGATGATTTCAATTTGGATGATAATTTCTTTGAATATGGTGGAACGTCTCTTTTGGCGGCCAAGGTAATGATGGCTATAATGGTCAAAGATTATCCTGTAGTTTATCAGGATATATTTAATAAACCAACACCAAGACAGCTTTCTGAGCATCTTTTCTCAAAGATTAAGGATCAGTGGAATGAAGAAACTGTTCAAAATCAAACAGATCAGACTAATGAGGAAAGTGTAACAGTGAATGAGTATGCAAAAGCCCTTTCCCACAACATACCGCAGTATTTGGATAATATAAAAACCGAGGGGCTTGGGACAGTTCTTTTGACTGGTGCTACGGGCTTTTTGGGAATTCATGTGCTTAGACAGCTCATTGATTCCGGAACCATGAAAGTCTACTGTCTGCTTCGTGGTGGTAAAATTGGAGCAATGAGACGACTTAGAGAAAGTTTCTTCTACTACTTCGATAACCTGGACGAGGATTACTTTGGAAACAGGATAGTTGCAATTGAAGGAGATATCACGGATGCACAGAGCATCCAGAAACTTGAAGAATACGACATTAATACACTTATAAACTGTGCCGCTTCAGTCAAACACTTTGCAGATCTGGAGTTTCTTAAGAATGTCAATGTATACGGAGTAGCTAACCTTGTTGATTTGTGCCTTAAAAAGGATATTCGTCTGGTGCATATATCTACGGTTTCAGTATGTGGCGAAAGGAATGTCGGTTCTAACGGAGAGACAACGCTTAGAGAGGATGCCCTTGATATCGGACAGCAGGTAGAATCAAATGGTTACGTATATTCGAAATATCTGGCTGAAAAGCTCATTCTTGATGCTATCGAGGAGAAGGGACTTAATGCAAAGATAATCCGAATGGGTAATCTCATGAGTAGATATGAAGATGGTGAGTTCCAGATCAACTTTACAACAAACAATTTCATGAATACATTAAAGGCCTACGTGGTACTTGGGTGCTTCCCTGTGCAGGATATGGATGAAGAGGATGAATTTTCTCCTATTGATGAAGTGGCAAAGGCTACGGTACTGCTGGCAGGAACCAATCGTGAGTTTACTGTTTTTCATGCCTATAACTCCCATACTATAGAAATGGGAGATCTGGTGCAGGCGCTTAATGATAATGGCATGAGATTAGATATTGTAGACGAAAAGGAGTTTAATGAAAGGCTGCATAAAGCTCTTATGGATGAGCGTATCAACCGTTTTGTTTCTCCACTTGTAAATTATAAAACTGATAACGATGAGAATATTATCGAAAATGACGTAGATAATAAGTTTACGTTGAAGGCACTTTACAGACTGGGATTTCATTGGCATATCACTGATAATGAATATATCGAAAATGCAATTGCAATGCTAAAAACACTAGGATTTTTTGATATCTGAAAGGAGAAAAATCAATGATGGATTTTAAGCCAAAGAAGAAGCTTGGATTTGGGCTAATGCGAATGCCTTTGCTGAATCCTTCAGATGAAGCATCTGTGGATGTAGAGCAGGTTTGCAAAATGGTGGATATGTTTTTGGAAAGAGGCTTTACCTATTTTGACACTGCCTGGATGTACCATGATTTTAACAGTGAAAATGTGGTAAAGGCTGCTTTAGTGGATAGATATCCAAGGAACAGCTTTACCCTTGCCACCAAATTACATGGCGAGTATATAAAGACCAAAGAGGACAGAAATAGGATTTTTAATGAGCAGCTCAGAAAGACTGGAGCAAGTTTTTTTGACTATTACCTTATCCATGGAATAGATGAAGAACTACTGGAAATATATGAAAAGTTGGATTGTTTTAACTGGCTTCTTGAAAAAAAGAGGGCTGGACTTGTAAAGCATGCTGGATTCTCTTTTCATGATACTCCTGAGCTATTAGATGAGATTCTGACAAAACATCCCGAGATGGAGTTTGTACAGTTGATGATCAATTACCTGGATTGGAATAGTGAGTGGGTTCAGTCACGGGCGTGTTATGAGGTAGCTGTGAAACATGGAAAACCTGTAACTGTAATGGAACCGGTAAGGGGAGGGACCCTTGCTAATCTACCGCAGGATATAGAAATGCTCTTTAAGGAAAAAGATCCTGCGATGTCAATTCCAAGCTGGGCTATACGATTTGTTGCAAGTCTGGACAATGTAATGGTTGTCCTTTCCGGAATGAGCAGTATAGCGCAGATGGAGGATAATACCTCTTACATGGAGAATTTTAAAGCTCTTTCAGAGGATGAAAAGAAGTTGTGTTTAAAAGCCGGAGAAAAGCTAATAAGTAAGCTTGCCATTCCCTGTACCGGTTGTTCCTACTGCACTTCGGGTTGCCCTATGAAAATTTCAATTCCGAAATATTTCAAGATGTACAACGAAAACACCTTTGATGACCTTGAAGAAAAGGAATGGTCAGTGAAATATGAAGACTATCCGCAACTTTTAGAGAATGGAGGAGGAAAGGCAACAGATTGCATAGCCTGTGGTCAGTGTGAGGGCGTTTGTCCTCAGCATATAACTATCATTGAAAATCTAAAAATGATAGCAAAACATATTGAGTAGTGACAGAGATAACGTTTTTTGTAACTTAGACATCTCTGATTGCAACTTAACACCGTAAATATTGAGTGAGAGCTCCTTTTGAAGTAATGTATGCATATCAAATGCAACAAATACTTTAAAAGGAGCTTTTATAATGAAAACAATGGCGGGAATGTCTCCCGGAAAGTTCTTTTAATGTATAAGCAGCACCGGCACTGCTACCGCAGCGACTACCAGTGAAGCTGATATGATGCTCTTGATCCTTGCATTCACTGCTCTTGGATCCTTGTAATGGCCGTTTATGTACAGTGCGTCATAGGTCTTTGGAACAGGCTTTCCATAGCATTGTTTAAAGGTTTCTTTCTGCAATGGCATATCCTCCGTGTCCGCTTCCGCGTTCATGTTTGTTCTTTATGTCATGAGATCGATGTTCATAGGCCACCTCCCTGTATAACCTATCAAAGCGCAACATCTTGTATCTATGATTAAACTATACACTATATATTCTAAAAAGTGTGTTAAATAAACGGGAAAGATTTATGACGGGAATAAATAAATAAAAGCCACCAATTGGTGGCTGGATCTTAGGGAGGAGGGCTGTGAACAATGTGGCACAGCCCATGTGTTATGAAAAAGTTATGTTCTTATGAGGGGGCAGGAAGGTGTTTTGTTCTTCCTGATGTGTTCATGATAGTATTTTTTCCTAAAAACAAACTTAATGATTTATGAAACAAATGTGAAGTATAATCATATTTAGGATGCTTTGAAAGGGAGCCATATTTTTAGAAGGATTGGAAGATGTGTAGTGAGAAACTTGTAGTAATATTCCCTGGTATGGGATATAACGGAGATAAACCTCTTTTGTATTACACTAAGAAGCTGGCCAAGGCAGCAGGCTATGACGTGATTGATGTTACATATGAGCTGCCGGTTAAGTCAAAAGATATTCTTAATGACAAAGAAGGAATGAAGGCAGCATTTGAAATTGCGGCAAAGCAGGTAGAAGAGCAGCTTGGTGAAGTTGAATTTGATAAATGTGAGAAGATTCTTTTTGTAGGGAAGAGTATAGGCACTGCCCTTGCTGCTTATTATGATAAAACTTATAACATCTGTGCTACGCAGCTTGTATTTACTCCGGTTCCTCAGACATTTGATTTTTTGAGAGCTGAAAGCGGAACAGTGTTCCACGGTAATGCGGATCCCTGGTGTAGAACAGATATTGCCAAGGCACGATGTGAAGAGCTTGGACTTGAACTGGTAATAGTAGAAAAAGGGAATCATTCTTTAGAGACCGGGGAAGTAATCAGTGATATTCATGAACTAGGGAATGTCATGAAAATAGTAGAAAAATTGCTATAAAGCAAAAAATCATATTTGAAGCGGTGGCGGGGAAAAGGAGTAAAACTATTTAGAGACAAACACAGGAGTTAAAGAATTATGAAAATAAGTCATCTTCAGGACAATCGTACGACAAAAGAGATTCTCATTAATATGTTTCTTGCTGCGGTTAGTCTTTTTATCAATGGATTTGGCGTATATATGACAATTCAGGCCAATATAGGAGCGGGCCCTTGGGATGTCCTTAATCTGGGACTTTCTAAGACATTGGGAATTCTGTATGGTACAGCTTCAGTTGCTGTTTCCTATGCAATCCTTGGCATAGATATTGCCCTCAAGGAGCCAATTGGTATCGCTATGTTTATTGATGCTTTTGTCGTTGGGAAATCAGTAGACTTTTTTAACAGGATAAATGTTATACCTAAGTGCGATTCGCTAACTACAGGCATTCCCGTGATGCTCATAGGTCTTGTGATCATGGCATATACACAGTTTACTTATATGAGCGCTGCACTTGGATGTGGACCAAGAGATACACTTCTCGTTGCACTTGCCAAAAGAGCTAAAAAAGCACCTATCGGTGTGATAAGCATAGCACTTCTGGGCCTGGCAACGTTTGTTGGATGGCTGCTTGGAGGACCAGTCGGAATTGGCACACTCATATGCGCTTTTGCAACCGGCCCAATCATGCAGCTCGCGTTTACGTCTGTGAAGTTTGATGCGACTAATGTGCATCATCAGCATCTGACTGAATCTGTTAAGGTGTTTATTGATAAAAAGGCTGCCTGAAATAGCAATGCTTTTGCAACTTAGACATCAGCTCCAGTCAGAATATTTATTATTGTTTCCTGGCTGTTTAAGTCACAATGAATAACATTATCTTTATTCAGGAAAATATCAAGATAAACCGGACTGTCATAATTGCTCAAAGTGATTGTGACAGTGTTGTTTTTCTTAATGGCTGTGGCAGTCAGAACAGTCTGACCTGTTAGATCAGAAATTATCGCCGTTGCTTCTTGCTGATCAAGTGGAAGGTAATAGCGCAAGGTAAGATCTTTGGAATAATCGTATTCCGGAGATGACTCACAAGCTCCAACAGGTAAAAGAGTATTATTTCTGACAAATAGCGGTAAATGCAGATAGTCATATTTTTTACTGTAAAATCTGCCGCCTTCTAATATCTCATTATCTAAAAGATTCATCCATTTGCCTTCAGGCAAATAGAATTCTCCACGCCCTTCTGAGTTAAAAATAGGAGCCACTAAAAGTGAATCGCCCAGCATGTACTGAAGATCAAGATTTTTACATCCCAGATCATCTGGAAACTGGAAAAACATTGGACGCATCACCGGAGTTCCTTTTTCGTGAGCAATAACTGCCATGCGATATAGATAGGGCATCAGAGTGCATTTTAGTCTGGTAAAACTTCTGACAACATCTACGCTTTCTTCGTCAAAAATCCAGGGAACCCTGTAGGTATCAGAGCCGTGAAGACGGCTTTGGGTGCTAAGAAGACCAAATTGAACCCAGCGCTTGTAAAGGTCAGGCGTAGCAGTGGATTCAAAGCCGGAAATATCATGACTCCAAAAGCCAAATCCTGTACAGGATAAGGATAAGCCGCCGCGCAGGGATTCTGCCATCGATGGATAGTTGGCATAACAATCACCGCCCCAATGAATTGGGAACTTCTGACAGCCGGTGGTGGCACTTCTTGCAAAGAGAACAGCATTTCCTTTTCCCTTAACTTCCTCCATGGCCTCAAATACAGTCTTCTGATATAAAAGAGGATACAGATTGTGCATATCTCTGGGGTTACTGCCATCGTGATAGGTCACATCTATAGGAATGCGCTCACCGAAATCAGTCTTAATACAATCTATTCCAAGCTGCAACAATTCTTTGACCTTGTTTGCGTACCACTTGCATGCATTGGGATTTGTAAAATCCATTATAGCAAGACCCGGTTGCCAGTTATCGACTTGTTTAACACCTTTTCCATCGGATCGCATGAGGAAAAATCCTTTTTCGCAGAGCTCTTCAAACGTTTCTCCATACTGGCTTACATATGGATTTATCCATGCGCATATCTTTAAACCTTTTTCATGGTAACGCTTTAACATCCCTTTAACGTCACTGAATTCATCTTTATCCCAGACAAAATCACACCATCTAAGACCCTTGAGCCAATAGCAGTCAAAATGAAATACGCTAAAAGGAAGGTCGCGTTCTATCATACCATCTATGAGCTTGGAGGTTATCTCTTCGTTGTATTTTGGCTTAAAGCTTGTAGAAAGCCATAGGCCAAAACTCCATGCCGGAGGCAGAGCAGGGCGCCCGGTAAGACCGGTATAGACTTCAAGTATGTCAGCCGGAGTCTCACCATAGATCAGGTGATATCTTAATTGTTCGCCTTTAACAGAGAAGCTGACATATTCAATCTTTTCGCTTGCGACCTCAAATTCCACAGGACCGGTGTGATCAACAAAAACACCATAGTTTTCATTGGTAATATAAAATGGAATGCTTTTGTAGCTTACCTGACTTGCAGTACCGCCATCTTCGTTCCAAATAGTAACAGTTTGACCGTTTTTGACAAATGGAGTGAATTTTTCTCCAAAACCATATACTGTTTCTGCGGGTTTTAACGATAATTCTGTCAGCATGTAGGCGTCGTATTCCTGACAAAAATATCTGTCATCATCTTTGTATGTCGTAGGCTTTGCATCCCAACGCATATAGCCGGTATTTCTGAAACCGGAGGACGTCAGAACACGTCCTCCAGCTTCGAAAGTATAGGAGAAATTATTACGATCTACATGTACTGTGATGTCACCGGCATACATAAATGCTTCATCGTCAGTGATCTTAAGTTCTACAGGATCAGGATCCAGTTCAAGCTTAAAACGTGGTTCATGATCGTCGTAGGCCTTATAGTGAGTCACCGTTACAGCAATATCATTGTGTCGTGCGGATACGAAGTCAATCTGTAACACCGTTATGTCCAAAGCATCAGCCCTTGATAAAATGGGGCGTTCAGGCGCAAGAATGCGCATACCATGCGGTATTTCCTGTACCTCAAATGCCTGAGTTGCATAACTGGGTTTTACTCGTTCACTTCGTAGCCAATAACCCTCTGTAAATTTCATGATGTTCTCCTAGTGTTTTATTTCGCTCCGTCTATAGCTGCCCATTGTTCTTCAATCTGAGCGCAGGCCTCATCCTTTGTAATCGTTCCTGCAATGTAGGACTGAAGAATCTGACCACAAGTCTGATGCCAGCTGTCTGTAGAGTAGCAGATAGCAAGCGCTCCACTTCCTTTTTCATCTGAAAGAGCTGCGCCCTGTTTAATGATCTCAAAGTTTGAAGGAGCATCGGTAACAATTGGAGGAACTACTCCTGCAACATCTGTGAACCATGATTTACCGTAGTCTGAGGTATACCACCAGTTTACGAAATTCAGAGTAGCCTGAAGGTTTGCAGAATCTTTATTTACGTGAAGTGCCTGATCAGAACCGGAGATAACCTTTGTTTCAGCTGCATCTTCTGTAGTTGGATAACCAGCAAAACCAATCTTTAAGTCAGGATTTATTGAGAGCACGTCAGCCTCAACCCAGGCACCCTGACCAAGCATCATAGCAACTTCTCCATTGGCAAAAGCAGCTTCTTCAGCTGAAAGGTCTGTTTCCAAAGGCTTTGCATCACCATATTCTTTTGCCAGATCAAGAAATGCAAAATAGTTGTCATATAGCTCAGGATAGTCAGCGACCTTTGCTTCGCCCTTTTCAAATTTAGCGACAAGATCAGCAGTAGAAATTCCGGCACCGTCAGCAGCTGCGTTGACGAAGCTCTGGTAGGTGTGCTTAAATACCCACCACTCTGCGAAACCTGTTGTAAAAGGCTTAATACCTGCGTCGCTCAGCTTTTTACATGCATCGATCAGTTCTGAAGAAGTTTCTGGGAATTTAGCAATGCCTGCTGTTTCGAACATTTCCTTGTTATATACAATACCGAAATAGTTGCCCTTGATTGCGAAACCATAGCAGCCAGTTCCTCCATTTGCGGTAGAAGACATAGCAGAAGCTACTGCAGGATCCATTGTAGTCATGATAGGCTCGCTGCTCAGATCATATGAATACTCAAGGTATGTGTCTATTTCTTTTCCTGAAGTGGATGAAAAAATATCAGGTACTTCGCCAGAGTTAAGCTTTGCCTTAAGCATGGTTGGATAGTCATTCTGTGTGGTCTCGTAATTGATTGTTACACCAGGGGCTACTGTCTTGTATTCTTCTATAAGCGTGTTGATGGCATCAGCATATTCAGGAGATGAGATGAACATATAGATTTCGCCTGTATCAGCGGATGCATCGGTGGTTTCAGCAGTTTCTTTTACAGTTTCTTTTGCGGTGTCATTTGAGCCCGTTGTTTCAGTACTTTCAGTACTTTCTGTACTTGTAGTACCTGTGGAACCGCATCCTGCCAGAATGGTAGCGGCCATAAAACAACTCAGTGCTGCAGCTAAAAACTTTCTTTTCATTTTTTTCCTCCTTTTTGAATAAAAAACTTTGTATTTGTTTAGCCCTTTACTGCGCCTGCAACTACGCCTTCGACAATATACTTTTGGAGTAGAATGAATATCAGAATCGATGGCAGGACTGTAAGTGTCATTGAGGCCATAGCGTACTGCCATTTGGTATTCATCTGTCCTACGAAGGTATAAGCTGCAAGTACCAGGGTTTTGGTCTTTGTTGAGCTGTTTACCATGAGAAGCGGAAGCAGGAAGTCATTCCAGATCCACATCACATCAAGCACTATTACGGTAAAGCATACAGGTTTGATAAGTGGGAAAATAATGGCGCAGTATGTTTTCCAGGTTGATGCGCCGTCTATTTCAGCGCTCTCATCAATTTCTTTTGGGATTGTTTTCATAAAGTTAAAAAATATAAATGTGGCCATTGGGATTCCAAAACCCCAATACTGAATTCCGAGGCCTACACGACTCTGATCAAGATGAATGATATTCATGGCTTTTAATAAAGTTATCATGATAGTCTGAAAAGGAATCAGCATAGGCGTAATGATTATTCCGTAGATCAGTTTTGTGTAGTTATTTTCCCTTCGATCCAAAATATATGCAGCAAGAGATGAAAAGAACACAATTCCCAAGATACCTATTGTTGTGATAAGCACGTTGTTAAGGAAAAGCTGTAAATAATGAATCTTATCAGCAACATATACGAAGTTTTCTATCGTAGGCTTTTTTGGTAATGCAATCGGATCAGATACCACTTCACCAAAAGGCTTGAATGAGTTCATAAACATCAGAAAAACAGGGTAGATGTAGATTATGGTAAAAAGAGAAAGAAAAATCAGCATCAGGATCATGACAATTCTTCTTTTTATTTTCAGGCTCATTATAGGTTCACCTCCAGTTTTTTCATAAGGCGGAGCACGAGCTGGGTAGCGATCAGGACAAAAATGAAATAAAGAATAGCTTCAGCTGAACCAAGACCATAATTGTTGTTGGTAAATGCTTCCTGATAAATCTGCATGGTAGTACTGTAGGTGCTTGTTCCCGGTCCGCCTTTAGTAAGGGCAAGAATTATGTCAAAGACTTTTAGTCCGTTAGTCAGACTCATAAAAATACAGGTGGTGATTGATGGTCCAAGTAATGGAAGAGTTACTCTGAAGAATTTCTGCAGAGGCCCTGCACCATCTACAACTGCAGCTTCCAGCACATCTTTTGGAATTGCCTGAAGACCTGCTATGTACAGAACAATGTAAAAACCTAAGGCCTGCCAGACTCCTACCAAAACGATTGAATAAAAGGCAAGATGAGGATCGCCAAGCCAGCTATAATTCAAAAATCCCATGCCGGTTATCCCAAAAAGCTTTTCAAATCCTTTGGTAAAGATAAATTTCCATATGAAACCTACTATGGTAAGGCTCATGATATAAGGTATAAAGAAAAGTCCACGAAATACGTTGGCACCGGAGAATTTTCTGGTCAGAGCAACAGCCAGAAGAAGAGCAATCACGTTGCTTCCAATCATGAATAATAGAGTATATCTGATTGTGAAAAGAATAGTTCCAGCGAATATACTACTGTTACTAAAGAGCTTACGAAAGTTTGCAAGGCCTATGAATACAGGCGTTTTGGAAATACCATTCCACTCTGTTAAAGAGTAGTAGCCACTCATGATAAATGGTACATACATCATGATCATGACCAGTAGCAGAGCAGGCAGCGTAAAAAGAACATTTTCAGCAGTTTCCTTGCGTTGTCGTCTTGTTAACTTATACATTTATTACCCCCAAAAAAGATCCCCAAATGTGGTTGATGAAAATATCTATATATGAATTATAGAAAGAATTCCATTTCCAAAAAATGGAAAAATCCGTCAGAAAAAGTGTAAAAAACAGACAAAAAACTATGCACTAATAGAAATGAATTAAAGAAAGATGTATAGTTATCCTATGGGAAAAGTTGGGGAAAAACTCAAGAATTTCATACGAAAAAGCATGAATCAAATGCCACTTTGGGCGGAGTTTACGCTCTTTTTGGCATTGATCATGATTCTTTTTACTGCAGTGCTTTCCTGGTTTATTTACAATCGGGAAAAAAACAGGATTATTGATGAGGAGCTCAAGGTAAATCATTCACTGCTTGATCTTCGTATGTCCAATATGGAAAGCTATGTAGATTCCCTATCTGCTTTTGCCATAATGCCAGTATATAGCAGTGATTTTTATGCCATGCTTTTGACTAAAGAAGGGCTAAAGGATGCTGCTATAGAGAATATCAGATCTAACGTTCGCTCTACTCTTTATACCAGAAGTGATATCCTGTCGTACCATCTTTATATGGTCAATCAGAATCTTGATGTAGGATGTGACAACCGCAAAGGAATCGTAATGGTGAGAAAAGCGGATAAAATTCAGGAGATGGACAGCTATGTTCAATGTCTCAAAAATCCGCAGAATTATGACCTGTTGCCGGCTGCAGATAAAAGCGGAGTTCTTCGCTTTGCCCACTCTATAATAAAGATTGAAGACAAGAGCACAGTGGCAATTGTTGAATTTGAAGTTGATAAGAGCAGCATTCCCAATATTACCTTTCAGAGCGCAGGACAGCATGAGATTATCAGCTTTTACAATAACAAGGGAGAGCTTTTATATACCACTGCCGGTGAAAAAGAAGCAGATCTTTTACATAAATTATCAGGTTCGGATAACATGTCTCTTTTTCTGGAAAAAGAGACAAAAACAGCACCCATATACCATAAACTTGGGCAAGAACAGTATCTTCTTGCCAAGGCGTCAAGCACGGATGGGAATCTGTATATGACTACTTTGGTTCCTCTTTCAGATGTTTTGTCGCAGATAAATCAGACCAGAAGATTTGCACTTATGGTTGGCGGCATATTTGTTGCATTTGCAGTATTGGCAGCGCACATGCTGATACGCTATTTATCTGCCCCTTTGACTTTACTGGTACAGTATCAAAAGAAATTCGGAAATGGGCAGGTTGTGACAACAAAACTTGGCAGAAGCCGTGAAAGTACTGAACTTAGCAGGTCTTTTAACGAGATGACAGAACGAATCAACTCTCTGGTTCAAAAGAATTATATGGCTGAGCTAAACGAAAATAAGGCAAAACTTGCGGCCCTTGAGGCACAGATCAATCCGCATTTTTTATATAACACCCTACAGGCTATTGGCACGGAAGCCCTGATAAATGATCAGAAGAACATTTATACCATGTTGACGGGAATTGCCTCAAATCTCAGGTACTCTATCAAAGCTGATAATGTTGTGCCACTGTCTGAAGAATTAAAATACGCTGACAATTACATCATGCTACAGCAATGTCGTATGGGAGAGCGGCTGCAGGTCAGAAGGATCATAGAGCCGGATGCTTTGTCTATTCCGATTCCGAAAATATCGGTTCAACCTTTGATAGAAAATTCTATTTTGCATGGGATGGATGGTGACAGAAATTCAATCAGAATTCTTTTAACTATCCGTATGTCTCCGGAAAAGCTTTATATCCAGGTCAGTGATGATGGCGTGGGAATTGCAGAAGATAAGATCAAAGAAATCTGTCAGAATTTCAAGACTCAGACCCTTGTTGATGCCAATCAGGGCATAGGGCTTGGAAATTTGTATAACAGGTTGCTGATCCTATATGGAGATCAGATCGACCTTAACATAGTGAGTAAGACCGGGGAAAAGAGCTATACCGTTGTGGAGTTGCAGATTCCAAGGGCAAGCTGAGTGAATGCTGCGCCCTATGGGGGAGAATGGTATGTACAAAACACTTATCATTGATGATGAACAGCCTGTAAGAATAGCAATCAGCAAGTTGGGAAGATGGGATAAGTACCATCTTGAGAAGCCTGAATATGCAGAGAACGGGCGAGACGGGCTTAAGGCGCTCAGAGAGCTTAAACCTGAAATAATCTTTTTGGATATGCAGATGCCGGTGATGAATGGGATGGAATTCTTGGAAAAGGCTCAACAAGATTTAGAAAACTGCGCTGTTATCGTGATCAGTGGCTATGACGACTTCTGTTATACAAGAAGTGCAGTCAGAAACGGAGCTTTTGACTATCTTCTTAAACCTGTTGCAGAAGATGAGCTAAATGCAGCCATTGAGAATGCAGTGAAAAAATTGCATCCTGTGGAGAATTTCTGCGATTTAGACAATTACACTGATAGCCAAAAAGCAGAAGAAGTTATCGGGAAGATTAAAGATTTTATTGACTCTCACTATAGTGAAGCAATTCGGTTGTCTGATTTTGCCGAGCAGTATTTTTTTTCCGGAGAGTATTTGTCAAAACTCTTCAAATTGCATTACGGAGCTAATATCTATGAATACTTGCAGGAGGTTCGCATGGAAAGAGCAAAAGAACTTTTGACAAAATCTGATTTAAAGGTTCAGGATGTAGCTCAGCGTGTTGGCTATAGTGATACCAACTATTTCTCCAAGGCATTTCGAAACTATACCGGAATGACGCCGAAAGAGTGGAGGTCGCATCATAATAAGTAAAATCAGTTATTGCAGGTACCACAAGCGATGGCTATTTAATTTATTTTTAATAAACTAATTAACGCAATATGGTAGAATTAATACGCGCACGTACATTGATTACCGATAATGAATATATCGAAAATGCAATTGCAATGCTAAAAACATTAGGCTTTTTTGACATCTGATGTGGAGATTGTTATAGAAAAATATGAATAAGAATGAGAGCAAATATTTTAAATCAGCAGAGAAGATGCATAATGCGTTGATAACACTCCTTGATAGTAAGGACTTTGAGTATATTACCATTAAGGAAATATGTGAGACTGCAGGAGTAAACAGATCAACATTCTATCTTCACTATGATAATGTAAATGATCTTCTGCAGGAAACTGTGGAAGCCGTATATAAAGATTTCTTTGGCCGTTTCGGTGCCGAGGGTGCTGAAAGCATTGATATAGATGATAAAGACGATGAGAAACTGTTTCTTGTTACCCCGGGATATCTGATGCCATATCTGAATTTTGTAGAAGAGAACAGGAAACTCTTTTACCTGATGTATGAAAAGAATGAGATGATGGGCGCCGAAAAAATCTATGAGACATGGTTTAAGAACATATTTGGGCCCATACTTACAAGGTTCGGAGTTCCGGAAAATGAGCAGCCGCTTATAATGGTCTTTTATCTTAAGGGTATTATCGGAGTTATCACTGAGTGGGTACGAGGGGGATGCGCCGAGTCCAAAGACGAGATCATAAGCGTTATACAGAAGTGTATCATCAAGCCATAGAGCAGTAAAAACAGTATATCGGACTTACAAATCAACACTTTTTACAAAACGTGTCGGGACCTGTGTTCCTTAAATCAACACATTTTGCAAAAAGTGTTGTTCTTTTTGCAGGCTCATTTTTCTATAATGACTTCAAGCTCAAAACAGAGAGCAAGAAAACAAATTGAAAATAAGAGAGGAAAAGATAAATGAGCCAAACAAATAAGATATATCTGGTAACAGGAGCAGCAGGATTTCTTGGAAGCACAGTCTGCAGAAAGCTTGTTGATAGAAACGAAAAAGTAAGGGCATTTGTCCTTGAAGGTGATAAGTCAGCCGCATATCTTCCGGAAGAAGTAGAAATCGTATACGGAGATCTTTGTAATAAAGATGACCTGGAGAGATTCTTTGAGACGCCTGAAGATACAGAGGTGATCGTGCTCCACATAGCAAGCATCGTAACAGTTAATCCCGACTACAGCCAGAAAGTCATGGACGTAAATGTCGGCGGGACAGAAAATATCATAGAGATGTGCAAAGAGCACAATGTTTCAAAGCTCGTTTATTGCTCATCAACAGGAGCAATACCTGAGGAAGAGAAGGGAAGCATAAGAGAATGTGAGGGTTCGATCCCGCTTGATCCTGAGAGGATCAAAGGATGCTATTCATTGTCAAAGGCTATGGCAACAAATGTGGTGCTCAAGGCTGCAAAGGAAGGGCTTAATGCATGTGTGGTTCACCCTTCAGGAATCCTCGGACCTGAGGACTTTGCAATGGGTGAGACCACAAAGACTCTGGTTGATATCATCAATGGTGAGATGCCCGCCGGAATTGACGGAAGCTTTAATCTGTGTGATGTAAGAGATCTGGCTGACGGACTCATTGGAGCAGCGGATAAGGGAAAAAGCGGAGAGTGCTACATTCTTGGGAATGAGCCTGTCAGCTTTAAGGATTTTACAAAGCTTGTTTCAGAGGAGAGCGGATGTAAACAGATGAAGTTTTTTTTACCTATATCAGCAGCAAACTTCATTGCAAAGATACTTGAGAAAAAAGCCAAAAAGACAGGAGAAAAGCCGCTTATGACAACTTTCTCCGTTTATAATCTTGCAAGAAACAATCGATTTGATTCAAGTAAAGCAAGTAAGGAACTTGGTTATACTACAAGATCATACAGAGAGACCATACGTGACGAGATCAGATGGCTCAAAGAAACAGGAAAGATCGCATAAAAAGGACATTCAAGAGAAAAGAAGGAGAAGAATACGATGAACGATTTAGATAAGGTTTATGCAGAAAGTGTTGCAAAGGATTACATGCCAAAAGAAACAAATAAGGTAAGGCAGCTAAAAAAGCTTGATGAAAGAGCAAAGCTTCCGGCATTTATAACAGCCATGACGCTTGGAATTATTGGGACTTTGATCTTTGGAACAGGGATGTGCTTTGGACTTAGCGTCTTTGGAACAGGAGAAATTTTCATGGTTATTGGGGTGCTTATTGGAATAGTAGGTGCTGCAATCTGCATCATTAACTATCCTTTATACAAGAAGCTTCTGAAAAAGGGCAAGGAAAAATATGCCTTTGAAATTTTGGAACTTGCTAAAGAGATAACAGGAGAAGCATAAAGAGCTCAGCGTAGATGGCTCAAAGTCGAAGGAGGCATCTGTATGAACAAGGTAATAACAATAAGCAGAGAATTTGGAAGCGGAGGAATATATAAAAGAGCGTGGTGAATATATGGATTTATAATTTAGTGCTTATGCGAGCAAGCTCCCAACGCACTAATTACAAATCCATATGAACTGTTCATTACTGCATGACATTCCGTTTTGGAATATCACGATATTCGTTTTATTCATTAGCGAAGAATTCGTAAAGTAAATATAATGAGGATACGGGGTATCTGCCATTATATTATGACTAAAGAAGGACAGGGAATATTATGAATATACTTGTATTGAATGGGTCTCCCAGACCAAACGGAAGCACTGCAGGAATGATAAAGACTTTCAAGACCGAAGCTGAATTCGCAGGACATACCGTGAATATCGTGGATGTTTGCAGGAAAAATATACACGGCTGTCTCGCCTGCGAATATTGTCATGGTAAAGGTGACGGCGAATGTTCACAAAAGGATGATATGTCAGAAATATACGTGCTGCTTCGTGATGCGGATATGCTGGTTCTTGCATCTCCGATCTATTACCACAATGTATCAGGACAGCTTAAGTGCGTGATCGACCGTTTCTATGCGTTATTGTATCCGAAGGCGCCGGGAAGGCTGAAGAAAGTAGCCATGTTTTTGACCTCCGGTGATCCCGATATGTATGACGGAGCCAAATTCTCTTATGACGGAGACTTCCTCGGATATCTTGGACTTGAGGATATGGGGATTTTTACGAATCATGACAAGGGAGTTATGGAAAAGATCAGTGAGATGGTACAGAGGATGTAATGGGATGAAAAGAGTATTTCTGGGTTTATTGCTTTTTGTCATGCTTTTTATTGTTTCAGCCTGTACGGAAAAGGATACTGGCAGAGAAACAGAGCAACTGACCGAAGACACCTTAGACAAGATTGAAAAAGAAGGTCACGAGTGAGTATATTATTGAATATAGAAGCTTCCGAATTCAAACTTATAGTTTGTGATTCGGAAGCTTTTTCGTTTCGCAAATTTTAAAATTGATTAAAATTGCGAAATGAAATACAATTAAATAAAGGCGGTGAAATTACGATGAAACTTATAAAAAGAGACTATTATCTAAATAAACTTTTATCGGTAAAGGATATTCCGGACATAAAAGTAATAACCGGGGTAAGAAGAAGCGGTAAATCTAAATTGATGGATGCTTTCATAGATTTGATATCTGCTGATGATAAGGCTAATATCGTTCGGATCAAGCTGAACTTAAAGAAGTTCGAGAAACTGTTGGATGCAGACAAGCTTTATGACTACATAGAGCAACAGTATGTTGAAGATAAATCAAATTATCTTTTTATTGACGAAATACAGCTGTGTGAAGGCTTTGAACGCGTGATCAATAGCATTTATGAAGAAGAAATCTATGATATTTACCTTACCGGGTCAAATGCATTCCTTTTATCAAGTGATTTGGCTACGTTGTTTGGTGGAAGAGTTTATGAGATAAGCTTATATCCATTTTCATTTAAAGAATATCTTATGTATTATCCATCAAATGATATAGATGAAGCCTTTGATTCTTATGTAAAGAAAGGTGGAATGGCTGGTTCATATCTTTATAAAACGGAGGAAGATGCCAGACAATATGTTAATGGTATCTATAGGACCACTATTACAAAGGATATCGTTAGAAAATTCAAGATAGAAAACGAAGATCTTTTGATAATGATTGGGAACTATCTTATGGATAACGTTGGTAACCAGACTTCGATAAGAAATGTGGCATCCAAACTAACTTCTGGAACCTATAAAACTAATGACAAGACCGTAGGCGCATATATAAATTACTTCTGCCGGTCATTCCTTTTTTATCCAATCCAGCGTTATGACATAAAGGGGAAAAGATATCTGGAATCAGATAAGAAGTACTACCTGTCCGATTTGGCTTTCCGCTTTTCTGAGTTAGGAACAAAAAATGCGGATTATGGGCATCTCTACGAAAACATTGTTGCAATAGAACTTCTCAGACGCGGATACGAAGTATACGTGGGAAAGTTATATGAAAAAGAAGTGGATTTTGTCGCAATCAAAGAAGGCGAAAAGGTCTACATTCAGGTATCTGATGATATATCCAGAGAGGATACTTTTAAGCGAGAAGTTTCATCGCTTTTAGGGATTAAGGATGCTTATCCAAAGTTGCTGATAGCCAGGACAAAACATGATGAAAGCCAGCATGAAGGAATAAGGATTATCGATATTGCCAGATGGCTTTCTGATTCGCAAAAATAATAAAAGTTCAAATTTGCGAAATAAATCAAATTGCTGATTGCCGAAGGATATACGGTAATATAAATTTCAGGATAAAGCAGGATTATGCATAAATGGAATGAACGAAATTCTGCCTATATCAAGGAATTTGCGAATGGTGGCAGTTGATTTATTGGGTGGTATTCTGCCTATATCAAAGGGATAGGGAATAGAGGCAGTTAATTTTACAGCAGTTGTTCTGCCTATATTGTAAAAGAGCGTTAGGGAGGCAGAAAGATATGGCTAAAATTCAATGCCTATATTTATGAAAAATAAAATATAGGCAGAACCAGACATTAAAAAGCACTGCCTCTATTTAAGAAAAATATAATATAGGCAGAACCGGACATCTAAAATACACTGCCTATATTACAAGAAATAGAATAGTAGCAGAACAAAAGCTACAAGAAGGTTATATACAAAAATGTACCTCTAACCCTGTCCCCAAGAGACCACTTACTTACATGAAGACAGTATTCCTAAGCTTGATGAACATCTTGAAAAAACATGAAATCAGATGGAGATTACAATATGATGGAAAAAGTACTAGCTGCGTGCGGAAATGATTGTGCATCCTGTCCCAGATATATAGCGCATCCTTATGAAAAAACAGAGGAAGAGCTTCACCATACAGCAGAGTTATGGCTTAAGATAGGATACCGTGATCATGTTGTTACTAATGAAGAGATATCATGCACAGGATGCAAACCTGAGAATTGGTGCAGGTATCATGTAGTAAAATGCTGTGAAGAAAGAGGCATAAAAACCTGTGCAGATTGCTACGAATATCCCTGTGCCAATATGAAGGAATGTTTTGAAGTTACAAAGTCCTTTGAACCTATGTGCAAAAAGGTCTGCACTGATGAAGAATATATGCAGCTAAAGAGAGCCTTTTTTGAAAAAGAACAGAATCTAGTATGAAGACCTCGGTTTGTGATAGATAAATAATTGATCCTTTGGCCGTGGCTTATTAGTCACGGCTTCTTTTTTTCTAAATGCCATTTTGCATTTCACCTCTCAAAAAATGCAAGTCACCGCCATTTTCCTTTTTTATTGCCTCAAATAAGTTAATATCTGTTTCAGATACAGGAAAACAGGTAACAAGAAAGAGGTCAGATATGAAAAAAGCAATTGAAGTTAGTAATTTGTTCAAACAATACGGCGATGCAACAGCAGTAAACAACATCTCTTTTGAAGTTGAGCAGGGCTCTCTTTTTGCATTCCTTGGAGAAAACGGAGCCGGCAAGTCCACAACCATAAATATGTTAAGCACGATTCTTCCTAAGACCTCAGGCCAGGTCAGGTTAATGGGGGATGAACTTGGAAAAGAAGATGATGCCATCAGAAAGTCTATTGGGATAGTTTTTCAGAATTCAGTACTGGATGGGAACCTGACAGTTAAGCAGAATCTCCTTACAAGAGGCGCATATTACGGGTATGGAAAAAAAGAGATAATGGAGAGGCTTTCGCTCTTTTGGGACGAATTTAATCTGGAAGAAATCTGGAATAAGCGTTACGAGAATCTTTCCGGCGGACAGAGAAGGCGAATAGATATAGCAAGGGCTCTGATCCACAAGCCGGACATTCTTTTTCTGGATGAGCCCACCACGGGACTTGATCCCATGTCTCGCAGGATGGTGTGGGACTATATCAATCACTTAAGGAAAAACGAGAACCTGACTATATTCCTGACAACGCATTACATGGAAGAAACCGCAGAAGCTGACAACGTGGTGATCATGGACAAGGGAAACATAATTGCCGAAGGCTCACCTGCTGAATTAAAGAGCAGGTATACCGGTAAAAAACTTATCTGGTATACAGCACAGAACGAGGAACACACAAAGATAATAGAAACTTCCAGTGCTCCAAGCTTTAGCTACGAGGCTGATCACTACAATATTCTGATGGATGAAGGAATCATGGAATTTATCTGGAAAAACAAAGATTTTATCAGGGATTTTGAAGTGATCAAAGGAACAATGGACGACGTTTTTTTAACACTTACAGGAAAGGAAATGGTGGAGTGCAATGGCTAAAATAAGAGGTCTTTTAGGTCTTACAAAAAGAAACATACTGGTATATATGAATAATAAGGGATCAATTTTTTTCTCAATGCTAACACCGCTTATTATTCTTATTCTTTATCTATTGTTTTTAAAGAGTACCTTTTTGTCATCGCTTGAGCACGCTGCAACGGGCCTTGAGAAGCTGATATTAGCAAAGGACATGGATCAGTTTGTGAATGGTATATTACTTACAGGTATCATCAGCACTGCACTGATCACCATTCCCTACAATGCCCTTGAAACCATAGTCAGGGACAGGGAAGACAGAGTGTATTTTGATATGATATCAACCCCTGTAAAAAGAGCTGAGATCATCCTTTCATATTTCCTGGCAGCGGTAGTTTCAGCCTTTTTTCAGACCTTAGTGGTTCTGTTTTGCGGAATTGGAGTGCTTCTTTTGAACGGAACCATGTATTTTGAAATTTCAGATATTATAGGTCTTGTTGGAGTGATTTTCTTGGGCACTCTTTCATCTACAGCAATCTTTACTCTTATAATGATGTTTTTTAAGAAAATGGGCACCTGCAGTGCATTTATGGGAATCATTTCTGCAGTGTCAGGTTTTATAGTTGGCGCGTACCTTCCGTTATCTGAATTCAGCAAGACAGTACAGAATGTATGTAACCTCATCCCGGCCACAGGAATCACTGTACTTATCAGAAATTTCCTGACCGCTGGAGTTTTAAATCATATGGATGAGAGCATAGGCGGAGTAGACGGCGGCGCATTCTTACATGGCATGAGAGAGTATTTTTCTTTTAACACACAGGTTGGTTCTTCAACTTGGTCATTGAATCAGACCTGCATATATATAATAATAGTTACAGTGGCATTTATTGCAGCTACAAGGATCATCTATCCAAAAGTGTATAACACTTGAATGAAACATGGTTAATATATTCTTGGACTTTATGTTCAAGAATATATAACAGAAAATAAAGAGGAAAAGCCTTGAAGGTAACGTTTAATAAGATTTCACAGGATGAAAGTGAATACGCAGTTGTAAATGCATATGGGCGCACAACTGCCATAGACACTGCAATTGGGCTGCTTGAAAACGGGGAGCAGATCATTATGGGCTATAAGGAAGGCGAGAGCATTCCATGCCCGATTTCCAAGATCTATTACATAGAAACAGTAGATGATAAGTGCTTTGCCTATACTAAGGATGACTGCATTGAGCTGCGAAGCCGTCTCTACGAGGTAGAAAATGCTTTGGATTTCAGGTTCTTTAGGTGTTCTAAATCCATGCTTTGCAATATCAGAAAGATAAAAAGTGTAAAAGCGGAGACCAATGCCAGGATGAGAGCAGTTCTTTTGAATGGAGAGGTTATTCTTATTACCAGAAGCTATGTAAAAGAGATGAAGAAGAGGTTGGGACTATGAAAAAGCTAAAGATAGTAATGGAACAAACTATGCTGGTCAGCTTCCTGGTATTGTGCGCTGTCAGCCTTATCGGATTATTGGTAATGAGGAAAAATGAGTGGTCTTTTGACTGGTATACTCCGGGATCAATCCTTGTTGCCAGCTTTTTATGCAGTCTGGTAACAGTGTTGCTTCTTTATAATGATAAATACGATAAAGAGTTGTCTGCACTAATGCATAACCTGGTGACGCTTCTGCATTTTTTTCTGATGTATATTATAATTATTGTATTCGGACATCTTTGTAACTGGTACAAAACTAAAAATGGCTTTGTTCAGATAACTGTAATCTTCGTGGTTGTCTATGCTGCATCATGGGTAGGCACTGGCATCATGTTCAGGCATGATGAGAAGCTTATCTCAGATGCCCTTGAAAGTGTGAGGGATAAGGAATAATGATTTTATTAGTTAACGCTTGTGTAAAAAAGAATTCAAGAACCAAAAGAATTGCTGACAAGCTTATAGAAAAGCTTAGTAAAAAAACATCTGAAGAAATATTAGAAGTAAAGCTTGAAAATATTTCTTTTCCTAAAACAGATGAGAAATTTCTTGCATATAGAGACGATTGTATTGCAAGGGGTGACTTCTCAGATGTTTATTTCAACCTTGCAAAGACCTTTGCAAAGGCGGATACAATTGTAATTGCAGCGCCGTACTATGACTTATCATTCCCAGCTTCACTTAAGCAGTATGTAGAGCACATCAATGTTTTAGGCATAACCTTTGAATATACAGATGAAGGCTATCCGAAATCTCTTTGTAATGCCCATAAGCTTTATTATGTTACTACAGCTGGTGGTTGCTTCGTTCCGGAAGAGTTTGGATACGGATACATCAAGACGCTTGCCCAAAACTTCTATGGTATTCAGGACTGTGAAAAGATTCAGGCTATTGGACTTGATGTGGTTGGCGTAGATGTTGAGAGTATTGTCAACGGGTGTATTTATAATTTATAACTTGCGTTTTTTTAGGAAGGAGTATTCAACATGGCAAAAGTTCTTTTACTTAATGGCAGTCCAAAGGCAAATGGCTGCACAGCTACTGCACTTAATGAGATGATTTCAATATTTAATGAGGAAGGAATAGAGACGGAGATCATCCACGTGGGCAATAAAGATATCAGAGGCTGCGTTTCCTGCGGGTATTGCGAGAAAAATGGAAAGTGTGTTGTTAATGATCTTGTAAATGAAGTTGCAGGGAAGTTCGAAGAGGCAGATGGATTGGTTGTTGGAAGCCCTGTATACTATGGCTCCCCAAATGGTACAATCCTTTCTTTTATGGACAGGCTTTTTTACAGTACTTCTTTTTCCAAGCAGATGAAGGTCGGTGCGGCTGTCGTAAGCTGCAGAAGAGGCGGCAATACTGCAAGTTTTGATGTCCTGAACAAATACTTTACTATAAGCGGAATGCCGGTGGCTTCAAGCACATACTGGAATCAGGTGCATGGATTTGATGCCGAAGATGTTAAAAAAGATCTTGAGGGACTTCAGACAATGAGAAATCTTGCAAGGAATATGTCTTTCATGATAAAGGCTTTTTCCGATGCAAAAGAAAAATATGGCCTTCCGGCTGTGGAAAGAGATGCATTCACAAGTTTTCCTGATGGGAAATGATACGTAGCTCATTTCCGTTTATATTCTGACGGGCTTTTTCCTGTGATTTTCTTGAAATTGCGTTCAAAAGTTGAAACTGAAGAAAAACCTGCATATTCAGCGATTTCACTGATGGTGAATTCATCAGTATCCATACGGCTTATTGCCCGTTTAACTCGCTGAGTAGCGATGTACTTTGACAGATTAGTATTAGTTTCTTTTTTAAAATAGCGGCAGAGATGTTCTCTTGAATACCCCAAGATTTCTGCGAGGGTTTTAAGTGACAAATCAGACGCAATGTTTTGATATATGTATTTTAAAATATAGTCAATATCAGCTTTAGGTGTTACCATATTCATGTTTTCATTTTTGTTATAGCTGTAGAGTCTTGATGTAATCAAAACCAGACTTGAAATTGTGTTAGAACAAATTATATCGCTTCCTGTAGTGTTGTGGTTGAATTCGTGGGCTATCAGATAAATGAGGTGAAAAACATTTAGTGCATTGTCGTCGTTTAAAATATATTTAAAGCTGTGATTGTTTTTTATTGCAGAAAAAAGTGAAAAATCTTTTAAATCAGCTCTGTTTTCTAATACAGACAGAGACTTTTCTAACTCGTCTTTTGAAAAATCAACTCTGAGTAATCTGGCCGGTCCATGATACTTCTTATCTGCTTTTAGTGTGACCTTGCTTTTTCCACAGGCTAGCACAAATTGATTTGTATGGAGTGTACATTCTTTTTTTCCATCCAGAGAAAGGCCGTTGCCTTCGAAGCAGTAGTATATTCCTATTCCATCAAAGAAAAAGCTGATTTCTGAGTCTATCAGCGTTTCAAAATATGCATTCATATAATTAACTCCAAAATTTATGATATCAATATATGCCGAATTGCAATCAATTATTATGCTAGCAGAAACATCAGAGAAATCAATATACTTCTATAGAGAAGCAGGTAACAATATCAATTTTTGGAGGATACTATGATTTATACAAATTCCAGAGAAGAAATAGCTAGGGACGAGTTCATAAATCCACAGCCATGTTATCGGGGAGCACCCTTTTGGTCATGGAATGGTCTTATTACAAAAGAAATGATTGATGAGCAGATTCAATATTTTAAAGAAATGGGTTTTGGCGGATTTCATGTACACGTCAGAGTTGGATTGAAAAATGAGTATTTATCAGATGAATTTATGGATCTGATCAAGTACTGTGTTGAAAAAGCCAAGCAAAATAGCATGCTTTGCTATTTGTATGATGAAGACAGGTATGCCTCTGGATTTGGAGGAGGCATTGTAACTAAAAATCTGAACTATCGAAAGCGATTTTTGGTGCTCACGCAAAATAAGAATACAGAAGGAAGAATACTTTATTCATACAATCTGAAGAGAGAAAAAGGGAAAATAACAGGTCTTGACGGCAATGAGAATTGGTATGCGTTTGAAGTGGTAGAGAAGGAATCTCCATGGCGCAATTACCAAACCTATGTTGATACAATGAATCCGGAGGCAATTTCATATTTTTTACAGGTTACTTATAAGCGTTATAAACAGGCCGTTGGTGAAGAATTTGGAAAGACAATCCCATCTATTTTTACAGATGAGCCCAATATTGCCGGGTTTATACGTCCGAATTTTTCTGATAACAAAGGCGATTTAAGGATTCCTTTTACTAAAAACCTTCCTGATCGTTTTGAAAAAATATCCGGACTAAATTTTTTTGAATCACTTCCTTATGTATTTTGGGATGGATCAGGGTCTGATATCAGATACTTTTTATATGAAGCATGCACAGAGCTATACAACGAAGCCTACCACAGGCAGATAGGATCATGGTGCAGAGAGAATAATATAGCATATGCAGGGCATATTTTAGGTGAGGAGAGTTTACAAGCTCAGGCGGATGCTGTTGGTGAAGCAATGCGACATTATAAGGAATTTGGATTGCCGGGAATGGATAACCTTTGTGATATCAGGGAGTTTACTACCGCCAAACAGGTAACAAGCGTTGTTCATCAGTACGGACTTGAAGGTGCTCTTAGCGAGGAGTACGGTGTTACACAGTGGAATTTTGATTTTAAGGGCTACAAACTGGCAGGAGACTGGCAGGCTGCCCTAGGTATAACAACAAGAGTCCATCATCTGGCTTGGGCAACTATGGAGGGAGAAGCAAAAAGAGATTATCCTGCGGCAATTGGTTGGCAGTCCCCATGGTATAAAGAGTTTTCTTATATTGAGGATTACTTTGGCAGAATTAACTATATGTTGACCAAGGGAAAACCGGTCACTCAAATCGGTGTTATACACCCAATTGAGAGCTTTTGGAGATTACTGGGGCCTTCTGAAACTCATTTTTCAGAGCAGAAATCCATGGAAAGAGAATTTGAGGAACTTTGTGAAAGGCTTATTACCGGGGGCTATGACTTTGATTATATTTCTGAGGCTTTGGCTAATGAGGATGCCAAATACAAAGGAAATGGTCTTTTTAGTATGGGACAAATGGAGTATTCCACGATTATTGTGCCATCGAATATGACTCTAAGAAAGAGCACAATAAAGCTTCTAAGAAACTTTGCTAAGACAGGGGGAAGACTTATTGTGCTAAAGTCCAATGACGATCTGAATGACATAGCACAAACGGTTGTTTCAATAGATGAGCTCATTGAGAAAATAGATGATTTAAGAACTGTAGACATATTTGATAATAAAGGCAGAAGAACAGAAAAATATCTTTTTAACATGAGAAAAACTGGTAATAAAAACGTATTCTTTTTGGCGCAAGCATTCGCTGGTGTGAAGGCCAGAGACAATGGAATATGGGAGAGACGAGCTATAAACGAATCAGATAAAATATGGCTCACATTCAAAGGAAATTACAGTGTTACCCGTTATGACGCCATTACAGGAGATATACAAAAAGTTGAAGCCATTGTTAGGGATGGCAGGACCAAAGTTTTTATTGAAATGTATAACCAGGATTCATGCCTTTTGGAGTTAAAAGATATCTCTGAAGATAAGAATTTATGCAAAAAAGAATGTGATGATAATAACGCCGAAACAATGAAAAAGTGCCTTTCTTCAGGAGTTCGTATTTCCCGCCCTTCCGGATATAAAAACCTTGAACCTAACGTGTACCTTATAGATATGTTTATGTATAAATTAAAGAATATAGAGACGCAAGAAGTTATCGTAGATACTTGTGATGAAGAAAAAGAGATTCTTCAAATTGATAATTTGTTAAGGAAAAAAACAGGTTTGCCGGGAAGGTACGAAGATGTATGCCAGCCATACGCGCGCAAACCTTCAAGCCGAGACTATATTCTGTCTTTAAGTACAAAGATATGTAGCAGTATCAATTGCATTGGAGCAAAACTGGCACTTGAGGACAGTAAATACTGTAAGGTGTTCTTAAATGGAAAGGAAATAAATCTCAAAGAGGATGCGGGATACTATGTTGACAGAGCAATAAAGTGTTTTACGCTGCCAGAGATTAGGGCAGGTGAAAATATCCTTGAAATTCAAATGCGCTTTGGAGAAAACGCAAATCTTGAACGCATGTACTTACTGGGAGAATTTGGCGTAGAACTTCGCGGAAATAAGAAAATAATTGTGGCTAAACCGGAAATACTCTTTTGGGGAGACTATACCAGACAGGGATTCCCATTTTATACAGGTAATATGGAATATTACGTCGATGTTCCGGCTGTAGAACAATCTGACGATTCGAAGAAAAAAGAAAGAATTCTTCACATTCCTTATTTTGAGGGAGCAGCAGTGAAAGTTTGTGTCCCGAAAGTAAAGGCCCAGATAGTTGCTTTTGCTCCACAAAATGCATCATTACATGGCAAAGAGGCTTGCAGAGTAAAACTGGTTCTTCTTGGAAATCGATATAATGGGTTTGGACAGCTTCATCTCATTGGCGATGATATGGTCTGGCTTGGACCGGATTCATTTAGAAGTTGTGGAGACTCATTTACAAGCACCTACAATGTAATTTCAATGGGGATAATGAGTGAGCCAGTAATGGTCCTTGGGGACGTACATTCCAACAAGATAATTGCTAAAAATGTTCCTGATGCTGTAAACTAAATACAGAACTAAATAACGATATAAGCTTTTTGTTTTTGCAATTAGAATGGTGGGGGATTGTATGATGAGGCTTACAAGCGAGCAACAGGAAATCTACGACGGCAAAAAGGGGGAAACTTACGCCAAGATCATGGAGACTCTGGTAAGATACGGAGAGCTCTTTGGGGCGGAAGAAATGGTTGAAGTTACAGGTAAATATGGGCATCTTGTAACTAGTTTTGGTCTTCAGGTAATTAATCCTGTCTACAAATTAATGGATGAACTTATTGATGCAGGGGTTGTTTCCAAGCAGCAATTCACGATGGATCCAAGACCTCTTGATAGGAACGTTCCATCGAATGTTATCCAGGATCTTGTATTTTATAAATTCATGTATTCCGAGCAAAAGAGATATGAAAAGCAGCTGTCTAAACTTGGACTTAAAAGTAAGGACAGTTTTTCGTGTGCCTGCTACTTTGATGAGCAGGGCAACAGGCCAAAGAAAGGCGATATTCTTAGCTGGGCTGAGTCCTCGGCAGTTGTATATGCCAATTCTGTTTTGGGAGCAAGATGCAACAGAAATTCCGGAATCATAGAGCTCTTTGGATCAATTCTTGGATGTGTTCCAAAGTTTGGGCTTCTTACAGACGAAGGCAGAAAGGCCACCTGGAAGGTGGAAGTTAAGACAACTAAGCTTCCGCCTGCGCAGGTTCTGGGTTCTGCCATAGGCATGAAAGTCATGGAAGATGTGCCATATGTCTACGGGTTATCAGATTTTCTGGGAAAAGAACTTACTCCAAGCGTTTGCGATTATTTGAAAAACTTCGGGGCTGCTACAGCGTCTAATGGCGCAGTAGGTCTTTATCATATCGACAAGCTTACTCCTGAAGCCGTTGAGCTGGGAGAGAGTCTTATAGCAGATAATGCCAGGACTTATGTAATAGACGATGCAGAAATCCAAAGAGTAATAGATAGTTATCCGATCATTTGGAAGAACAAAGATGCTAAGCCTAAAATGTGTTTCATTGGCTGTCCTCATCTTTCAAAATCTGAGCTTAAAGGCTGGATTCACGACATATATGAGGGAGTAAAAGGAAGTGGGAAAAAGACTACAATGATTCCCACCGTACTTACTGCTGCGCCCGGAGTATTGGATGCAATCAGGGGAAGCAAAGAAGAGAGCATGGCAGAGGAAATCCATCTGACACTTAGTTATATTTGTCCTTTGATGTATTGTGATAATCCGCTTGTTCACTCTATTCCAATAATCACCAATTCCAATAAACTGAGGACTTACACCTCATGCAGATTCTATGAAGACAAAAAGATCTTACAAATGATCACTGGGAAGAGGAGGATGTAATCATGAAAGAGTTTAAGGGTAGAGTAGTGATACCGGGACAATGCAGTGCAACAGCGCTTGTTTCTCATGGCGGTTTTAATACACTTGCAAGTTATCAGACAAGTTTTCTTACAGGAGACAAAAAGGCAACTTGTTCAGATCAGAACAATCCTGACATATACAAAAAACCTATGGCGGGGGTAGCACTCTGTCTTCCCCAGACCATCGGTTCAACCACTGGTGGCATGATCTTATTTACAGCTGCTGATTACGGAAGGCAGCCCGCCTGCATGCTTTTTGCAAACCCAATTGATTCTATTGGCGCTGCGGGAGTTCTTTTGGCAGATATCTGGACAGAGGCTAAAATGCCAACCATCGATAGCCTTGGCGAAGAATTCCTATCATATGTGAAGACCGGCATGACTGTTAATGTAAAGGATGGCGGCATTGTTGAAGTAGATGACTGATAATTAAAGATAGGATTTTATGATAGAAAGGTGTCCCTTTTTATAAATATTGCCAACAAGTAACCAAAAGATACTTTTTAAACTGACTAATAATTGATAAAATTGTTGTGAAAATTGAAACTATATTTCATATTGTATTAGTAATCTTATGGAGGGAAAAATGGTGAACAGAAAGGGTACAATTAAAAAGCTGGCAGCTGTCAGCACGGCAATGATGATGGCCGGAACAATGATCATGGCAACTCCGTTAACAGTAAGGGCATATGATGATCCTAATCCGGCAGGATCTAGCATATATACGGTTTATGAAGGTGAAACTCTGACTGATAATAACGGAACAATAGAGAACAATTTGGGAACGGTTACAAATAACAATGCCGGTGGCAAGATTGATATTAATAGAGGAACTGTTACGAATAACAATGAAGGTGGAGAAATAAGGAATAATTCTGTCGATGGCGGAATTGTCATAGACAATAAAGGAATTATTGAGCAAAATGGAGGAACAGTAAGTGAAAATAATGGTGATATTACTAGAAATGAAACTGGTGCTCATGTAACTATCAATAATGGAACCGTAGAGGAAAACAGCGCTGGACACATAGACACCAATAATGGGACAGTTACTCTTAATGATGGTACAGTGACATTAAATGAAGGAACCGGAGTTGTTGGAAGAAATACAAGTCAGGTAAAAACGAATAAGGGCAAAGTTACTGACAATGATGGAACAGTAAGTAACAATTTTGGAATAGTAGAGACAAATAATTTCGGAAGCGTAACAAATAATTTTGGAATCGTAAAAAATAATAACGGTACTGTTAAGGGCAATTACGACAATGCCACAGTGGAAAACGGCAATCCTGCTGAAGTGCAGTACTGGTCAGTTACCATTACGGATGTGGGAAATAACACAGTTACCTTTGATAGATATCAAGATAATGACGCCAGTGATTTTGTGAGCAGAAACGCAACCGGTAAATATTATCTGGAAGATACCATCGGATCCGGTATAATAAACATTTCTATTGCTGAAGAGAACAGGATATCAGATACCCCTGTTTCTAATGAACAGACCGCAACATGTTCATACGTACTTACTCCAAACCAGAGTGGTGATGGTTATATCCTGACAGTCAGCTCTGTTACAGGAGTTACAAGCCTTACACTGGCACAGCTCGGACTTATCGCCAGAGCAATCCAGGGTGGCGGAAGCAGTAATCCTGATGATGAAAATGGTGGAAGCAACACATCAAATGGCGGATCTGTAACAGTTGTAGTAGATGATTCCATCACAGTAGTTCCAAGTGAAGGCGAAAGTGGCAGCCAGTTATCCGGATCCTCATCAGCTGAGATCCCGACTGATGCTATCGCAATTGCTCTTCCGGCAACAAGTCAGGCTACAGCAGTAGCAACATTAGGTCGAGAAGCAACAGCAGTAGCAGCAGGAGGCCGTGAGGCTGCAAGAGCAATAACACTTAAGATGGCTAAGCTGACGGATGCACAGTACAAGGATGCAGTCATCAATAACTTATCTGCTACACCGGCAGGCGGACTCTTCCGTCTGGAGACCGACAGGATCTCATGCTTTGACAGAGCAATGCTTGAAACTTTTGCCAAGAGAAGTAACGTGGATATGGAAGTTCTTTTCCCTCTCGGAAACAAAAAGATCAGCGTTGTGATCCCTGCAGGTTATGACATCAACAAGCTCCTTGACAACAAGGGCTACTGTGGATTCCTTCGCCTTCTTGCGCTCCTCGGCTGAGAGATAGTTACAAAATGATGGTCCCAGGGGACGGGGCAATGTCATTTAGATAAGAGTTCACTATCCCCACCTAACATTTAAAACTAAATATTTTCCTGAAATCAGAGGTGAAATACCCTCTGATTTTTTATGCTTTTTAAGGTCCTAGGGGACGGGTTTAGTGTTTCATTACAGGAAATAAAGCGGTGGACGTTGCAAGAATTTTACATTGACATCTAAGGATGCTATGCTAAAATTATTTTTAATAAAACATATTTTAACAAAAACAGTTTTAGTGAAGAGAAATATCAGTAGGAGAAATACGTATGTTTATAGGAAGAGAACATGAAATGAGTGTACTGGAGGAAACATATAATCAGCCAGGTTTCCAAATGACTGTTATTTACGGTCGCAGACGTATAGGTAAATCTACGCTTATTACAGAATTTATTAAAGATAAGAGAGCGTCCTATTATATAGCAGCAAAATCCAGCTTAGAAGATAATGTTAAAAAGTGGAGTGCACAATTCATTTCTGATATCGTACCAGAGATGGAAGGTGTAGAGTTTTCAGATTTGGAAGGCTTCTTTAAGTTTGTAGGTAATAGTTGTAAGGATGAAAAAACAGTAATCGCCTTGGATGAAATACCATATATTGCCGAAGTAGACGAGTCTTTTTTATCAAGATTTCAAGGTGCGATTGATTCAATTCTTAGTAAGAAAAATATATATCTTATTATTAGTGGCTCCGCAATTAGTTTTATGGAGAAAAAAATCTTGAGTGAAAAGAGTCCGCTGTTTGGCAGACGTGATAATCAAATTTTTTTAAAACCGTTTGATTACCTGGATTCTGCTAAATTTGTGCCTAACTACAATAATGAGGAAAAAGCTGTTGTATTTGGTGTAACTGGCGGAGTTGCAAAATACTTAACACTTTTTGATGATTCTATTTCGTTAGATGATAACTTAAT
This sequence comes from Butyrivibrio sp., assembly GCF_015056685.1. Lineage (GTDB taxonomy): Bacteria > Bacillota > Clostridia > Lachnospirales > Lachnospiraceae > Butyrivibrio. The sequence continues at coordinate 877 of NZ_SVFW01000018.1, read as the reverse complement.
AAATAATTTTTTTAAACCATCCGGCTACCTTTATGAAGAACCATATAATTTGCTTATGCAAGAGTTCAGAACTGTTAACACATACAATACAGTGATTGAGGCGTGCTCAGGTGGAGCAAATAAAGTAAATGAAATCGCTGACAAAGTACATGAGTCGACCGCTGCAGTTTCATATACGATAAAGAATCTTACTACAGTTGGAGTTCTGGCAAAAGTTTCCGCGATAACAGATGAAAAGAACAAAAAGAAGGTTAACTATGAAATCGCTGATGGAATGTATCGTTTTTGGTATAAATTCATACCAAAGGGGCGTGCGGCCATCGAGATGAACCGCGGAGAAGTTTACTATAATATGTACGTAAAGAACAATTTGCATGATTTCATGGGTGAGATTTTTGAAGATATGTGTAGATATTACGTTCTTTCACATGGACTAGATGGAAAGCTGAAATGCATGACTACAAATGTAGGAAAATGGTGGGGGATGGGACATGATCATATTCCAACAGATATTGATGTTGTTGGAATTGATGAAATTGGAAAGAAGGCAATTCTTGGAGAGTGTAAGTTCAAAAACGAACAGATAGATAAGCCTATCTATGAAGACCTGATGAACAGAAAAGGTCTTATTGCCAGAAAATATGAGGAAGTTCAGTATATGTTTTTTTCTTTGTCAGGCTTTTCTCAGTGGGTTGCTGAGAATGCTGATGCTGAGAAGGTGTCATTGTTAACATTAGATGATTTGTATAGCTAAATGCGAAAATGGCAATATATGCTAGAGCCTTTATGGTGGTTGTAAGTGAAGGTGCTCTTGAGAAAAAAATCAGATAATTTTTGCCACAAATTTTTTTCGCTCGTATAAATAATCAGAAATCAA
>NZ_SVFW01000092.1 GCF_015056685.1 Butyrivibrio sp. | reverse complement strand
TTTACATCCTTTTGGGCGAACATAGGCTTGGTATTACCTGTTCCAAAAGGTTCCAACTTACTAAATTCCTTAACAAGCTCCATGCTCGCATACTTAAGAGGCATTACCATATCAAGATGGACTATTCTCTCATAATCGCTGTCTGTAAGCTCACACTCATTATTGAGTCTTGCGCGAAGAGTCTCAATGTTTTCTTCAGGAAGTGATAGTCCCGCAGCCATCTTATGTCCGCCAAACTTTGTAAACAGCTCTTTACACGCCGAAAGATGCTGGAACATATCATAGCTCTCAATAGACCTTCCTGATCCCTTTGCACCACCGTCAGCTGCCTTTGTAAGAACAATTGTAGGCCTGTAGTACTTTTCTTTTATCTTACCTGCTATTATTCCTGCTATAGATTCATGAACATTGGGAAGATACAGCACAATAACCTTGGGAAGTTCGCCTTTCTCGGCCTCTTCATCCACAATTTCTATAGCAGCATCAACACCCTCTTTGGTCATGTCTTTTCTGCTGTCGTTAAGGGCCTTTAAGTCTCCGGCAATCTTAGCGGCCTCAGCCTCATCTTCAGCAAAAAACAAAGATAATGCTCTTGTGGCCAGATCAAGCCTTCCTGTGGCATTAAGACATGGACCTATGATGAAACCGTAGTGGTATCCTGTCATAGCGCTTACATCAATGCTATTTACATCAATAAGAGCCTTAAGCCCCTTATTTTCTGTAAATCTGATGCGTTTTAAAGACTCTTTTACGATTATCCTGTTTTCATCCTTAAGTTCCATGACATCGCAAACTGTTGCAATGCCCGCAAAGATGATCTTTTCAGCAAAAAATCTTCCAATCAGCTCATCAAACTCTGGGTCTTCTTTTTCAGAAGCCTTTATCTGCGCCATAACTTGCAGGAACTTATAAGCAACAACTGCTCCGCAGATCTCTTTAAAAGGATACTCACCCTCAGCTCTCTTGGGGTCTATAACCGCATCTGCAGGCGGTAATATTTCTTTTTTCTCAGAAGTCCCTGGATCAGCTAAATCAGCACCTGCTTCGTCGCTAGAAGCCACTTCAAAAGGAACTTCGTGGTGATCTGTAACAACTACAGTCATGCCTTTTTCTTTTGCATGTTTGATCTGCTCAAAGGCTGCAATTCCATTGTCGCAGGTAATGATAGTATCAATACCGTCTTCAATAGCGGCATCAACAAGCTTGATGCTAAGGCCATAGCCATCCTTGATTCTGTCAGGAAGAACACAGTCCACATCTGCTCCAAAGAGCCTTAGTCCATCAACAAGTATGTATGAAGAACATATTCCATCTACGTCATAGTCGCCTATAACACGGATTTTTGCTCTCTCAGCTATTCTGGAGAGCATCACCCTGGCGCCCTTTTCCATGTCTGCCATTTTAAATGGATCATGGAGCATTGAAACGCCGCCGTTCAGATACTCATCCACTTTTTCCAAAGTACAATCTTCTTTTTCTGTCTCTCTGGAATTTATAAGTCTATTAGCAATAAGTCTGGCTGTGATATTGGAAATGCCATATTTAGCAGCGATTCCATCAAAATCAGCCTTCTTATTTGCTATCATCCATTTTGCCATATCTATCCTCTTTGTTACATAATAATAAATGCGCACCACCTTGTATTTTATGCGGTGCGCTTTGTATATCTTACCATATTTTATAAAAAGATGCGGAACAGATTATACTATCCGTTCCGCATCATGAATAAATCATTTATGTTTGATTATTTAACTACCTCACTGCCTAAAATGGATGCAAGTCTTTCAAATCCGCAGTAGCCAAATTTATCAAGGAGATTATTGATATTGCAGCCTGCAGGGACTACAACACGTACCATTTGTCCCTTAACCGGGAAGATAACTTCCAGACTAACACTTGCTCTCTTAGCAAAAGTTTCAAGCATTGCTCTGTCAAAGCATGCAGCCTTGTCAGTTTCAATCCTGAGCATTCCACCCATTGGTGTTGAGGTAATATTCTGGATAATAGTTTCCTTGTACTGAACATCAGTAAGCTCTGAAACCTTTATAGAAACTGCCTTTGATGGAGATGGCGCACCTTCTACTGCCGGCGCTATTGTTTTTTGTCCGTATGGAACTGCAACTCTTAATGCTCCTGCAGGAACATTTCCAACAGCTGTTGAAATCATAGATGTTGCCTGCTGATTCCGTGAATCATCCTGAATCACAAATAGTACAGGTGCTGTCTGGCTGGAATCGTTTCTTGAATCTTCTGCCGTTCCATCACCTGGATTTTGATTTGGTGAAAGCGCAGTTGCCTTCAAAAGAATTCCTCCTTTTGAATCAATCAGCTTAACACTGTAAACTCCATCACTTACCTTAGTAACTTCAACACTACTACTTCCTTCAATCCCATAATTTTTTGCAACAGTTGCTGTGAAAATCTCACCTATCTTTGTTGTTCTGTAATCCGCTTTAAGATCCGTGAAAGTAGCAAAATCACTTACAGACTTCAGGTCATCCCCTGAAAGGTCCATGTCTCCTTCAGTGTGAATGATATAGTTGATAGCATTCTTAAATAATTCTGTTGCGACAGCGTTTTCTTCCCCATAGATTTTTGCGGATACAATGTTTTCTTCTTTAGGAGTATCTATTGCATATACAACTACATTTGGCAAACTATCCACAAAACTCTGTTCAGTCGCCTCTTCATCTGAAATATATCCATGAGCCTCTATTCCCTCTGTTGCAGAAACTGTACCCATAATAACGATGCTGCAGTCACTATTGTCTACTTCTGCATCACACAAAACACCTCTTTTTGCTTCAACATCGCCACCTACATAAACATTTGAATGAATAGCCCAAATTCCTGTACCTGACGATTTTACATTCCCCTCTACTATAACTTGGGCAGGATCATCACCTCCATATGCGTTAATAGCATACTGCATACCATCATCCTGAACGTCAAGAACAACATCGCCACCTACAGTTGTTGTACCATTATGGCAGTCCACTGCACCTCCATTACATGAATAGGACGAAGAAGTAACCTCTACTTTTCCAGAAATATCGACATTTCCTCCATAATTTTCTACCCCAGCAATCCCCGCACTTCCATCGCGGTCAAGCGTCATATTCACATCACCTTTGACAGATACCTCAGAGTTTTCACCCGCCAGTACCGCGTAAATATTCGAACTGGATTCATCAAAAATTACATTTACATCCCCATTAATTACTTTGGGGTCATCCGGATTCTCATTAATTACAGGCTCTGTTACAGGCCCTTCTATTTCCTCTGCACATACTGTGATTGCAGGGGCAGCCGCCATAGTAAATGCCATAATACTTGCCAACAGTTTCCACAAAGTTCGTCTTTTCATTTACACATACCCTCCAAAAAAAGAAAAACATATATGAAATATTGTTACATTCTCTGCATAATATCATAGCAAATTTATTTATAAAAAAAAGTAACTTTTAGTTACTTCTTTTTCCAAAAAATGTCGTGTATTCATAGTTTTTAATGATTCCTTGTAACAACATAGACAGTCATTAACTCACTAGTGATATTATTTATCGTAATCTTTATGCCTATACCAAAGTACTCTGCATTTGTATATGCGTAAGTGATTGGCAGCGTCCGCCACCATTGACTGAACCTGATGAAAACGCCGTCTATACCTCGCCGACGGTGAGGATGATGGGAACAGTAGATCTTATCTCACCGTCGGATTCAGCATTGTAGCGTTTTCCTCAGACCCCGTCAATGGCAAGCACCTTCGGTGTGGCTAGGTGTTATTGCCTCAGGCTCTGACTCCGAGAACAGTAGGGGCGGCTACTTTCAAGAATATGTGTGACTATATACCCGCGGCTACCATTGTAAAGGGTACGACAATGCTAGTTTGGGCATATAGCTTGATACCGCTTTTGCAGCCACCATTTTAACAGGTAACTTGGGAAAAAAATATATATTACATTTCTTACCCTATCTTTCTGGTTTTCTTTGGGTAAGATAATGATTATTACGTTTCTCACCCTGTCTTTCTACTTTTTCTCGGGTAAAATATTGATTATTGCATTTCTTACCCTGTCTTTCCACTTTTTCTCGGGTAAAATATTGATTATTTCATTTCTTACCCTGTCTTTCTACTTTTCCTCGGGTAAAATGTTGATTATTTCATTTCTTACCCTGTCTTTCTACTTTTCCTCGGGTAAAATATTGATTATTTCATTTCTTACCCTGTC
>NZ_SVFW01000017.1 GCF_015056685.1 Butyrivibrio sp. | reverse complement strand
TGCTTGGATTTATCATGTTTATAATAATATACTGCTATCAAGAATTCTACTATCTAAATGACATTGGAACCGTCCCCACTGTCTGCCTTTTTATCGCCCTACACTTTTCAGTCCATCAGTTATTGTCTCTCCCAAAAGTTCAACTTCACCGGTAAGGTCATGAGTTGCAGCCGGGAATGGCGCATATCCTGCGCGGTCTCCTTCTGTGGGATAGTAGATTGTGCTATCTCCAAGCTTAAAGGAATCAACATCGTAGGTTCCATAGTCCTGCTGAACCAGAAGATAATTTGGATTAAATCTTGGAATTTCCTCATTAACTATATTTATTCCCTTGTAAACAAGCCATATGGCAAGAAGAGCAACAAGGGCTTTATACGATATCTCTTTTACCCCACTACCCTTTTCTTCTAATTTATGAAAGAGCAATATTATCATTCTTCCAAAAACTATGGAGATTGTCGCAAGAACATAAACGATTCCATACCTGATAAGGGGCGCGCTAAAGAACCAAAATACGAGGCATAGGATAAGTGTCCCGCTAAGCGTAAGAAAATCAGCAAGGTTAAGCATGCTCCTGCTGCTTAGGTCAAATACCTTGTTGCCAACAAGCTTGCCAGGTTTCTTTTTATATACCACTGCTACCACTCCAAAATATATGACGCAGCACACATAAATAACGATCGATATTATTGAAAGCACCACCATTGCCTTATAGAAGAGCGAAAGCTGTCCAAACCAGTTAGGTACCCATTCTGAAAAAGGCACATTCATAAAAGCTTCCACATCATTATATCCGCGGCCAAAAGTCCTGATCTCCATTGAATCATACTGGGCAACGCCTTTTGGTATCTCCCATGCAAAGCCAAAGAGATCAAGGAATGTGACAGGATAGAGAAGCCATCCTGAGATCACTATATTTCTCCAAAAGAACGGCATGGTTATAACCAGAGCAAGGAGCACCGAAAAACCGAAGGCTTTGATTTTATCCGCTGTCCTACTGTGGAACAATTTATAGATTGGAATAATTGACAAAAGAACCATCGGCGCCGCAGAAAGCTTTACAGTAACTGCATATATTCCGACCATTGCAAGCAAGATGTATGGCACAAAAGCCTTTTCATGTCTCACATACATATCGGTGCAACAGATGATGATGTAAAAAACAAGTGTTGAAAGAAAATAGTCGGATGCAGGCGCTACCATCTCATCAAAGATTGTAAAAAGGTAGTACATGGCTGCAATCCTTGGGAAATCAGAAATAACGATCTGTCTTCTTATGACAATAGTCTTTATATCAAGACACTGCCAAGCCAGGAGCAGTGCAAAAAATCCCGCCATTGTATGAAATGACTGCTTACCCAAAAACGCAAAGCTATAAAAGGCTGAAAGGGCAAATGAAGCGCTGTTATAAGCAAGTCTCAAATGGAGATTACCAAGGCCCTTTACTATACCGACGCTCTCAATCCAGTGGATAGCCTGCGCATGATACAGGTCAGAGTCATAGTGCATGATTCCATGAGATGTTCCGTAAGCCATAAGAAGAAACACAAGAAGATACCACAACCAGTCTCTTTTTGCTAAAAGAACATGTCTCATCAGATAGAATTCTTCAAATAATCTGTTTCTGTAGTAAAAGGCCACAGCAATATCAAACAAGACCAAGAAGGCGTTAGCCAAAAGACCAACGCCGCCAAATAAACTCAAAAGCTGAGCAAATACAGTAACCACAACTATTCCGGCTACTATATAACTTTCCTGATATCTGATCTTATACTTTTTTGACACACCTTTTGAATTCACAAAAGCCATACAATCAAGTGATGTAATAGCATTTAGAAAAAAGAATCCTGTAAGATATGTGGTAGCTAAAACATAGATCCAAGTAAGTATAACTGTTATCATTATCAGTTATCTCCTGTGTTTTATTTATCCTATCGAGGAAACCACTGCGCCAACAATGATTCCAAGGATTGCGCCAAACAAAACCTGAAGTGGAGTATGTCCAACAAACTCTTTGAGTCTCTGCTCTGTTGGAATATCTTTATCAAGCTCTTTAAACCAGTCCATCATATTATTGATGACAACTGCCTGCTTTCCTGCCTGACGTCTTACGCCCATAGCATCATGCATAACGATCAGGGCTAAAACTCCTGAAATTGCAAACTCAAAGGTTCCTGCTCCATAGTGATAAAAAGTCGATGTCACAAGAGCCATTACTGTAGCTGAATGGGAACTGGGCATTCCACCGTCTCCCATAAGTCTTTCAGGATTAAAGTTCTTGTTAACAATAACATATATTATGGTTTTCAGGACCTGAGCAACAAGCCATCCCCAAAATGATGCCATGAGTATAGTATTGCCAAATATATCATTTAATAATTGCATTTAAACCTCTATTCTGATCAAACAAGCTCTTTTATGTATCTCTCAATAGCCTCATGCCAGTCTGCAAACATAAAGTCAGATGTAAGTTTTAACATATAGTTCTCAAGAATACTATACGCTGGTCTTGGAGCAGACTGAGGATTCTTTGCCTGATATTCTGCTGTTGAAACATGGTTAACTTTTGTGTTCTTTCCTGCGAGTCTGAATATCTCTTCAGTGAAATCTGCCCAGTTAGTTGAACCTTCGCATGTTCCGTGGAAAATACCATAATTTTCTGTAGGAAGAAGATATGCTATAGCTTTTGCAAGTTCATAAGTACTTGTAGGAGTACCAAGCTGGTCGTTAACTACGCTTACTTCATCATGATTTTCAGATAATGCGAGCATTGTCTTAACAAAATTCTTACCATCACCATAAAGCCATGCTGTTCTTAAAATAAAGAAATCTTTTGCAAACTGCTTTACAAACTCCTCACCTGCAAGCTTTGTTTTTCCATATACACTTACAGGATTGGGCTTATCAAACTCAACATATGGTCTTGTTCCATTGCCTTCAAAAACGTAGTCAGTTGAAACGTGAACAAGCTTAGCTCCTGTCTCAGTTGCTGCAATTGCAAGGTTTCTTGGTCCGATCGCATTGATCTTGTAAGAAAGATCTATGTCACTCTCCTGCTTATCAACTGCTGTGTATGCGGCACAGTTAACAATGGCAACAGGCTTAACATCTCTTGCAAGCTTAAGCACCTGATCAACATTTGTTATATCCAAAGGTATAATGCCTTCCTGCTGAAAAACATCAGTATTTACAAGCTCATACTTGCCAGCAAGTTCTTTGTTTATTGCTCTTCCAAGCTGTCCATTGCAACCGGTAACGATAATCTTATCCATGTTATTCCTCTCTTATTTAAAACCCAAAATCGGACGGCATCACTGCCGTCCGCTATAATGCCAGGTCTATCAATCTGCGTATGTGACACCGTTTACTGTAAACTTAGAGAAAGATCCGCCCTTCTCCTGAATTACAAATATCATTGTCTTACCTGTATTAAGTACAACTTCGTTGCCTGCATCATCATAGTAAGTTGTTGGTGCATAGTCACCAGTCTTCTCCCATGTTACGTGGATCATCTTACCCTTTGTGATGAAGTATCCGTCACGAGTTGTATCATGCATCTGATATGCAAGGTATCCGTTGTCATCACGAACTTCGTGGTATGTTCTCTGGATGATAACGTTAGCAAATGCAAGCTGTTCGCCTGTTACAGCATCCTTCTGTGCACTTCCATATAAAGTTTTAAGGTATACACCCTTTGACTCATCATATGTAAGAGCTGACTTTGTCACAGGAAAGCACCCTGACATATCGATATCAGTTGCCTCAACTGCTGACTCGCCATAATCCTCTAAAGTGTTTGGATTAGAATATCCTGTAAAAGTGAAGTGTGATTCACCTTCAAAATCATCTCTGTGCTCTGTTTCAAATTTAGCTTTTTCGATAGCAGATGTTACGTGTGCACCATCTGTGAAAGCTGTATGCTCAGATGTGCTTCCCTCAGGTACTCTGAAAAATGCGCCATAGTCTGAACCCATTACACCGCCAACACCGTTTAAGTTGTCAACGTCATCTCTTGTCAAAATAGACTTAACGTAGAGTTCTGGTCCGCCGTAATGAACAATAATTGGATCATACTCAAGTGCTGCATATACAAAGTAATCACGGATGCTTCGTATATTACCTATTCTCTCAAGGCTCTCCCAATTCTCAAGGATACCCATCTGACGGCTCATGCTGCCTTCTTCCATGATCTCATAGAAAACTGCTACATTGCTAAGTCCGTACTGTGGCTGTGCCTCTTTGTTAATAGGGTACATAACAGCAAGTGGTCTGTTTGTATTAACTGCTTCATCAACCCACTCGTTTGTGAAATAACTTCTAACCATTCCTTCTGCAGGTGGAACGTCCTCGTCAACTGTCTCTTCAACAGTCGCCTCTGCAACTGCTTCCTCTGGCTTAGTTACATCTTCTAACTTTTCAACACTAAGTCCAGATACTGACTCATCCCCAGCAGAGCCGCATCCAAATAGCATAGCTGCAGTTAAGCCTGCGGCTATAATTGCTTTTGCTTTTCTCATATCCTGTTCAATTTCCTCTCTATTTTTTAACATGTGATAGTTTATCACAAAAATATTCTATTCGCCAAGACCGGTTTCGATAGCCTTAACAAGGGCTTCCATAGCCTCTTCTTCATCCGGACCATCGCATTTAAAAGTCAGCTCATCGCCACACTTTATGCAAGCGCCAAGAACACTAAGTACACTCTTGGCATTGGCAGTATTATCGCCATAGCTAAAAGTGATGTGAGATTTATAGTTCATTGCCACCTTACATAGATTACCTGCAGGTCGCAAATGTAATCCAGTAGGGTTTGTAATAACCACCTTCTGACTTACCATATTATAGCATAACCTCCTCGATCAACTTCGCAAGTTTCCTTGCTTCCTCCTCAATCTTAGCCTGATCCTTACCCTCTATCATTACTCTTACAAGTGGCTCTGTACCTGATGGTCTGATAAGAACTCTTCCATCTCCGGCAAACTGCTTCTCAAGATCTGCAATAGCTCCTGCAATTTCAGGATACTCCATATAAGAATCCTTCTTGTGTGTAGGAACATGTGCATTTACAAGAGCCTGAGGCATAACCTCCATTACTTTAGCAAGCTCTGATAAAGGTTTTTTGGTGTTAACCATAACCTCTAACAGATGGAGAGCTGAAAGAAGTCCGTCTCCTGTTGTGTTATCGTCAAGGAAAATAATGTGTCCTGACTGCTCACCGCCAAGATTTGCTCCGATTTCTTTCATGTGCTCAAGAACGTATCTGTCACCAACTTTTGTCTTGTCGATCTGGATTCCTTCTCTCTCACCCATCTTGAAGAAACCAAGATTACTCATAACAGTTGCAACGATTGTATTTTTAGCAAGCTTGCCATTGTCCTTCATGTATTTTCCGATGATAGCCATGATCTCATCGCCGTCTACCATCTTACCATTTTCATCTACTGCAAGGAATCTGTCTGCATCACCGTCAAAAGCAAGGCCGATGTTTGCCTTCTCAGTAACAACTCTTCCCATAAGTTCTTCCATGTGAGTAGATCCGCAACCTGCATTGATATTTGTTCCATCAGGATTGTTGTGGATAACTATTACTTCTGCGCCGAGCTGTCTTATTGCCTCTACTGATGTATAGAAAGATGCACCTTCTGCGCAGTCCATTACAACTTTCATTCCCTGAAGGTTGATATCTACAGCGTTGAGGTTGTGGTTGATATACTCTTCTCTTGCATCTGTACGGTTCTTGATCTTACCAATTCCGGCACCTGTAGGCATCTTTACGCCTTCCATGTTGTTCTTGATAAGAGCTTCTATTTCGTCTTCCATTGCATCAGGAAGCTTATAACCATTTCCGTCAAAAAACTTGATTCCGTTAAACTCCATTGGGTTGTGAGAAGCAGAGATAACAACACCTGCATCTACTCTGTATTTCTTTGTAAGATAAGCCACACCAGGAGTTGGGATAACACCAACATTAACTACATCAGCACCTACTGAACAAGCACCGGCCATAAGCGCGCTGGCAAGCATATCACCTGAAAGTCTTGTATCGCAGCCAACCATGATAGTAGGCTTGTGATTAACTTCTTTTGATAAAACATATGCTCCTGCCTGACCAAGCTGCATAGCTAAAAGTGGAGTAAGTTCATCGTTAGCCACTCCTCTGACTCCGTCTGTTCCAAATAATCTTCCCATTTCTAAAACCTCGTTATTCTTTCTTTTCTATTTTCACATAAATGCTCACAGTATTGGCGATCTTTACACCATCCGGAAGGTTCCAGTCAACATCTACGCTGTAAGTTCCGTCTGCAAGCTCCCCGTTGTCACTATCCTGTATAAAGCTGTTAATATCTACTGTTCCTGTTAAAGATGAAGCAGATACACTCTTGATTGTAGACACAAGTCCTGTAAGATTCACTGAAACAGTATCATACTCGCTATCTTCAATTACAGCACTATAACCGTCAACTTCACCGGCTATAGAGATATTTTTAAGGTCTACATCAAAGGTCTCTTCAGTTATACCTTCAATGTGAACAACAACTGCAGCAGTACCGTTATAGTCATCATCTCCAAATATAACTCCGCTTGGCAGATAATCCTCAACATTGATTGTGCATGCGAGGTTTCCTGTAAGGCCTGTTACATCGAGCTGTTCATCATCAATAACAATCTCTTTCACAGAAGCGATAGCGCTGTTCTTGCCAGCGATAAGCACCTGATCAGGATTGGTATCAACCTTGCCTGTAAGAGCATAGCCACTTGCCGGCTCGCCCTTTATCGTATACTTAAGTGGAACGTACTTGGTTCCGTAAATAGTCACGTTAACATTGACTGTCTTGGCATTCATGGAGATCTGTGATGTATCTACCTGATTGCCTTCAGCATCATAAAGAACTATATCTGCGTTGGTGATAATGTCTGATGTAAATCCGGTTACATCCACATCAACCTCTGCTGTCTCAACAGTCTGAACTATTGACTCAGGTCCGTTGATCCTTATCATATTCTGGCCTGTTGAAACGTCTCCGATCACATATCCATCAGAAAGAGTTCCAGATGTAGTAGGTGTGATTCTAAGAGACTTAGAAGCCTTGCGCTCTACACTGAGTTTGACCACATCATTACTTATAGATATATTCTCAATCTTGTCACTATATTTGTTGGTAGTGACATTTATGCTGACCGTATTAAGACTTGAAAGGTCCTGAATATCGGCTGTTGCTACGATATTGTTCTGGCTGAGCGAATCGATTATGGACCTTGGTGCATAGATAGTCACAGCACTGATGGTATCTGTGTTATCAAGCACTGTGTAAACCTGGCCCTGATCCGTAATAAGGTTGGTATTCTTAAGCGTTACCGGAATATTAGTATATCTGACCGATGTTACAGGGTCATTTATGTTGGTAACCAAAAACCAGACGATTATAGCAAATATTAGTGAGGCGAGCTTAAGCCCCCAATTAGACGTAAGTTTTTTCATTTTTTCGCCTTTGCCTTTCTGGCAAGGTGCTTGATCGGTGCCTCTTCAGTGTGTTTATCCTGAAGTATTCTCAGGCGTTCCCTTAATCTGTCGCTGTCAACAGCTCTCTCAAGTTCGCCTTCATAAGCGATACTGATCTTTCCTGTTTCCTCAGAAACAATGATCGTAAGAGAATCTGTTGCCTCAGAAACACCTACACCGGCACGATGTCTTGTTCCAAGTTCCTTACCTATCCCCATGTTGTCAGAAAGTGGCAAATAACATGTGGCAGCTGTTACCCTGTCACCCTTTATCACAACTGCTCCGTCATGAAGTGGAGTGTTGTGCTCAAAAATATTGATAAGAAGCTGACTTGTTACTATTCCGTCAACCTCAATTCCTGTGCGTTCAAATTCAGTTAAAGGATGATTATTCTCAATAACTATCAGAGCACCCGTTCTGACTTTAGCCATTTCCACGCAGGCTCTTACTATTTCATTCAAAGTCCTGTCTGAGAATCTTCCCTGTGTCTTTGGGTCACCAAGTGATAACACATTGGAAAAGAAATTTTTCCTGCCCAGCTCTTCCAAAGCCTTACGAAGTTCCGGTTGCAGGATAACAACCATCGCAATAATAGCTATACTGAAAACTCTTTCCACAATCCACAAAATTGTGGACATATTGAAAAGAGCTGCAACCAAAATAAACACAACAATGACTATGACACCCTTTAAAAGTGACCATAGCCTTGTATTTTTTGCCCACACCAAAATATGATATACCAGAAACGCGATAATAAAAATCTCCAGTATATCTGAGAATCTCACAGTTGGCATGTGCAAACTTGTTCTGTTGAAATCAAATAAAAAATCTATTTGTTCCATGGTGTTCCTTTATAGATCATCTGCGCTGTTCTCTGGCGCGGTTTATTTTCTTAACTCTTCTCTCAGGTGTTGAAACTGTAACCTTAGGTACAGCCTTTACATAGTAGTAATATTCATCATCCTCGAACTGCACTTTCTCTGTTCTGCTATAGTCAAGGCTGAATGAGAAGAACTCAACTACCAGCATAAGAAGTGCAGATACAACAGTTCCGATTATCACTCCTGCCAAAGCAATATCTGTATCGAAGATAAGATTACCAACAAGAATACAGATAATAAGTGATATGGCACCTGCTGAAATAGCAATCTTCCAGGAGTTATCAACAGAAGATCTGCGAATCAAATATACAATAACAATTGTAATTGCAAATGCAACTATCATAACCATCATTGACTTGTTTCCAACAATTCCTGACACTATCGACTGGAATTCATTGGCTGCTTCCTCAACGCCATCACTTCCAAAAGCTGTGGCATTTGAAGAAAAATATGAAATAAGGAATGCTACTACTACTCCAAATCCAACTGATACCATTGAAGCAGGTGTGCCCAAAAGTCCCATTGCAAGAGGCATCACGTAAGGAAGGCCCATAAAATAGAACAATGGAGTAAGTACAACTGCCAAAGTATCTTTTGGTGAAAATCTAAAATACAACAAAAACATAAGGACAAAGATTATCGCTGTGACCAGCGCACACTCAGGAGCCAGCGCAAAGAGATGTCCCACAATGAATGCTGCTGAAATAACAATGATAAAGTTTGCAGGTAAAATAGCGCACAAAAGTGATGCCATCAGAACAATCGCCATATTGTTCAGAGAGCTCATATACCCAAGCTTATTGTTGATAACTGCAACTGAAATAAGTGAAAGTAAGAACTTCCAGACATATGTAAGATATGTTTCGTTCTTGATATAAAATCTTTTGATATACTGCTTTAATTCCAATAATGATGTCATAATATCACTTTTCCTTCTCGTACATTCTAGCTAGCTTTTTAAGATCCCCATAATACTGTCTCATATTCTTACGCATCTTGGAATAACGATAGGAATAAATAATATATGAAACAAGAGAATACACGCCAACAAGCAGGAGGTAGTATATAAGATACCTCCTGCCAATAGCCAATAAATTATCTGTATTGTAAAGATTAGATAAAACATTTTCGAAATCGTAAAGAGCATAAGCCCCAACACAAATAGCAAAGACAACTGTTGCGCTGATCACTGACTTAAGTATATTAAAGCCAATGTAATCACTCCTGAAATAGGAATTGATTGCTCCGTTCTTTTTGCCTTCACGATCCATAAATGCAGCCATTTTGGTCATCAAAATGACTTTGTCTTCATTTAACATTTTTGCTCCTTATGTATCCAGGAAGCGCATTCCAGCTTTCTTATCTTGTTTAACCGGCTGCTGGATAGCTGGCTTAGGCTTAGCAAATGTATCGTTAAGATTATTTGCCATGCTTGCCTTACATTTAGCACAAAATCTTCCTGTTAAAATACGATCACCGCACTTCTCGCAGGTCATCTTAAGCGGTGAACTTTCAGAGAACATCAGTCTTTCCTCACGGATCCACTGCTGAATCTGTTTGGTGGTAACTTCATTATCTTCAGCAATCTTTTTTAAATCTGCAGCAGGATTTTCCTGTATGTATGCTTTAACCTTTTGAAAATCCTCTTCAATCGCCTTTTTGCAAGGCTCACAGATTGGCTGTCCACCAATGTAATTAAACATTTTTCCGCATCTTGAACAATTCCGTAAGTTCATAAATCTGACCTCCATTTATCTTAAGTAGTTTGCCCGATAGCCAGCGTAAGAAAATATATTTCCTTAACTCCTGCCATCTGAAACTCATGGGCGATCTCATCAATGGTACTTCCAGTTGTATAGATGTCATCGATAATGAGTATACACTTAAATTTTACATCATTTCTTATTATATTAAAAGCCTTTTTCAAATTATTGCGGCGCCCACGAAGGTCCAGTTCCTTCATGGGTCTGGTGGCTCTGGTCCTGACAATCACATCGTCATACATAGGGATGTCTGTCAGCTTTGAAAGCCTTAAAGCGTATTCTGCTGCCTGATTGTATCCTCTCAAATACTGCTTATCCTTATGCATGGGAACAGGTATTATTGCATCAATCCCAAGCCTGTTTAGCTTTTTCCCAAGCTTTCTTGCAGTTTCTTTTGCATAAAAATCAGCGTACTCCCTGCGTCCCATATACTTAAATCTGTAGATGGATCCTGAGATACTTCTGTAACTAAAAACCGAAAATCCCCGGTTGAATCTATGTCTGATAGCCATACAGTCTGCGCAGTACTCTGACTGGTCAGATAACTTCAAGGGTTTTCCACATTTCTCGCAGACATGGCTTCCAATATATTTTATTTTCTTTTTGCACTCCTCATGAACGAGGTCTTTAGACTCTTTATATCTAAGGACATTGTCGCAGACAGGACAACGCCTTGGATAAATGAGATTCAGAACATTTTCAATTATCTGCATCAAATACTTCTCTAATTCTATCTTTAAGTCCGGTATATCTTTTCAACTGCTGCTCATTGGCTGTCATGTTGAGGACTGTCTGGCTGCTGCCCAAAATGCACACGGTATTCTTGGCTCTTGTGACTGCCGTGTAAAGAAGGTTCCTGTTAAGCAGCATCCTGGGTCCACCTAAAAGGGGCATAATAACGGCAGGATACTCACTTCCCTGGGACTTGTGGATAGTAATTGCATAGGAAAGCTCAAGTTCATCCAGTTCAGAAAAAGGATATCTGACTCTCCTGTGCTCATCAAATTCCACCACTACGTCCTGGGAATATTCGTTTATCTCTCTGACAATCCCCATGTCGCCGTTAAATACGCCAAGTCCCGAATCCACCGGAATATTGTGCTTGCCAACAACTTCCCACTGAGCCTGGTAGTTATTCTTTATCTGCATGACCTTGTCGCCTTCTCTCAAAGTAAGCTCCCCATAGACATGTTCTTTTTTGGACTTATCCGGAGGGTTGAGATACTCCTGCAGGATCAGATTGAGCTGGATCGCACCAAGGGGGCCCTTTTTCATTGGTGTCAGAACCTGTATATCATAAGGCTGTGCTCCCACATATCCCGGAAGCTTGTCCCTTATGAGCTGGATCATGTGCTTGTATATGACATTTGCGTCATTTCTTTCCAGGAAAAAGAAATCCTTACTCTTATTATCAAGCACCGGCTTCTGACCATTGTGGATCCTGTGGGCGTTCATAACGATATCGCTCTCCTCAGCCTGCCTGAATATCTTTTGCAGATATATGGTTGGAAATCTTCCGCTGGATATAAGATCCGCAAGAACCTGTCCCGGTCCTACACTTGGGAGCTGTGAACTGTCTCCCACAAGGATCAGATGCACGCCTGGCACAAGTGCCTTCAATAAGGCGTAAAAGAGATGGATATCCACCATAGACATCTCGTCTATAATGATGGCATCTGCCTCTAGCGGGTTATCCCTGTTCCTCTCAAATCTGACTGCTCCTGACTTGGTGTCATCATCGCCAACCTGCCCTGATACCTCCAGAAGTCTGTGAATAGTTCTGGCCTCGTACCCGGTTGCCTCTGTCATTCTCTTGGCCGCTCTTCCTGTGGGCGCAGCAAGGAGGATATCAAGACCTTCGCTAGCATAATATTCAATTATTGTATTGATGGTAGTGGTCTTACCTGTACCGGGGCCACCTGTTATTATGACAATTCCGTTTGAGATACTCTTCAGCACAGCCTCTCTTTGAAGGTCATCAAGCTGAAGGTTCTTTCTTTTCTCTATATCAAGGATCCTCTGCCTGTATCTCTCTTCATCAGCAGGGGATACATTCTCTGCAATATTGAGGTCAGAGAGCATCACCGCGGAGCCCTGCTCTTCATAATAGAAATTCGCAGAGAAAATGTTGTCATTATTTTTTGCTATAAGTTTTTTGTCCATCATCAGATTCTGAATCTGAGTCCTTATGCTGTCAGAATCAATCATCTGGTCCGGAGTCTGCACAAGCAGCTCTTCAGTCTTGGAAACAAGCTCCTCCATGGGAAGGTAGGTATTTCCATCAAGCGAACTCTGAAGCAAAGTAAAAAGAATGCCGCTTCTGATGCGGTACTCAGAATCCACGCGAATTCCGACTTTGGCAGCAATCTCATCAGCAGTCTTAAAGCCGATTCCGCTTATATCGTCAGCAAGCTGATAAGGATTCTCCTGAATTATCCCGTAAACTCTGGTTCCATAGTTATTGAATATCTTAACCGCCATATTGTTGCTGATACCATATTTCTGTAAAAAGATCATGGCATCTCGCATTTCTCTTTTTTCTGCCATCTGCATGGCAATATCTATGGCTTTCTTTTCACTTATTCCCTTTATTTCAGCCAATCTTTCAGGCTCATCCTCAATAATTCTGAAGGTATCTGCACCAAATTTTTTAACAATTCGTGCAGCCAGTGCCTCTCCGATTCCACGTATGGCACCTGAACCAAGATACCTCTGCATTGATACCGCATCATCAGGCACTGTTATCTTGTATGAGCTCACCTTTAGCTGCTGGCCGTATACAGGATGATTAACGTAGATTCCCTCAATCTCGAGAGTATCTCCCACATCAGCATCCTTAAAGGTTCCGGTGCAGGTGACCTCCTCTTCATCCACAATAAGGTTCACTACGCCGTAACCATTTTCCTCGTTCTTATATATAAAATGATCTATGTATCCCTTAACTATTTCTTTTTCCATAGAAAGTAGTATACCATAATTAAAAGCGTGTAATTCTTAAGATTTCTTAAGAATTACACGCTTTAAGACACATTCTTATACTTTTATGTGGAAGGAGTTTCGGGAATGTCGTAGTTGCGCTTTAGGTTTTCATAGAGCATCTGCGCAAAGCCATTGCTCTGAGTATCCACGGATGTTGAGCATATTTCCTGAAGGGTCTGATCCTTGAAAAAGTCCACCAGTGTTGATGTGGCATTGTCCTCAGTTTCAGGCTTAAGAGCATCTACAGACTTCTGCATTTCTTTGAACATCTGCTCAAGGAAATAGGCCTCAAAACTTTTGCAGGCTTCCATAAGTTCATCGTCAGTAGAAGTTTTGGAGGTATTTTGAAGCTTATTCTGAAGTGCTATTGTGCTGGCATTCTTACTTTCCTGCATGGCATAATCTGTAAGCGCCGTTGCATTTAATCCTTTGATATCAAGTCCCGCCATAGTCTCCCCTTATCTCACCTTATTATCTCTTAAGTGAATTTGCTGTCTGCATCATCTCATCAGTTGTCTGGATCGCTGTTGAGTTCATTTCATATGCACGCTGGGCAACGATAAGATTTACCATCTCTGTAGCTACATTTACGTTTGATCCTTCAAGATATCCCTGAACAATCTCACTTTTCTTTATATTGTCTGCGTCATTTTCAAGAATAGGCTCGCCGCTGGCTGCTGTCTGTATCCAGGCTGCACTTCCTACCCTTTCAAGACCTTCTCTGTTGGAGAACTGCCACAATCCGATCTGAAGTCCCATATCTGTAGGAACTCCCTGATCATCTGGGTAATAGATCTTGCCATCGCTGCTTATGGTGATCCTGCTTGCAATAGCTCCATCAAGAGTAATTGCGGCGCCGTCTATATCAAGAACAGGATTTCCTTCTGCTGTTGTGAGTTCAAGAGTAGTTCCGCCTTCTTCAGCAAGAGCCCATACGAAATTTCCGTTTCTTGTATAGTTGATGGTTTCGCCATCAGCTGCCATATATCCAAAGAAACCATCGCCACTTATTGCAAGTGCCGCTGGATTGTCACTGCTTTGAAATGAACCCTGGGAAAAGAACTGATTAATTGTTGAAGTACGCACACCAAGTCCCACCTGTGAATTGGTAGGTTTTGGATTGCCGTTTGAAGTGGTTGTAACAGTCTGTAATTCCTGGTACAAAAGAGATTTAAACTGCGCTCCCTGAGCCTTATAGCCAACTGTATTAACGTTCGCAAGATTGTTAGATATGGTATCTACGTTTGTCTGCTGAGCGTTCATTCCAGTTGCTGCTGACCATAGACTTCTTACCATAAGCCACCTCCGATTTAGATAAATGCAAACATCACCGTCATCCGTGACTGGTAATATCATCTTCTATACTCTTATCGGCTCATTACCAAAAATTATTTATAAAAATAATATTAATTTTTATGATAGACGTCCAAGCTGGTTAGCTGCAATATCAAGAGTGCCGTCAATAGTGGTTATCATTCGCTGATTAGTATCATAGTTCCTCTGAACAGCGATCATGTTAACCATTTCATCTACTACAGATACATTGGACTGCTCCAAAAAGCCGGCGTATATCGATGCTGTAGATGTAACCTGAGTTGCATCGTCTGTAGGAATATACATATTTTCACCGTAATGTTCCAATGTGTTGTAGGTAATTCTTCCATCAGGATAGGTCACCTTTTCAAAATCAAATCTTCCTACTGTGGCAACAACTTCACCATCCTGAATAATCTCGCCCAATGTATTTATCTCCACAGGAAGTGCCGGATCAATCTCAATATGACCTCCATCCTGTGACAAAACAAAGTCTCCATCCTGTGTTACCAGGACGCCTTCATTTGTAAGTGTAAAGTTTCCGTCCCTTGTGTACATGATATCGGTCTGACCTGCTATTTCTCTTTCGATGTTTACAGCTTTGTTGGTATACTCAATTCCAAAAAAGCCATAGCCGCCAAGAGCCAGATCAAAGGTGTTGCCTGTCTCTTTCATAGGTCCTTCCGACCAGTCCACGTACCCTTCGCCAATCTTTACACCGGGATTAATAATGCCCAGTCCACGGGCAGTGAACGGGGCATCAGTGTAGTCTTTAATTTTGAGCGCAAGCTGATCAGAAAAAGCCTGTGCAGTAGCGCCTTCTTTTTTATAACCGTTTGTATTGGCATTAGCAAGATTGTTGGTGAGCACGTCCATTCTGTGCTGCTCGTTGATCATTCCTGTGTAAGCAGTGTAAAGACCTTTTACCATACAATATTCCTCATGCCATCCTGGCTTTACTACTGTTCAGTCCATGAACAGTGCGCTGGACCTTAGTCCTGACGATAACCTGCAAGGAACTCTACATATCTTCCTGTTCCGATAGCAACTGCAGTCATAGGATCCTCAGCTGTCATAGTGTTGATACCAGTCTTAGAATAGATGAGATCTTCAAGTCCGCGAAGAAGTGCTCCGCCACCTGTAAGGACAATTCCTCTGTCTGCGATATCTGCAGCAAGTTCAGGAGGAGTGTTCTCCAGAACGCTGTGAATAGCCTCAATGATCTGTGATGTAGGTTCACGAAGAGCCTCTTCTGTTTCCTCAGAAGATACTCTTACAGTCTTAGGAAGACCTGTTACGAGGTTTCTTCCTCTTACATCAAGATAGTCGTTCTCAGCTCTTGGATATGCTGAACCGATCTTGATCTTGATATCTTCAGCTGTTCTGTCACCGATAAGAAGATTGTGTTTCTTTCTCATGTAACGAACAAGTGCTTCATCGAAGTCATCTCCGGCAACCTTAACAGATGTGCTTACAACTGTTCCGCCAAGTGAGATAACTGCTATATCTGATGTACCACCGCCTATATCAACGATCATGTTTCCACATGGTTTTGTAATGTCGATACCAGCTCCAATAGCTGCAGCGATAGGCTCTTCAATAGTCTTAACATCTCTTGCTCCGCAAAGTCTTGTTGCATCCTCTACGGCCTTTTTCTCAACTTCTGTAGCTCCACTTGGAACGCATACTGCGATGAATGGTTTTCTGTGGATTCTACGTCCAATAGCCTTCTTGATGAAATATCTCATCATCTGCTCAGTGATCTTATAGTTAGAGATAACTCCCTGACGAAGAGGACGAACAGCTACGATGTTACCAGGAGTACGACCAAGCATAAGTCTTGCATCCTCACCAATAGCCTTAATCTCCTCTGTATCTCTGTCATAAGCTACAACTGAAGGCTCTTTCAAAACAACGCCCTTTCCTCTGATATAAACAAGGACTGACGCTGTACCTAAATCAATTCCAATATCTGCATACTGCATATTACAATGCCCCTTTCAAAAACAACCAGCATATATCTAAGCGCATAAAAGCGGATAATACATTAGCCTATAATATCATTACGATTATAAACCAAATAAAAAATATTGAAAAGGGGCTATCCATCTTTTATATATATCGGATATCCCCTTCCAAATCTTTACCAAAATCTCAAACAAAATATTAACGTCGCTAATAGGAGCTCCCACTTAGGGACGCCTGCGCACAGATAGCCATTTGCCTATTTAAGCATTTTTTTGATGTAAGCTCCGGTGTAGGATTTCTTGCACTTGGCGACTTCTTCAGGGGTTCCTTTGGCAACGACTGTTCCGCCTTTTGAACCGCCTTCAGGTCCCATGTCGATGATGTAATCGCCGGTCTTGATAACATCAAGGTTGTGTTCGATAACTACAACTGTATTTCCCTGCTCAACAAGCTCATGCATGATCTTGACGAGCTTTTGAACATCTGCGAAGTGAAGACCGGTTGTTGGCTCGTCGAGGATGTAAACAGTCTTACCTGTTCCGACTTTGCTGAGCTCTGTGGCAAGCTTTATTCTCTGGGCCTCACCACCTGAAAGCTCGGTACTTGGCTGACCAAGTTTTACATAGCCAAGTCCTACATCATAGAGAGTCTGGATCTTTCTCTTTATGGTCTTTACATTTTCAAAGAATACAAGGGCCTCTTCTACAGTCATGTTAAGGACGTCATAGATGCTCTTTCCTTTGTACTTAACTTCAAGAGTCTCGTGATTGTATCTCTTACCGCCGCAGACTTCGCAAGGTACATAAACATCAGGGAGAAAGTGCATCTCGATCTTGATGATTCCATCACCGCCACAGGCTTCGCAGCGTCCGCCCTTGACATTGAATGAGAATCTGCCTTTCTGATAGCCCCTTGCCTTAGCATCAGGAGTTCCGGCAAAAAGATCTCTGATCATATCAAACACGCCTGTGTAGGTTGCAGGGTTAGACCTTGGAGTTCTTCCGATTGGAGACTGATCAATGGCAATGACCTTATCCACCTGCTCAAGTCCCTCAATGCCTTTGTGCTTACCTGGGATGACTCTTGCTCTGTTTAAGTCTCTTGCCAGATGTTTGTACAGTATCTCATTGACAAAAGAGCTCTTGCCTGAACCTGACACACCTGTAACTATTGTAAGTACCCCAAGTGGTACATCTATATCGATGTTCCTTAAGTTATTTTCCTGGGCTCCCAACACCTTAAGCCAGCCCTTAGGCTCTCTTCTGGTCTTTGGAACTTCTATCTTAAGTTTTCCTGACAGGTACTGTCCTGTAATAGATTCCTTGACCTGCATGATCTCCTCTGCAGTTCCGCAGGCAACTATTTTTCCACCTTTTGAGCCGGCTCCCGGTCCTACATCCACAATATAGTCCGCAGCTCTCATGGTATCTTCATCATGCTCTACAACAATAAGTGTGTTGCCAAGGTCTCGCAGGTTCTTAAGTGTATTAAGAAGCTTGTCATTATCCCTCTGGTGAAGTCCGATACTTGGCTCATCAAGGATATAGCAAACTCCGCAAAGTCCTGATCCAATCTGTGTTGCAAGCCTTATACGCTGTGCCTCACCACCGGAGAGTGTTCCTGTAGCTCTGGATAGTGACAGATAATCAAGTCCTACATCCACAAGGAATCCTACTCTGGCCCTGATCTCTTTAAGGAGCTGTGCTCCAACCATTTCCTGATAGCTGGAAAGCTTAAGCTGCTCAAGGTATTTTTGCAGTTCATCTATGGACATTGAAGTTATCTCATAGATATTTTTATCATCGATTGTTACTGCAAGAGACTCTTTTTTAAGTCTCTGTCCACCGCAGAGCTGACATGGGGTGATCCTCATAAACTCCTCATACTCAGCCTTTGCTGATTCTGAGAAAGTCTCTCTATATCTCTGCTCAACGTTCTTTATAAGGCCGTCAAAAAGAATAGGATAATCTCCCTCTCCTCTTGATCCCTTGTAATGGACATTTACAGTTTTATCTGCTCCGTAAACCAGCATATGTCTTACTTTCTCAGGAAGATCCTGGAAAGGAGTATCCATGCTGAACTTATAAGCCTTTGCAAGAGCCTTCAGTGTGGCATTGGAGAAGCTTCCCTCTTTATTGGATGACTGCCATCCCATTACGACGATACATCCATCATTCAAAGAAAGAGACTTATCAGGGATCATAAGATCCTCGTCAAACTCCATCTTATAACCAAGGCCTGCGCAATCAGGGCATGCGCCGAAAGGATTGTTGAAAGAAAAGCTTCTGGGCTCGATCTCAGATATGCTGATTCCACAGTCAGGACATGCAAAGTTCTGGCTAAAGCTCAGTTCCTCTCCGTCAATTACATCAACAAGTAGAAGTCCGTCAGCAAGTCCCAAAGCATTTTCAACAGAGTCCGTAAGTCGTCTTCTAAGGTTCTCATTGTCATCTCTTACTACGATTCTGTCCACAATGATCTCAATGTTATGCTTGATATTTTTATCAAGCTTTATCTCTTCTTCTGCGATCTCGTACTGGCTTCCGTCAATCCTTGCACGGACATAACCTGCACGAACCGCTCTCTCCAAGGTCTTGGCATGCTCACCCTTTTTACCTCTTACAACAGGAGCAAGGATCTGAAGCTTGGTCCCATCTCCAAGAGCCATGATCTGATTGCAGATCTCATCAACAGTCTGCCTTCTGATCTCACGTCCGCAGTTAGGGCAGTGAGGGATACCAATTCTTGCGTAAAGCATTCTGAAATAGTCGTAGATCTCTGTAACTGTTCCAACAGTTGACCTTGGGTTTTTATTGGTTGATTTCTGGTCAATGGAAATAGTGGGAGAAAGACCTTCTATTCTCTCAACGTTGGGCTTGTCCATCTGACCAAGGAACATTCTGGCATAGGATGATAAGGACTCCATGTACCTGCGCTGTCCCTCTGCAAAAATAGTGTCAAATGCAAGAGAAGACTTTCCTGAACCTGAAAGGCCCGTGAACACTGTAAGAGTATCTCTTGGAATCTTGACATTAACATGTTTAAGATTGTGTTCTGCTGCCCCTCTCACTCTGATGTAATCATGAATATCAGTGGGAAGGATTCTCTTGGTTGTAGTATTCTTTTTTGTCATTCTGTTTTCAGACATATATACATCTCCACTAAAACAAATCTCACCAGTTATTTACCTTCGGTAAGATCATTAAGAACTTTCTTAAGTTCTATCATCTTGTCACGCAGCATAGCGGCATTCTCGAAATCCAATTCCGCAGCAGCTTTTTTCATCTTCTTCTGAACCTGTCCAATGAGCTTTTCCAGTTCTTCCTGGTTCATTGACTCCGGCTCTTTTTCAAACTTAACTTCTTCCTTGGCAATAGCCTTAGTAACAGCGATAAGGTCTCTTACTGCCTTCTTGATGGTCTGAGGGGTTATGCCGTGCTCCTCATTGTATTTCTCCTGGATGGCACGTCTTCTCTTAGTCTCTTCTATAGCCTTCTTCATGGAATCTGTCATGTTATCAGCATACATGATAACGTGTCCCTCAGCGTTTCGGGCCGCTCTACCAATAGTCTGAATGAGCGAAGTCTCCGAACGAAGGAAGCCCTCTTTATCAGCATCGATGATAGCAACAAGAGAGATCTCCGGGATATCAAGTCCCTCTCTTAAGAGGTTGATACCTACAAGAACATCGAAAACATCAAGTCTCATATCTCTGATGATCTCTGCTCTCTCCAAAGTATCGATATCAGAGTGAAGGTATTTAACCCTGATGCCTGCCTCAGCAAGATATTCTGTAAGGTCCTCTGCCATGCGCTTTGTAAGGGTTGTAACAAGAACCTTATTCTTTTTATCTATTTCTTTTCTGATCTCAGAAATAAGATCATCAATCTGTCCCTCAACAGGCCTTACTGAAATCTCAGGATCAAGAAGCCCTGTGGGTCTTATTACCTGCTCTGTTCTGAGAAGTTCATGTTCCTCTTCATATTTACCCGGTGTTGCTGAGCAGAAAAGCATCTGGTCAATATGAGATTCAAACTCCTCAAAGTTAAGAGGTCTGTTATCAAGAGCAGATGGCAGTCTAAAGCCATAATCCACAAGGGTCAGTTTTCTGCTCCTATCACCATGATACATGGCTCCAACCTGCGGGATAGTCATATGGGACTCATCCACTATTATCAGAAAATCTCTGTCAAAGAAGTCAAGAAGTGTCAGTGGCGGCTCTCCCGGTGCCATGAAGTTGAGATGCCTTGAATAGTTCTCAATTCCGGAACAGAAGCCTGTTTCTCTCATCATCTCCACATCAAAGTTGGTACGTTCTGAAATTCTCTGAGCCTCAATAAGCCTGTCCTCTCCCTTGAAAAACTTCACCTGTTCCTCAAGCTCTTTTTCAATGTTGTCACAGGCCTTATTTATCTTCTCCTGAGGGACAACATAGTGAGAAGCCGGGTATATCATCACATGGGTGAGCTCGCTTCTAACCTTGGCAGTCACAGGTTCAACCTCTGTGATCCTGTCTATCTCATCTCCAAAGAACTCAACTCTTATAAGATAGTCATCGGCATTGGCAGGGAATATCTCAACTGTATCTCCCCTGACTCTGAAATTACACCTACCAAGTTCCATGTCATTTCTGGTGTACTGAATAGCCACCAGGTCTTTTATGATGTCGTCTCTGTCCTTCTGCATTCCGGGGCGAAGGGATATAGACATGCCCTTGAACTCTTCAGGGCTACCCAGGCCATAGATACAGGACACACTGGCAACTACTATTACATCCTTGCGCTCTGCAAGAGAGGCTGTTGCTGAGAGTCTTAGCTTATCTATCTCATCATTGATGGCTGAGTCCTTGGCTATGTAAGTATCTGTCTGTGGAACATATGCCTCGGGCTGATAATAGTCGTAATAAGAAACAAAGTACTCTACTGCATTCTCTGGAAAGAATTCCTTCATCTCGCCATAGAGCTGGCCTGCCAGAGTCTTGTTGTGACTGATGATAAGAGTTGGCTTATTTAAAGCCGCAATAACATTAGCCATGGTAAAAGTCTTACCAGAGCCTGTTACTCCAAGAAGTGTCTCGAACTGGTTGCCTTGTTTAAAGCCATCCACTAAAGCCTTAATAGCCTGTGGCTGATCACCTGTGGGCTCGTAGGGAGCCACTAACTTAAAATCGCCCATATTTTTCTCCAAAACAATTAAAGCGATACATCTGCTACTTCATGTATTGGAAGTATAGCACAAGCAACCAGCTAATGCAAACATTTGTTCTTCAGCTTAGAGATTAAAGGAATCGTAGGTATATACCATGTCCTGCTCGATTACAAAATCGTCCATTGTATTCCTTGAAAAGTCACCGCTGACCTCCAAAAGGTTGGTGGTACACATTGCCGCCGTGGCCTCTCCCTCGATCTCGCGATCCATATTCCTCTCGCCAAGGCCTGTCAATATCCCGCCTACGCCCAAAATTACAACAAGTGCCCCAAGCACCACAAAAAATGTATATAAAAAAATGATCATATATCTTCCTCTTTCATCAAAGTATCCGCAAGATCAGCTATTCTCTGCCTTGCAATGGACAATCTGTATCTGATTGCCGGAATCCTCACTTCCATATCATCTTTGATCACCTGAACAGCTCTTTCTTCATGCATGGCCCCAAAGGTAATCGCAGCCGAGGTCAAAAGAGCTACCACAACAATTAAAGCTGCTCTTAAAAACCTTATGACAATTATTTTTCCGGGTACCATCTTTATGCCTTTTTCTACTTCCTTTAAGCTTTTAAAACGGTTATCCCTGTCAGCTTTTATGCATCTTTCTATAACAGCCATCATCTGTGGAGATACATTTTTCAAGGCTCCGCTCCTTGCCATACTCAGCGCATCGGAGTCCTTGGCATTTATTCCTGTCAAAAGAGAAAGGATAGTCATTCCAAAGCAGTATATATCCGTCTGCTCATCACTCTGCCCAAGGTTTCCATACTGCTCAGGTGCCGCATAGCCTATGGTCCCCAGATTTATTGTATCATCTGTCTTTCTCTCCTTCTGATAGAATCTTGCTGCGCCAAAGTCAATAAGACATGCCTTTCCATCGCTGTTTACTATGATGTTTGCAGGCTTTAAATCTCTATAAACAATAGGAGTATCGCTTTCATGGAGCGTCCTTAATATGGTCAAAAGATCTTTCGCGATCCCTATCACCTGTTTCTCCTTAAGTTTTCTTTTCTTCTTGAGAATTTCCAGAAGGTTCTCTCCCGGCACATAAGTGACTGCAATATAGTCTCTTCCCAAGGCCACTAGGCAGGGAATTCTTCCTGCCTTTACAAGCTCTTTGTAATTTCTTTTATCAAATTCCTGTAGGATCGCCGCTTCCCCAACAAAAGGACCCGACTCGCCGTTGCCCACAGAAGCAGGTACCTTCGTTGCAAACTTTAAAGTCACAAGGTTTCCGCGCTTTTTGTCCCTTGCAAGAAAAGCCTCGCTGTTTCCGCCCTGCCCAAGCTTTTTTAGTATCTTGAATCTCTCCATTTTCAGTACTCCAGGCACATGGCGGCCACAGTGATATTATCCTGTTCCTTGCGGTCTATTGCTGTCATGGTCAGTTTTTTACATTCCTCCAGCATATCCTCAGAAGTTACGCACATCTGAGGACACAGGGCTCTAAACAGTTCTTTTTCCGATATGGTCTTCCAAAGACCATCACTGCAGGCGACAACTGTGGTGCTCATCCGTATGTCTCCTCTTATTATCTGAGGCTGCGGAACGCTCCCATGTCCAAGACACTGCAAGAGAACATTTCTTTCCTGGCTGTTTTGCACTTCATCTTCCAGCATGACCCCGCTGTCAATCTTACTCTGGACAAGGCTCTGGTCATGGGTTATCTTTTGCACGTCTTTTCTGCTCACCAGATATATTCTCGAGTCCCCTACATTCATGAGCATGTATTTTCTTCCAATCTGCAAAAGAGCTGTCAAAGTGGTCCCAAGCTTGATCCCCCTGTGTTTGCCGTAACGTCTTATATCCCTGTTTATGTCTGCAAGAAGCCTTCTCCAGGATATTTCAATAACGTCCCATATTTTATCTTCGTCGATTCCAAGCATCAAAGACAATTCTTCATGGAACCAGTTTTCAAGTGTTCTTATGGCTTTACAGCTGGCCACTTCTCCTTTTGAGAGTCCTCCCATGCCGTCGCAGACAGCAACAAAAGATATTCTTCCCATTTTCCCTGCACTGGCTACCTTGATAAGAGACGAGTCCTGATTAACAGCGCGTTTCTTACCGGCATCAGTGTAAATGCACGCTTTTACTTTCATGATATTCCTTTCAAAAAACACAACAAACTAACTTTCTAATATTGGAAAAAGCGCTCGAATGAGCAATTAAACCAAAAAGAAAAACTGTGCTAAGACGTAGCACAGTTTTGCATAATACTATTATTTTCTTTTATTGTCAACCTGCTTTTTCTTCCAGGTCCTCGATAGCTTCTTTTAAAACTTCAACAGCCTTATCAAGCTGATTGTCTGTCTTGTCCTCTGCATAAGCATCAGCATCAAACTCAATCTCTACATCAGGATCAATTCCAACTCCGTGGATATCGTTGCCATTTGGTGTGTAGTAATTGCTGACTGTAAGCTTAATAGCTGTGCCATCCTTGAGATCAAAAATTCTCTGAACAATTCCTTTGCCGTAAGTAGTTGTTCCAACAAGGGTTCCGATGCCGTAATCCTTGATAGCGCCTGAAAGAATTTCTGAAGCGCTGGCTGAATACTTGTTAACAAGTACTACTACAGGAATGTCGATCTCATGGGTTCCGTCGCAGGTGTAATCCTCTCTGTTTCCATCCCTGTCAACAGTATAAACAATAGTTCCCTCAGGTAAGAGCTGCCTTGCTATGTCGCATACTGCTGTGAGGCTTCCGCCGGGATTACTTCTAAGGTCAATAATAAGTCCTTTTATATCATTTGCTCTAAGTTCTGCCATGCCCTCAGTAAACTGGTCAGGAGTAACTTCATCAAACTCTGTGATCTGAAGGTATCCAACGCCGTCATCCATAACCTTTGTCTTTACTGTAGGAACTGAAACCTGAGCACGCATAACATCAACTTCTATCTCCTCAAGATCTGATCCTCTAAGGAGTGTCAGATGAACTGTGGTGCCCTCTTCACCTTTAATAAGAGATACCACTTCGCTCAGTTCAAGTCCCTGTGTGCTCTGCTTATCTACTTCATAGATAATATCATCTGTCTGGAGCCCTGCTTCCTCAGCAGGTGTTCCCTCGATAACTCCTGAAATGCGAGGAAGTGCTGTTGTCTGATCCATGCTCACATAGGCGCCTATGCCATAGTAGATACCTGCTGTATCATTCATAAGCTCTGTGAGTTCTTCCTCTGTGTAGTAAACAGAATAAGGATCGTCAAGGGATTCCATAAGCCCTTTATAGAGTCCGTTGGCCTTTGCTTCGCTAGAAACATCAGTTTTATAAAAGTTTGAATCAATAACAGACTCTATTTTATTAATCTTGGTAAGTGTCTCATCGTTTAAAACTGATTCTCCGCTGCCTGTCTGTACAGTTGCCGGATTTAATGTGAACAAATATGCCATTCCAACAGCTGCGCTTATAAACAGTGCAACAAAGCATCCTACTAATATACCGCTGATAAATCTTCTGTTTAATTTTCCTTGATACTGCTTTTCATCGAACTCTGTCTGATAATCCATCTTTCTCCTATCCCCGGGAGACTTTTATTTCAGGTAATTCCAAGGACTGACGTAAGCTCCATTTAATCGAACACCAAAATGCAAATGATTACCTGTTGATCTTCCGGTGGATCCTACTGCTGCAATTTTGGTTCCCGCAGTAACATCCGTACCTTTCGAGACATACAACTTCGAACAATGCATATAAATGGTATATAGGCCGCCACCATGGTTTATCATGATGTAATTACCCATGGAGGAATTGTAATCAGCAGCTACTACTGTTCCGTTGTAAGCAGCAAGTATTGCTGATCCTGCCGGTGCAGCAAGGTCTATACCGTTGTGCATTTTTTCTACCCCAAGAGTCGGGTGCATTCTCATACCAAAATTATCAGAAATTCTGGTATAGCTTGGACATGGCCATGTAAATACACCACCGTCATACATATATCTGCTGTAAAGAGCTGCTTTATCAGCAGCAACTTCTTTTTCCAGAGCTGCAATTGTTGCGTTCTCAGCCTTGATCTCGGCCTCATATTCAGCAATCGCTGCTTCTTTATTGGAAATATCAGCCTTAACTGCGGAAAGCTCACTACTCTTTGTCTGAAGAAGGGACTGGAGATTTGCTTCCTCCTGCTCTTTTTCCTCCATTGCAAGATCGAGAGTAGCCTTTTCTTCTTCAAGGGCCTGTTTTGTGACAGTAATAAGCTGAGTTGTAGCAATATACTCGTTTAATTTTTTCCTGTCATAGGATGAAAGCATCTCAATGTACTCAGCCTTATTGAGCATATCTCCAAAGCTTCCGGATTCAACCAGAAGCTCCATGTACATAGTGTCTCCACGCTCGTACATGAACTTGATACGCTTTTTCATAGCCTCATACTGCTCCTGCTGAATCCTTTCGGCTTCCTCAAGCTCTCTCGTGGTCTCTTCTATCTCAGCTTCCTTCTCAGTGATCTGATCAGTAAGCGCATCAATCTTGGTCTGAATATCAGTTAGTGACGCATCAAGTTCAGTAATATAGGCATTAAGATCGGATTTGCTCTTTTCCAGCTCTTTTTTTATCTTCTCAAGATTGGTCTTGGCTGTACTAAGTGAATCGCGTTCTTTTTTGGCGTCGCTGATCTGAGCTTCCTTGGCCTTGATACTCTCCTCAGTTACTTCTGCATACGAAGATATGCAGCTACCTGCAAATATAGCAATTGCTGTAGCTGCACATATTAACCCTTTAACTATTCTGTTTTTGTAAACTTTATTCAATAAACTCAATGTAAAAGGATGTCCTTCTTGTATTATACATGTAGGTGTTTTCTAACAGTTGTGAAACTACCAAAGAAACCAATACCAATTCCGATGGCCAGTGCGATTGGTACAAGCTTGTTGTATACCACCTGCACAGGAAGGAAGTTAAGCAATGTTGAAAGCATAGTAAATCTTGATGCTATGTATGTGATAGCATTGGTATAAACAAAATATATAATAACAAGTGGAATTATTGAACCAATGATTCCGATGATGATGCCTTCTACCACGAATGGTGCTCTTACGAAGAAGTCTGTTGCACCAATGTACTTCATGATATTGATCTCATCTTTTCTAACTGCGATACCCATGGTAACTGTATTGCTGATAAGGAATATTGATACCAAAAGCAGAATGATGATGATACCTGCTGAAATATATGCGATCAGCACGTTCAAACCGCTTAAGGTATTGGCTGTAACTTCAGAGCGGTTAACCTCTCTTACTACGTCGATAGACTCAATATAAGTTACAAGCGCTCCCTGCAAAGATACATCATTAAGGTATATCTGAAGGTTTGCTGAATCTGCCAGAGGATTCTCTGTAAATCCGTCTGCGTATTCGCCAAGGTAGTCCTCTTTAAACTCTTCCCAGGCATCATCTGCAGATACATAAACAATCTCCCTAACTTCAGGTCTCTTTTCAAGATCAGTCTTTACTGCAAGAATCTGTTCCTCTGTTGTTCCCTCGTTAAAGAAAACAGTTACAGAAACGCCTTCCTCGGCTGTCTTTACTACGTTTTCAAAGTTAGTGATTATAGAATAAAAAAGTCCGAACAAAAACAGGCAGGCACTGATGGTCGCAATAGAAGCAAGCGTATACCACTTGTTTCTGCCTAAATTTTTAAAACCCTGTCCGATGGTGTAAAAGAAACTACTAATCCTCATCGATGTACATACCCTCTTCCTCGTCTTCTATAATGACGCCTTTTTTCATGGTTATAACTCGCTTTTTCATGGCGTTGACGATTTCTCTGTTATGTGTAACCACGATAACTGTTGTGCCATTTTCATTGATCTGTTCCATGAGTTTCATTATTTCCCATGAATTGTTAGGATCAAGGTTTCCGGTAGGCTCATCTGCCAAAAGAATCGTAGGCTTATTTACAAGAGCTCTTGCAAGCGCAACTCTCTGCTGCTCACCACCTGACAGCTGATTTATTTTATTTTTGTATTTTCCTGCAAGGTTAACAGTTGCAAGAATTGATGGAACATTTCTTTTGATCTCTCGTGTAGGTGTCTGAACAATTCTCTGAGCAAAAGCAACGTTCTCGTATACGTTTCTGTCTTTTAAAAGTCTGAAATCCTGGAATACAATACCAAGATTACGTCTGAACTTAGGAATCTTGCTGTGCTTGATCTTCCTTAGATTATAGCCAAGAACTGTTATCTCACCGTCTGTTGGTACCAGCTCTCTTAAAAGGAGCTTGATAAGTGTAGACTTACCTGAACCGCTGTCTCCAACGATGAATACAAACTCTCCCTTTTTGATGTGAAGTGTGACGCCATTTAAAGCAGGTGCGCCTGTGGAATATGACTTGGTAACATTCTCAAGAGTTATTACCTCATCATCGGGTATCTGCCTGGTGCCCCTTTTTCTTCTATATCCTTTTTCCATAAATTTCTCCTGAAACAAAACTTTTTAGATCAAAAATTCACCTTTAGGATCAAGTGAACTTTTCCATGTACTTCATGTATCTTACAACCATAAGTGCAATTTTAAAAGTGATAGCATCGTCAAAAACTCGCAAATCTAATCCTGTACTCTTCTGAAGCTTATCCAGTCTGTACACAAGAGTATTTCTGTGGATAAAGAGCTGTCTTGATGTCTCGGAAACATTAAGGCTGTTCTCAAAGAATTTATCAATTGTTGTAAGTGTCTCCTGATCGAAATCGTCAGGGTTCTTGCCACCAAAGATCTCCTTAATGAACATCTTGCAAAGAGGAATAGGAAGCTGATAGATAAGTCTTCCAATACCAAGTTCGCTGTAGCAGATAACCTTTCTCTCATCAAAGAAGATCTTGCCTACATCAAGGGCCATCTTGGCTTCCTTATAGGATCTGCTGACTTCCTTGATCTCGCCAACTACTGTACCGTAAGCGATCCTTACGCCTGAAAGGCCTTCTTTTTCAAGACCTGCCTGCATCTCTTCTGCTGCCTTTGCAATCTCTCCCGGCTTATTGATATCTGTAACATCCTTAACGATTATGATATTGTCCTCATCAACCTCTGTTACAAAGTCAGTACCTGTACCAAAGTGAGTCCTTGCGATCTCAAGGGCATTATTGTCCCTGCCATTGATTGATTCGATGATCATGGCAACTCTCTTGGCATCAGTCTGGATATGAAGCTTTTTGGCTCTGCTGTAAATATCAACCAAAAGAAGGTTATCAAGAAGAAGGTTCTTGATAAAGTTATCCTTGTCGAATCTTTCCTTGTAAGCCACAAGAAGTGTCTGGATCTGATATGCGATCATCTTGCCAAGCATATAGATATTCTCACCGCTTCCTGTGCAGATAAGAATATACTCAAGACTCTGCTCATCGTATATTTTAAAGAACTGATATCCCTGAATTTCCTGAGAATCAGCCGGAGATTCCACAAAGTCCCTTGCAGCAGCTGAAACATTGACAACGTCACTGCTTGTGGAAGCAACCTCCTTGCCATCAATATCAAGCACAAAAAGATCTACATGTGCTATGTTTTTTAGTCCATCAATGGTATTCTGAAGAATTTGATTAGAAATCATTTCACACTCTTTCTGAAGAGCTTTTATGCTCTACTGAATTATATACATTAGCATTTTAATATAAATGTACAAAAAAATCCACCGATTAATAGTCCTTTTTTGTATATATTTTTAATTTCATAGTCAAAACTTACAAAAACGCCCCAGGGTTTTTGGTATTAACATTTTACGTTAAAGTGCCGATACAAACGATAGGATAAAGTATATTGCGCCTTCGGAGTACTTTCGGAGCGCAGTCGCACAGGAGGTGCCTATGGATATTCCTGCTTTATCGATGGCCCTTTCTCAGAACAAGATTCTGACAGATGTGGGAGTCGCCATGCTTTCAAAAAGCCTTGATGTCATGGAGGACACAGGCAGCTCTTTGGTCGCAGGCATTGATGCTGTATCAGAGTTGTCAGTAAATCCTGATATTGGCGGAAACATCGACATCCGCATCTGACAGCGAGCCATCAAAAAACGCCCTTGGCCATTCAAACAGCCAAGGGTGTTTCATTTTCTTTTACCTTATTGATCACAAAAAGGCCGCAACAAATATCATCCACGCTACTGCAATTACCATAGCAATGATAAGTGGTACAGTTATAAGCCTATAGCCTTGTCTTGGATACATGTGTATGCTATCCACAAAATCTTTTCTGTTTTCCATATCAGCGATCTTATAGACAACGCACAGAGCTATGGCAGTGAATATTACAGCGAGAACAAAGTAAATGCCTATCATCAGGTAGGTGCTCTCATTACCAATTCCGTAATCCGCAAGCACTTCGTCCGCCTCACTCACCACGTCAGGTACGGCATACATGTAGATAACTTCAATGGAATTAAACAAGGCATGGGCAAAAAATGATGACCAAATGCTGCCTGTTGCCTCAACAAGAAGGCAGAACATTATTCCCATTACAGTGCCATAGGCAAACTGGTTAAAATTCAAGTGCATCATTCCAAAAAGGATAGATGACAGAACGATAGAACCGATTATACGGCCTGTTCTCTGATAGCTCTGAAGAATATAACCTCTAAAGACAAATTCTTCCACAAAGGGACCCACAATACCGATTGACAAAAGCATTGACCACATCGGCATAGCAAGGACTTCATCGCTGATAGAGCTCACCATGTTTTCCACAAAAAGCATTGACACTGAATTTACAAAAGACACCAGTGGAAACAGTGTAATAACATAAATTGCTATCATAAACAGTGTCGATATCTTTATTTTCTTAAAAGGTATAACCTCTGTTATCTTTTCTCCACTATAGAGAATGGCTGCGATAGCCGGGATCAGCACCACCAGCTCTGAAAGAGCATTATTGGTAAATATTGAAAGGCTGCTTCCTGTAAGTATGATCCAATAGCTCATAAGCAGTGTAAACGCCAGTGTCGCCAGTATCATATACAGGAAAGACCTGTTGGCTCTCTTATAATTCACTTCCGTATCTCCTTACCTGATAACTATTGAATCTTCCTTTATAGTTATTTTTTCTTCCTTCAAAAGGCGTCCTACAGCTCTTTTGAACTCATTCTTACTCATATTTGTCTTTTCACGGATAAGTTCAGGTGAAGCCTTGTCAGTAAAAGGAATCCTTCCGCCTGCTGCCTCTATCATGGCATAAATCTTCTCTGCGTCTGTATCCATCTGAAGATATGCCTTTTCTCTAAGGCTTAAGTTAAGCCTTCCGTCTTCCTTTACGGAAGTAACTCGTGCAGATACGCTGTCTCCGATCTTTACATTTCCATAGAGCTCTTTTTTAGGGATCAGAGCTGAATATATGTCATCAACAGCTACAAAAGCTCCAAAGTTATCGCTGAGCTCGTATACAGTGCCCTGAACCTTGTCGTCCTTGCCGTATGGGCTCTCATTTAAAAGATATCTGTAAACATTCATGGTAACGCAGAGTCTTGAGCTCTTATCGATATAAAGAGCACAGAGCACGTCGTCGCCTTTTTTAACCTTGGCTGTCTGTTCCTTAAATGGTAAAAGAACATCCTTTTCAAGGCCCCAATCCATAAATGCTCCGATTCTGCCTGTATCTTTTACCTTGAGCCTCCTGACATCGCCAAGCATTATCTTGGGCTCATTGGTAGTTGCTATTGGTCTGTCATCAGAATCCTTGTAGATGAATACCTCGATCTTAGAACCGATATCTGTTCCTGCAGGTACCTGTTTTCCGGGCAAAAGAACTTTCTCTTCGCTTCCCATTTCTTCTGCAAGATAAACTCCAAAGTCTACCTTCTTGATAACTACAAGTGTCTGTTTTTCTCCTAATCTTAACATGTGTCCTCCGTCCTATCGTATGATTACTTAACAATTAGTTCCACTACACATACTGCCTGGCCGTCTGTATTATTCAGACTAACAGTATATATACTATTATCACTGGTTTTATTTTCTATGACAACAGGTTTTAAAATATCACCCAGATGGGCCTGCCTTTTGTATTCAGCCCTCATGGAAGTGATCTTCCCTGCTTTGTCCTTAACAAGGTCCATGGCCATCCTTACATATTGGCCATTATTTACATGGTTATTTGTATCGAGGTTGTGCTTTCTTACAACAATATCCTCGCAGGAGTGGACCTGGCCTGTTTCAGGCACTTTTATCTTCCTGTCTCCATAATTCATATCAAGCTTATCACTAAGTGGATATGCCTCGATTATAATAGGCGTTACCCTTGCCGGTAAATTCTTCTCAAAGTTAAAAAGAGTCCATACAGAGTTTGCTACAGCAAGTCTCTCACCCTCTTTTGTATCCATAAAGAAATTTCTAAGTCCAAGAGCCCCCTTTAGCTCATAGGGGATCGTCCCTATAACAACTTCCTCACAGAGTTTTGGGTATCTTTTTATTTCAATCTGCCAGGAGTTAAGAACCCATGCAAGGTTAAGGCTCCTAAGGTATTCCATTGTAGCCGGCCCATCCTGAGTCTGAAAAGTTGAGCAATCCTGAAAATAGTCAATGAGAGATTCCAGTGTAAGAATTCCTTCACTATCAACTTCACTGTATCTGATCCTGGAATTAAAGGTATACATGAGACACCTCCGCAAAAGCAATAAAGAAAAGTTTTCCTATGATGCAAAAAAAGCGAGATTGTTGCCAATCTCGCTTCACTATGTAAACTGGGCTAGTAGGATTCGAACCTACGTAATGACGGAGTCAGAGTCCGTTGCCTTACCGCTTGGCGATAGCCCATCGACAAGAAATGATTATACGTGAGGTTCCATAAAAAAGCAAGTACTTTTTTAAAAAAATTTATATTTTTTTCTTGGAACCTCACAATCACTTATTTTATCTAGGTTTCACGAGACCTAAATCATTTTCTCACGCAGCGCTGACTACTTTATAGCGACCTGAATCATCCCTCAAAGAGGAGATCTGCGTATGTTGGGAATGGCCAGTCGTTTTTATCAACAAGCATTTCAAGGGCATCTGCAGGTGCTCTAAGTGCATCCATGATAGGTCTGACCTCATCCTTATAGAAGAATGCAAGTTCTCTCTGATCTGAAATTGCAGCAGCTTTTCCTTCATAAGTCTTGAGCTTATCAAGAGCTTTCTTCATCTTTGAAAGATTATCCTGGATCTCTTTGAGCTCATCCATCTGAGGCTTTGCATCTACTCCTGCATTTTTGATCTCATTGACATCTCTTGCAAGTCTTCCTGCGTACTTCATAACTGCAGGAATGATCTGCTTTGAAGCCATATCGATCATAGTAAGGGCCTCGATATTGATTGTCTTTGCATAAGTCTCAAAGATGATCTCTTTTCTTGACTCAAGCTCTGTCTTTGTGTAAACACCGAACTTCTCAAAGAGTTCAATAGCTTTCTTTGTAGTAAGTGTATCAGCAGCTTCAATAGTAGAGGCAATGTTAGGAAGTCCTCTTCTCTTAGCTTCTTTTACCCATGCATCTGAGTATCCGTCGCCATTGAAGATAATGCACTGATGCTCTGTAAGGTACTCTTTAATAATGTCATGAACTTCTGTGTCGAAGTTCTTAGCTTTTTCAAGTCTGTCTGCTGCTTCGCAGAAAGCTTCAGCAACAATTGTATTAAGTGTAGTATTTGAGCTGGCCATTGAATCTGATGAGCCAACCATTCTGAACTCGAATTTATTTCCTGTAAATGCAAATGGTGATGTACGGTTTCTGTCTGTAGCATCTTTCTCAAACTGAGGAAGTGTGGAAACACCTGTCTTAAGCTTTCCACCGCGCTTACTGGACTTAGCTTCACCAGTCTCGATAAGCTGTCTTACAACGTCCTCAAGCTGCTCACCAAGGAATACTGAAATAATAGCTGGCGGAGCCTCATTGGCACCAAGTCTGTGGTCGTTACCAACGTCTGATGCACTCTGTCTCAAAAGATCAGAATGCTTGTCAACAGCCTTAAGAACGCAGGCTAAAACAAAGAGGAACTGAATGTTTTTATTTGGTGTATCGCCCGGATCAAGAAGGTTAATTCCATCATCAGTGCAAAGTGACCAGTTGTCGTGCTTACCTGATCCATTTACTCCTGCAAATGGCTTCTCGTGTAAAAGACATCTCATATGGTGATGCTCTGCTACACGCTTCATTGTCTCCATGATGATCTGGTTGTGGTCTACTGCGATATTTGCAGTCTCATAGATAGGTGCAAGTTCATGCTGACCAGGTGCAACCTCGTTGTGCTGTGTCTTATCAGGCACACCGAGTTTCCAGAGTTCTTCGTTGAGGTCTTTCATGTACTCACCAACTCTTTCTCTGATAACACCAAAGTAATGGTCTTCCATTTCCTGTCCCTTTGGTGGCTGAGCTCCAAAGAGAGTTCTTCCTGTAAAGATAAGGTCTTCACGTTTCATTGACTTATCCCAGTCAACAAGGAAGTATTCCTGTTCCGGTCCAACTGAAACATTGACCTTAGTAGCTGTATCATTTCCGAATAATTTTACGATTCTGAGGGCCTGCTTGTTAATAGCCTCCATTGATCTAAGGAGCGGAGTCTTTTTATCAAGTGCCTCACCTGTATATGAGCAGAATGCAGTAGGTATGCAAAGAGTAACGCCTGCACCTGACTCCTTTAAGAATGCGGGAGAAGTGATATCCCATGTTGTATATCCTCTTGCCTCAAAAGTAGCACGAAGACCGCCAGATGGGAATGAAGAAGCGTCAGGCTCTCCTTTAATAAGTTCCTTGCCGGAGAATGATGTGATCATCCTTCCATCTTTATCAGCGCTTCCTACAAAAGAATCGTGCTTCTCAGCAGTTATTCCTGTAAGAGGCTGGAACCAGTGTGTGTAATGAGTTGCGCCATTTTCCATAGCCCACTCTTTCATTGCATTTGCAACAACATCAGCAGATTCCTTGGAAAGCTCACCGCCGTGCTCTGTCACACTAACAACTTCCTTGTAAACATTCTTTGGAAGTCTCTCTCTCATTTTAGCGAGAGTAAAGACGTTCTGACCAAAGATTTCTTCAACATTTACCCTATCACTCATCAATGCATCCCCTTTGGTTAAATTTTTTCTGCCCTATATCTTACAACATGCTTTCCTTTTTTGCTACAAAAAAATATACTTTCCTGCGAGTGGCATTAAATCCATAGGTGCCACTCGCAGGAAAGTATAATTAGTTGTTAGCAATTCTAAGAATATCGTACTTGGATGGAATCTCAGAAAGCTCAAGGTCAATTATCTGCTGAGGATGTGGACATGAGTCGACACTTTCTCCATCTTCTGTGTACATAGCCTTTACAGTGGCCTTTACATCAGTTCCATCCGGTTTCATTATCTCGATCTCATCACCGACAGAGAACTTGTTTCTCTGCTCGATGCGGGCAAGTCCCTTATCATTGACATCGTTAACAATTCCAAGATAGATATACTCGTTAACATAAGTATTGCTGTCGTAAATCTGAGCTTCATCACTTGGCTTTCCAAAATAGAAGCCTGTAGTGAACTGTCTGTAAGTACATCTTGAGATCTGATCAAGGTACCATGGCATGTTAGCTCTGTATTTTTCTTCTGACTCAAAATAGTCATCAATAGCTTTTCTATAGGTTCTGGCAACAGTAGCAACATAGAGGGCTGTCTTCATACGGCCTTCAATCTTGCAGCTGTCAACTCTTGCGTCAACCAGCTCAGGAATATGCTCGATCATGCACAGATCCTTTGAGTTAAAGATATATGTACCTCGCTCATTTTCATAGACAGGAAGGTACTCGCCGGGTCTTTTTTCCTCGACAACTGCGTATTTCCATCTGCATGGGTGAGTGCATGCACCCTTGTTGGCATCTCTTCCTGTGAAATAGTTAGACAAAAGACATCTGCCTGAATAGGAAATGCACATAGCGCCGTGGATAAAGCACTCCATCTCAAGATCTTCAGGAATCTTTTCTGTTATCTCTTTTATCTCTCTAAGTGAAAGCTCTCTTGCAGCAACTACTCTCTTTGCTCCAAGATCATGCCAGAAATTATAAGTCTCATAGTTTGTGTTATTTGCCTGTGTAGATACATGGATATCTATTTCAGGGCAGATCTTTCTGGCCTTCATGAAAATTCCGGGATCAGCAATGATAAGAGCATCAGGTCCTATTTCTTTTAACTCGTGAAGGTACTTGTCCACACCGTCAAGGTCATAGTTGTGTGCAAGGATATTAACTGTTACGTGAACCTTTACACCGTGGGCATGGGCAAATTCAATTCCCTCTTTCATCTCTTCTGGGCTGAAATTTTTAGCCTTTGCTCTAAGGCCAAAGGCGTCTCCTCCGATGTATACAGCATCTGCGCCAAACATAACAGCTGTTTTTAATACTTCAAGGCTACTTGCCGGAATAAGCAGTTCTGGTTTCTTCATAATTCTTTCTCCTAAACTAACTTGGGGTTTACAGTTGGCTCTTTATCAGAGCTTAACAGAAAGTGTCATTCCATCTCCAACTGTAAGTATAACTGTGTTTAACATATCATTGTGTTTTAGTTCATAAAGGTACTCACGCATTCGTGCATGAATGGTTCTGTCCCTTCTTGTCACTGCAAATCTGGACTCTATCACATCTCCGTCCTGAAGGCAGTTATCTGACACCAAGAGGCCTCCCTTATTAAGGATTCTCAGGCAGTCCGGTAAAAAGTTTATATACTGGCCTTTTGCCGCATCCATAAAAATAAAATCATACCCTGGTTGGAGAGCTTTTAATATTTCTGTCGCATCACCTTCCAAAAGTGTGATTTTATTATCTCTGTCGTACTTTATAAAGTTTTCTCTGGCAACAGGTATTCTCTTTTCGTATTTCTCAATTGTTGTTATCTTCGTCTCAGGGCTACTGTACTCAGCCATCAAAAGAGCTGAGAAACCGGTAGCAGCTCCCACTTCCAAAATATTTAAGGGCTTTGACTGAACCATTAAAAATTTCAGAAGGGCCTGTGTATCTTTTCGAATGATAGGTACATCCTGCTGCTTGGCAATTATTTCAAGTTCATCAAGATAGGGCTCATTTCCCCTGTCCAAAGAATTGATAAATGCTTTAATCCTGTCCTGTTCAACCACCGTTTACATCCTCTGAATTCTCTTCTGTTGCCTCTGAAGTCTCTTCCTCAGATGTCTCTCCAGATGTTTCTTCTGTTGAAGTTTCACCGCTCTTTTCTCCGCCGGACATTACAGCCAGCATCTCTTCGGGAGTCATGGTAGTGCTAAGCTCATAGGTACCTGCTTTTTCCATACCATGATACTCAGAAAACATTTCCTGAAGTTTGAAAAGTGTCTTATCTGTTATAAGGCCTACTCCAAAAAGTTTCTCACCTATTTCTTTTGCTGTATCACCATCTTTAATGGTAACTGAAACAGTTCTTCCTGTTCCGGATGAAACCGCTGTCTGGTTAAAAATGTGATATCCGTAGTCATATGCAACCTTTGCATATTTTATAATGAGCATTGCGACAAATATTATGAAAACGACTTTCACAACAGTGTCGAGCAGCCCTAAAAACATCTTTTTAGCATTCATAAAAAGCATTCCCCTTTAAAAGGCATCAGTCATTTGTAGACATGATAATTGGCAATATCATAGGTCTTCTCTTTGTCTTCTTCCAAATATAATCACTTAAAACGTCTTTGACAATATTTTTAAGTTTATTCCAATCATAAATGCCTTTATCAAGTGCACTTATAAGCTCGTCATATACAAGGTCTGTAGCATCATCAATGAGCTTATCTGACTCTCTGACGTAAACAAAACCTCTTGATACAATGCTTGGTCCTGATGTGAGCTGACCGCTTTCCTGATCGATTCCAAATACAACGACGACAATACCGTCTTCTGCAAGATGCTGTCTGTCTCTAAGAACTACATTTCCAACGTCTCCAACTCCGAGTCCGTCAACAAGAATAGCTCCAACAGGAACTTTTCCTTTTACCTTAGCGCTGTTCTCATCAAGTTCAAGCACATCTCCGGAAGTTAAGATAAATACGTTTTCCTTTGGAATTCCAAGGTCCTTGGCAATGTTGCTCTGGGCAATGAGATGTCTGTACTCACCATGAACAGGAATAGCATATTTAGGCTTAACAAGTGTGTAAATAAGCTTAATGTCTTCCTGGCAGGCGTGTCCTGAAACATGAACATCCTGGAAGATAACATCCGCGCCCTTCATCTGAAGTTCGTTGATAATGTTGGTAACTGCCTTCTCATTACCAGGAATCGGGTGAGATGAGAAAATA
The DNA here is from genome assembly GCF_015056685.1 of Butyrivibrio sp. Classification (GTDB taxonomy): domain Bacteria; phylum Bacillota; class Clostridia; order Lachnospirales; family Lachnospiraceae; genus Butyrivibrio. Next base: position 33,729 of record NZ_SVFW01000017.1, on the reverse strand, counting down.
ACTGTATCGCCCTTGCCAATTGTTATCTTGCGGTGCTGGTTGCTGGCCATTCTGCTAAGCGCAGCCATACTTTCACCCTGGCTACCTGTAGTAATGATAACAGTCTTGTTTTCAGGATAGTTTTTAAGCTGATCAATATCAATAAGAGTATTCTCAGGAATCTTGATGCACTCAAGCTTCTGGGCAATATCAATTATGCTGACCATGCTTCGGCCTTCAACCACAACTTTTCTGCCGCATTTATGGGCTGTATTTATGATCTGCTGAACTCTGTCAACATTGGAAGCAAAAGTAGCTACTATAATTCTGGAATTCTCATGCTCCTCAAAGAGAGAATCAAGAGCTCTTCCTACAGTCTTTTCTGATGCAGTAAAGCCTGGTCTCTCAGCGTTTGTTGAATCGCACATAAGTGCCAAAACGCCTTTTTTACCAATCTCTGCAAATCTCTGAAGATCGATAGGATCTCCAAACACTGGTGTATAGTCTACCTTGAAGTCTCCTGTATGAACCACGGTTCCTGCAGGTGAATAGATTGCAAGAGCAGCTGCATCAACGATAGAATGGTTAGTTCTTATAAATTCAACTCTGAACTGTCCAAGATTTATGGACTGTCCAAATTTGACAACTTTTCTTCTGGTCTTTTTAAGGAGACCGTGTTCCTCAAGCTTATGCTCAATGATGCCCATTGTAAGGCGTGTTGCATAGATTGGAACATTAAGCTCATGTAAAACATAAGGAAGCGCACCAATGTGGTCCTCATGTCCGTGAGTTATCACAAATCCTTTTACCTTGTCGATATTTTCCTGCAAATATGTAATATCAGGTATTACAAGGTCGATTCCGAGCATGTCATCATCAGGAAAAGACAAACCGCAATCCACTACAATAATACTGTCTTCATACCTGAAGGCAGTGATGTTCATTCCAATCTGCTCGAGACCACCCATAGGGATGATCTGCAGCTTGGACGCATTTTCAATTTTCTTTTTACTCAAATTAAATCCTCCATTTATATTGGCGGACAAATAGAACCTGCTATCAACTATGCTCCCCGTTAGATATCAAGATCTATTCCATCCTCAGAAAGCAGCTTACGAAAAACACCTGCAACTGCATCCAGCTCCAGATCGTCGTCCACTATTACATAAACCGCTTCTTCATCTTTAATATCGGAGTCGTCGCGTAAAATAAGCGCCTCTCCGTCACCATCTTCTTCATCTGTTACAAGCAGGTAGGTCTTTCCACCAAGGCTTGTCTGTTCAAGGCAGTAGAACTCTACTGCTTCTTCCCCATCGGGACTAAAAATTATTTTTTCCAATATTATTCACCATTTGTTTTGCTGTTATCCAGATAATCCTGAAGGATTACCTGAGCTGCTATCATATCTACGTACTCTTTGCGCTCACGGCCTTTTATCCCGGCTTCATCCATTATTTCATCAGCCTCAACAGTCGTAAGTCTCTCATCCCACATAATAACAGGGATTCCGCATCTTCTCTCTATTTTGTCTTTGAATTCAAGACATAACTCAGAGCGCACAGAGGGAGTCTGATCCATGTTAACCGGAAGTCCAAGGACTATTTTCTCCACCTTAAACTCCTCAATAAGCTCCTCAATGCGCGCTAGCGTTCTTCTTAATTTGTTTTCTTCTTTTCTACGGATGATCTCCTTGGCACCTGCAGTCAATAAAAGCTCATCGCTGAGCGCTACACCAACAGTCTTGGAACCGTAGTCAAGACCCATAATTCGCATATGTTACTTCCAATAAAAATTATTTGCTTGCCCAGTTATTACTCTTGATATACTCAGTAAGCATCTCTTCAACAAGCTCATCACGCTCAACCTTCATGATGAGACTTCTTGCCCCCTTATGGCTGGTAATGTAGGTAGGATCACCAGACATAATGTATCCTACAATCTGGTTAACCGGATTGTATCCCTTTTCGAGGAGAGCATCATAAACAACAGAAAGAACTTTCTTAACCCCTGTTTCAGGCTCAACTTCTACTTTAAAAAATTGGGTGTTTCCTAAATCCTGATCTGCCATAAACTTTCTCCGTTCCTGGAATAATAGGATATTCCTCATATTTGCAAAGGTCTTAAAAGAATAATAAGACACTTATACAGTATTAATATTACACTAACAAAATCAAATAAGCAATGTATCCGCATTTATAAAGGCTGAAGGAGAAACTGTAGTTATCTCCCCTGAATGTGCTCCGTACTTATCTATCTGATTTTCCGGAACCGCAACGCGCACATATCTGTCGGTATGACCTATCATGTAACGCTTTCCCTTTATCTCTTCTTCATCTTCCCAAAGAACACGAAGTTTTTCTCCGATAAAGAGGTTACGATAACATTCTGCCTGCTTTCTTGTCAAGTGAAGAAGGACTTCGCTTCTTGCAGTCTTTTCTTTATCTGTGAGCTGATCCTTCATTCCGGCAGCAACTGTGCCTTTTCTTGGAGAATACTTAAATACGTGCATCTCATAGAAGTCTATATCCGTCACAAACTTTCTGCACTCTTCAAACTCTTCCTCAGTTTCGCCAGGGAATCCAACGATAACATCAGTTGTAATAGCTGGTCTGTCAAAAACCTCCCTGAGTATCCTTACACTTTCTTTAAAGTCTGCAGCAGTATAATGTCTGTTCATGCGCTTAAGCACTGAATCACATCCACTCTGAAGTGAAAGGTGGAAATGCGGACAAAGCTTAGGAATAGCTGCAAGTCTCTTGGCATTTTCTTCGGTGATGATCCTTGGCTCAAGGGAGCTCAAACGGATTCTTTCTATGCCTGCAATATCAGCAATCTGCTCTACAAGATCTATAAGCTGAGGCTGGCCAAAATCCACGCCGTATGAACTAGTGTGGATACCTGTAAGAACCACCTCCTTACAGCCTGCTGCCACAAGTCCCTTGATCTCAGCAAGAATATCCTTCATCTCACGACTTCTTACTCTTCCTCTTGCATAAGGAATAACGCAATATGAACAGAACTGATTACATCCATCCTGAATCTTGATATAAGCTCTTGTATGCTCAGGCATCTGTGTAAGAGTCATGTTTTCATATTCATTAGTATGATTAATATCAATGACAGAATGACCGTTTAATGTCTTGTCATATACATCATTCTTTGCTTCAAGGAATTCGTTAAGAATATCCACGATCTCTGATTTTTTGTTATTTCCAATTGCCAGGTCGATGCACTCATCTTTTTTAACGCCATCAATTCCTGTCTCAACATAGCAGCCGACAGCAACAACAGTAGCCTCAGGATTTTCTTTTTTGGCTCTGTGAAGCATCTGCCTTGACTTTCTGTCTGCAATATTAGTAACCGTGCAGGTGTTGATGATATAGACATCTGCCTTCTCATCAAAAGGCACGATCTCAGCGCCATTTTCCTTGAGTTTCTGGCTCATTACGTCCATTTCATAGCTATTTACTTTACATCCAAGATTGTGAAGTGCAATCTTTAATCCGTTTACGTTATTTTGCATATTAAAATTTCTTTCTAATTTTGTTTTTGTCAAGTCATTGACTTTTGCCGTTACTGCGTTTACTATAAAGAAAAGAAGGAGGTATTTGCGCAATGAAGACCGTAAAAATTTCTTTAAATTCTATCGATAAGGTAAAATCTTTCGTAAACGATATTACGAAGTTCGATTATGACTTCGACCTCGTTTCAGGAAGATACGTTATCGATGCAAAGTCTATTATGGGTATTTTCTCACTCGATCTTTCAAAGCCTATCGATCTTAATATCCATGCAGAAGACGGCGCAGATGAGGTTCTCGAAGTATTGAAGCCTTACATGATCTAATCTTTCCGGATTAGATCTCTTAAAAAAAGTTTATTCAAGACCATCTTAAACTTCGGTTTAAGATGGTCTTTTTGCTGTGAGAATTTAGCGAGGTATTTTCGAGCTTAATTCGAACGCGTTCTGTCGAAGCGAAGCGGAGAACAGAACTTCCTTGAACAAAGATCACTTACTTACCACAATAACTTCATCAGTCTCAAGTGCTACTTTTACAAGTTCATCTATCTTTTCATTCAAAAGCTCTTCATGTCTTCTGATGATATCAGCTCTTGGCTTTGTTACAGGGTGCTTGGCAACAAAGATAGTACAGCAGTCCTCATAAGGAAGGATAGAAGTCTCATATGCATCAATCTTATAAGAGATATCCACAATATCCTGTTTGTCAAATGCGATAAGTGGTCTGTAAACAGGAATATCTGTTACAACTTCGCCAGTGCAGATAAGGCTCTGCATTGTCTGTGAAGCTACCTGGCCAATACTCTCACCTGTTATAAGTCCCATACATCCAGACTCACCTGCAAGCATATCAGCAATTCTCATCATGTATCTGCGCATGATGATAGTGAGCTCTTCGTGAGGGCATTTCTCATAAATATACATCTGAATATCTGTAAAGTTGATAACATGAAGCTTAACCTTGCCTGTGTACTTGGCAATAACTCCTGCAAGATCAACAACCTTCTGTTTAGCCTTCTCACTTGTATATGGAGGCGCATTGAAGTAAACTGCCTCAATTTCAACACCTCTTTTAGCAACCATGTAACCTGCAACCGGTGAATCAATTCCGCCGGACAAAAGAAGCATTGCTTTTCCTGCAGTTCCAATAGGCATTCCACCAGGTCCCGGTATTACCTCTGAATAAATGTTGAGCTTTTCTCTGAGCTCTACATTTATAAGGATCTCAGGATCATGAACATCTACCTTCATCTCATCATAGGCATCAAGAATTCTGGCTCCAAGCTCTGCAGCCATAGCCATTGAATCCATAGGATAGCTCTTATCAACTCTTCTAACCTTTACCTTGAAGGTCTTGTTTTTGTCAGGGTAAACTCCGTCGATGAAGTCAATAACTGCCTTGGCAACGCCATCAACATCAGGAAGACGATTCTCGCTGTCTCTCGCAATAGATACAGCAGGGCAGATTCCTGTAATACCAAAAACAGTCTTCAAGCTGTCAACTGTTTCATTAAAGTCAAAATCCTGAGCGTCGATGTACATTCTTCCTGCAACACGGGTAACATTAAATTTTCCGTCGCATTTTGAAAGAACTCTTCTTATCTGTTTAACTAAAGCTTCCTCGAAAACGTATCTGTTCTTACCTTTAACACCAATTTCCGCGTACTTGATCACAAAAGCATGATACTGCATAAATACCTCTTTCTTTTAATGCCTGTAAAACTTTCTCATGTTAGAAACCTGAGAACAAAGTGTATCCAAAAAATAATCCATTTCTTCTTTGGTAGTCATAAATGACATACTAATACGAATTGTTGATTCAAGCAAATCTTTTTCAAGACCTATTGCCTGGAGCGTGTCTGACACATGTGGATTGTTAGATGTGCAGGCGCTTCCCGCAGATACATAAATATTTTTACTGCTGAGCATGTTAAGCACTGTCTCTGCTGCAAGTCCCCTTATAGAAACACTGATAATGTGCGGTGCACCTTCATTTACTTTTTGGCCGTTTATCTTAATATCAGGAATGCGCTCAAGAAGTGAATCAACTGTGTACTGCTTCAGGTCATAGAGCTTCTTTATCTTTGCATCAAAATCCTCGTAACATTTCTTAGCTGCAAGAGCAAGGCCTGCAATTCCCGGAACATTCTCAGTTCCTGATCTCATTCCCTTTTGCTGTCCGCCGCCATAGCATATAGGAACGATCTTTGTTCCTTTTTTGATATATAAAAAACCAACTCCCTTTGGTCCGTGAATCTTGTGTCCGCTTACAGACAAAAGATCTATATTCATAGTTCTAGGTCTGATCAGGACTTTACCATAGGCCTGAACCGCATCCACGTGGAAGTATGTATCCTTATTAACGCTCTTTATGAGCTCTCCGGCTTTCTGGATCGGCATAAGTGTTCCAATCTCATTATTAACAAACATGATTGAAACAAGTATTGTCTCTTTTCTGATGGCGTTTTTCAACTCATCAAGATCAATAGTTCCTGTCTCGTCTACAGAAAGGTAGGTTATCTCAAAGCCTTCTTTTTCAAGAAAAGCCATTGTCTCGAGTATGGCAGGATGCTCAATCTTAGTTGTAATGATGTGATTACCGCGCCATTTATTGGCCCTTGCCACACCTATAAGAGCCAGGTTATCAGACTCTGTTCCACCGGAAGTAAAAACAATTTCCTGCGGATCAACCTTAAGACTTGCGGCAATTGTCTCTCTTGCCTGTGAAAGTCTCTCGCCGGAAACCATTCCCATGTGATGAACACTGGAGGGGTTTCCAAATTCTTCTTTCATTATCTTTGCAACCAGATCTGCCACTTCATCGTAAGCTCTTGTGGTTGCGGAATTATCTAAATATGCTTCCATTTTTTATGTCCTATTATCCTTCAAGATGATACATTAACCAGGATATGATAGTAAATCCTGCTGTTTCTGTTCTGAGAATTCTTTTTCCCAAAGTAATTGGCTTTATATCGCTCGCCTTGCAAAACTCGATCTCTTCCTCGGAAAAGCCGCCTTCAGGTCCGATAAATACAGCAACGCTCTCTCCCGGCTTTATTCCTTCTATGAGCTTTTTAGTCTCGTCCATATGCTCAGCATTCTCATATGGAATAAGCTTAACATCCATATCTTTTGCGTACTGAACTGCCTCTTTCATGGTCATTGGCATGTGAACATTTGGAATGATGGCTCTTTTGCTCTGTTTAGCAGCAGCTTCCGCTATAGCCTGCCATCTCTTTATCTTGGACTGAGATTTCTTTTCATCAAGCTTTACTACACATCTCTTTGTGGCCATCGGAACTATCTCAAAAGCGCCAAGTTCAACAGCTTTCTGAATTATAAGCTCCATCTTATCGACTTTTGGAAGTCCCTGAAAAAGATATATCTTTGAAGGAAGTTCCTGTGAACCCTCTTCTATAAAGCACAGTTTTCCAATAACGCTGCTGGAGTTTATGCTCTCAATCTCGTAAAAGATTTCTTTTCCGTCCTCATCACCGCGAATGCTGACAGAGAACTGCTCGCCAACCTTCATTCTGAGAACGTTAGCTATATGGTTAAAATCATTTCCGGTGATCTCAACGTTTTTATAATCAGGAGTAATCTGATTACTCTCCACAAAAAAATGATACATCAGTTTTTCCTCGAAGTAATTGAAACCCAGTCTCCCTGATGATGGATCTCAAGTATCTCAAGTCCCGCATCAAGATGTGCCTTCTTTACCTCTTCTTCCTTGGTATTGATAATACCTGAAGTAATATATATTCCGCCCTTCTTTAACTGACCAAGTATTACAGGAGTAAGCGGAACAAGCACGTTGGCTAAAATGTTTGCAACAACTATATCGTATTTATCATAACCAACAGCATCCTGAACTGACTTGTCATCAATGATATTTCCGATCATCATCTCGAACTTGTCATCAGCGATGCCATTATTTTCCATATTCTCTTTAACTGCCGGAACTGCGCACTTATCGAGATCCGTGCCAACGGCATGTTTTGCTCCGAACATAAGGGCAAGAATGGACAGTACTCCGCTTCCTGTTCCTACATCTAAAAGTTCTGTATCTTTAGTAACATACTTTCTGAGCATGCGGATACACAGCTGAGTTGTCTCGTGCATACCGGTACCAAAAGCTGTGCCAGGATCTATATGAAGCACCATGCTGGCCTTCTTGTCATCTTCTGTAGTCTCTTTTTCCCAGGATGGAATAACTAAAACGTCATCGATATAAAACTTATGGAAATACTGCTTCCAGTTATTGATCCAGTCAATATCCTCTGTAACTGATATGGAAATTGTTCCATCTCCAATATCAGAGAAAGTTCTAAGTTCATCGAGCTGCTCCCTGATCTGGCTCTCGATCTCTTCAGGTGTCTTCTTAACTTTGACGTATTCACCGTTTTCATCCTGAAGTTCAACAGTGAGCATATTGTCATCATCTATTTCCAAAAAGAAATTAAGATAAGCTGCACCTGCTTCAATTCCGTTATCTTTCTCATCAGGTTCAAGCTCAGGAGCATCAATAAACATCTGCTCCTTATCTGCAGCTGAAAGTGGAGCATTATCTTCTATCTGTGCCCCTTCAAGTCCAATATCCTCTAAGTAGCTTATAATTATATCTTCTGATTCTTCATTAGTACGAACTCTAAAGCGCATCCACTTCATAGAAAAACCTCCACAAAAAAAACAAAATACAGTAAAAAACGTGAAGCAGATTTTTACTTCCGCTTCACGCGTATAATAACACAAAATATTTAAAATGCCAAAATTACTTAAAGAAACCTTTTTTCTTCTTGCCACCTGAGCCGTCACCACTTGGGTCTTTATCTCCTGCTCCCATCATACGTTCAGCAGCAGTTAAAGAATCTCCGGTCTTCTCATCGAATTTCTTAAGAAGATCCTTAGCTTCCTTTGAAAGCTTCTCAGGTACCTGAACAACCAGTGTTACATAGTGGTCGCCTCTTGTATCTCTGTCCCTAAGTGAAGGAACACCCTTTGAACGAAGTCTTACTCTTGTATCAGTCTGTGTTCCGGGCTTAACATCGTAAGCAACCTTTCCATCAACTGTATCAATAAGAACTGTTCCACCAAGAGCTGCAACCGCAAATGAAACAGGAACCATAGAATAGATATCATATCCTTCTCTCTGGAAAATAGGATGATCAGATACGATAACCTCTACTAAAAGATCTCCTCTAGGTCCGCCGTTAACTCCCGGCTCACCTTTTTCACGGATCCTTACACTCTGACCATTGTCGATACCTGCTGGTATTGTGACTTTGATCTTCTTTCTGCTGGCAATATATCCTGTTCCATGGCAGTCTGTACACTTATCCTTGATAACCTTACCTGTTCCGCCACATTCAGGACATGTCTGAACGTTACGAACAGTTCCAAAGAATGACTGCTGTGTATATACTATCTGGCCTTTACCTCCGCACTTGGAACATGTCTGAGCTGATGTTCCAGGCTTAGCACCTGTTCCATGACAGGTTGGGCAGGAATCTTTAATTGTAAGTTCAAGCTCTTTCTCACATCCAAATACTGCCTCAAGGAATGTGATCCTTACACTTGCTCTTAAGTTAGCACCCTTTGAAGGGCCTGTTCTTGCTCCCTGACGTGACCTTCCGCCGCCAAAGAAATCGCCAAATATATCACCGAATATATCACCAAAGTCAGCACCGTTAAAGTCGAAGCCGCCGTATCCACCGGCACCTCCGTCAAACGCAGCATGTCCAAACTGATCGTACTGGCGCTTCTTTTCAGGGTCACTAAGAACAGCATATGCTTCAGATGCCTCTTTGAATTTTTCAGCTGCCGAAGCATCACCTGGGTTCATATCCGGATGATACTTCTTGGCAAGTACTCTGTATGCTTTTTTTATTTCTTCCTCAGAGGCGTTCTTACTAACGCCAAGGACTTCATAATAGTCGCGCTTTTGCTCTGCCATATATATTCCTCAAATCTTTTTGGTATTCATGGTCATAGGCTGCAATGTGCAAGCACAGCAGCCTAAGACTATGTATCCCTATATCAATTAAACTTCTCTGTAATCTCCATCAACTACGTTGTCATCTGCTGATGAAGCGTTATTTGAAGCACCACTCATATCAGGGCCTGCGCCTGCTCCCATGTTAGGACCTGCGCCTGCTGCTCCCTGTGCATTCTCATACATCTTAGCAAAGAGTGCCTGAGCATCGTTCATAAGCTTTTCTTTCTGGCTCTTAAGAGAATCGATCTCGCTGTCAGAAAGTTCCTTATCCTTTGTCTGCTCAAGTGTTTCCTTGAGAGCCTTGATATCGTCTTCTACAAGCTGCTTCTGAGAAGCGTCGATCTTGTCGCCAACATCCTGAAGAGCTTTCTCTGTCTGGAATACGAATGAATCAGCATCGTTACGAGCATCGATTCCTTCTTTACGCTTCTTATCCTGAGCTTCATATTCCTGAGCTTCCTTAACAGCCTTATCGATATCTTCATCAGACATGTTAGAACCAGCTGTGATTGTGATATGCTGCTCTTTACCTGTTCCAAGGTCCTTAGCAGATACGTTAACGATACCGTTAGCATCAATATCAAATGTAACTTCGATCTGTGGAACACCTCTCATTGCTGGTGGGATTCCATCAAGTCTGAACTGTCCAAGTGACTTGTTGTCCTTCGCGAACTGTCTCTCACCCTGAAGAACGTTGATATCTACTGCTGTCTGGTTATCTGCAGCTGTTGAGAATACCTGGCTCTTCTTTGTAGGGATTGTTGTGTTACGCTCGATAAGTCTTGTAGCAACACCACCCATTGTCTCGATAGAAAGTGAAAGTGGAGTAACATCAAGAAGAAGGATGTCACCAGCACCTGCATCTCCGGCAAGCTTACCACCCTGGATAGAAGCACCGATTGCTACGCACTCATCAGGGTTAAGGTTCTTACTAGGTTCCTGACCTGTAAGCTGTTTAACTTTCTCTACTACGCAAGGAACACGAGTTGATCCACCAACAAGAAGTACCTTTCCGATATCTGCGTTAGTAAGACCTGCATCCTTCATAGCGTTCTGAACAGGAATAGCTGTTCTCTCAACAAGGTCGTGGATAAGTTCTTCGAATTTAGCTCTTGTAAGATCTACATCGAAGTGCTTAGGGCCATCAGCGCCTGCTGAAATGAAAGGAAGGTTGATGTTTGTTGTTGTTGAAGAAGAAAGTTCCTTCTTTGCCTTCTCTGCAGCTTCCTTAAGTCTCTGCATAGCCATCTTATCGCCTGAAAGGTCTACGCCTTCTTTATTCTTGAAATCCTGGATCATCCAGTTGATGATTGCCTGGTCAAAGTCATCACCACCGAGGTGTGTATCACCGTTTGTTGAAAGAACTTCGATAACGCCATCACCAATCTCAATGATAGATACATCGAATGTACCACCACCAAGGTCATAAACCATGATCTTCTGCTCTTTTTCATTGTCAAGACCATAAGCAAGAGCTGCTGCTGTAGGCTCGTTGATAATTCTCTTTACTTCAAGACCTGCAATCTTACCAGCATCCTTTGTTGCCTGACGCTGAGCATCATTGAAATATGCAGGAACTGTGATTACTGCTTCTGTAACTTTTTCGCCGAGATACTGTTCTGCATCAGCTTTCAGCTTCTGAAGGATCATGGCTGAAATCTGCTGTGGTGAATACTTTTTGCCATCAATTGTACGACCATTGTCTGTACCCATGTCTCTCTTAATTGATGAAATTGTGTTTTCAGCGTTTGTTACAGCCTGACGCTTTGCAGGTTCACCAACAATTCTCTCACCATTCTTTGTAAATGCAACGATTGAAGGAGTTGTTCTAGCACCTTCTGCATTTGCTATAACAGTTGGCTTTCCGCCTTCCATAACTGCTACGCAGCTATTAGTTGTACCAAGATCGATACCGATAATCTTACTCATTTCTTTGTCCTCCATAATTTAAATTCGATCATTTGCACGCTTAAAAAACGCTGTGCATTTGTAATCATCTATATAACTTATTTGCTAACACCAACCATGCTGTGTCTGAGCACGGTGTCGTGGAACTTATATCCCTTTTGAAGTTCCTGTGCTACAATACCTGATTCATACTCTTCACTTTCAACCTGCATTACAGCGTTGTGGAGATTTGGATCAAATTCCTTTCCCACGGCTTCAATAGGGGTTACTCCAAGATCTTCAAGCTGCTTGGTAAGCTGCTTATAAATCTTGTTCATACCATCTGCGAAGGCTCCGTCTTTTTCGTCTTCCGGAACTGCTGCAAGTCCTCGCTCGAAATTATCTACGATAGGGAGAAGCTTTTCTAATACACTGCCCTGTCCCTGTTCAAACATCTGAGCTTTTTCTCTGTCAGTTCTTTTTCTGAAATTATCAAACTCAGCAACCTGTCTTATAAGTCTGTCATTGAGTTCATCAAGCTTCTCTTTTAAAGGATCTTTCTTCTCTTTTTTGGAAGGCTCTTTTTCTTCAGATTTCTCAGCTTCTTCCTTTACTTCTTCTGAAGCTGATTCCTTATTTTCAGCAGCCTCTTTTTCTTTGGCTTCTTTTTCAAGGTCTTCCATGATATTTTCAAGAACTTCTTTTTCCTGTTCGCTTACATGCTTCTTTTTATTGCTCAATTCATTGCCTCCTAACACTTGTCTATATTAGCTGCGCTAATCCTTTTTATACAGATCATCAAGCGCATGTCTCATATTCTTTAATGTTGAAATAACTTTATCGTAATCCATTCTCTTGGGACCTATGATACCAACAGTTCCCTTCATTCCATCCCCAAGCTCATAGGTTGCTGTTACAACACTGCAATCCTTCATAGCCTGAACCGGTGTCTCATTACCTATATATACCTGAATACCTGTCTCATCAGAATCGGAGGAAAGTGTATCCTCTACGATACTTGAAAGATCCTTGGTATCCTCAAAGGTACTGATAAGTTCACTGGCCTTGGTGGAATCTGTAAGTTCCGGGTACTTGAAGATGTTCATGGTACCACTTGTATATATCTGAAGGTCCTCATCAGCTGTAATAGATTCGGCAGCCGCATCAATAACGTTGCCTATTATCTCGCTGTGGATTCCAGCTTCCTGCTTAACTGCAGCTATAAGGCCAAGATTTATATCCTCTACAGCAAGTCCGTCAAGCCTTGTGTTCATAAGGATGTTCAGCTTAAGCATTGTTGCATCGTCTAAGACTTCTTCAACCGGAATGATCTTATTTTTGATGACATTTCCTTCTATAACTATTGTCGCCAGAAGATGTCCTTCATCAACCTTACTTATCTGTATGAACTTAAGTTTATTTTTTCTGATCTGCGGAGCAGATATCATTGTTGCATAATTGGTATCTACCGCCAGTGTCTTGGCAACCTGCTTAAGCAGATTCTCAAGCTTCTCCTCTTTGTCGAGGAGCATTTCCTTCATGTTCTCAACTTCCTGTTCCTTGTCACGGAGCATCTCATCAACATATACTCGATAACCCTGATCAGAAGGAATACGGCCTGCTGATGTATGAGGCTGTAAGATAAGTCCCATCTCTTCAAGGTCAGCCATTTCATTTCTGATTGTTGCAGAGCTAAGATTAAGATCCGTGTACTTGGAAATAGTACGGCTACCAACTGGTTCTCCTGTTTCAAGGTAGTTCTTAACTATTGCATGAAGTATTTTTCTTTTTCTCTCATCTAATTCCATATTGCCCTTCCTATGCATTCACCGGTTAAATTCATCGGAATGGTTTAGATGTTAGCACTCACTCGATTCGAGTGCTAATATCTTCTGTAACTTAAAATAGCACTATGAGAGTGTAATGTCAACAGCGCTTTTTATAAAATAAATATTAAGAAAAAAACGCTCCCTACTTTCGTAGAGAGCGTTATATACGCGCCAGAATTATAAGCCGATTCTTCCCTGAACCTTATCATTTACTACATAATAAGCAGCGTCTTCATCAGGCTTTACATAAATGCTGAGTTTCTTGATCTCATCAACATTTCCACCCATTTCATACTGGAAGTTATTCTTGGAGTTCTGAATAAGATCTTCATATGGAATATGCTTGTATGAATACTGAAGCTCGATGCTAACCTTGATCTCTTCTGCCTTTGCAGGAGCAGCTTTCTTAGTAGCAGCTTTCTTTACAGGAGCAGCCTTCTTTGCAGTTGTAGCTTTCTTTGCTACAGGCTTCTTCTCAGCCTTTGCTTCTGCTTTCTTAGGCTCAGCTTTCTTTGCAGGAGCAGCTTTCTTTTCAGCTGGCTTTTTAGCAGCGGCCTTCTTTGCAGCAGGCTTCTTAGCAGCTTCTTTTTTAGCTTCTTCCTTGATGATAGCTTCAGTAAGTTCTTTAACTTCAGATTTTTTTACTTCTGTTACAGGAGCTTTTGTTGCTGTCGCTGGCTTAACAGAAGAAGTTGTCTTCTTTACTTCAGGCATTTTTGTCCCCTCCTCAAAATCACACTTGATTTATGTAACTCTTTAAAACAGTGAAGTCATTTACGAAATAGAGTTTACTCTGTTTAAACCGCATTGTCAACGCATTTATGAAATAAAAATTATCACCTATGCCCATATTATGCGGAGTAATTGTCTTTGACAAACTCGCGAAGGCGTACCATGGCTCTTTCAACCTTCTCAGTATCAATACAGTAAGCCATTCTGAAGAATCCCGGAGCACCAAAGCCGTCAGCAGGCACAAATATCAAATCATAGTCCATGGCCTTCTTGCAAAAGCTGATGGAATCTTCTTCTAAAGCCTTTGGCATGATATAAAATGTTCCGTCAGGCTTGACCACAGTAAATCCAAGTTCTTTAAGTGTCTTGTAGATTATGTTCATATTGGTCTCGTACACGGAAAGATCTGCTGTAAGTGAGCATACTTTTGCAACTGCCTGCTGGATTATTGATGGAGGGCAGTTGTGGCCTGTGCCTCTTGATATCTGTCCGCACATTGGAACGATATACTCTGCGCCCTCGCAGGCTGGATTTACTGCAACATATCCGATTCTTTCTCCCGGAAGAGAAAGAGACTTTGAAAATGAATAGCAGCTAAGTGTGTTGTCATAGAACTTTGAAACATATGGAGTATCAGCGCCTTCAAAAACTATCTCTCTGTATGGTTCATCAGAAATAAGGAAGATAGTGTGTCCGTACTGAGCTGATTTCTTCTTTAATATATCTGCAAGTTTGGTAAGTGTTGCAGTACCATAGGCAACGCCTGAAGGGTTGTTCGGAGTATTGATAAGAACCGCCATAACTTTATCGCCAAGCAGTTCCTCAAACTTGTCAAAGTTGATCTGGAATGTGTCTGTATCTGCAGGAACAACTTTAAGCTCTACACCTGCGCCCTTAATATATGGAAAATACTCAGGAAAAAATGGAGCAAATGTGATCATCTCATCCCCGGGCTCAGTGACAGCTCTTACAGCATGAGCTATTGCGCCTGCAGCTCCGGTAGTAGGGAAAATGTGCTCCGGACCATAATTCATTCCAAAGCGCTCATTTAAAGACTCAGCTATCTTTTCCTTATAAAGAGGGTTTCCAAGACTTGGAGTATATCCGTGGAGAGTCATTGTATCCTCATTCTGCAAAAGACGTATCATTTCCTCTGTAAACTCTTTTGGAACTTCTACACTTGGATTTCCCAGGCTGAAATCAAAAACATTCTCATATCCGATTTCTTTTCCCCTGGCTGTTGCATATTCTGAAAGCTCTCTGATAACAGATTTAGCCCCAAGCATTTCTTTGTACTGCTGATTGATCATATCTGCCTCCTGACAAAATCATTTTAAACTGACTCACATTATACCACATAGTTTTAACCATTTACAGCGCTAAAGTTTACTATTCAAGTGCTTGATAATAAATAGCGCACAATGTAAAATTATCCATAACACTATTTTGAGGAGCATATTATGAAGCTTATTAAAAAATTTATCCCCTACTACAAACCATATATTGGCGTTTTTATATTTGATCTTGTATGCGCGTCGATTCTTTCTGTGATAGATCTGGCTTTTCCTCAGTTTTTGAGGATCTTAAGAAGCACTCTTTTCCTTGAAGAGCCAAAAGTCATCTTGAGTCGTTTGGGGCTTGTTGCGCTTGGCCTTGTCATCATGTACATAGTCAGATCACTTTGCAAATACTATGTTACTTATCAGGGTCACATGATGGGCGCCAGGATGGAATCAGGAATGAGGCATGATCTGTTTGAGAGATTTGAAGCATTTTCTTTTTCCTACTATGACACCCACAACACCGGCGAAATGATGAGTAAGCTCGTGTCCGACTTGTTCGATATTTCCGAACTTGCCCACCACGGCCCGGAGAACATCTTTATTTCAGTAGTAAAAATAGTTGGCTCTTTCATTCTTCTTATGAGAATAAATGTGCCTATGACTCTGTGCCTTGTGGCCGTTGTATTATGCATGGCTGTTTTCTCAGTTAGTCAGAACCGTAAAATGCGCGCGACTTTCTCTGACAACAGAAGAAAGATTGCAGGTATCAACTCATCTCTCCAGGACACATTAGGTGGAATAAGAGTCGTTAAATCTTTTACCGGTGAGGAAATTGAGGAAAAGAAATTTGATGAATCCAACATCGCATTCCTTGACTCCAAGCAGGCAAATTACCGTCAGATGGCCAAATTCCATTCCGGAAATAATCTGTTCGAAGGCCTTATGTTCGTGACAGTGCTTGTGGCAGGCGGCTTCTTTATAGCCAAGGGCCAGCTCACCGGCGAAGACCTTGCTATCTACGCTCTTTACATTAATATTTTCATCAATCCGGTAAATGTTCTTGTTGAATTTACGGAGCAGCTCCAGAAGGGGCTTGCCGGCTTTGAAAGATTCCGCGAGGTTATGGATACCATGCCTGAGATCGTGGACAAAGAAAATGCGGGAGAACTTAAGGACGTTAAGGGCGTTATCGATTATAAGAACGTAAGCTTTTCATATGAAGAAGATGAAGCAGTGTTAAAAGATATAAACTTACATGTGGAAGCTGGAAAATCAGTTGCCATAGTTGGGCCTTCAGGCGGCGGAAAGACAACGCTTTGCTCCCTTCTTCCAAGATTCTACGATGTCACAGAAGGCTCTGTCCTTATTGACGGTACTGACATTAGAGACGTGACTCAGAAGTCTCTTCGCTCCTTCATCGGAATCGTTCAGCAGGATGTATATCTTTTTAATGGAACGGTAAAAGAAAATATTGCATACGGTAAGCAGGATGCCACAATGGAAGAAATTGTGGATGCTGCAAAAAATGCTGATCTCTTAGATTTCATTGAAAGCCTTCCAAATGGCTTTGATACTGAGGTTGGAGAAAGAGGCGCAAGGCTCTCCGGAGGTCAGAAACAGCGTATCGCCATTGCAAGAGTGTTCCTTAAGAACCCGCCAATCCTGATCCTTGATGAGGCAACCAGCGCTCTCGACAACGAAAGCGAAAGATACATTCAGGAAAGTCTTGATAAACTCTCGGTTGGAAGGACCACCATTACAATTGCCCACAGGCTTTCAACAATCCTTGGCGCCGACGAGATCATCGTCCTTGACGAAGACGGCATCAAAGAGCGGGGCACTCACAAAGAGCTCATCAAAAAAGGTGGTCTCTACGAAAAGTACTACCGCATGCAGCTCGGAAAAGTCTGAATCAACACTTTCTTGCGAGTGGCATAAAATCCAGAAGTGCCCATACCTTCGGATAGATCTCGGAGTATTCACAAAGAGACAGTAAATTCACAATAATTCGCCTCATTTCCTTTCATGCTTATTCAAAACAGGAAATGAGGCTCTTATTATTTATTAACTGTCTCTATTGCTCATACTAAATCGCTCTATCCGAAGGTATGGGCACTTTTGGATTTATGCTTTACTACACATATAAAGAAAAATTTTTTTGCAAGAACAGCAGACGAACTGAAAGTGTTAGGCATAGTGATGTGAACGATTTTGAAAAATAGTGGTTCTATAGCAATATGTGATTGGCGGGGGCGACTGAAAATGGGTAAAGTTATGATATAAGTTTTTTCGCGAGGTGTATAGTTATGGGGAATGTTCGTTTTCACTTGCCGGGGCTGAGGTATAATTATCCGCTAAATATGTTTTGGATAAGTATGATGAAACAGTACCCGCATTATTTTAGAGAAGGTGTTGAGATTGCATCATTTTTTGGCTCTTTTCCATTTTCACTTTGGAATGGAGGAAGGCTGATAGCTGATGATCAGTGCGACAGAGCTTTTGTTCAGAATGTAATAAAGAGCATAAATGCCAATCACATACCTGTGCGATTCACATTTACTAATCCACTTATTACTGAGGAAGATTTAAGGGATCCATTCTGTAATTTCTGCATGGAAGCAGGAAACAATGGCATGAATGAAGTGTTGGTGTTCTCGCCGCTTCTTGAAGAGTTCATAAGGGCAAAATATCCTTCATATAAGATTGATTCTACAACCTGCAAGGAAATAAAAGATTTAGACAGCCTGAACGCAGAGCTTGATAAGGATTATAAATACGTAGTTCTTGATTACAACATGAACAACAAGTGGGATCTTATTGAGCAGATTCATCATAAAGAAAAACTTGAAGTGCTGGTAAACGCCCTTTGTGTTCCCGATTGCAAAAGAAGAGGCGATCACTACAAGAACATTGCGCTCAACCAGGAGATAGTAAAAGAAAACCGTCTTCTTCCGAAGGATAAACAAAAGCCGCTGATTCCCTGGAAATGTGAGTATGGTGACAAAAACTGCATCTATACAATTCAGGATTACTCTACATATGTTTCTCCTGAGCTTATATGGGAAAAATATGTACCAATGGGAATCAACAACTTCAAGATTGAGGGTAGAACCGCTAATCTCTTTTCTCTAATCGAGACGTACTGTCACTACATGATTAAGCCCGAGTACATCGGAGAGGCAAGGCTCCTTCTCATGAGAAATCTTGAAGCTTCCAAGATAATCCAGGTCAACAGGCCAAGACCTGCAGCATTTAAATAAAAAAGAATCAATTCTTTACAGTTCTTTTCTACACTGTATATTAAAGAGAGGATACTTGCCAACCAGATTGGTTGGACAAGTATCCTCTTTATTTGTATATACGTAAGTAATGGCTCCGTACGCCACCATTGACTGAACCTGAGGAAAACGCCTTTATCTGCGAGCCGACGGTGAGAATGATGGGAACAGTAGCTTCATTCATGCACCGTCGGATTCAGCATTGTAGCGTTTTCCTCAGACCCCGTCAATGGCAAGCACCTTGCGGTGTGGCTGCATTAAAGTGCCTCAGGCTCCAAATCCAGGAACAGTAGGGGCGGCTACTTTAAGGTGCCTCGGGCTCTGAATCCAGAAACATCAGAAGTGGCCACTTTCAAGAATGCGTAGTGCTATATGCTCGCGACTCCCCATGTAATGAGAGCGAAAATGCTGTTTTGGGTATATAGCTTGATTTTGAGATTACAGCATCACTCACCAAGATTTCTGACTTGTGATTTTGGGTATATACGGACTTTTTGAAGTTCACACACCCTTTTATAGGTGGTTGATCGTCTCATATCACTCATTCAATGGATGTGTAGTTCTATTTTTTCTCGTATATACCCATTTTCCCTTACCGAGAATTCTCCCGATGGATGTCGTAACTTAAAAAGTATAGCTATATACCCATTTCACTGTGACAATCCAGAGTTAGGAGAAGATTTTTGAGTGATGTATGAAAGATGTATGCGATGATGTGGGATAACTCCGATAGAATTTCATGTTTTATCCCACAGCTCTGGAAATCGGCTTGGATAGAGTGGAATAAGTATTACAAATCTTTTGCTGTTATCCTACATCGCAGCATGATCGCTATGACATAATAGGATAAACGTTACAGTTTTTTTGATCTTATCCCACATCTCAATTAATCCCACATTTATCCAATTTGAATCGCCAACCAATAGAAATTGCTTTGGGCATATAGCGCTTTGTAAAGCTTCCAGCCACCTACGATTCTTTACTATTTTGGGTATATAGCAGCTTTTTGCGAAGCCAGCCACCCCTCACGAACTTCAAATGGGCTTATAGGCCGATTTCAAGCTGCGGGCCACCCGTTAAAAGGGTGGCTGCGGACGGATAATTACCGTATATGCCCAATCGCCTGTGATAAAAGCCATGGTGAGGGGTGGCTGCAAGCCTGATATCCGGCTATGAGCCCAAAAACGGTTTTATTTTGGGTGGCCGAGCTATTAAAAACTAGCTATATGCCCATGATTCCTTGAAACTAGCCACTTCTACTGTTCTCGGATTCAGAGCCTGAGGCACCTTAAACCAGACACACCGCAAGGTGCTTGCCATTGACGGGTTCTGAGGAAAACGCTACAATGCTGGATCCGACGGTGCATGAATCTGACTACTGTTCCCATCATCCTCACCGTCGGCTCGCAGACAAAGGCGTTTTCCTCAGGTTCAGTCAATGGTGGCGTACGAAGCCACCATCTATACTTCAAAAATGAAAGTATTATTCCCTGACGAGTGCTCTCATCTTTTCCACAATCTCCTCGGCATCTTCGAGGAGTTTTTGTCCGGCTTTGGTTGGATTGCCGTCCTTTTGGTACTTGTAGACAAACACTGGTATTCCGGCGCTGTGGAAAGCCATATTTCCTTTGTAGGAAGCTATGAAGCCCGGTATCTTGCCGGCGTCAATCTTGGCGTTTGGATTGATCTTAAACTCTATGGTTCCGTTTCCACCTTTGATTTCCGGAATGTAGAGTGAATGGGCCTTGGAGCGCAAAAGAGATATCCTAAGAAGGTTATCTGCTGCCTGAGGCACTTCTCCGAATCTGTCTATGAGCTCATCTCTCATATCATCGCATTCCTGCTGGTTTTCCAGTGTTGCTATTCGCTTATATATTTCGAGCTTCTGCTCTTCGTTCATGATATATTCATTAGGAATGAAAGCATCCACATCAAGATCAATGCTGGTGTTGATAGCATTAAGAAGCTCATCGTCTGTGCTGTCGCCTTTCTTGATCCTGACTGCTTCTCCAAGCATCTTGCAATACAGGTCATATCCTACTGCCTGCATGTGGCCTGACTGCTTTCTTCCAAGAAGGCTTCCAGCTCCTCTGATCTCAAGGTCACGCATGGCAATCTTGAATCCGCTTCCAAGATCAGTGAACTCTCTGATGGCGGAAAGTCGCTTTTCAGCTACTTCTTTTAGCATCTTATCTCTCTTATACATAAGGAATGCATAAGCTGTCCTGTTGGAACGACCAACTCTTCCTCTTAACTGATAGAGCTGTGAAAGTCCCATCTTATCAGAGTCGTGGATTATCATTGTATTAACATTAGGGATATCAAGTCCCGTCTCAATGATAGTTGTTGAAACAAGCACATCGATGGTTCCATCAATGAAGTCGTACATGATTCTTTCAAGTTCAGACTCTTTCATCTGTCCATGGGCAAAAGCAACATTGGCCTCCGGTACAAGCTTTTGTATCTGAGCCGCCATATCAGCAATGGTATTTACTCTGTTGTAAACATAGTAAACCTGACCATTCCTTGAAAGCTCTCGGACAATGGCCTCTCTTACAAGCTCGTCATTGTACTCCATAACATAGGTCTGAATTGGCATTCTGTCATTTGGAGCTTCCTCAAGGACGCTCATCTCTCTGATACCCACAAGTGACATATGAAGGGTACGAGGAATAGGTGTCGCTGACAAAGTGAGAACATCAATATTCTCTTTTAGTGTCTTTAGCTTTTCTTTGTGGGTAACGCCAAAACGCTGCTCCTCATCCACAATAAGCAGTCCCAAATCCTTGTACTTCACATCTTTTGACAAAAGTCTGTGGGTTCCAATGACAATATCCACAAGTCCCTTTTGCAGGTCCTGAACGGTTTTCTTTTGCTCCGCTGCAGTCCTGAATCTGGACATAAGGTCCACTCTTACAGGGAAATCACGCATTCTTTCTGAAAATGTATTGTAATGCTGCTGCGCGAGAATAGTAGTAGGAACAAGGACTGCAACCTGTTTGCCGTCCTGAACCGCCTTAAAGGCAGCCCTTATGGCAATCTCTGTCTTTCCAAAGCCAACGTCTCCGCAGATAAGTCTGTCCATGGTCTTGGTGGACTCCATATCCCTCTTTGTATCCTCTATGGCCGTAAGCTGATCATCTGTCTCCTGATAAGGGAAAGCATCCTCAAACTCCTGCTGCCACACAGTGTCTTTTCCAAACTGATATCCAACAGCCTGCTGGCGCTTTGCATAAAGCTCAACAAGGTCCTGAGCCACTTCCTCAACTGCTGCCTTGACCTTCGCCTTAGTGTGGCTCCAGTCGCCGCTTCCAAGCTTATTGAGCTTGGGCTTATGGGTGTGCTCGCTGTCGTCGCCGCCGGAAGCATATTTCTGAATAACAGAAAGACCTGTCGCAAGAATATAGAGATTTCCACCATCTCCATATTCAACTTTAATGTAATCCTTTACCACATGGTCTGTCTCAATCTTCTCAATACCTCTGTAGATACCAAGTCCGTGGTCCTCATGAACCACGTAATCACCGATCTTAAGGTCTGCAAAGTCAGATATCTTCTCACCCTTATAGGTGCTCTTTTTCTTTTTTCTCTTCTTGGTATGCTCGGTAAAAATGTCTGACTCAGCAATTACTGCAAACTTAATATCAGGGTACTCAAAGCCCTTTAGTATCCTGCCGTAGTAAGTCATAATCTCGCCGGGCTTTAGTACTCTTCCTGGGTCTTCGCTATAAAATGCGCTGACAAGGTTATCCCTTAGGTCATCAACAATTCTTTTTGCCCTGGTTCTGGAACCTGAGAGAATAAGCACTCTGTAGCCCTGCTTCACGTAAGACTTCAGGTCTTTTACAAGAGACTCAAAACTGTTGTTGTAGGGCGCTACACTCCTTGCCTTTATATCCCAGCTCTTTTCCGGTGAAAAGATATTCTGGCTCTTGGGGATAGGTAACGAAGAAATGATAACTCTTCTGCCGTTCGCCATTCTGCTGACGCAGTTATCAGTCCCATACAAAAGATCCATCTGTCCCGGAAGAACATATCCCTTTTCTGCTCTGTGGGTCATGCTCTCTCTGAACTCAGCTTCAACTGCCATGGCGTGCTCTGCCACTCTTCCGGGCTCATCGATAAAGATACAGCTCTTTCCCTTAGGGAACATTTCCTGAATGGTTACCGTATCCTCATAGAAATATCTGATATAGCTCTCAAGGTTAACTGATGTCTTTAGTTCAAAGAGCTGCTCCCTAAGTTCTTCAGTCTGAGTTTTAAGCTGGTGTGCCTCTTTGGTCTTAAACTCCGAGCGCAGTACCTCGACGCATCTGTCAGTTTCTTCCTGGATCCTTTTCATTCCTTCCTGAAGCTTATCTTCATCAAGGATAATCTCAGATGCAGGATAAATCTCAATTGATTCCAGCTTTTCAAGGGATCTCTGAGAAAGAATGTCGAAGCTTCTGATAGACTGTATCTCATCCCCCCACAGTTCTATTCTGTAAGGGTTATCCTCAGTCAGGTCAAAGACATCCACAATATCACCACGAACAGAAAATTCGCCCGGGCCTTCAACCTGATAGTTCCTGATATAGCCCATGGCTACCAGCTTTTTGGTGATCTCTGTCTCATCAACAGGCTTATGTCTGTCGATTGAAAGGATGTTTTCCTTTATGATCTCAGGCTTTATCTGAGGCGCCATAAGGGCAGAGAAGGTGGTGACCACTGTTACAGGCCTTCCCTCGATAAGTCTTCTCATGCATCTTATTCTCTGTCTTACAATCTCATTGCTGTGAACATCAGCCTGGTAAAAGATAAGGTCTTTTGCCGGATACACAGTGACATTCTTGTCATAAAACTTGTAATCCTCATAGATCTCTTTTGCCCGAAGGTCAGAATAAGTCACGATGATCTTGTACTTAAAATCAGCCCCAAGACTGTCGATGAAATGGAGCTTTTGAGAATCCACGCAACCTGTAACTTCTGCGCAGGCAAAAGGCTTCTCAAGGTACTTATTAATTTCTTCAAATTCAGTTAACTCATGTAAAGGAGTTGTGATCGCTCTCATTTATTTTTTACCATTAAACTTGTTCATGGCGCTGTCGACGCCATTTTCCATTATCTCAACAACTGCAGATGCTGCTAAATCTATTCCTTCTTTTATAGATACCTGATCCTCGCCCTCAAAGTGGCCAAGTACCCAGTCAACCATATCGTATTCTTTAGGTTTTTTACCCACTCCCACACGGACACGGTTAAATTCACTGTGTCCAAGCTGGGCGATTATGTTCTTAAGTCCGTTATGTCCGCCGGCGCTGCCCTTTGGTCTTACTCTTATGTTTCCTGCATCCAGCTCCACGTCATCGGATATGACTATAAGTTCTTCTTTTGTATCCACTTTAAAATAATCGCAGATCGGTCTGATGGCTTCACCGCTAAGGTTCATATAGGTAAGAGGCTTTACGAGGATAACTCTCTCGTTACCAATTCTTCCTTTTCCAAAAGCTGCCTTGAACTTAGTCTCAGTAAGCTCTATTCCATATTTATCTGAAAGGGCATCTATTGTTGCAAAGCCCACGTTATGTCTTGTTCCAAAGTATTTCTTTTCAGGGTTTCCAAGTCCCGCTATTACAAACATTCTTCCTGTTTCCTCTTCTTTTTTACCAAATAATCTCTTAAAAATCCCCAACACGCTTATTTTCCCCTTTTATACACCGAAATAAATGGGGCTTAGTACATAATGTACCTTAAGCCCCATTTAATTGTTTCCACTATACCATTATTCTGTTAATTTAAGCAAGTAGATATGGATTATTCTGTAACTTCTCCATCTGCCGTTTCTTCTACTGCTGCCTTGTCGTAAGCATCAAGAATAGTATCCTGTAAGATCTTACGTGTGTCAGAATTGATTGGATGAGCGATATCACGATACTCGCCGTCAGTTGACTTCTTGCTTGGCATCGCGATGAACAGTCCTCTTTCTCCTTCAATTACCTTTATATCATGAACTACAAATTCATTGTCAAAAGTAACTGATACTACTGCACGCATTTTTCCCTGCTTTGTGACTTTTCTAACTCTTACGTCTGTGATTTTCATCATGTACCCCCTCTCGGTCATAACAGTTAATAATGTAAAAAATTACAATACGTATCTCTCATTATTCTCAACTACAATCTTTATGCCGTTTTCCTCTTTGTAGTAAGAATTTGCCTGAATTGTTCCATGACTTTCAACGATGCAGTTCTCAATATGAGAATTGTCGCCGATGTAAACGTCATTGAGGATGATCGAGTTCTTGATGTAACAGTTGTTTCCGAC
The DNA here is from genome assembly GCF_015056685.1 of Butyrivibrio sp. Taxonomy (GTDB): domain Bacteria; phylum Bacillota; class Clostridia; order Lachnospirales; family Lachnospiraceae; genus Butyrivibrio. The sequence goes on along the minus strand of NZ_SVFW01000017.1, from coordinate 8,924 downwards.
AAATGCCCCCTTGAAAATAACGGAATCTTCTATTGCACCATTGATGATACATCCACTGGATATAAGGCTGTTTTTAACGTTAACTCCCACGTTGTACTTTGCAGGTGGAAGATCAACTACCTTTGTGTAGATACCAGGATACTCACGGAAGAAGTACTGTCTTACCTCTGGTTTGAGGAAATCCATGTTTGTTCTGTAATAATCCTCTACAGAAGCGATGTTGTTCCAATACTCTTTTATCTTGTATCCATAGATTCGTTTCATATCCTTGTATCTTACAAGAATATCTCTAACGAAGTCGTATCTCTCTTCCTCTTCAGCTCTTTCAATAAGTTCGATGAGCTGGCGTCTTCTTATTACATAGATACCACATGAAATGGTATTGGACCTTGATACTACAGGCTTTTCCTCGAACTCTTCGATTCGGCTCTCCTCGTTCATTCTGATGGTTCCGAATCTCTCAGTATCAATGTCAGCAGGCATGTCCTTACATACTACTGTAATATCTGCCTGTTTCTGAATGTGGTATTCAAGAAGCTTTGCATAATCCATTTTATAAACGCAGTCACCGGAAGTGATGATAACGTATGGCTCGTGGCAGCCCCTTAAGAAGTCAAGGTTCTGCGCGATCGCATCAGCTGTTCCTCTGTACCAGAGGTTTCCTGATGCCTTAACAGCAGGAGTAAATACGTAAAGACCTCCCTGCTTACGTCCGAAATCCCACCACTTTGAAGAACTTAAGTGTGAATTAAGACTTCCTGCATTGTACTGCGTAAATACTGCAACTGTCTGAATATGAGAGTTTGTCATATTACTCAGTGCAAAATCGATACTTCTGTAAAATCCTGCTACAGGCATAGCGCAGACTGCTCTTTTCTTGGAGAGCTCCTGCATTCTGCTACTGCTACCACCTGCTAAAATAATGCCAATCGCTCTCATGTCAATCACCTGCCTTATCTAATGTTCTGCCGCTTTCAAGTATTCCGTTTGGATAATCTTCAGCAGTAGTAATACCGGAAATCATGATGTTCTTACCGATTGTCACATCGTTTGGAATAACAGATTTCTCGCCGACAGTGCAGAGACCTTCACAGTATATGCTTGGCTTTGTCTCATTCTCTTTTTCCTCGAAGGCTCCAATCTTGACGTTGTTACCAATCTTAACCTTCTCAGCAATGATTCCTTTTTCTATGTTGCAGCCTTCACCAATCTCTGTTTCATTCATAATAATAGAGTGGCTTACAACTGTATCTTTTCCAATTTTTACGCCGGGGCCTATAACTGAGTTATAAACCTTACCGTAAATTTCACAGCCCTCACCTACGATACTGCGCTCAATTGCGCTATCTGGTCCAAGGTACTGAGGCGGCTGAACGTCGCTGGCTGTGTAAATCTTCCAATATTCTTCATACAGGTTAAACTCAGGAACTATATCGATAAGCTCCATGTTAGCCTGCCAGTAAGATGTAAGTGTTCCTACATCCTTCCAATATCCATCAAACTCGTAAGCATAAAGAGCCTGGCCCTTTTCCTTACAATAAGGAATAATATGCTTACCAAAGTCAAGGCCTGCCTGATCCTTATTAGCTATAAGTGCCTCTTTTAAAGCTTTCCATGAGAAAATATAGATACCCATAGAAGCAAGATTGCTGCGTGGATGCTCAGGTTTCTCCTCGAAATCTACAATCTTTTTATTTTCATCGGTGATCATAATACCGAATCTGCTGGCCTCTTCCATAGGAACAGGCATAACTGCGATCGTAGCATCCGCATGACTTGCCTTGTGGAAATCAAGCATTGTTTCATAATCCATCTTATATATATGATCACCTGAAAGGATCAAAACATAATCCGGATTATAATTTTCCATATATTCAAGGTTTTGGTAAATAGCATTGGCTGTACCGGTATACCATTCACTATTAGAACTCTTCTCGTAAGGAGGGAGTACAGTTACTCCACCAAAATTACGGTCGAGGTCCCACGGGATACCTATACCAATGTGAGAATTAAGTCTTAGGGGACGATACTGTGTAAGAACTCCCACAGTGTCCACTCCAGAATTGATGCAGTTACTAAGTGGGAAATCGATGATTCTGTACTTTCCCCCAAATGAAACTGCAGGCTTTGCCATCTTGGCAGTTAACACTCCCAATCTGCTGCCCTGGCCCCCTGCCAGCAGCATGGCGATCATTTCTTTTTTTATCATGTTCCACCTCGTTGCATTTTGTAGTCACAAGAACGTGACTTTGATACACCAGACATGTCGATTGACATGCCACAGAAAACCGCTTTTTTCTATTAATGAGTATATCATAAAAAAAAACTAAAAACACACAATTAATCTCTTTTATTAAGATATGGTTTAACTTAAACGATTACGCCTCCCATTTTTGACTTTGATAAAATTAGTGCTAGAATATATTGCGTTATATGATGCGAAAAATAGATTCATGAATCGAGGATTTTATGTACAAAATTAATTTTGATAAACCGGCACATGTGTACTTCATGGGTATCGGTGGAATATCTATGAGTGGTCTTGCCCATATATTAATAGAAAGGGGCTTTAAGGTTTCTGGTTCAGATAACAAAAAATCTGAAATGACAGAAAAGCTCGAAAGCCAGGGCGCAAACATTGTATATGGTCAGAAGGCTGAGAACATCGCAAACAGCTCACCTATCGATGTAGTTGTTTACACAGCAGCTGTTCATCCTGACAACCCTGAATTTATGGCGGCAAAAGAGGCTGGCATCCCAATGCTCACAAGAGCTGAGCTTCTTGGCCAGATCATGACTCACTATGATCTCCCTGTTGCAGTTGCAGGAACCCACGGAAAAACGACTACAACATCAATGCTTTCCAAGATTCTTTTGGAGGCAGACACAGATCCTACTCTTTCAATCGGCGGTGTGTTTAAGGACATCGGCGGAAACATCCGTGTTGGTAAATCAGAATATTTTGTTACAGAGGCATGTGAATATACAAATAGCTTTTTAAGTTTCTTCCCTAAGATCAGTATCATTACTAATATAGATGCTGACCATTTGGACTTCTTCAAGGACCTTGATGATATCAGACATTCTTTCAAAAAGTTCGCTGAGCTTTTACCTGAAGACGGAACTCTTGTTATCAACGGCGATATTGATAATGTTTCGTATATCACTGATGGTCTTAAGTGCTCAATTGTTACCTACGGCTCCACAGATGCTTTTGATTATTATCCTACTGATATTACTTACGATGATCACGGCAATGCTTCTTTCAAAGCTCACTTAAAAGGAGGCTTAGTACTTGATATAAAGCTTGCGGTTCCTGGCGTTCACAACGTTTATAACGCCCTTGCTGCTATAGCTGTTTCTTCTATATTAAGTGTTGATCCTGCTCATGTTACTACAGCCCTTTCTCTCTTTGGCGGAACAAGCAGAAGATTCGAGTATAAAGGGGAAGTGCACGGCATCACAATCATTGATGATTATGCACATCACCCTACAGAGATCAAGGCAACTCTTACTGCTGCCCAGAACTATCCACATAAAAAGATATGGTGCGTATTCCAGCCGCATACATATACAAGAACAAAGGCTCTTTTAAATGAGTTTGCTGACGCTCTTTCCCTGGCAGACCACGTTGTTCTTGCTGATATTTACGCAGCAAGAGAGACCGATAACCTTGGAATAAGCTCACGAACACTGTGCGATAAGATAAAAGAACTTGGCCATGAATGTATGTATTTGCCAACTTTTGAAAACTTTAGTGAGATTGAAAAGTTCCTTTTGCAAAATTGCACTAAAGGAGATTTGTTGATAACCATGGGTGCCGGTGATGTTGTTAAAATAGGCGACGAACTACTTGGTAAATAATACTTATCCACATATCCACTTTTTTTATAAAAAAATAATAAACAATTTCTAGTGGAAAACAGCCACTCCATTCTTTACTGATGGATTGGCTGTTTTATATTTTTTTAATAAAATAATCCACATTATCCACATTGTCCACACAATTTATAAAATTTGGGAAAAGCGCGCCAATGCTGGATTTCTTCGTTACTTTTACCCATATCATTTCAGAAATTTGTGTGTTAAGATTTGAATTGTTCGAAAGAGAGCACCAAATTTTTAAGAATGCATCTTTGAACTTCGTAACTAAACTTGAGGTGAAATAGTATATGATGGGGCGAGTAACAATCAGTCATAATTTGGGGGAGGATTCAACGAATGTTTCCAATATTTTCATTGACGAATACATGCAAGACGCAAATGATGCGCAGATTAAGATCTACCTCTTTCTTCTGCGTATGATGAGTGCCAATCTGCCCACCAGCGTTTCGGCACTTGCAGATAAATTCAATCATACTGAAAAAGACGTAATTCGAGCACTTAAATACTGGGAAAAAAAAGGGCTTATCACACTTGAATATGACGGTGCAGGAAATCTTACCGGAATCCACATGGAGGATATTGTTTCTCCTGCAAACTTCGGAAGAAGAAAGAGTGACACTGTTCTAAGATCTGTTCCTCCTATCCATGAAGTAACTGCTGAGGAGCACGAGCACGTCGCCAAGGAAGTCAAAAAAGCTCCGGCAAAGCCTAAATACTCTGCCGCACAGCTTCGCGCTTTCAAAGAAGAAGAAGGCGCAGGAATCGTATTCCTTGCAGAACAGTATTTTGGAAGACCTCTCACTTCTACTGAAGCATTAACACTTTATTATATTCATGATGAGCTTAAATTCTCTGATGATCTGTTGGACTATCTGATGCAGTATTGCGTCGATAATCATAAAGCTGATTTCAGATACGTAGAAAAGGTGGCTATCAACTGGAATCAGGAAGGCATCAAAACGCCAAAACAGGCTCACGCGGAAATTTACAAACATGACCCTAATATTTTGGGAATCATGAAGGCCCTTGGTATGGAAAACAGTCCAACTGAGAAGGAAGGAAACTTCATCAGTTCTTGGCTTGGGGAGTTGGGATTTTCGATGGATATTATTATGGAAGCCTGTGACCGCACTGTTATGGCGACACAGAAGAATCGCTTGAAGTATTGCGACAGCATTCTTCGCAGCTGGCATGAAAAGAAGGCAAGTTCAAGGGAGGACATTGCCAGACTGGATGCAGACTTTACCGCTGATCTTAAGAAAAAGAGATCAAAGGCTTCCGTATCATCCATCACAAATAAAATCCGCTCTGACGAATCATATATTCGCCCTAGCGGCAGCCAGAACCGTTTTAATCAGTTTCAGCAGAATACATATGATTTTGCCGAACTTGAGAAACAGCTTCTGGACAACTAAGGTTACTTTTTAGAAATTCACTAAGCTGTAACCAACATAGCTCTTACTTGATTGGGGAATCAGATAAGAACTGCAGATAATATCAGCCCTGTACTTTTGGTTCGGCGGCGGCTTTTGCCTTCCCTGAAACACGTACAGGGCAATATTGTGCAAAGGTTACTGGAGGACAGACCATGGCATTAACTAATGCTCAGTACGATGAAATAATGCATGAATATGAAGAGAGACGCGCTCTTCACAGACAGGAACTGGAAGACAGACAGCGATATGTCTATGAGACAGTCGAAGGCTATAAAGAGCTTGAAGACGAAACAGCTTCTGCCAGCGTTTCTTTCGGCAAAAGACTTCTCTCAGGCGAGCGACTTGACCGCTCTGTTCTAAAACGCGAGCTCGAGGAACTTGCAAGGCAAAAACTAATTCTTTTAACTGAAGCAGGATTTTCTTCAGATTATCTTGATATGGGTTATACCTGTCAGGACTGTAAGGATACTGGTTACATTGGCAATGAAAAATGCCACTGTTTCAAACAGAAAATAATCGAAACACTCTATGATAAATCCAACTTGAGAATGCTGACAAAAAGCGCTAATTTCAGGCTTTTAACAGATAAATACTACCAGGGTGAGGACCTTAAAAAATTCCATGGCGCAGTAAAAGCTGCTGAAGAATTTATAAATAATTTTGGTTCTGACTACCAAAATCTATTTATTTATGGTACAGTGGGTACTGGCAAATCTTTCCTTTCGGTTTGTATTGCCAATGAACTTCTGAAAAAAGGCCATTCGGTGATATATTTCAGCTCAACGGGGTTATTTGAACTACTGGCTGAAAATTCATTTGACTACAAGAATAAGGGGGAACTTAGGGGGATCTATGAGGATTTGTACAATTGTGAGTTACTGATCATCGATGATCTGGGCACTGAACGTACAAATAGTTTTGTGGCTTCTGAGCTTTTCTCCTGTCTCAACGAACGCGACAACAGAAAAAAAGCGACGATCATTACCACAAATCTTTCTCTTGAACAATTGCAAAATACATACTCTGATAGAATCTTTTCGAGGATAACAAGTAATTTCAGACTCCTGAAACTTTCAGGTCAGGATATTAGAAAAATAAAGAAAATTGCAAGAAAAGAAAGCGAGGATTTTCAGTAATGCCAAAAAGAGAAGAGAAACGTAATCTGGAGACTATTCCTGTTGGATCTCTAGGAATTATTCCACTTAAGGGAGTTCAGTCCCTTGCAGAGAAAGTCGATTACTATCTCGTAAAATGGAGAGCAGAAAGGGAGAACGAACACAAGGGTAGCCTTGCATTTACAGGCTATGAGCGTCCTTCTTATATCTTGGAAGCCGAGGTACCAAGGTTTGGAACCGGTGAAGCAAAAGGTGTGATCAGGACTTCAGTTCGTGGAGATGACCTTTATCTTCTTGTAGATGTATGTAACTATTCACAGACCTATTCTCTTTTCGGACAAGAAAATCATATGTCTCCTGATGATCACTATCAGGATCTTAAAAGAATCATTGCAGCCGTTGGAGGCAAGGCAAGAAGAATCACTGTAATCATGCCATTCCTCTACGAGTCACGTCAGCACAAGAGAAGCTCAAGAGAATCTCTTGACTGCGCTATCGCTCTTCAAGAACTTGTGAACATGGGTGTTGATAATATCATTACCTTTGATGCACATGATCCAAGAGTTCAGAATGCTATTCCACTTAACGGTTTTGAGACCGTTCGTACAACATATCAGTTTATTAAGGCACTCCTTCGCAATGTCTGGGATCTTAAGATTGATTCAGATCACATGATGGTAATAAGCCCTGATGAAGGCGGAATGGGCAGAGCTATTTATCTTGCCAGCGTACTTGGCCTCGATGTAGGAATGTTCTACAAGAGACGTGACTACACACAGGTTGTAAACGGACGTAACCCTATCGTTTCACACGAGTTCCTCGGAACAAGCGTTGAGGGCAAGTCAGTTATCATCGTAGACGACATGATCTCATCAGGTGAGAGCATGCTCGATGTAGCAAGAGCTCTTAAAGAGCGTAAGGCTGCAAGAATCTACGCATTCTCAACATTTGGATTATTTACAAGTGGTTTGGAAATCTTCGACAAGGCTTATGAAGAAGGTATCATCGACAGAGTATTCACTACTAACCTTGTTTATCAGACACCTGAGCTTCTCTCTCGTGAATGGTACATCAGCTGCGATATGAGTAAATACATCGCATACCTTATTGATACACTTAACCACGATGCATCAATCAGTGATCTTCTTAACCCTGTAGAGCGTATCAACAACATCATTGAGCGCTACAATAGCGGAGAGCTTCGTGCATCCCTTGAAGCCGAGAAAAAGATCTAAGTTTTGTAAACAGACGCAGCCGAGCTGAAAGTGTAGGCATAGCTCTGTTCACTCTGATATTTTTCAATGTGATAAATTGGACATAAAACACCCACAAAAGACTTGTTTCATACTTATTCAGAACACAAGTCTTTTGTGGGTTTATTTATATCCATTTATCATCATTTCAAAATAAATCGTTCACATCACTATGCCTACACTTTCAGTTCGGCTGCTGTTTGTGAAAAAATATTAGTATTTATATGTGTCGTAAACCATAAATCCAGAAGTGCCCATAACTTCGGATAGAGCGATTTAGTATGAGCAATAGAGACAGTTAATATAAAATAAAAGCCTTGTTTTCTGTTTTGAATAATCATGAAAGAAAACAAGGCGCATTATTTTATATTTACTGTGTCTTTGCGAATACTCCGAGATCTATCCGAAGTTATGGGCACTTCTGGATTTTATGCCACTCGCAAGAAGTTATGCTTTAAGGAAAAGGTTCTTGATATCCAAGAGGTTGTCGAGACGTGCGTATAGTTTTCCACGGAGTTCTTCGTCGGGTTCTGTGAGGTCGGGGATCATGATGACGTTGCAGCCTGCGGAATATGCACTGTTTACGCCGTTTGGAGAGTCTTCTACTGCGAAGGTTTCCTCTGGCGAAAGGCCCAGTTCATTGCAGGCATAGGCGTAAATATCGGGAGCAGGTTTTCCAAGCTCAACCATGTTGGCGCAGATTATCTTGTCAAAGTAGTCAAACAGGTCGATTTTCTTAAGATATCGCTCTGCTCTTGGATATTCATTGGCTGTGGCAAGGGCTGTCAGGATTCCATGTTCGCGGAGCCATGACAGGATTTCCTTGGCGCCGGGCTTTAGAGGAATCCCCTGCTCTTTTATGAGTTCTTCAACTAGGCCTTTTCTATACTCTCTTACCTTTGCATAATCAAAGTCTTCTCCAAATACTTCCTTAAACCGCTTTGGAGCAAAAGGTCTTCCGAGAGACCTGAGTTCAAGGGCAAAATCCTTTGGGGCTTCATATCCAAAATGTGCAAAAGCTTTTGGCCATGCTATCTGATAATACTTCTCGGTATCAGTAAGCGTACCATCCAAATCAAATATCACGGCTTTTATATCTTTATCTGGCATATCCACAATTCCTTACTTTTTTATCTGGCTTTTCCACAATTTATAGTTTTCAGAATCCCAAGTTGTCATTAACAAGGATCACATGGATACGGTCCTTGTGTCTTGAGAATCTTGTTATCAAAAAC
>NZ_SVFW01000091.1 GCF_015056685.1 Butyrivibrio sp. | reverse complement strand
GACAGGTTCGATTTTATAATTGGCATGGATAGCGCCAATATACGCGATCTCAATCGTATATTTGGTGGTGATCCTGATAAAAAGATATATAAAATGCTGGACTTTACTGACAGAGATGGAGATGTGGCTGATCCTTGGTACACGGGCAATTTTGATGCTACCTGGAGAGACTGCTCTGATGGATGCCACGGCCTGTTCAGACAGATAATGGTAAGTCCTGAATTTTCAGAAGTGTTGGCAGATGATAATGATGACAATAATGATGAATATGGAGATGGTACCGGAGATATGGGCCTTATCCACGATGATTTTCCAAGAGGATAAATAACCGACAAAATGGCCTGCATAATTATGTATGTTGTAAGACGCAATTATGATAAAATGATATTGTATCATTTACCCAAAAATGGGAGTCACAACGTACTTAATTAAGATTCCCATGTTTTTACATTAGGAGGTTTCGTTATGAAATTTTACAGATGTGAACATTGTGGCAACATTATTACAAAACTAAATGATTCAGGTGTTCCTGTGGTTTGCTGCGGAGAGCCTATGAAAGAGCTTGTTCCCGGCGCTACTGACGGAGCTATGGAAAAACATGTTCCTGCAGTTACAGTAGATGGCAACATTGTAACAGTAGTTGTTGGCGAAGTTGAGCATCCAATGCTTGCTGAGCATTACATCCAGTTCATCTGTTTAGAGACAGACAAGGGCTGCATGATAAAGAAGCTTAACCCCGGCGAGAAGCCTTGCGCACAGTTTGTTCTGGCAGAAGGCGAGAAGGCAGTTGCTGCATATGAATACTGCAACCTCCATGGACTTTGGGTAAAAGAAATCTGATATTGACCACACGTAGTGCTGTCACTTTAAATTCAAGGTGACAGCACTTTTTTACTTATTTTTTTATGCTCATTTCTACAATAAAAAAGTTCTTGTGCTAAACACTTTAAGATGGTAAAGTAGAAAAGATAATTAAAAATAGTTTTTGGAGGAGTGAAATGGCACAGAGAACAGATATTCACAAAGTACTGATCATCGGCTCGGGACCAATTGTCATCGGGCAGGCCTGTGAATTTGATTATTCGGGAACGCAGGCTTTAAAAGCGCTTCGCAGTCTGGGGTATGAAATAGTACTGGTTAATTCGAATCCGGCAACGATCATGACTGATCCTGAAATGGCGGATAAGACTTATATTGAACCACTTAATGTGGAACGTGTTACAGCAGTTATTGAAAAAGAAAGACCGGATGCTCTACTACCTAATCTTGGTGGTCAGTCCGGACTTAATCTGTGTTCTGAGCTTTATAAAGCAGGTATCCTTGATAAATTTAATGTAAAAGTTATAGGTGTTCAGGTTGACGCTATTGAACGTGGCGAAGACAGAACAGAGTTTAAAAAGACCATGGATATGCTCGGCATCGAGATGGCTCGCTCAAAGGCTTGTTATAGTGTAGAAGAGGCCCTTGAAGAAGCTGACGTGCTTGGTTATCCTGTTGTTCTTCGTCCTGCTTATACAATGGGAGGCGCTGGAGGCGGTCTTGTTTACAATAAAGAGGAACTTCAGACTGTCTGCTCCCGTGGCCTTCAAGCTTCAATCATTCATCAGGTCCTTGTTGAGGAGTCAATCCTTGGTTGGGAAGAGCTTGAGCTTGAGGTAGTAAGAGACAAAGACAATAACATGATCACTGTATGTTTCATTGAAAACGTTGATCCTGTCGGCGTTCATACAGGTGATTCTTTCTGCACAGCTCCTATGCTCACAATAAGTGAGGACCTTCAAAAAGAGCTGCAGCGTCAGGCATATAAAATCGTTGAACACATCGGAGTCATCGGTGGTACTAATGTTCAATTTGCTCACGACCCTAAAACAGGTCGTATCGTCGTTATCGAGATCAATCCACGTACATCACGTTCATCTGCCCTTGCCAGCAAGGCTACAGGCTTCCCTATTGCCCTTGTTTCAGCCAAGCTTGCAACAGGACTTACTCTTTCAGAACTTCCTGATTCTAAATTCGGAACTCTTGATAAATATGTTCCGGGTGGCGACTATGTTGTTGTTAAGTTCGCCCGCTGGGCATTTGAGAAATTCCATGGAGTTGAGGACAAACTCGGAACTCAGATGCGTGCTGTTGGCGAAGTTATGAGCATTGGTAAGAACTTTAAAGAGGCGTTCCAAAAGGCTATCAGGTCTTTGGAAAAGGACCGCTATGGTCTTGGCGCTATAGAGAAGTTCGAAAAAATGCCAAAAGAAGAGCTTCTCCGCATGCTCAAAGATGCTTCTTCTGAGAGATATTTCCTTATATATGAAGCTATGAAAAAAGGTGTATCAGTAGATGAGATACACGATATCACCAAAGTAAAGCACTACTTCCTTAATGAGATGAAAGACCTTGTGGAAGAGGAGATGGAGCTTACATCAAAATACACTTCTAAAGTTCCAAAAGCCCTTGACCTTATTAAGGCAAAAGAAGATGGATTCTCTGATAAATACCTTTCAAAGATTCTTGGTGTTACAGAAGATGACATCAGAAATGAAAGAGAAAAAGCCGGACTATGCGAGACTTGGGAAGGTGTTCATGTATACGGCACTGACGGAAGCGCATATTACTATTCAACCTATCAGCATGAAGATGAGGGAAGCGTTGTTGAGAGCGCTCCTTCTTCAGACAATAAAAAGATAATGATCCTTGGCGGTGGCCCTAACAGGATCGGGCAGGGTATAGAATTTGACTATTGCTGTGTTCACGCTGCTATGGCCCTTAAGAAACTTGGCTTTGAGACTATTATCGTCAATTGCAACCCTGAGACAGTTTCAACAGACTATGACACATCAGATAAACTCTATTTTGAGCCACTTACCCTTGAGGATGTACTTCAGATATACAGAAAAGAAAAGCCTATCGGCGTAATTGCTCAGTTTGGTGGACAGACACCTCTTAATCTTGCAGCAAAGCTTAAAGAAGAAGGTGTTAACATCCTTGGCACAACACCTGAAGTAATTGACCTTGCTGAGGACAGAGATCAGTTCCGTATGATGATGGATAAGCTGGGCATCCCTATGGCAGAGTCAGGAATGGCATCTGATGTTGAAACGGCAAAAGAAATTGCTGCAAAGATCGGTTATCCTGTAATGGTTCGTCCATCTTTTGTTCTTGGCGGACGCGGAATGGAAATAGTAAGAGATGAAGAGAGCATGGAAGGCTACATGAAGGCAGCTGTAGGTGTAACACCTGACAGACCGATACTTATCGACAGATTCCTTCACAATGCTCTTGAATGTGAGGCTGATGCCATAAGTGATGGCACCGAGGCTTTTGTACCTGCAGTCATGGAGCATATTGAACTTGCAGGTATCCACTCAGGAGATTCAGCCTGCATAGTGCCATCCAAGCATATTCCAGAAAAGCACCTTAAGACTATCGAGGAATATACAAGGAAGATCGCTGTCGAGATGAATGTAGTGGGACTTATGAACATGCAGTATGCCATCGAAGATGACACTGTCTACGTTCTAGAAGCCAATCCACGTGCATCAAGAACAGTTCCTCTTGTTTCCAAGGTTTGTGGTATCAAGATGGTTCCTGTTGCAACAGATATCATTACTGCATCTATAACAGGACGCCCTTCACCGGTAAAAGAGCTGATCCAGGAAAAAGAGAAAAAGCAAGAGCCTCCATATTACGGTGTTAAAGAGGCTGTATTCCCATTTAATATGTTCCCTGAGGTTGATCCTGTCCTTGGACCTGAAATGAGGTCAACAGGTGAAGTACTTGGACTTGCAAAGACTCCCGGAGAAGCTTTCTTTAAGGCTTCAGAAGCTGCAAATGCTGCCCTTCCATTAGAAGGAGCTGTGCTCATATCTCTCAATACAGAGGATAAGCCTGCTGCAGCTGAACTTGCAAAGAGCTTTGCTGCAGATGGATTCAAGATCTATGCTACAGGTAAGACATATGACACAATTGTTGAGGCAGGAATCAGCGCTACCAGGATAATGAAGAATTATGAAGGCGGAAGGCCTAACGTTGAAGATGTGATCAAAAACGGAGAGGTACAGCTTATTATCAATACTCCTATTGGTAAATACACTGAACATGATGATGCATATTTAAGAAAAGCAGCAATAAAAGCCCGCATTCCATACATTACTACTGTTGCAGCAGGCAAGGCGGCAGCAGAAGGAATACATGAAGTTAAGGTCAAAGGATGCGGAAGCATAAATTCTCTTCAGGATTACCATAAACAGCTTTAAGTAGTTCTTTTGATAAAACAATCAGAAACCTGCAGTAAAATGCAGGTTTCTTGTT
>NZ_SVFW01000090.1 GCF_015056685.1 Butyrivibrio sp. | reverse complement strand
GGAACATCAATGTCGATCACATCAAGGCCCGTAACGTCAAAATTGATATCTTTTGAACTGAAGATGAGGATGTGAACGTTGTAAAAATCCTGCATGAGTCTTGCAGTTGTGACGCACACTCTCTCAAATCCGCCCTGATGGAGCATTGGAACCATGAGTAAGAGGTTCTTTTTGGTATTATCCTGCATTAAAAATGTCCTCTCTCGTAAAAGTAAGTCATCATCTTGGCCTGATTCTTTACATCAAAGCCCGCGTGACGAAGCTTACTCAAAATATAATCTGAAGATTTATCTCTGTCTCCAATTGAAAATTCATTTACACTGTTGCGTCTTGTCTTTTTCTCAGATGGGGCATTGAGTTTTTCAAAGCCTGTGCCCTTATCAAGGGCGTCAAGATCAGGCATATCATCGGACTCAAATACGCTCTCTCTGCGCTCGCCTGCTATGGCTGTAAGAGTCTGGTTGAGCTTGATTTCCTCCATGAGTGGGTCGCTCTGATAATTCTCTCTAAGGAGCAGGTCATCAAGAATTTTCCTTGCCCAATCTTTTGGCTCTGAATTAATACTCATCATGGAAACAAGCTCAGTAACGTTAACTTCAGGTGTTACCGCGTCAGACACAAGGCACTGAAGTCCTGCTGCCTGGGCCTCGATAACGCTTCCCGGAAGTCCCTCATATCTGGATGGAAAGCAGAAATAGTCCATTGCCTGATAGTACTCGCTGGCATTACTCTTGTTTCCTGCAAATATACATCTATCGTAGATGTGGAGCTTTTCGGCCTTACTCTTCATTTCATCCATGAGCGGGCCTTTTCCAAGCATAAGGAGTCTTATCCTCATACCATGGAGCATGCTGTACTGGTTATTTTCATCATTGTCCAGGAACCTGCAAAGCTGCGCAAAAACCTCTAAGAGAAATTCGTGGTTCTTGGCATATCTAAAGCTTCCTACATGACCTATCACAAGGGCATTGGAAACATTCAGCTCATCTCTTATCTTTTCCCTAAGCTGCTCGTTGTAAGCAAAGCGCTTAAGGTCTATGGCATTAGGTATTATGCGAACATTGCCCGCATCCACCATATCCTGGCCAAAAACTGAAACTCCGGCTTCTTTGGAACAGGCAAAGCTGTAATCAGCCACACCCTCTTTATGGAGAGGCTTTCTGAGTACTCTGGTGGCAAGGCCCTTTACTCCCTGGTCTACTCCGGCGCTTCTTGCATGAGCTATGCAAATGGGAACCCCGGCCTTTTTGGCTATTGGAAGGTAAATGGCTGCAGTACTGGTCATATGGCCCTGTACCACCTTCCATTCATTGGGATGTTCTTTAAAGAACTGCTTTATGGCCTTTTTATATTCCACAAGGTTTGTTCCAACAAATTTAGGAAGACAGAAAATTCTGCCTCCCAGCTTTTTTACGCTAGAATCAAAATAGTCCGGCTCGCGAACTGCCATGAGTTCATCGGAAGTCGGACTCTTTTTACCTGTTTTTTCTGGAGAATAGTGTACAAGAAAATCAAACTGGATCTTGTCTCTATCCATGTTGCGATACAAATCAATAATACGGCATTCTGCGCCGCCTACTCCAAGTCCCCCAAGAACATGAAGCACCCTTATCTGTCCATATCCTTCTTCCATATCTTATCTCCCAGCTTTTTACAGTTAAATGATCAAAAATTGCATCATAGAACTTTTTAAGCGAACAGCTAAATATTTGCCCTTCGCCAGTGCATATTCATATACATTTCCAACAAAACTCCGACTTCTTACATTATACTTTGAAAACTCGGAATAGGAAACAACCTGTGCTTTATCAAAAAGCTTTTCAAATCTTTCAAAATCTTTTTCATCCATTACATTGGGATGATATACAAAAGTCGTGATGCCATCCTTAGTTGAGGCAACGCTTTTAGACTTTTGAAGAGATATGGGATAAAAAGTAAGCCCGCATCTTTTGTATGGTCTGTCACCAAAGCCATCTGTAATAGTGGTAAAACCGCTATCCTTCAGCGCCTTTAAGGTAACGCGGTCATAAGAATGGGATGGAGCCATGAAAATATCTGTCTGTATTCCATGGCTTTCAAATATCTTTTTACCATTCTGAATCTTTTCAAGCTGAGTCTCATAATCATATCCTGCAAACTCAGACTTTTTGTTAAGGGGAAATAATCCTCCGTTAACGGTGGTATATAAATGATTGCATCCATGCATGGAAACAATCCAGCCTTCATCCTGAAGCTTTTTAATGTACTCCCAGAAACCTTTTGGAGCATCTGATATTTTTAACTTGCTGTCCTTATTATCAGGAATGACTCCAATAAGTGGCTTGATCCCGTGTTTATCCAGGATTGCCTTGAATCTATTAAAGTTTCTCCAATCAATTTCCGGAGCAATATCGTCAATTCGGATTGTTATCTTCATAAAATACCTTAATCTTATAAATTCTCTCTATACCAATCAATAGCGAGCTTGATTCCCGCCTGGAAATCATAGGAAGGGTCGTAACCAAGGTTTTTTCTTGCCTTTGAAATATCCGCATTGGAATCTCTGATATCACCGGCACGTGGCGGTCCAAATATTGGCTCTACGTCCATGCCAAGTGCTTCTGTAAGGTGGTGATAAACATCGATAAGGAACTCTCTTCCGCCTGCACCGATGTTGTAAGCTTCACCTGCTGCCTCCGAAGAAGCAAGACAAGCTCTGAGGTTACCTTCAATAACGTTATCTACATATGTGAAATCACGGGACTGTTTGCCATCGCCGTTGATAGTTGGTGTCTCGCCGTTCATGAGCTGACGAAGGAACTTAGGAATAACTGCTGCGTAAGCGCCGTTAGGATCCTGTCTTCTGCCAAATACATTGAAATAACGAAGGCCGTATGTATCAAGGCCGTAGAGCTTTTTATAGAGCTTACCGTACTCTTCATCAGTCTTCTTTGTAAGAGCATAAGGAGAAAGAACGTTTCCTTCCTGTCCTTCCTTCTTAGGAAGAGTTGTGGAATCACCGTAAACTGATGAGCTTGAAGCATAGACAAACTTCTTAACTCCGTTCTGTCTTGAAGCTTCCATCATGTTAAGTGTTCCTCTGATGTTGATCTCCTCATACAAAAGAGGCATCTCAATACTTCTTGGAACTGATCCCCAGGCAGCCTCATTGAGAACGTAGTCAACACCCTTTGTAGCTTCCATACATGCATCAAGGTCTCTGATATCCTTCTCGATGAATGTAAACTTAGGATTGCTCATAAAAGGCTGGATATTTTCAATATGGCCAGTTGAGAGGTTATCCATACATCTAACTGTATAACCCATATTTAAAAGTGCTTCGCAAATATTTGATCCGATGAATCCAGCGCCGCCGGTAACAAGGAACACTGAATTCTCTGGAAATTTTAACTCTTTATAACTCATAATTTACTCCTCTTATCACAGGCGCCAATAGTCAAACTCAGGAGCCTTGTAATCGTTCATATCATAGATGCCCTTGATGTCCATGAATACTTTTGTTGCATGGGCAGGATTAAAGAACTTAGTGATGTCTGCAGGCTTGTAGTTCTCAAACTCCTTGTGAGCCACAGCTACGATAACAGCATCCATATCTTTTACCGCATCAAGAGTATCGAATTCAATTCCGTAAAGTCTCTTAGCTTCATCTGAATCAGCTTCAGGATCAACAACTACAGGTGTGATGCCATACTCTAAAAGCTCGTTGTAAATGTCGATTACCTTTGTATTTCTTGTATCAGGGCAGTTCTCCTTGAATGTGAAGCCAAGGATTGCAACCTTTGCATTCTTAACAGCGATGTCGTTGGCGATAAGTCTCTTTACTGCTGACTCTGCGATGTACTTACCCATATCATCGTTGATACGTCTTCCTGAAAGGATGATCTGTGAGTGGTAACCAAGTTCCTCAGCCTTGTATGTAAGGTAGTAAGGGTCAACACCGATACAGTGACCACCTACAAGACCTGGTCTGAAGTTAAGGAAGTTCCACTTTGTACCTGCTGCCTCAAGTACGCTCTTTGTATCGATATCCATCTTGTGGAAGATCATTGAAAGCTCGTTCATGAAAGCGATGTTGATATCACGCTGTGAGTTCTCGATAACCTTTGCAGCCTCAGCAACCTTGATTGACTGAGCCTTATATACGCCTGCAAGTGCAACGAGGCTGTATACGTTTGCGATCTCCTCAAGTGTCTCTTCGTCCATACCTGAAACGATCTTTGTAATAGTATCAAGTCTGTGAACCTTATCACCAGGGTTGATACGCTCAGGTGAATAACCAACCTTGAAATCAACTCCGCACTTAAGTCCTGACTCTTTTTCAAGAAT
>NZ_SVFW01000016.1 GCF_015056685.1 Butyrivibrio sp. | reverse complement strand
GGTTCCGTGAGAAGTTTGGGGTGAAACTCCCCTTACTTACTCGACTGAGAGGACGGGAGCTAATCACTCCCTCCTACCCGATTCGCAAAAGTATTATTATCCGATGGCTTTTTTAACGGCCTCAAGAACACGGTCAGCCTGGAAAGGCTTAACGATGAAGTCCTTGGCACCAGCCTGAATAGATTCTATAACCATTGCTTGCTGACCCATAGCAGAGCACATAATACAAACCGCATTAGGATCTGCAGCCTTAATTCCCTTTAGGGCTCCAATACCATCAAGCTCGGGCATTGTGATATCGAGAGTTACAAGGTCGGGTTTCAACTCATTATATTTTTCGATTGCAATCTTTCCGTTCTCTGCTTCGCCAGCAATCTCATATCCATTCTTGGAAAGGATATCCTTAAGCATCATACGCATGAAAGCGGCATCATCAGTAATGAGTATTCTTTTTCCCATATTGAACCTCCAATAAGTAATTTAGTATGAGACAATTAAAACAATTTCTTTTTAAAATTTAATGTAGTTCAGTACATAATCTATTGTATCACAACATTTTAAAAATAAGCGTTAAATCGTTATGCAAATAATTAAAATTTGATAAAGTCTCTGAGAAAAATATTTTAACAATTAAATTAGTTTTGCTTAACGGGAAGTGAGTAATCATACTCAAAATCCTCGTGGTTAACGATTTGCCACTGCGTTATGCTGTAGAAATTGTTTGAAATGCTCAAATTGTTTGCAGTATTAGTAGTTATCGTAATATCAAGAGATTGATTATCGGTAATTGGTATACTTTCTTTTATTATACCATCAACCATTCCTAAATCATACCCTGAATTTACTGCCGCAAGAAAAGCATTTCCTTGGTGACAAGCATTATAGTATATCCGTTCGCGTTCTGCAAGTTTATCGCTTAAAGTGTAGTCTGCTCTTGAGTTTACAAGGGAAAGGCAGGCAAACGATATGAGACTTAGAACTGTAAAAATAAGTAGAATGGAGGCACTTCCTACATGGGCGCCCGGTGGTCTTTGACTTCCTGCCATTATTTATCCTCCTATGTATGTGTCAACAGATATGCTGTGGATGACATTCGGATCGTCATCAGAGGCTTCAAAAAGTGGTTCAGAAAGCTTCCTGACATCTATGATCTTGATTGTGCCGCAGATGGCGTTTCCTTTGAGCTTTACATTATATTTTGTAACATCCGAGTATGCTTCATCTGCAGGAATCTCTTTGGTACTCAGTATTGCCTCAAAAGAAGCTTTTGCTGAATTGCCATCCATATATTCCCAGTTATCATCAAAAAAGATTATGAGATTTTCTTCTGAAAGAAATGCAGAAGGGTAGTATCTGCCGATTTCATTTATGTCGCCTTTTGCGCTGACAAAGCTTTCTGCAAGGGACTGGGACCATGTGACAGCGTGATTTAAGTTTACCGTTCTGTCAGCCATCTCATGGGATGCTACAAAAAGTTTTACGCACACTGCTGCAGAAAGTGAAAAGAAAAAAACTGCAACTATAAGCTCCATAAGGAAAAGGCTTGTTCTTGAATTATTTCTCTGGTTCATTTAGTTTTCCTCTGTGCTTCTTTTGGCTATGTAGACGGCTTCGTTCTCGCCATCAGCTAATACGATATTTACAGATAAAAGAGCTTCCGACGCATAGGAAACATCAAAAGAGTTGATTTCTAGGATCTTCTGACCTGATTGCGGGTAGAAGCTTGTCAGATCCGCTCTTGCATAAAGCTCCATAAGATATCCGTTGTAGTCATAAATATAAGTGTTATATAAAGTTCCATTGACTTCCTCTTGCAAAACAAGAGTGTTCTGATCGAAGAGGGTTGTGACAAAGATTGCACCATTGTTATCAGATTGTCTGACTTTTTCAGTGATATAAGCACAGGCGGTCCTGTGATCATAGTTGCTTTCCATGGTTTCCACGTTCTTTTTGTAGATACCGGCGCCCAAAGAAATAACGGAAAGAGCAGACAGTATAAATAAAAGCATGAGACACAGTATGAATGTCACATCTACAATATGATGTTTATTCTTCACATATTCCATATGTTTTTCCTGCTTAATTGTTTATTTTGATGACTGTTACATCGGGATAAAGATTCGAGGCAATGGGCTGATAATCCACAAAAAAGGTGTTTTTGTCATAGGTGAGCCCGTAATGATCTTCAAGATATGTCAGATCCGGAGGATACATTCCCTCAATTGCGTAGCACTGCACAATATCTCTGGCCAATGCGCTTTCCAGCGATTCCTGCTGCTTTTCAATCGTGTTTTTTCCTGACGCGTCAACAGCAAAGTAAAATAAGAGGATAATAGCAGCAAAAATGACTGCCGAAAGGATCCTGTATGCGGTATCAGATATGTTTAATATTTTGCTTTTCTTTTCAAACCTGTTTGTCATTTACTTATCCTATAGATGTCATGATGCCCATAAGTGGCATGATCACTGATAAAAGGATCATTCCTACTATTATGGAGAGTATTATTACCAAAGTCGGTTCTATAATAGATATTATTGATGAGATCTTTCTCTGGGTCTCACGCTCAAATCTGTCAGCAATCTGTTTCATTGCCTTATCCATTGATCCGGATTTGAATCCAACATCTACCATCTGTGCATAGAATGATGTGAATATTTTTGAAGCCAAAAGAGCTTCAGGAAAACTGCTTCCGTCGATGAGCATTTCTTTGCATTTATCGATTTTTTCTTTCATCTCATTTGATTCCACAAGCTTTTTTACCAGGGCAAGACCTTCAAAGGTGTCCATGCCACTTGAAAGAGTCAGGACCATTCCACTGGCAAAACGCTCACTTTCAAGCTCCTGCATAAGCTTTTTGGTCGGCGCGAATCTGCCGATGAATTTTCTGAATGCCTGGCGGCCTGAGATGGTATAAGTGATGTAGAAAAATAAAATTGCCAAAAGAACCAGAACCGCTACAAGTATAAAGGAGTATCTGTTAAGAATATTTCCCAGACTTAACAGTGACTGTGAAAAACCGCTCATTGCTGTCCCAAGCTGTGCAAAGACCTGCTCAAAAATAGGGAGGACCTTTAAGACAAGAACCAGTACAACTACAAGCATCATAAATACCATGATGAGAGGGTAGCTGATGGCGCTTTTTATACTGGATTGTATGCTGTCTTCCCTTTCGTAGTAGTCAGCAAGAGAGTCCATAACTACATCAATGTTTCCGGATTCTTCACCGATCGTTACCATGTGAGAGACATAGTCCGGGAAAACTCCGCTCATAGTCAGGGCAACATGGAATTTTTCGCCGCTCCTTAAAACCTGACTGATGGAACCAAGGATCTCTTTTATGGAAGGATCATCAGTGTCCTGAGTTAATATCTCAATGCTGTCAGAGGGAGCAATACCGGCCCTTAAAAGAAGAGCAAGCTGCCTGCAAAAACTTGATATTTCGTAGCTGTTTAGCTGTTTGATTTTTCTTTTTGTTTTCATAATCCATTCCCTAATAGATGTATTTTACGGAGTAATTTGATCCGTCTCCAATAAAGCTCTTTAGTTCTTTTTCATTGACATTGGATGCAAAGGTCGGGTCCATGAGTGACCATTTTGTGCCATCAAACTCAATGATTCCGTTCACCCAGCCAACATCTGTGATATAGGTGCTTATCCACGCGTGATAAGCAGTTCCTGCGTAGCCGACTTCCATTCTGGTAGGAATTCTCTGACTTCGCAGCATGCTGCTCATAAGTACTGCATAATCAAGGCATATTCCTTTTTTGGTTGAAAGAACTTCATCAATGTCAGGAATATAGCCACTTTGGACAGTTTCAGCTTCATTGTAGTCGTAGGTAATGTTGTCAATCATAAAATTGTAAATTGACGAGACAACTTCCAGATCGTTGTTGCAGGAATAACTAAGCTCCTGCCCCTTGGAAATAGCCGCATCATCTTTTGTGAAATTGACGTATTGATTGGGATATAAAAAAGGTGAAAATTCATTGGAAATATTTACCTCGACCATCTGGGAAAAGACCATAGAATACTGAGTCTTTTCTATGTTCTCATAAACATTTACAAGGTATTCACCATTGCCTGACTGAAGAGGGAAAACCTCATCAGTGGGAGTCTGTGAATTTAGATTATAAGTATATGTAGTTTCATCAGGTCCTGTTATCTGAAGTTTGACCTTGGGCGATTCGCCGGTATATCTGACGATCACGTATCCTTCAGAAGAGTTGGAAGCATCAAGATGAGCAAATTCATTCTCATAGGTAACAGTTCCGCTCGCTTCAGGAACAAGGCAAACAGGCGTATTATCCCTGGTGCCCTTTACAGGAGCAGAAGCTGTGTCCGCTTCCTCTGTTCCGAAACTGGAGTCAGAGGGAATAGTGCGAGACTCAGAAACAGTTTCACTGCTTCCACACCCGGAAAGAATAAACAGGATCATGCCTGAAACTATAAATATTTTTTTATCAAAAAAACGATTAATCCTCATTATTATATTTTACAATAGTTTGTGTGCTGTGGGGATTCTTTTTTTGAAGGTGTAGTATTCAGTGAATCCACAGTCTTTGACAATATCTGTCATGACATCAAAATGCGTCGCAACTCTGTCGGGAGTGTGGGCATCTGAGCCAAAAGTGATTATCTTTCCGCCCATTTCCTTATATCTTTTTATTATTTCAGGGCATGGATTGGGCAAAAGATCCATATCCTCATATGCAAGGACTTTTGAGTTCAGATCCAGACCCTTGTCATTCTTTATAAGATGCTCAAGGATCGCATCGATCTTTTCACTATATCTTTTGTAGGAATAGGTATCATCGCCCTTGGGAACATAGCGGGATATATAATCAAGGTGCCCAAGAACGTCAAAGTCCGTGAACTTCGTGATGTTCTCCAGGGTTTCATCAAAATACTTATTGAAAATATTATCCACAGTATCAGCTTCCCAAAAATCGCTGTAGAAAGGGTCTCTTTTCTCTAAAAGGTGCTGTGAAGCTATAACGAAATCAAAGTCATGCTCTTTGACAAATTCAAGATTTTCTTTTACGCAGTCATCCTGCATTCCTACTTCAACGCCAAATTTGATAGTTATCTGGTCCTTATATTTATCACTGTAGTATGAATATTCTTTATAATAAGCATCAACATCGAGCATAAATGGGTCCGGTGGAAGATCCGGTAAAAGAGGATAATTCAGGTCCAGGTGCTCTGTAAAACAGATTTCGCTAAGTCCCTGCCTGATAGAAGATAAGATCATATCTTCCATTGGCGCCTGACTGTCGCCTGAATTGTGGGTGTGCATGTGATAGTCCGGTGGAAGTAATTTATTCATATTATCCCTGCTCCAAAGTTATCAATATTGAGAAGTACATGTTTAGTATTTTTTAAGCATATTCTAGCATAAAATTTTACAATCTTACTTGATTTATGCATAAAAGTTTATTAGAATAAGAGTTGCTGATAAAAATTTATCAAATATGATATTGTAACAGCAACTAAATATATAATTCATTTTAGGAGGAACTTAAAATGGCAGTTAAAGTAGCAATCAATGGTTTTGGCCGTATCGGTCGTCTTGCATTCAGACAGATGTTTGAGCACGAAGGAACAGAGATCGTAGCAATCAACGATCTTACAGCTCCTAAGATGCTTGCACACCTTCTTAAGTATGATTCATCACAGGGCAAGTACAAATACGCTGATAAGGTATCTTACGGCGAGGATTCCATTACTGTAAACGGTAAGGAAATCAAAATCTACAAGGAAGCTGATGCTAATAACCTTCCTTGGGGAAAAATCGGAGTAGACGTTGTCCTTGAGTGTACAGGTTTCTACACATCAAAGGAAAAGGCTCAGGCTCACATCAACGCTGGTGCAAAGAAGGTTGTTATTTCTGCTCCTGCAGGAAATGATCTTCCTACAATCGTATATAACGTTAACCACGAGACACTTACAGCAGATGACAACATCATTTCAGCTGCATCTTGCACAACAAACTGCTTAGCACCTATGGCTAAGGCTCTTAACGATTTTGCACCTATCCAGTCTGGTATCATGGCTACAATCCATGCTTACACAGGTGATCAGATGATCCTTGATGGACCACAGAGAAAGGGTGACCTTAGAAGAGCACGTGCAGGCGCTGTTAACATCGTTCCTAACTCAACAGGTGCTGCAAAGGCTATCGGTCTTGTTATCCCAGAACTTAACGGCAAGCTCATCGGAGCTGCTCAGAGAGTTCCTGTACCTACAGGTTCAACAACACTTCTCTTCGCAGTTGTTAAGTCAGCTACAGAAGTAACAAAGGATTCTATCAACGCAGCTATGAAGAAGGCTTCAGATCCTGAGACATTCGGTTACAACGAGGATGAGATCGTATCTTCAGATATCGTTGGAATGACATATGGTTCACTCTTCGATGCTACACAGACAATGGTTACAGCAATCGGCGATGGCCTCTATGAAGTTCAGGTTGTTTCATGGTATGACAACGAGAACTCATACACATCACAGATGGTTCGTACAATCAAATATTTTGAAAAGTTTGTTAAGTAATTAAGGATTAACTAAAAGGTCCGGTCCAAATGGACCGGACCTTTTTTAAAACGAAAAGGAGACAAAAAAGATGAGTCTTAACAAAAAGTCAGTTGATGACATCAACGTAAAGGGCAGACGCGTACTTGTTCGTTGCGATTTCAACGTACCTCTTAAGAACGGCGAGATCACAGACGAGACAAGAATCGTTGCAGCTCTTCCTACAATCAAAAAGCTTATAAAGGATGGCGGCAAGGTTATTCTTTGCTCACACCTTGGAAAAGTTAAAAATGGCCCTAACGAGGGTGAGTCACTTGCTCCAGTAGCTAAGAGACTTTCAGAGAAGCTTGGCAAGGACGTTAAGTTTGTTGATGATTACAACGTAACAGGCGCTGCAGCAACAGGTGCTGTAGAGGCTATGAAAGAGGGAGATGTTGTTCTTCTTCAGAATACTCGTTTTAGAGGCAAGGAAGAGACAAAGCCTGAAGAGGCTGGTGAGGCTTTTGCAAAAGAGCTTGCTGATCTTGCTGATGATTATGTTTGTGATGCATTCGGTTCAGCTCACAGAGCACATGCTTCTGTAGCAGTTGTAACAAAGTACATCAAAGAAAAAGGCGGAAATAACGCTGTTGGATATCTTATGCAGAAGGAAATTGACTTCCTTGGAAATGCAGTAGAGAATCCTGTAAGACCTTTCGTGGCTATCCTTGGTGGTGCAAAGGTTGCTGATAAGCTCAATGTTATCAACACACTTCTTGAGAAGTGCGATACACTTATTATCGGTGGTGGTATGGCTTACACATTCCTTAAGGCTAAGGGATATGAGATTGGTAACTCTCTCCTTGATGACAGCAAGATCGACTATTGTAAAGAGATGATGGAAAAGGCTGAGAAGTTAGGCAAGAAGCTTCTTCTTCCTATCGACACAGTTTGCATCGATGAGTTTCCTAACCCTATCGACAACCCATCAATTGCTACAACAATCGTTGATTCAGATAAGATTCCTTCAAACAAGGAAGGCGCTGATATCGGACCTAAGACTATCGAACTTTACTCAGAAGCTGTTAAGTCTGCTAAGACAGTAGTTTGGAACGGACCTATGGGTGTATTCGAGAACCCTGTTCTTGCAAATGGTACTAAGGAAGTTGCTAAGGCACTTTCTGAGACAGAAGCTACAACAATCATCGGTGGTGGTGATAGTGCAGCAGCTGTTAACCAGCTTGGTTTTGCAGACAAGATGAGCCACATCTCAACAGGTGGTGGAGCTTCTCTTGAATTCCTTGAAGGCAAGAAGCTTCCTGGCGTATACGCTGCTGACGATAAGTAATGTCTTAGCGAGATTTTATCGAGCTTAGACTACTACTTAGTTCTGGCGAGCGTAAGCGAGAGCAGAACTTCCTTTGAATAAAATATTAGAGGTGATAAAAAATGGCACGTAGAAGAATTATCGCAGGCAACTGGAAGATGAACAAGACTCCTAGCGAGGCTGTTGCACTTGTTGCTGAGCTTAAAGATTTAGTAAAGAATGATGCTGTAGACGTAGTTTACTGCGTTCCAGCTATCGATATCGTACCTGTAGCAGAGGCTGTTAAGGGTACGAACGTACATGTAGGTGCAGAGAACTTCTACATCGTAGATAACGGTGCATTTACAGGTGAGATCTCAGCTCCTATGCTTAAGGATGCAGGTGTTGAGTATGTTATTATCGGACACTCAGAGAGAAGAGATATCTTCGGTGAGAACGATATCCTCATTAACCAGAAGGTTAAGAAGGCATTTGCATCAGGTCTTACACCTATCCTTTGCTGTGGTGAGTCACTTGCACTTCGTAAGGCTGACACATACAAGGAATGGATTGAGAGACAGATCACATGGGATCTTGATGGCGTAACAGCTGATCAGGTTAAGAAACTTGTTATCGCTTACGAGCCTATCTGGGCAATCGGAACAGGCGAGACAGCTACAGCTGACCAGGCTGAAGAAGTTTGCGGACTTATCCGTAAGCTTATTGCTAAGCTTTATGATCAGGCTACAGCTGATGAAGTTCGTATCCAGTATGGCGGATCAATGAACGCTGGCAACGCTGCTGAGCTTCTTTCTAAGGAGAACATCGATGGTGGTCTCATTGGCGGAGCTTCACTTAAGCCAGACTTCGGTAAAATCGTCAATGCATAATAGTTAAAAAATACTGGTGGTTTTCTACAAGGATAACCACAATATATAGCACATTTTGAGGGATTTATTGTTATATATTAACAATAAATCCCTTTTTGTATTCTTTTAGGTATCACTAAATAATATCACTTTTGAGGTTGTGAAATATAGCTGGTATCACTTGCATTTTTTTATGATATATTAAGTGATAGTAGTAAGGATTTTTATGAGGTGTAGAGATGAAGAACAATAGAAATGGCGAAGGCTCGGTAAGAAAGCTAAAAAATGGAAGGTATGAGTGCATAATCCAGAGTAAATATCCTGACCCTGCATTATGTCCATATAATGGCAGAGAAAAAGAGGGTAAGAGAAATCTTACTCTTTTTTTATTGTCTTTTAATGTTCAATATTGCGACCATAACACTTAAAGGGATTATAATAACCAAATAAGGTATTAAATTTTTGAGTAAGAGGAAAAAGAATGAGAGTTAAGTTGAGTTTAATGTTGTCATTAGTAGCAATATGCATTTCAGGATGTGGGAATGCTACACCAGAAGATGGCACTGAAAAGCGTGTTGAAGAACAAATAGAAACGGTCGAAGAGGCTGCAGGTGCGGTAAGTACTGAGGCGGAGGTTGAGGAACAGACACTTCCTCCGATAACAAAATATACTGTATCATTCACAGATGCAGCGAATGAAGCAATAGTTGTCAATGACGGAGAGCAAATTGTAATTCCTGACTACGAGGGTATTAAGTTAGTCGAAGACATGAATTTGTCTGATATTACACTGGATGAAGAGGGATATTACTGCTTGGATGGAGAGCGTGTGTGTCCTGAAGAGCGTGCGGTTGTAGACGAAGAGGGGAAGAATATAATACTAAAAAATCTTAGCATCCCTTACGAGTTGATATATATGGTTAATTCAGAGGATGATACAGTCTACCCTGTTAGGGTAATAACAAAAGAAGAGCCAACTAATAGTGGCATATGTCTTGTTTTTGAATATGATGACAAAGAGGATGGAACAAGAATCTATGGATATAAGGGAATTACGGATATGTTCAATAGGGATATAGCGCAAGCCGAAATATACAAAGGGGTATTTCAAGGGTGGTCTGAAGAACAGGACTCAGAGAATGCTGAGTACAAAGAAGGAGATAGTATTACTGTATCAAATAATTTGGCTTTATTACCAATATTTAGTACAGATGGGATAGAATTATCAGATACTACAGAAGGAACCGAATTTGAAGGGATAAATGAGATTTCAGAGGGCATTCAGAAAGTAGTTGCAACGACCAAATGGGGGAATATTGGTGTAAATGATAAGGGCAGAGTAATTACTGATTCTGCTACATCTACGGTTAATCAAGAGACCGGGGTAGTATCAGAAGTGCAGAAGGCTTCAATATCTTCTCAGGCGTCTTCAGCTGGTTCAGATACTATTCAACAATCAGGAGGTAGTGGAGCGTATTACGAAAAAAATATTCCTGTAAAAATAATTAATGGACATCAAGAGTTTTTGCGATATGAATATGTATCTCAGGCAGAAATTGATGCTGTAAATGCAGGGTATGGTACTAATCCATATGCTGGAGCGGCTGCATGGGGTGTGCCATTTGTTGAAGTCACGGCTGAGGATGAGGAACGTTCAAGACAGGAGTGGGAAGCGCTTGGACGGCCTGAATTTCATGCGGAATGAGAAATGATTATTTCAAGAGGATACCTGAAGAAGGTATCCTTTTTTTTATATAAACCTTTAGGAAGATTGTCAACGTATAATAAGTGATATAAAAAGCGGGCATCCTCAGATGCCCGCTTTTTCATGCTTTTTGTAGTTCACCCTCGAGAGCAAGTTGCTCATCTACAAATTCTTTAAATCTTGGAAGTTTGATCGATACAACTCCACGAGTTTCTACATCAATAATTCCCTTTTCTTTTAGCCTTGCCCGGGGAATAGACCACGAGCTATGGTTCTGCTTTGTTAATTCCAATAGTTCACTTGCTTCCATCTTGTCTTTTTTTACAATAAAGCTCAGGAAGTACTTATCTTTAGGTGCCAGTTCACTCCATATCTTCTTATATACCTTATCTGCTAAAACTTCGTCGAACTTCATAATGACTTCTTTTGTAAGGGCTTTTTTACCAGAATCCCATACGTATTTTCCAAGCACCTGATATGCAAAAGCATATC
The DNA here is from genome assembly GCF_015056685.1 of Butyrivibrio sp. Lineage (GTDB taxonomy): Bacteria > Bacillota > Clostridia > Lachnospirales > Lachnospiraceae > Butyrivibrio. Next base: position 62,393 of record NZ_SVFW01000016.1, on the reverse strand, counting down.
CCTTTGTAATAAATGCCATTTTCTCTGCATCATCATAGGATACGCCTAAAGTATTCTGATAATCTGATCTTATATAGGTGATATTCAGAGGAGTCATCTCAAACTTCGTGGCACGGAGGAAAAAAGTAAGGCCGTCAGTGTTTTCTATACTCTCGATGTCTTCATAAAGCCCTGCAACCACAAGGTTTATCGGGAGCTCTTCCCTTATGAGAATTTGAAACTCCTGTATAAAATCAATAATGCCCTTTGTCTTTCTTGCTTCATCAATCGTTATGAGAAGCCGCTTATCATTTTTTGAAAGTTCTTTTAATAACGTTTTAAGTACATAATCCATGCTTGTTGCAGGACTCTTCTTTGAAAGGTTAAGGCCAATTCCAAAAGCAGATAAGTTTAGATTTGCATCTATGAACTTAGTCAAAGCGGGCACAGCACTATATAGATTTGATACAATATCCGTCATTATTTCTGCGTCAGGGCGTACTCCAATAACAATCCACTCATCTCTTTCTCTAAAATAGCGCTCAATTGCTGTTAATGTTACTGTCTTGCCAGTTCCTCTGATTCCTGTTAGCTTAAAGGCCTGCTCATCGGGGTTTTCACTGTCAAGAGCATCAGTAATGCTGTCAATTATGCTACTTCTACTGATGAACTGAGTCGGAATTTTTCCAAAACTTATTGTATAAGGGTTTTTACTTGCCATAATCCACCATCCTATATAAATCTATATAATTTTACTTTCCTATATAATACTATATAAATCTATATAATTCAAGAAACCTATATAAAAATATATAAACCTATATAATTTATAATCAATGGGTTCTACCGTTTTAGCTCACAGATAAATAAGAATAAGGTGGAGAGCCCTAATCCTGCGTGTTGTGTATAATAATACTTGGGACAAGGTCTCTTATCCTTACATTTCCCAGGAAAAGAGCTGTTTTAGGAGTGAGATTCGGTGAGATTCCAGGGTGGTACGGATAAGATTAGTCTTAAAACATGATTTTATCCGTACTATTTGGCTCTTCAGAATCTCTTTTTGCATGATGAGTACGGATAAGAAAAGAGATACATAGATAAATTATCCGTAAATCAAGAATCAAAATTACCAAAAACCTAAAAAATGTACGGATAAGTCGGCTCATTATAGACAATCTTATCCGTAATCTAGGAAATATAACCACCAAAAACCTAAAAAAGTACGGATAAGTAGGTTCGTTAAGGTCAAAATTATCCGTAAACCAAGAAATCCTGATAACGTAAATCCTGATAATCAAGAAAGTCTATAACAAGACAGACATTTCCGAAAATGCAAATACGTTAGGTAAAAGGCCTGCTTGTAGTAAAATCTTAAACAATATAAGCGGGTTAACTGTGAATAGTAACCATCTGTCGTGTATCTATGTCAAAAAACGTGCTATCATAGATTGAAAAATAGTAGAGAAGTAATGTTTTGGCGATCAACATAAGAAAAGGATAATACAAATAATGAGACTGATATTTATAAGGCACGGAGACCCGAATTACGAGATTGATGGATTGACAGATAAGGGCAAAGTGGAAGCTCAGCTCTTGGCAAAACAGATTAAAAACTTAGACATAGATGAAGTTTTTGTCTCACCTCTGGGAAGAGCAAGGGCTACAGCAGATTACTCGTTAAAAGAGCTTAATATGCCAGCTACAACCTGCGATTGGCTTAGAGAGTTTCCTGCTGAATTTGATGCGAATATTGCGGATGATGAGACAAAAAGGGCATATAAAACAGAGCTGATAAAAGATGAAAGTACAGGGATATATCACAAGCGTATATTATGGGATATGCTTCCTTCATACTATGGTGATCATCCTGAGCTTTTTGATGTTAATGGATGGCGTGATTCAGACCTTGTAAAGGCATCTGATATGCTCACTAAATACGATAATGTCATACAAAATTTTGACGCGCTGCTTTCAGACCATGGGTATAAAAGAGAGGGGTTCATATATAAAACTGATGATGGCAACGACAAGACACTGGCCTTCTTTTGTCATTTCGGTATAACCGGTGTGCTGTTATCACATTTATGGAATGTATCACCATTTGTTCCACTTCAGTTCCTTGCAACAGCTCCTACGTCAGTTACTGAAGTTGTAACTGAGGAGCGTGAAAAAGGTATTGTAACTTTCAGGACACTTCGGGTTGGAGATACAACTCATTTATCAATGGGCGGCGAAAAAGCTTCATTTTCCGCAAGATTCTGCGAAAAGTATGAGAATATGGACGAACGACACTGATAATTATTTTTTTTTGATCCAATACGATTGGTTCAATTGCCTTAAGTGTGATATAGTTACCTGGTATGCGTGGTAGCAGGGAGATATATCTTTTGACCTGCTATCAATAGGCTGGAAAAATGGAGCGATTATGAAAAAAAACAATATAATACTGATAGGTATGCCTGCTTCCGGAAAGAGCACAGTAGGTGTAATCCTCGCGAAGATTCTTGGGTATAACTTTGTAGATGCAGACATTGTTATTCAGGAGAAGGATGGAAGAAAGCTCTCTGAGATTATAGAAGCAGAAGGAATAGATGGATTTGTAGATTTGGAAAACAGGATCAATTCCGAGATTGAAACTGAAAAGACTGTCATTTCCACCGGTGGTAGTGTGGTGTATGGAAAAGAAGCCATGGAGCACTACAAAAATATAGGAAAAGTTGTGTATCTTAAGGTGTCTATGGATGTCCTTACCAAGCGCTTAAATGATGTTAAGCAGCGCGGAGTTGTTATGAGAGAAGGACAGTCTTTAGTTTCACTTTACAACGAAAGAACTCCTCTATACGAAAAATATGCTGATTACACCATTGATGAAGGAACTCATACAATGGAAGAAGTAATCGCTGATATTCTCTCAGCAATCAGCTAATGGTATATATTACCTGTTAGATTATGACAGGTAAGGGGAAATTATGAAAAGAGATTTTAAATTTGATAATATAAAGGCTCTGTTGATATTTTTGGTGGTTTTGGGACATTCGCTGGAATATTTATATGGAGTCAAGGACACATATGGAGCGTTAAGAGCAGTTATCTATTCATTCCATATGCCGGCTTTTGTTTTTATTTCAGGGTATTTTGCCAGCAGATCAAAAAGCTCTGTATCAGAAGTTGTTGTCAAATACCTTGTAACATATCTGATATTTAATACGCTTTTTGCAATATCACCATGGCATGTGGATTCACCATTTAATTTCTTGTTTCCACAGCTTATTTACTGGTATCTCTTGTGCCTGTGTTTTTGGAGAATATCTGTGGGAGCGATTGCCGGTATAAGGTTTGCAGTGCCCCTTTCAATTCTTTTTACACTTTACATCGGGACATGTCCAAATGCTGACAGATTCATGTCTATATCAAGGGCAGTGTGCTTTTTTACTTTTTTCCTGATAGGATACAAGTTTTCTTATAAATGGATAGAGAAGATAAAAAAGCTGTATCTGGCCTTGGCACTTGCCGGAAGTATAGTATTAACAATAGCGCTATACTACAAACGAATCATCCCGGTTAAGATGTATGAGTATATCCAGTCTTATTCATCAACTAAGGTTAGCAATGTGGCCGGAATTGAGATGAGAATTGTCATGATGGTACTGGCATTTATCATTACTTTTAGCTTGATAGGTCTTATGCCTTCAAAAGAGTACTTTTTTACAATATTGGGCAGAAACAGCCTTTGTATCTACCTTGTCCATATTTTTGTTATCAAGGCTGTAGCTCAGACTAAGGTTTTATCTTTTTCAAATACCTGGAGCAACGTGGGTGCCGCAGTTATGCTATCCCTTGTTATATGCTTCTGTTTATCACTACAGGTACTAAATACAGCCTATAACAGGCTTGTCAGCAAAATATCCAGCGCGCTTATTATTCAAAAAGACTGACATATTAGCCCTACTTGAGGAAAGTAGGGCTTTGCTGTGCTATAATAAAATATTGAGATGAATACTAATGGTAAAGATGATAATTTAAGAAGTACCTTTGTCACCGCCTCAGGGAGACGGTTTATTTCTGATGCTCCCAAAGAGTACCATTACACTTCATTTGAGACCAAGAAACTTCTAAAGGCATATTCGCCTGAAAGCACTTCACCTGCAATGTACAAAAAGACTGCGCTTGTCGAGCTTGAGCCCCATGTTTCCTATAACAGGGACAAGATGCAGCTTAGTTTTAACATTTTAAGTGCCGGTGGAGTAAGCTATGTATTAAAAGATATTTCGGATTTTGTTACTGCTGTAGCTGAAAGAGAGACAGTAAGCTATGGCAAGCATCTTACCTTTACCCATGACATGTCAGCATTTTCAGATAAAACTCAGAGGATAATTGAGTTTTTAAATGATTATTTCAGAGAAAAAAATGCATCCTTGTATCCATATGGTAAAGGGCACAGCAAGCAGATCGAACTGTCCGGAGTCCAGATAGATGAGTTCATGAATTCTGTTGACGAACTCTATTTTGTGAATGCGGATTTCAGAGCTCATTTCACAGAAGAAAGGCTCCTTCAAAAGGCCATAGTATTCCCTGAAATTGATCTAAATATCGAGAAGACTGCAACCGGAGTTAATTTTGAGACCAGCTCTTTTACCATGTTTGAAGGGCACTCCAATATTTATTTTGAGAGGCGCAAAAAGATTCATGTGATCCCCAGAAAGGATGTGGCGCAGATCCTGCCGTTTTTAAACTTCCTTTCTGCCAGAAGAACAGACAATGAGCTGTTTATCGCGGAAAAAGATCTGACGCTTTTCACTACAGGTCTTTTACCGGTTCTTCAGGAATATATGAACGTGAGTTTTGACGGATTTGATCCATCAAGATATTCCCCTGATGTGCCTAAGTTCAGGGTATATGTGGATATGCCGGATCATCTCACTATTTCCTGTGATGTTCAGGCAGTATATAATTCCGATACCATAAATGAAGAGATCTATCATATATTTGCGACGGATTATCCGGAGAGTGCTTCAGATAAGGAATCAGAAAAAGAAATAAAGATAAAAAGAGACCTGTATCAGGAGAATCAGACAGCTAGGAGTATAAGCCCCTTCTTTGATGAGCTTGATAGCAAAAAGGGCCTTCTTTTACTAAAGGCTGATGATTACAGCGAAGATAAAATATATGGCTTTTTGACTGAGAGCCTTCCACAGCTTGAAAGGCTCTGCGAGGTATATCTTTCTGATGCCATCCACAAGATAAATATAAAAGCTGCGCCAAAGGTGAATTTCGGTGTTTCTTTTGTTTCAGATCTTTTGGAAGTATCTATAAATCCAGAGGATATTTCGGTAAAAGAACTGGATGAGATACTTCATAAGTATGACAGAAAAAGGAAGTTTTTTAAGCTTAAAAACGGAGATGTAATTGACCTTGCCAGCAAGGAAATGGGAGTTATTTATTCTCTTTCCGACGGCCTTATGCTATCCAAAAAGAATCTTGAGGAGGGCCATGTTGCCGTTCCGCGGTTCAGGGCACTGTTTTTGGAAGATCTATCTGAGCAGAGCAGAGACTTCGACTATAACTATATCAGTAAGAGCAGGGATTTTAAGGACCTCGTTAATTCGTTTGCCGGTGATTATGAAAAAGAATTTACGGTACCTGAAAGCCTTAAGGGGGTACTTAGAGACTATCAAAAGACAGGATTTTTCTGGCTTAAGGCTTTAAAAAGGAATGCCTTTGGCGGAATACTTGCCGATGATATGGGCCTGGGAAAGACTTTGCAGATATTGTCACTTCTTTTGTCCATAAAAGAAGATAAGGAAAAGAACGGCGACAAACATCGCTGCAGCCTTATAGTGTGCCCGGCATCCCTTGTCTATAACTGGCAGCATGAGATAAAAAAGTTCACACCACAGCTAAAATGCGAGCTTGCAGTAGGAATAAAGCCTGACAGGGAGAGAGTTACATCTGAGATTGATGAAGAAAAAACTGATATTATCATAACTTCCTATGACCTTCTAAGACGTGATGCAGAGCTTTATAAATACTTATCTTTTGAGTGCATGATAATTGATGAGGCTCAGTTCATCAAAAATCCAACCACCCAGGTGGCAAAGACTGTAAAAGGCATAAAGGCGTCATTTAAGGCGGCGCTTACCGGAACTCCTATCGAGAACAGATTGAGCGAACTTTGGAGCATATTTGATTATTGCATGCCGGGATATCTTTTTAACTATAAGAGCTTTAAGGAGCGCATTGAGATTCCGGTTACAGTTGATGGTGACAACGAAGAGATGGAACATCTAAAGAGGATGATATCTCCATTTGTTTTAAGGCGCCTTAAAAAAGACGTGCTGAAAGACCTTCCGGATAAGCTTGAGGAGACAATTGTTGCTCAGATGACAAAGCCTCAGGAAGAACTATACAGAGCCCATGTTCAGAGGGTGAAGCTTTTAGTTAATTCTAAAGATGAAAAAGAGGTTACAAGAGACAGGATTGCGATTTTGGCTGAGCTCACAAGACTCAGGCAGCTATGCTGCGACCCGGGACTTATCTATGACAACTACGATGGCGGCGCAGCTAAAGTGGATCTTGTGATCGAAATGATAAAGAGTGCGGCTGAAAGCGGACACAAAGTTCTTTTATTTTCACAGTTTACGTCAATGCTGGACAGATTGGTGCAGAGACTTGCAAAAGAGGATATAAAGCATTATCTTTTGACGGGGGCAACTAAAAAAGAAGACAGAATAAAGATGGTTGATGCATTCCAGGAAGATGATACGCCCGTGTTCTGCATATCGTTAAAGGCGGGTGGAACAGGACTTAATCTCACAGCAGCCGATATAGTTATCCACTATGACCACTGGTGGAATGTGGCAGTTCAGAATCAGGCCACGGACAGAGCCCATAGAATAGGGCAAAAGAATGTGGTTACTGTGTATAAGCTTGTTATGAAAGATACAATCGAAGAGAGGATCATAAATCTCCAGAACAGAAAGAAGGAACTTGCTGATCAGCTCCTTAATTCTGACGCTTTGAGTACGCCAAAACTTTCAAAAGAAGAGCTGCTTGAATTGCTTGGATGAAGGGCATGATTACAATACATTAATTGTAGAATTAATTGTTAAGATTTAGATTTTACAGTTTTTTATTAATGATATCAGTGGCGTTGCGTTATAATATAATTACTTTTTAGAGAAAAATGCAATCTTTTGAAACAGGAGGGGATATCGATGTCAGGAAGAGAAGATCTTATAAATCAGCTTGCAGCAAGCATGGGTGCTGGGGATTTTGCACAGACAAAATATAAAGAATCAAAATATGATGCTCAGACAGGAACGCTGTATTGCGATGGAATAATGATCACAAAACCTGTCATTGAGAAGGCTGAGCAGCATTTTAAAACTCTTAAGTCTAAATGCAGCTACAATGACCCTGCTTCCCGTGAGATGGCTATGATCTATCAGGTAGCCATAGAAGGAATCAATATGATCAGGAACAGTGGTCAGCAGACCATGAAGGAAGACAGAAGCGGAGAGTAATTGTTTTTTGTGGGGGAACGCATTAGATTCATGACTAGATTTAGACTACTCGTGGGGATTGCTTTATTCATAGCAGTAATAGGGGTGTGCCTTTTGCTTTTTAATACAAGGCAGGCGGATGAACCGGTGGCACAGGAACGACTTGTTGTGGTTTCACCCCATCCTACGGAATTCATTATCCCTCTTGTTCAGGAATTTGAGAATGAGACAGGGATTTCTGTTGAAATAATCAGTAGCGGCACTTCAGCTGCAATTTCAGATATTGTTTCCGGAGATGATATAGACCTTCTTTGGGGAGGGTCTATTCTTTCTGTTGGCCCATATAAAGATTTTTTTTATGCCTATAATACCCTGAATAAATCGGTGTTTTCTGAAGAGTGTAAGAACGTAAGCGATGAGTTTACGTGTTTTTCTGATGTTCCAAGCATCATAATGGTAAATAATGACATTATTGGAGACATTGAAGTTAATGGCTACGAAGATCTCTTAGACGAGAGACTTAAAGGGAAAATTGCCTTTGCTAATCCCTATAAATCCTCATCTTCCTTTGAACAGCTGGTAAATATGCTCTATGCCATGGGAAATGGAAATCCTGATGAAGGCTGGGACTATGTTAAAAAACTGATCGGACAGCTGGATGGAAACATGCTCGATAGCTCGTCTGAGGTGTATAAAGGTGTCGCAGATGGAAGGTTCCTTGTGGGACTTACCTTTGAGGAAGCAGCGGTAACCATGCTAAAAAGTGGAAAGCATATAGGGATCATATACATGAAGGAGGGCGTAGTTTCAACGCCTGACGGAATATACATAAATAAGGATTCAAAAAGAATCGAGCAGGCAAAGCGGCTTGTTGATTTTCTCACATCAAAAGATGCCCAGATGTTCATGGCTAAAAATCTGGGAAGACGCTCTGTCCGCAAGGATGTGGACCCGTCAAATATGGTCATTTCCTATGATGAGATGAAAAAGATAACCGTGGATAAGGAGAAGGTTATCGCAAATAAAGATATTTGGACAGATAAGTTTTTAGAGCTTTACGAGGAGGCTGCGAATGAGTAAGAATGTAGGCTCCTTTCAGGAAAACATAAGAAAGACTTTCATAAGATTTTCCATTGTTCCTGTAGCGGCAATAGTAATGGCTGTTTTTGTCCTGTTTGCAATAGTGTGGATACATTTCATGGAGGATTCCAATAAATCCGATAACGCTGCATCATGTAACGAGATAAAAAGAATCATGAATATTTACTATGAAATGATGGATGATGTAGATGACATTCTTGCGGAAGAAAGTTGGGATAGTATCTTTTCTGCGCTTTATAACAGGACTGCTTCATTTGGGGATATCGGAAATCTTATTATACTTTCCAGTGACAGAAAAGTTCTTTTTTCAAGCAAAAGAACTACTCCTAAGTTCTTGATTGCTGAAGAATACGCTAATTGGGGCGTTTGGAACAGCATAAAAAAGAATGAAGGGAAAACTGCAACCGTTTTATACGGTAAAAATCTCTGCATAGGAAAAGGTGTTTATGAAGGAAATACCTTGAAATATGCTATTTGCTATATTGTCCCAAATGAAGTTGTTTCAGGTGCAATAGTTGTCCAGGACAGATTTGTTATTTTAACTGACAATAGCGGATGGGTTTATGCCAGCAACACCAAGATGATGCAGGATGCGTACGGCCAGATAGACAGCTCTTTTTACAACAGGACAGGATATGTGAGGCAGGCCGGGAAACTGTATTATGTCTTCTCGAATAAAACGGACAAAGGCCTTGTGCTCTACACGATCAATGATATTTCAAAGAGCATTGAGCTTATCTGGGTAATGGTCGCCATAGTAATAATTATTTTTATTGCCATTGCTCTTATTACCATACGCAGTACATCCAAGAGTTCAAAGGAGTACACAAAGGACATAAAGAAGATTGAAGATGCCTTTGAAGAAGTGCAGAACGGCAATTTTGACGTGAGCCTTGATATAGACAGCAGCACAGAGTTCATGGTAATTGGAAATGACTTTAACAAGATGCTTCAGGGCCTTAAGGACCAGATAGAGCAAAACAAAGAACTGGCAGAAAACGCTGCTTTTTCCCAGGTTAAGCAGCTTGAAAGTCAGTTTAATCCGCATTTTCTTTTTAACACTTTGGATAATATCAGATTTATGGCAAGGATTGATGCAGCAGCTGCCGACAAGATGATCGTTTCTTTGTCAGGTCTTTTACGCTATAGTATCAGAGAGGTTCGTGAAGAGGTCACGGTAAAAGAAGATCTGGATAACCTCCAGTATTATCTGAATATCCTGCAGATAAGGTTTAACAAGCGCTTTGCATATGAGCTGGATGTGGCAGAGGATATAATGGAATGCCTTATTCCAAAGCTTCTCATACAGCCGCTTTTGGAGAATGCTGTTAAATACGGCTTTGGCACCAAGGAAAAGCTGTGCGTCAGCATAAGAGGCTATCAGATGCAGGAAATGCTGGTGTTTATATGTGAAGACGACGGCGCAGGAATAGAAGAAAAGCAGTTAAAAGAAATACGTGATAACCTAAAGGAAGACAACAACACAACGATGCATTATGGGCTTTACAATATCCACCGCAGGATACGCCTGATGTATAAAGGGGATTACGGCCTTGATATCTCTAGTGTTAAGGATAAGGGGACAATAGTAAGGCTCACTATTCCAAAGCACATCTGATGATAGGGGAAGGCTTTTGACGGAGTAAAAAACATAGAATGAGGGATTATGTATAGAGTATTGATTGTTGAGGATGAAGATATCATAAGAAAAGGCATAGCCTATACCATGGACTGGGTAGGCATGGGCTGTACCATAGTTGGCGAAGCTGCAAACGGCAGGGAAGGGCTTGAGAAGATAAAAGAGCTTGAGCCTGACATAGTGCTTGTTGATATCATGATGCCTGTAATGGATGGCATCGAGATGATAAGGCGGGCAGGGGAGGATGATGGTAATAGCGATCTTAAAACGATCATTCTTACCAGCTATGCGGATTTTGATTATGCCAAAAAAGCTATAAATCTTGGAGTTTCTGCCTATCTTATGAAGCCAGTAGACGAGGAAGAGTTAAAGGCCAGCATAGCCAAAGTGATATCTGAGATAGAGAAGGAGCATCGCCTTGAGCAGATAGAGCAAAAGAGCTCAGATGTATTCATAAAAACTGACAAAGAAAATGATTATATCCAGCAGATCCTTGATGAAACCAAGCTCCATTATTCGGAAAAGATCAGCATAGAAATCTTTTCCGACCGATTTGGAGTTTCTTCAAGCTATCTGTCACGCAAATTCAAGGAATCCACAGGGACCAGCTATCTTGATTTCCTGAATAAATACCGGGTTCAGCAGGCAGTAAAGCTTCTTGAAACCGGTAAATACAAAGTTTATGAAGTATCCGATCTTACGGGTTTTTCCGACTACAAACACTTCAATACAGTATTTAAGCGCTACACCGGCTCTTCGCCTTCAGAGTTTGTGAAGTGACACATGTGCCACCTCAGGCATCATTTATTGAGCTGCTTTATCTCGTTTTTGTTTTTGTACATTTCTTTGTCAGCACGCTCAAAAATCTGGGATAGTGTTTTGTCGCCTTTCGTATATTTAGAGAGACCGGCTGCGACTACAACATCGCCTTTGTACTGATTTTTGATGTTGTGCTTTTTAAAGTTGGTCATGATAGCTGAACAGTTAAGGTAATCAGGACCTTGGATTATTGCTACGAATTCATCACCACCAATTCTAAATACAGGGCTGCGCTTGAAAAAGCTACAAATGGTGGAGCAGCCTTTCCGGATGTATTCGTCACCAGCCTGATGACCCAGAGTGTCATTTATCTGTTTGAGACCATTTAAGTCAAATACCGCAAGGGCAAAATCTTCGATGGTGCCGTCTGAGATCATTTCATTCATCATGAGCTCTGTTTCGGCATATGCATGTTTGTTCTTTATGCCCGTAAGCTCGTCGATGATGGCTTTGCTTTCTGCAGCATAAAGATTTTCGTTGTATTCCTGCTCGCGTCGTACAACTTCATCAATATCAAGAACGCCGACGACCAGCTTTTCGTCTCCGCCTTTTTTATCCATAACAGCTCTCATAGCAACATATATAAAGGAATCACCATATAAAAGCCTGTGACGGTGTTCGAAAACACCGGCAGACCGTACATGTTTCATCACCTTTTTTTTGGTAAAAGCAGATAATATATCATCCACATCATCCGGATAGGCAATTTTAGGAGTGATTTTTATCATATCCCCAAAGAAATCATCGCCTTCTTCAGGAAGCTCTGAGGCAACACGTTTGTTTGTTGGAATATATTTCTTATAGTGACCTGTAACAGGATCAACGGAGAAAATGTATATGTAATTGCCTGAGAGAGCGCCGATCCTGGAGTATATTATTTCTTCTTCCTTGGCATGCTCAAGTACTTCACGGGCTTTTATCTGATTATCAACGTTGTTAATGCCGATAATTACATGATTTCCTTTTCCCTTAACTTTTACCGCTTTAACAGTGACAAAGGTCGGGACACCCTTAATAAGCATTCTTGTAACAACGGAATATACTCCATTCTTTTCAAGTTCGCTTGCTACTATTTCTTTTGTGAACAATTTTTTGAACTGTTCTTTATCCTCTTCAATGATCGGAGGATCAAAGTCGTCCTTGTCCAGGTCAAAGAAATAAGAACCTTTTCTTTCAAAAGATATATCGCGACTCTCGCCATGGGAAGAATACTCGGTAAAAGAATCGTTATCCAGATCCACAAAGAATAGTGTTATATAATCCTCGCTGAGTGCTCTTGCTATGTAGTTGTAAGTCAGTGAGTCCTTACTGTCGGGGTCAGAAACAGACAAAATTACTGTAGCAACAGCTGCGTCACCGGTAACAGGATTTACTGCAATCCTGAACATGAGCAGCTGAACGATTCTTCCGTCATTCATTCTGTCATCGATTATCACTCTTCTTCCATCCGCTGCGCACTGCCTGGCGGCATTAAAAGAGTAGTAACCAACTCCCGGATTTATTGAAGAGTAGTCAATCTCATTTATTTCTTTGAACTCAGGAAATTTTTTTAATATAAAATTTCGAAAGCTCTTATTGCATCTGACAAATGTTGCTTTATCCTTACCTATTGAAAAAATTACCATAGGAGTAGCATCGAAATAATCGGAAAGGGGCTTGTCATCATTCTGAGAAAGTGACAGGTCATAGAGGTTTATTTTTCCTACCTGTTCAAAGTAAGAGGACTCTTCGGGATTCTCAAAACCGATCTGTATGCCTTTTTCATTTCTTTCGACAATGTCTGATAGTGATACCGGATGAACATAGTAGAAGCCCTGAAGCTTGGTACATCCTATCTCTGTCAAAAAGTCTGCCTGTTCCTTTGTTTCAATTCCTTCAGCAACAGTATCTGTTCCAAGTGAAAGTGCAGTCTTTACAACCTCGGTGAGGAGTATTTGGCCGGCTTCGTCTTTGCCAATCAGATGAGTAAAAGCATCATTTATCTTAAGAAGGTCAAAATGAATCTTTAACAGGATCAAAAGAGATGCGTAGCCACTTCCGTAGTTATCCATCCAAACTTTGATGCCGGCTGACCTGAAGCGATCTATGATATCTTTGTAATAATCCATGTCTGAAGAAATATCTTTTTCAGACAGTTCAATGCAGAGTTTTTCCCTTGAAAGCCCTGACTTATCAACAAGTTTTATGATCTCAGATACCATGTCACAGCATTTAAAATCTGTCCCGGACAGATTTACTGATTCGGGAACAATAAAAAGATCATGTGATGCCTGGCTTTTTAACTTTTCCAAAACCCGGTTTACCATGTAAAGATCTAGTTTATAGGTCAGGTTATGCTTGTCAAGTATAGGGACAAATAGAGAAGCGGGATAGATATCACCATCTGGTGTTTCCCATCGTGCAAAGGCCTCTTCGTCGGAAACTCTGCCGTTTGCAGCGCGAATCAAGGGCTGATGGTAAGCTTTTATCCATTCTTCTTCCAAAGCCCTGTCCAGGTTATCCAAAATATATTTTTCAAAATCAGAATTATTGCCTTTACTTGATTCCAACGCGGTCTCCTGAATATTTTGAAAAACAAACATGTCACATAATACCAAATTAATTTTATCACAAAAATGACAACAACACAGAAAAAATGGTTCAGAAAATCGGATATTAAAACAGAAATTTAGGTATAGCTAAAAACTTAAATGATTTATGCTTTTTTTATCAAATGTTTATTTCATTTGGAAAGGAGAAGGAAAATGAAAAAGAAATTAGCGTTGGTATTGGCAGGACTTATGACGTTAGGCCTTATGGGCTGTGGCTCTCAGAGTCAGCCTGCAGCTACAGAGACTCCTGCAGCTGAGACAAAGACTGAGGAGACAGCTCCTGCAGAGACACAGGCAGAAGCACCTGTAGAAGAAGCAGGTGGCCTTGATGCGATCATTGAAGCTGCAAAGGCAGAGGGGGAACTTATTGTCTACGGTTCTTGTGAGGAAGAATATTTAGCAGCTGCATGTGAGCATTTCCAGGAACTTTATGGAATCAAAGTTCAGTATCAGAGATTATCAACAGGTGAAGTACAAAGCAAGATTGAAGAGGAAAACGGAAATCCTTCAGGAGATGTATGGTTTGGAGGAACAACAGATCCTTATAACGTAGCAGCTTCAGAAGGACTTTTGGAGCCATATGAGGCAGTAAATGCAAGCCATCTTTTGAGTGACAAATACCGCGATGCTCAGGGCCAGTGGTATGGAATCTACAAAGGAATCCTTGGATTCATGGTAAATAAGGATGAGCTTTCACGTATGGGTATTGATGAGCCGGCCGATTGGAAGGACCTTCTTGATGAGAAGTACAAAGGCCTTATCTGGCTTTCAAACTACAATACAGCAGGAACAGCAAAACTTGTTATCAATACTATGATCCAGAAATATGGACATGACGAGGGTATTCAGTATCTTGTTGATCTTGATAAGAATATCGAAGTTTATACAAAATCAGGTTCTGGCCCATCAAAGAACGTTGGTACAGGTGAGTGCGTTGTAGGTATTGGCTTCCTTCACGATGGAATCACACAGATCGTTGACAACGGATATGGCAATGTAGGACTTATCATTCCTTCATCAGGAACATCTTTCGAAGTTGGCGCAACAGCTATATTTAAGGGATGTGCACATCCAAATGCAGCTAAGCTTTGGATCGAATATGCACTCAGCCCTGACTGCGTAGAACTTGCTGCACAGAACGGCTCATATCAGTTCCTTGTAATTGATAATGCAAAACAGCCTGAAGTAGCAGCAGAGTTTGGTCTTGATCCTGAAAATGTTATGGATTACGACTTTGAAGATGCTAAACAGAATACAACTACTTATGTAGAAGAAGTTATGACTGCACTTGGAAGTGCTGCAGACGATCGTTTCAAGACAGAATAATGTGTTTATTTGGGGCGGATGTCATACATCCGCTCCATTTTTTGAGTTAACAAGGAGGACATAACAATGGCAAAAAGTCAAAGTGCCAGCCTTGACAGGAAAAAGCTTATGGCAGACCCAATTATGGTCTCAACCATCGTGCTTTTGATTGTTTTTTTGACTGTATTTATTTTGTATCCGCTGGCAATACTGCTTGTGGATAGCTTTATTTCTGAATCGGGATTTACCTTAGACACATTTAAAAGAGTTATGGAACTGGCAAATTTTAGAAGGGCCATAACCAATACTTTAAAAGTAGGATTTTTGGTGGGCATTGCATCTGCCCTTATCGGACTTTTATTTGCATATGTGGAGGTCTATGTAAAGCTCCGCACAAGATTCATGGAAGGACTCTTTAAGGTGGTATCAATGCTTCCTGTTGTTTCACCGCCATTTGTTCTTTCACTTTCAATGATCATGCTTTTTGGAAAAGCAGGAATCATAACACGATTTCTTTTGAAAATTTATGACAACAGCGTGTATGGCTTTTGGGGAATTGCGATAGTACAGACGCTTACCTTTTTCCCTGTCTGCTATATGATGCTGAAAGGTCTTTTGAAAAATATCGATCCATCCCTGGAAGAAGCTGCAAGAGACATGGGAGCTTCAAGATTTAAGGTATTCATGACAGTGACATTCCCTCTTATCCTTCCGGGTCTTGGAAATGCATTTTTAGTAACATTCATTGAGTCTATAGCAGATTTTGCCAACCCAATGATCATCGGCGGATCATATGATACTCTTGCAACAACCATATATCTTCAGATAACAGGTGCATATGATAAGCAGGGAGCTGCAGCGATGGCGGTAGTTCTTTTGGCAATAACACTTGTGATGTTCATTGTCCAGAAGTATTACCTTGAGGCTAAGAGTACCGCTACACTCTCAGGAAAGGCTTCAAGAGAAAGAATGCTCATCACTGATAAGAGTGTAACAGTTCCTTTGACAATCCTCTGCTCAGCACTGGCAATCTTCGTTATCATCATGTACATCTGTGTTCCTTTCGGAGCAATGTTCCGTACATGGGGATATGATTTCCATCTGACATTTAAGTGGTTTGGACTTGTCTTTACAAAGTATAAGGGCCTCAAGGCCTTTAAGGACAGCTTTATCCTGTCACTAATTTCTGCACCGATCACAGCTCTTTTGTCCATGATCATTTCTTATCTTGTTGTAAAAAGAAAATTCAAGGCAAAGGGCTTTATAGAAGCTGTTTCAATGCTTGCAATGGCTGTACCCGGTACTGTTCTTGGTATTGGATACATAAGAGGCTTCTCAGGCGGCCTCTTTGGAACCGGAATCCTTCAGGGACTTTACGGAACAGGTGCTATTCTTGTTATCGTATTTATTGTTCGTAGTCTTCCCACAGGAACGCGAAGCGGAATATCAGCCCTTCGCCAGATTGACAAGAGCATTGAAGAATCAGCTTATGACATGGGAGCAGACAGCTTCAAGGTGTTTATGACAGTGACACTTCCACTTATCAAGGATAGTTTCCTTAGCGGATTTGTTACATCATTTGTCCGTAGTATTACAGCTATCAGTGCGATCATACTTCTTGTTACACCGTCTTATCTGCTTATTACGGTTCAGATCAATGAGTTTGCAGAAAAAGGATCTTATGGCATCGCCTGTGCTTTCGCCACAATCCTTATCTGCATAACCTATGGAGCTGTTTTGATAATGAATATGATCATTAAGCGATTTGGAACAAGTAAAAGAGTGATGGAATGAACCCTGGTGGGGACGGGGTTCGTGGTCCATTTTTTGAAAACATAGATGGAGAGGAATATTATGGCAAAAGAGAAAAAAGGCGTACGCCTTGAACATATTTCAAAAATTTATAAAGATCCAAAGACAGGAAAAGATTTTTATGCAGTAAAGGATGCAAATATAGAGATAGAACCTGGAAGCTTTGTGACACTGCTTGGACCTTCAGGCTGTGGAAAAACTACAACCCTTCGAATGATCGCAGGATTTGAGAGCCCGGATGAGGGAGAGATTTATCTTGGAAATGAGGCTATCAATGCCTTAACACCCAATAAGAGAGATACTGCAATGGTTTTCCAAAGCTATGCGCTTCTTCCTCACTACAACATTTTTGACAACGTAGCTTATGGACTTAAGCTTCGCAAGATGGACAAAGATGTTATAAAGAAAAAAGTTACCGATATATTGGCGCTTGTTGGACTTGAAGGTATGGAAAACCGAATGACAAATCAGCTTTCAGGTGGACAGCAGCAGAGAGTTGCCCTTGCAAGAGCGCTTGTTATTGAACCGGGAGTTCTTTTGTTTGATGAGCCCTTATCAAACCTTGACGCCAAGCTTCGTGTATCCATGCGTACTGAAATCCGCAGGATCCAGCAGGAAGCAGGAATTACCGCTATCTACGTAACTCATGACCAGAGTGAGGCCATGGCTATTTCTGATAAAGTAATCATTATGAACAAAGGCCTTGTTGAGCAGATATCAACTCCTCAGGAGGCTTACTACTACCCAAATAACAAGTTTGTAGCTGATTTCATCGGCGAAGCTAATTTCATGAATGCTACCGTGAAAGCGCAGGATACAGTTGTTATTGATGGAGCAGAAGTCAAGTGCGCAACAGGAAATATGGAGATCGGAGCATCCTGCAGTGTTGTACTTAGACCTGAAGGAGCATATCTTGGCGATACAGGTGCTATTAAAGGAAAAGTTATGTATTCCTGCTTTATGGGCGCATACCAGGATTATCACATCCAGGTTGCGGATGCTCTTGTTAAGATCCAGGAGTACAACCCAAAGAACCGCAAGATCTATAATGTTGGCGATGAGGCTTTTCTTAATTTCCAGGAAAACACACTTTACGCACTGTAAAACAAAAAGTGAGAGTTATTATTATAAATACAGCAAGGAATGAAATAGATTCTGTCAATCCCCGAATGTATTATAATAATTATCACAATATCTTTTGGATATTATTTTATGGGGAATGGAGTGAGTTTTATGAACGGAATGACTATACTTGAGTTTTTAGAAGGAACCAGTGATATTGCTGTAGCAATAAGGCTTATTATGGCAACGCTCTTTGGATGTCTTGTGGGTTGGGAGAGAGTAGTCAAAAGACATAGCGCAGGCATTAAGACTTTTGCGCTTGTGAGCCTTGGAAGTGCAGTTACCACGGCGCTTAACATCTACCTTGCCATGATACCCGGGCTTTCAGCTGATACCAGCAGAATCCCGGCAGGCGTTGTAAGCGGCATCGGCTTTTTGGGAGCAGGAACTATCCTTGTTACAGGTCGTAAGCAGATCAAGGGACTTACAACTGCGGCAACCCTCTGGGTCACAGCCTGCATGGGAATGGCCATTGGTGGCGGATACCTGGTAGTTGGCACTGTCTGCTTCATACTGATAATGATAGCTAACGTTATCCTTATGCAGCTTAGCAAAGTGGTTGAAGAATACAGCAAGTACTTAAGTCTTTACATTGAGGTCAATAAGAACGCAGGTGTAAAAAAGCTGTCGAAATGGATATCAGATCAGGGCTTTGAAATCAGCAGTATGACAAAGAGCAAAGAAAAGACTCTTCTTTCATCTGATGCTGCACTTATCGTAGATATCGATTTAGATAAAAAGAGATCCCATCGGGAAGTTATAAATGCTCTGAATGAGCTTGATTTTGTAAGTTACGTGGAAGAAATCTGATCATCAGAATTGCTGGTAAAATAGCGAAAGATCAGGAAAAGGCTGTGATTGACACAGCCTTTTTCATTTTGTAAAATAATAACGCATGCTCTTTTAAATAACATAATTATTTTACTGTTGGGGAGGGATACCATGTCCAGAAAAGCAACCATAACGCAAAAAGAAATCGTAAATGCGGCATTTAAGATCACAAGGAAAGAGGGCTTTGAGCAGATCACATCGAGAAAACTTGCTGCGCAGGCAGGATGCTCTACACAGCCTATTTTCCGTATCTACGAGAATATGGATGCACTAAAGATAGATGTTTATAATAAAGCGGCAGCATATTATGAAGATTACTACAATGACAGTGCAAAGACCCATGAGACACCATTCGTTGATCTCGGACTTGCTTACATTGGTTTTGCACAGAAATATCCACATCTTTTCAGACTTCTTTTTCTCTCTGAAAAAGACAAGGATACAAAGAGTATGTATGATCTTGTAAATGGATCAGCTGAGAATGTTGTAAAGGAGATCAGCAAGGCTCAGAGCATGGGGGTAAAAAATGCACAGCAGCTGTTTATGCAGATGTGGGTATTTATCCACGGCGCGGGATGCATGGCTGTAACAGGTGATTTTGATCTTGATGAAGCTGCTTCAGTAGAGATGCTTGAGTCAGCTTATAAGGCATTTAGTCTATGAAGTTCGAAAATGATGTTGATGTTATCACCCGAATAAATGAATGCTATCCCAAGATGAGTAAAGGTAAGAAATCAATTGCGCTCTACATCTGCGATCACTATGAACAGGCAGTTTTTATGACGGCAGCAGAGGTTGGCAAGATTGTTGGCATGAGCGAATCTACAGTGGTAAGATTTGCCATGAGCCTTGGGTATGATGGATACCCTCAGTTTCAGAAGGCACTTTCTGTCTGGGTTAGCGACAAATTTGGTTCAGTTGAGAAGGTTGGACGTAAGTTTGGAAAAAGCAGTGACGGAGAAATCCTGCAGACTATCCTTAGATCTGATATGTCCAACATTGAGCAGACTATAAATAATATTGATGTTGCGGCATTTAAGACAGCGGTTGATATTATTTTAAAGGCTAAGACGGTTTATATCGTGGGACTTAGAAGCTGTGAGCCTTTGGCGGATTTTTTACATTTTTATCTGAATATGATCAGAGGCAACAACGTTCTTATAAAGACTACAAGTGTTTCTGAGATGTTCGAACAGATGATAAGGATCAACGATAGGGATTGTATAATAGGCATAAGTTTTCCAAGGTATTCCATGAGAACCTTAAAGTGCATGGAGTTTGCCAATGACAGAAATGCCAAGGTTATAACTATCACAGATTCTGTTCATTCACCGATGAATCTGTATTCTTCCTGCAATCTTTTGGCAAAAAGTGAGATGGCATCAATTGTTGACTCACTTGTGGCACCCCTTAGTGTTATAAACGCTTTGGTTGTCGCTCTTTGCATGAGAAGACCTGCTGATGTAAAGGCGGATCTTAAAATGTTAGAAGAGGCCTGGAACAATTATCAGGTATATTTAAACGATGAAATAGACTTTGCTTCTGATGCGCCAATGATAGGACTTCCGCTTCAGAACAGGCCTAAAGAGTCAGAGCAAGAGGATTTTTAATGAAGAAAATTGCAATAATTGGCTGCGGAGCAGCCGGTATGATGGCGGCGCTTTCTGCAGCTTCTGGCGGCAGCAGCGTCACTATTTTTGAAAAAAATGAAAAGCCCGGAAAAAAGATCTACATAACAGGAAAAGGCAGATGTAATGTGACAAATGCCTGTGCTGTAGAGGACTATTTTGGCTTTGTACGCAGAAATGCGAGATTTTTATACAGCGCTGTTTATGGTTTTGATAATAGTGCAGTTATGGACTTTTTTGAGAATAACAACTGTCATCTGAAAATAGAGAGAGGAGAGAGGGTTTTCCCTGTATCTGACCACTCTTCAGATATCATAAGGACCTTGTTTGATGCTGTTAAAAAGGCAGGAGTACAGGTGTTATTTGATACAACTGTTTTATCTGTCGAGGCATCAGGTGGAAGAGTGAGCGCCGTGACTTATTCATCAGGTGATGACCCGATCACAAGAGAAGAGTTTGACTCTGTGATCGTGTGCACCGGTGGAATGTCTTATCCTTCAACGGGTTCTACAGGCGATGGTTATAGATTTGCAAAAGACTTGGGACACAGCATCGTTACGCCTGCTCCTTCACTTGTACCTTTTGAGATAAAGGAAGGCTGGTGCAAGGACCTTCAGGGACTGTCACTTAAAAATGTCGGACTTAAGATGTTCACTTTTGGCAGCAGGTCTGCCAAAAGGAGAAAGCCTGTCTATGACGGCTTTGGCGAGATGCTCTTTACCCACTTTGGGATCAGTGGTCCACTTGTTCTTACAGCAAGCTGCTATTATGATAAAGAAAAACAGTATGAGCTCTTCCTTGACTTAAAGCCCGCTCTTAATGAAGAACAGCTTGATAAAAGAGTTTTGAGGGATTTTGAGGAAGGCCTTAATAAGAGCTTTAAAAATATTTTGGGAGGTCTTTTCCCTTCAAAAATGATTCCTGTTATGATAAAGTTGTCAGGAATTGATTCTGAAAAGAAGGTTAATGAGATCACCAAGGAGGAAAGGCTCACCTTTGTAAGGCTGATAAAGAGCGTTCCTATGACTATAACAGGAACAAGAGGCTTTAATGAAGCTATCATTACAAAGGGCGGAGTCAATGTAAAAGAGATAAATCCTTCCACTATGGAATCCAAGATTGTATCAGGCCTTTACTTTGCAGGAGAAGTTATAGATGTAGATACCGAGACCGGAGGCTACAATCTTCAGGTTGCCTGGTCTACGGGACATCTTGCGGGCGAAAGCGCAGCAATGTAAGATATTTTTATAAGGAGTTTTTAGATTTATGAGTAAGCAGATTGCAATAGACGGACCTGCAGGAGCAGGAAAAAGCACAATAGCCAAAAAAGTGGCTGCAGAGCTTGGTTTTATCTATGTTGATACAGGAGCTATGTACAGAGCCATGGCTTTATATATGATAAAAAACGGTATCAGAGCAGATGAGCCTGAGAAGATAAGTGCTACCTGTGACAGTGCTGATATTACCATAAGGCACGAGAACGGCGAGCAGGTTGTTTTGTTAAATGGCGAAAATGTTAATGGCCTTATCAGAACAGAGGAAGTTGGAAATATGGCTTCTGCAAGCTCTGTAAACGGTGATGTCAGAAGAAAACTTGTGGAGCTTCAGCAGAAACTTGCAAATGAAGCTGATGTTGTAATGGATGGCCGTGATATTGGAACAGTAGTGCTTCCAAATGCTGATGTTAAGGTGTATCTTACAGCAAGCTCTAAAGTAAGAGCTGAGCGCAGATTTAAAGAACTCACTGCAAAGGGAGAAACTTGCGACATCGATGTGATTGAAAAAGATATTATTGAGAGAGATTACAGAGACATGCACAGGGAGATATCACCGCTTAAACAGGCTGATGATGCGACACTTGTGGATTCTTCAGACATGACAATTGATGAAGTTGCAAAGACAATTGTTGACCTTTATAAAAATAGTCTCTGATTTTTGCGTAATGAACATAGGAAGGCAGTAAGTAGATGGAAGTAATAGTTGCTGAGCATGCCGGCTTTTGTTTTGGAGTTACAAAAGCTGTTGAAACAGTATACGATCAGATAAAAAACTCATCTGATGTGAATATTTATACGTATGGACCCATTATCCACAATGAGATAGTTGTCAGTGATCTTGAGAAAAAGGGCGTAAAAGTAATAAACTCAGTAGAGGAACTTGATGGCATTTCAGAGGGAACTATAGTAATAAGATCCCATGGTGTTACCAAGGAAGTTCATCAGAAAATTGAGGAAACCGGACTGAATATCATTGATGCAACCTGTCCTTTTGTAAAAAGAATCCATAAGATCGTGGATGAGGAGAGTAAAGCCGGAAAAAGTATCATAGTAGTAGGCAGTGCCAATCACCCTGAAGTCGAAGGAATCGTAAGTTATGCAAGAGGTCCTGTATTTGTGATCGACTCACCAAAAGAGGCAGAAAATTTCAACGAAAACAGGGAACTGGAATACACATTAGTGTCCCAGACTACATTTAACAGGAATAAATTTCAAGAAACCGTTGAAATCTTTGAAAATAACGGTTACAATATTAATATTGTGAATACTATATGCAATGCAACCGACGAACGTCAGTCAGAAGCTGAGGAAATTGCAACCAAAGCGGATGCCATGATAGTCATTGGTGGCGCCCACAGTTCCAATTCCAGGAAACTGTATGATATATGCAGTCAGAAATGTGAGCAGACATATTTTATTCAAACCCTGGAAGACTTGCATTTTAATAAAAATAATGACATCAAGCTTGTAGGGATTACCGCCGGGGCATCAACCCCAAAGAACATTATCGAGGAGGTTCAGAATTATGTCAGAACAAACTTTTGAACAGATGCTTAACGAATCGTTCAAAACAATTCACACAGGGGAGGTTGTTGAGGGAACTGTTATTGACGTTAAGCCTGACGAGATAATCCTTAACATTGGTTACAAGTCCGACGGTATCTTAACAAAGAGCGAATACAGCAACGACAACAGTATTGACCTTACAACCGCCGTTAAAGTTGGTGACACAATGGACGTTAAGGTCCTTAAGACCAACGACGCAGACGGACAGGTTATTCTTTCATACAAGAGACTTGCCATCGACAGAGGCAACAAGAGAATTGAGGAAGCCTACAATAACAAAGAAGTACTTACAGCTAAGGTTGTTCAGGTACTTGAGGGCGGACTTACAGTAGTAGTTGATGAAGTTAGAATCTTCATCCCTGCAAGCCTTGTTTCTGATAGCTATGAGAAAGATCTTTCAAAATATCAGGATCAGGAAATTCAGTTCGTTGTAACTGAGTACAATCCTAAGAGAAGAAGATATATCGGAAACAGAAGAATGCTTGTAACAGCTGAGAAGGCTGAAGCAGCTAAGAAGCTCTTTGATTCTATCAAAGCTGGCGATGTTGTTGACGGTATCGTTAAGAACGTTACAGATTTCGGTGCTTTCATCGATCTTGGTGGAGCAGACGGACTTCTTCATATTTCAGAAATGAGCTGGGGACGTGTTGAGAGCCCTAAGAAAGTATTCAAGGTTGGCGACACAGTTAAAGTTCTTGTAAAGTCAATTGATGGCAGCAAGATTGCTCTTTCAAGAAAGTTCGATAACGAGAATCCTTGGAAGGATGCTACAGAGAAATATGCTGTAGGCAACATTGTAAAGGGTAAAGTTGCAAGAATGACAGACTTCGGTGCTTTCGTAGAGCTTGAGCCTGGTATTGATGCACTTCTTCATGTTTCTCAGATTGCTAAAGAGCATGTTGAGAAGCCAGCTGATGTACTTAAAGTAGGTCAGGAAGTTGAAGCTAAGATCGTAGACTTCAATGAGGAAGAAAAGAAGATAAGCCTTTCAATCAAGGCTATGTTCGCTCCAGAGCCTAGCGAAGAAGTAGCTGAAGACGGAGACGTTGTTTCAGTTGATATCGACAAAGTAATCGCTGAGCAGAACGAAGAGAACTAATCAGATAAAATTTTTAAAGAGACTGTGGTTTATACCACAGTCTCTTTTTTTACTGTCTCTTTAGAATAATTTAATTTTACATAAAATTGTATCTAATATAGAATTTAATAAGAGACGTTATAACAAATATTTGTCTACTAAATGTTAGGAGGATATCTACCTATGGAATACGATTACGAGTGGTTTAAAAAGGGTGTCTATGATTTGACCAAGATCGACCTTAACGCATATAAAGAAAAGCAGATGAAGAGAAGAATTGATACTCTTATCGGAAAGTATGAGGTTAAGGGCTATGATGGTTTCCTGGCACTTATAAAGAAGGACAGAGAAGCGCTTGATTCTTTCGTTACTTACCTTACAATCAATGTTTCTGAGTTTTTCAGAAATATGGATCAGTGGAACCTGATGGACAAAGAAATGGTTCCTGAACTTATGGGTAAATTTGGTAAGAACTTAAAGATCTGGAGTGCTGCTTGTTCTACAGGTGATGAGCCATATACGATCGTTATGCTTCTTTCCAAGCATGTGCCTCTTAATCAGATCAATGTCTATGCAACTGACCTTGATGCTGTAGTTCTTGCAAAGGCTAAGGCTGCTATTTACGATAAAAAGGAAATTGCAAATGTACCTGAGGAGTTTAAGAAGAAATACTTTACAGAGACTCCTGACGGAAGAATGAAGGTTTCAAGTGAGATCACATCAAGAGTTACATTTAAGCAGGCAGATCTTTTAAGAGATCCATATCCAAAGGATTGTAACCTCATTGTATGTAGAAATGTTCTGATCTACTTCACAGAAGAAGCAAAGGATGACATTTTCAGAAAATATTATGCTAACCTTACACCGGGAGGAATCCTCTTTATCGGAAGTACAGAGCAGATCGTAAACTATAAGGATATCGGCTTTATCCGTAAGAACTCATTCTATTACGAAAAACCTAAAGCATAAAGATTCGATATTGCATACATAAATGTATAAGCTGCCCCTTGTCATACTTGCGTATGGCAGGGGGCAGCTTTTTTTGACATAGGGAAAAGAAATTGCTAATGTTTAAGAGTGAGAAAAACATGGTTATTGTTGCTGCTTGATGGCATGCATATAATAACTCTAAGGGAGTTGTAATGAATAATAAAAGCAAGATTCGCTATGACATAATACTTATTATTGGATTACTTGTAATTACCATGGCCATAGCCGTGGCTGTCAGATTTACGCAAAAGACAGGAAAAACTGTGGTGGTTTCAGTTGATGGAGTAGTAAAATATACATTTCCTTTGGATGAAGATATTGAGTTTAAGATAGAAGGGTATGAAGGTGGGACTAACTACCTTGTTATTAAAGACGGAGAGGCTTATCTTACTGAAGCTTCTTGTCCGGATCTTTTATGTGTTCACATGGGGAAAATAAGTAGTCAGGGTCAGTCAATCATATGCCTTCCAAATAGAGTTGTTGTGGAAATAAGGGATGATAATGAAAGTGATCCAAAAGAGTTCGATGCAATAGTTGGTTAAATCAGAGATTAAGTGTTGTTAGGGGATAAGGATGGACAAAACAAAAAAGATAGCTACATATGGAGTTATGGCTGCACTTGCAATGATACTAAGCTATGTAGAGATGCAACTTCCTGCCTTCGTGGCCATTCCCGGAGTTAAGATGGGGCTTACCAACATAGTTGTAATTGTTGCGCTTTACAAAATGGGAAACAAAAGCGCCATTTTCATCAATATTGTAAGAATCATTGCAGTTTCGCTATTATTTGGTACTCTTATGAGCTTCGCTTTTTCTTTTGCAGGAGGAATGCTCAGCACACTGGTAATGATACTCCTTAAAAAGACTGACAAATTCAGTACAGTAGGAGTGAGTGTGGCAGGCGGCATCACTCATAACATCGGCCAGATCCTTGCTGCGATGCTTCTTTTAAACACCAAAGCAATCATCTGGTACCTTCCCGTTCTATGGCTTTCAGGTATCATCAGCGGTCTAATTATAGGACTCATCGGCGCCATAATCGTCAAAAGAATAAAGGTTTCTGTATAAATTAAAAATGTTCTTGCATTCTGATATGATTTGTGTATAATGTTTCTTTGTCGGCATTCAGCTGACATAAATCACGGAAATTCTTCCGGTGATTTTCCACTTTTTTTATTAACGACGCTTGCATTGGGCGTATCTGTGCCTTTTTGCGAGCAATTTCAGAAAGGGACATTGTTATGAATTTTAGAGGAAAATGGGACAAACAAAACAATTCGGTTAAGCTTTTGCTAAAAAAGCTTAAGAGGCACGATACGCTTGTGGTGGCAATTGCGGTCATCATTGCGCTGGTGCTTTGTGGAGGCCTGATCTACATCAGTACCCCTGTGGCTATGGCTACAGCAAAAGAAGAGTTTGCTGAAAGCGAAAAAGAGAGCAAAGAAGCAACAAATGAAAAACTTGATGAACTCCATGAGTATTTGACAGAGCTTGATAAGAACATAGTTGATAGTAAAAATGGTCTTGATTCTTTTTATGAGCTTACGAAAGAAGATAAGACAAATGAGCATATAACTGAGAAAGTTACTACTCTTGGTGGTAACTTAAAAGAACTCCATAGCGAGGTGGTTCAGACAGATAGCCAGATTCAGAATATGAAAGAACTTATCGAGAAAAACGGAGGAGAGAATAAGGATAAGCTCAATCAGGAATTTAGCCAGGTTTCTGAAAGATTTAATCAGATAGAAAATAATTATTCCAAGGCCCAGTCTGACAATAAGGAGCTAATGGATTCTATTAAAAATCTTATAAAGAGCAATGATACGAAAATGACCGGAGAAAATCTCAAGCAGTACACTGATCTGGTCACAAAGCTTTCGAATCTTGATAAGAACTTTACAACGGACATGGGCAAGTCAGTAGATCTTTTGGAAAAAAACATAAAGGAGCTTAACGAGGCTACTGAGAAGAGACTGGCAGAGCTGGATAAGACAACAAGCACTAAGCTTAATGAGATGGATACATCCACTAAAAATAAGCTTGATGAGATGAATACCTCAACCAAAAACAAGCTTGATGAAATGGATACAACTACCAAGAATAAGCTTGATGAAATGGATACAACTACCAAGAATAAGCTTGATGAAATGAATTCAGCTACAAACAATAAGCTCAGTGAAATGGATGAATCAACAAATCGTAAGCTTGATGAGATGAATAATTCCACAAACAATAAGCTGGATGAGATGAACGCAGCTACAAGCAGTAAGCTCGATGAGATGAATGCATCTACTAACAGCAGACTTGATGAAATGGGCAATTCTACTAATAGTAAACTTGATGACCTGGATAAAAGAACCGGCAGTAAACTGGATGAACTTGGAAAAAACACGAGTAATAAGCTGGATGAGTTAAATAAAGCCACGAATGACAGACTAAATTCCATGGATAAATCAACCAGTGATAAGCTGGATTCCATGGATAAATCAACAAACAGCAAGATTGATGCAATGGGTAAGTCAACAAACAGCAAGCTTGATGCTATGGATAAGGCTACCAGCAGTAAACTTGATGGAATGAACAAGACAAACACAAATAAGTTTAATGAACTTAACACATCAATAAATAATAACTTTAAAAATATTACGAATACTTCTTTGAACAACACAAATGGTTTAAAGAGCTATATAACAACCGAACTTAATAAAACAAACGGAAAGATTGATAAGGTTTTTCAGCGTGTGAGTGATGGCAAAAAGCTATTGGCATCCACATTACTCACTAAGGGCGTTAAGGTCAGACAGGATGCCACATTTAAGGAACTTAGCGATGCGATAAATAAGATCCCGCAGCAGGTTGTCTTGGGAAATGGTGATGTTGCAGGTAAAGTTGAGTATGAGTACCACTATCACAAGGACGGAAAAGGCAAGGTATGCGATGAAGAATATGTTCCTGCCAGCCGAAAGGGCGGATGCTATAACGTTGCTGTAACCCATAAGCATACTGACAGCTGCTATAAGATCGAGTACTGGTATTCATATAGAACAAGAAAAGACTGCGATAATCTGTATCATGTGACAGACCGTGATAACGGCGATGACCCTATCTTCAGATGGCGTTGTAATTATTGTGGATCGGAATATGACTCTGATGACGGCTACCATTCAGAGTCTACTACAGATATCAATGTCTTCCGTGACAGAGGTAAGAGCGATCCTGAAGTGCATATGAATAAGATAAAAATATGTAAATATGAGGATGGACAGCTTTTGGGATACCGCCCATCCTGTGGTTATGTCCATGGACAGATACTGAAAGCGCATATTTCTTTTGGCCAGAATTATAAGGACTATAACAGCACAGTAAATGTGCCAAGCCCGAGAAATACGAATCTTAGAACTTCACATATTATGGCACCAAACAGCTCCTTGGATATCGAGAGCCTTTTAAAAGAATTTGAATTATCATTGGATGAAGAGGACGCCGCATCTTCAATATCTACAGAAGAAAGTGCTGCAAGTACTTCTATTTCTAAAGAATCTGACATTTCAGATATCGATAATGCTGATAAGCAATATGATTCCCAAACAGAAAATAGCAATGTGGCTTCAAGAAGCAATTCTATAATAGAGTCAGCTGCAGAAAGCTCATCAGAAATAACAGGAAACAATGGTACTTCAGAAAATGATGATCATTTGCAGAATGTAGCAGAAGAAAATATCACTCCTGATACTGGTGATGACAATTCGCAGAATGAAAATTCACAAGAAAATGAAACAGAAATGACAGATGACTCTACTGAAGGTTTGGCGGAAGAAAAATCAGAAATTGATTAGTTGCTTGTTCTCCATCCCATTGAGTATATGGTCTCTACTTTCTTGACATTCTTTTGTGGGCTGCTATAGAATAGACCTTGTTGTAGTAGTTATAGCACAGATAATGAATGTGCAGATTGGAGATATAATGACCAAGATAGATATTATTTCAGGATTTTTGGGAGCTGGTAAGACAACTCTTATAAAGAAGCTTTTAAAGGAAGCACTTGCAGGAACTAAGGTAGTTCTTATTGAAAATGAATTTGGTGAGATCGGAATTGACGGCGGATTTTTAAAGGAAGCCGGAATTGAGATCACAGAGATGAACTCAGGCTGTATCTGCTGTTCACTTGTAGGTGATTTTGAGACTTCACTTAAGCAGGTTATGGAGCAGTATGCACCTGAGAGAATTCTTATCGAGCCTTCAGGAGTAGGTAAGCTTTCAGATGTTATGAGAGCTATCCAGAATATTGCAGATACTTCAGATGAAATGGAACTTAACAGCGCTGTTACTGTTGTTGATGTTTCAAAGGCAAAGGTTTATATCAAGAACTTCGGTGAGTTCTTTATTAACCAGATTGAGAATGCCGGAACAATCATCCTTACAAGAACAGACAAGGCTGATCAGAAGAAGATCGAAGAGGCGGTAGAGCTTATTCGTAAGCACAACGAGAAGGCTACTATCATCACAACTCCACTTAATGAGATCACAGGAAAAGAAATCCTTGATACATTTGAGGGCAACAATGACCTCGAAGCAGAGCTTTTAAAGCTTGTAATGGAGCAGGAACAGGAACATCATCACCACCATCATCACCATGGAAGCCACAAGACTGTTGCTGAGGACGGCTCAGTAGTTTACAGTGCACACCACGATGATGACGACGATGACGAGTGCTGCTGTCACCATCACCATGACGACGATGAAGAGCATGAGTGCTGTCATCACCATGATCATGATGAGGATGAGCATGAACATGAGCATCATCACCACCACGATCATGACGAGGATGAGCATGAACATGAGC
Source organism: Butyrivibrio sp. (assembly GCF_015056685.1). Lineage (GTDB taxonomy): Bacteria > Bacillota > Clostridia > Lachnospirales > Lachnospiraceae > Butyrivibrio. The sequence goes on along the minus strand of NZ_SVFW01000016.1, from coordinate 32,310 downwards.
ACCATCATCACCATGATGCAGCAGATGTATTTATCAGCTGGGGCATGGAGACACCTCTCAAATATACAGAGGATGAGATAAAGGGCATGCTGGCTCAGCTCGAGAATGATGAGAGATTTGGTATCGTTCTTCGTACAAAGGGCGTTGTTCCAAGCACAGACGGATCATGGATCGAGTTTGACTATGTACCTGGTGAAGCTGATGTTCGTAAGGGCGCAGCAGATGTAACAGGTAAGTTCTGCGTAATCGGATCTGAACTTAAAGAGGAGAACCTTGAGAAGCTCTTCCGTAGACTTTGATAGACAGAAGTTAAGCGATTATGATAAGGAGAAATGTTAAGCAACCTAAGATATTGACCAATGTGATTAAATGTGTTTAAATGTGTTTAAATGTGCTCGAAGGAGTAAGTTATTATGAACACATCAAATATCACAAATTACAAGCCAAAAGATTTTGCCGAACTATTGGGTGTTTCCGTTAAGACATTGCAGCGATGGGATAGGGAAGGAACTCTAAAGGCGAACCGAACTCCAACTGATAGGCGTTATTATACTTATGACCAATATCTTCAGTTTAAAGGTATAAACACAGAAAATGATAATCGTCAGATTGTTATTTATGCCAGAGTGTCTACAAGAAATCAAAAAGATGACTTACATAATCAGGTATCTTTTTTACGGCAGTTTTGCAATGCTAGAGGCATTATTGTAGACCAATGTATTGAAGATTATGGAAGTGGTCTAAATTACAACCGTAAAAAGTGGAATGAACTATTAGATGAAGTCATGGAACAAAAAATCAAAACTATCATAGTAACGCATAAAGACAGATTTATCCGTTTTGGCTATGATTGGTTTGCAAAATTCTGTATGAAGTTCAATACGACCATAGTGGTAGTAAACAATGAAGATCTATCACCACAAGAAGAACTAGTACAGGATATTGTTTCAATACTCCATGTGTTTTCTTGTAGGTTGTATGGACTTCGCAAGTATAAAAAACAAATAGAAAGGGATGAGGAAATTGCTAAAGAGCTTCAAAACGGAAATTAATCCGACAGCCGAGCAAAAAGTTAAAATCAGTAAGACTATTGGTACTTGTAGATATGTCTACAACTTCTATCTTGGTCATAACAAAAGCTTACATGACAAGGGTGAGAAGTTCATGACAGGCAAGAGTTTTAGTGTATGGCTTAATAATGAATATATTCCTAATAACCCTGACAAAGTATGGATTAAGGAAGCATATTCAAAAGCCGTAAAGAAATCTATTGAAGATGGATACACTGCTTTTACAAGGTTTTTCAAACATCAAAGTGCTTTTCCAAATTTCAAAAAGAAAGGCAAGTCAGATGTAAAAATGTATTTTGTAAAGAACAACCCAAAGGATTGTTGTTGCGAAAGACATAGACTAAACATACCGACTTTAGGTTGGGTACGTCTTAAAGAAAAGGGCTATTTACCTACAACTAAAGACGGATGGAAAATTAAAAGCGGTACAGTGTCCATTAGAGCAGGTAGATACTACGTATCAGTTCTTGTTGAAATTCCTAATGTCAAGATTGCCAATAATAGCAATGATGGCATAGGGATTGACTTAGGCTTAAAAGATTTGGCGATTGTTTCAAATGGGAAAACATACAAGAATATCAATAAGTCAGCAAGATTAAGAAAAATTGAAAAACAACTGCGTAGAGAACAAAGGTGTCTATCACGCAAGTATGAAAATTTTAAGAAAGGAAAGTCCACTCAGAAAAATATACAAAAACAAAAGCTTAAAGTACAGAAGCTTCATCATAGGATAGACAATATCCGTACTAATTACATCAATAAGACAATAGCTGAGATAGTGAAAACCAAGCCGTCTTATATAACTATTGAGGACTTGAATGTGTCGGGAATGATGAAGAACAGGCATCTTTCAAAAGCTGTTGCATCGCAGAAGTTTTATGAATTTAGAACTAAGTTAAAGACTAAATGTGATGATAACGGTATTGAACTTAGGATTGTAGACAGATGGTATCCATCATCAAAAATATGCCATTGCTGCGGTAATATAAAGAAAGATTTAAAACTTTCAGATAGAATTTATCGATGTGACTGCGGTTATGTTGAAGATAGAGATTTTAATGCAAGCCTAAATCTTAGAGATGCCAAAACTTACGAAATTGCATAACTAAAGCAAACGTAAGTATGTACTGTGGGCTATCGCAGGAATTTACGACTGTGGAGTGTACAAGAACTTGTGAGTAGCGTATTGCTTGCAATCGCCAAAGCATACACGTTGAAGCAGTAAGAAGTATCCGTGAGGACTTCAATTTCTCGATGTGTTAAGTATATTTAAACACATTTTGAGTGGCAGAATTAATTTGAAACCAGTATATATAATCAATGGCTTTCTCGACAGTGGAAAGACAGATTTCTTTAGATATACAATTGCACAGCCTTACTTCAGGACAAAAGGCAAGACTCTTTTGATCGTCTGTGAGGATGGAGAGAATGATTATGAGGAAAAGCTTCTTAAATCCACAAACACTGTTATTGAGAAAATAGAAGACGAGGAAGACTTTAATCCGGATGCGCTTATTGCACTTGATGCAAAGCACAATCCTGAGAGAATCCTTGTTGAGTATAACGGAATGTGGAACTTTAAGAACTTAAAGCTCCCTGTAATGTGGAATCTTGAGCAGCAGATAACAGTAATAGACGCTTCAAGTTTTGAACTGTATTTCAACAACATGAAGTCTCTTCTTGCAGAGCAGATCAGAAATTCTGACCTTATTTTATTCAACCGCTGCGATGGAATTGAGGACCTTGCTTCTTATAAAAGAAATGTTAAGGCTATCAACCAGAAGGCTGATATTATCTTTGAAGATAAAAATGGTGAAGTGGACGTAACTCTGGATGAGGATCTTCCTTTTGACCTTAATGCTAATCCTATCGATCTCAACAACTATGGTTATGGAATGTTCTATCTTGATGCTCTTGACCATGTTGACAGATATGAAGGTAAAACGGTCAGATTTAAAGGTATGGTGCTTAAGCCAACAGAGTTCCCTGAGAACCGCTTTGTTCCTGGAAGAATGGCAATGACATGCTGTGCGCAGGATATGCAGTTTTTGGGCTTTGCATGTGAGTATGACAAGGTGGCTGATCTTAATGAAAAGGATTGGGTCCTTGTTACTGCAAAGGTTGAGAAGCAGTATGTTGAGGAGTATCAGGGCGAAGGACCTGTTCTTAAGGCTATATCAGTCGAAAAGACAACAGAACCTGATAATCCGGTAATAGATTTTTCAAATCCGGAACAATAAGTAGTTTTTGGGGGATTGTCGTGTTTGATTATTTACCACATCAGTGGCTTTTTCTATTCTATCTATACAGCTTTTTTGGGTGGTGCTTTGAGTCCACTTATGTATCTATATTAAATAAAAGGTTTGTAAACAGGGGCTTTATGCGAGGCCCCTTTTTACCTTTATATGGCAGTGGTGGGATAATGATGCTTGTTGTATCAAAGCCCTTTTATTCCAATATACTTTTGGTCTATCTGGCAGGGTGCGTTGGAGCTACAGCCCTTGAATACGTTGTGGGCGTTTTGATGGAACTGCTTTTTAAGGTTAGATACTGGGACTATTCGGATAAGTTCCTTAATATCAATGGGTATATATGTCTTGAATCCACGCTTGTTTGGGGATTTTTCACTGTTGTTTTCACGCATTATCTTCAGATTCCTGTGGAAAACTTCATAATGTCCATACCTTACAATTTTCTCACTATTTTTACAACGGTGCTAACTGTTTATGTGAGCTGCGATTTTATGGTGGCGTTTAAGACAGCTATCGATCTTAGAGATTTCCTTGTGTATATGGAAAAAGCCAAAGAAGAAATGGGAAGAATGCAGAAGAGACTCGATGTTATCATTGCCTTTAAGGGCGAGGATGTTCGCGAGACCATTGGACAGAGAGTAGATGGCATAAGTTCCGGAATCGGCAGCAGAGTAGAAGTTTTGAGCTCCGGAATTGGCAGCAGAGTAGATGTACTTAGTGGAAAATTGGAAAAATCTTTCGCCGGTTTAAAAGAAAAGCTTTATCATGATCCTTCTCCAAGCATGTTAAATGTAAGAGAAGAGGTTGGCGAAATGTATGCAAAGTACCGTATCCTTATGGATAGGCTTGCTCCAAAACCAATAAGAGGCTTCTTTGAATGGTACAGAAACAGGACTATTCTTGGTAACCCCGGAATGGTTTCGGGTAAGTTTAAGACAAGCTTGGAAGAGATAAAAGAAAAAGCTGCAAGCTTTAGAAAGAAATGATCATTAGGATATTTGAAACTAAAAATATATTGACAGTTTGCGATATTTCATCTAATATATTGTAGAGTATGTGACAAAAGGCTTTCCGTGTCTAGCCTTAGTCATTATCATCACTAAAAATACAAATAGTTATAATATTCGGAGGTAATTATGGCAAATATTAAATCCGCCAAGAAGAGAGTTTTAGTTAATAAGAAAAAGGCTGAGAGAAATCAGATCATCAAATCAGCTGTAAAGACAGAAATCAAGAAGGTTCGTGCTGCTATCGAAGCTGGCAACAAGGACGAGGCTGCTAAGGCACTTCTTAACGCTACATCTGCAATTGACAAGGCTGAGTCAAAGGGTGTATTCAAGAAGAACACAGCATCAAGAAAAGTTTCTCGTCTTGCTCAGGCTGTAAACAAGATGGCTTAATCTTTTTTATAATGATATATAAATCAAAACCACGTGTCTTCTCACCGACATGTGGTTTTTTATTTTGTAAGAAAATGCTTTAATTCCTAAGGCTTGAGATTTTGGGCTTTAAGAGTTTTTTCGGGGGCTGAATTGTGGTATATTATGATGACAGGGTCAAATAGGGGCAAAAAATAATTTGGCCATTTCATCATCTATTTTTAGAAAGAGGATTTTTGCGTGGATCAGAGTAAGATTAGGAATTTTTGTATAGTAGCACATATAGACCATGGTAAGTCAACTCTTGCTGACAGAATGATCGAGAAAACCGGCGTTCTTACCAGCAGAGAGATGCAGAACCAGGTCCTTGATAATATGGATATAGAGCGTGAGAGAGGAATCACTATCAAGTCTCAGGCTGTAAGAATGATTTATAAGGCAAAAGATGGTGAGGAATACACCTTTAACATGATAGATACTCCAGGACATGTAGACTTTGGATATGAAGTATCAAGAAGTCTTGCAGCCTGTGATGGTGCTATTCTGGTTGTTGATGCAACACAGGGAGTTGAGGCCCAGACACTTGCCAACGTGTATATGGCTCTTGACCATGATCTGGATGTTTTCCCTGTTATTAATAAAATTGACCTTCCCAGTGCTCAGCCACAGGAGGTTAAGGACGAGATAGAGGATGTTATTGGAATTGAGGCGCAGGATGCACCTCTTATTTCAGCTAAAAACGGAATTGGAATTGAGGATGTATTAGAGGCAGTTGTTCACAAGATCCCTGCTCCAAATGGTGATTCCACCAAGCCTTTGACAGCCCTTATCTTTGATAGTATTTATGACTCTTACAGAGGCGTTATCGTATTTATTCGTGTAAGAGACGGTGTTATCAAAAAGGGCATGAAGGTGAAGTTCATGGCAACAGGTGCTGAGGCCGAGGTTGTAGAAGTAGGATATTTTGGCCCCGGAAGATTTATTGCCAGCGATGAACTTACTGCCGGAGATGTAGGTTACTTTACAGCATCCATCAAGAACATTAAGGATACACGTGTTGGTGATACAGTTACTGATTTTGTAAGTCCATGTGCAGAGGCACTTCCCGGATACAAAAAGGTTATGCCTATGGTGTACTGCGGACTTTATCCTGCAGATTCTGCGCATTATTCCGACCTTCGTGATGCCCTTGAAAAGCTCCAGCTTAATGATGCATCTCTTTTCTATGAACCGGAAACTTCTCAGGCTCTTGGATTTGGCTTCAGAGCAGGTTTTTTGGGACTCCTTCATTTGGAAGTTATTCAGGAAAGACTTGAAAGAGAGTATGATTTGAATCTTGTAACCACAGCCCCCGGCGTTGTTTACAAGGTTCATAAGACAGACGGAACAGTATTTGACCTCACTAACCCTACTAATCTTCCTGATCCATCTGAAATAGAATATATGGAAGAGCCTATCGTAAATGGCGAGATCATGGTTACAACTGATTATGTTGGTGCAATCATGCAGCTTTGCCAGGAGAGACGTGGTAAGTACCTCAGTACTGATTATATTGAGCAGACAAGAGCTATTCTTAAATACGAGCTTCCACTTAACGAGATTATCTATGATTTCTTTGATGCCCTCAAGTCAAGATCAAGAGGATATGCATCTTTTGACTACGAACTTAAAGGCTACGAGAGGTCTGAGCTTGTTAAGCTCGATATTCTGATCAACAGAGAAGAAGTCGATGCACTTTCATTTATCGTCCACAAAGACGGAGCCTATGAGAGAGGCCGTAAGATGTGCGAGAAGCTTAAAGAGGAGATTCCAAGGCATCTGTTCGAGATCCCTATCCAGGCAGCAGTTGGTGGCAAGATAATCGCAAGAGAAACTGTTAAGGCTTATCGTAAGGACGTTCTTGCCAAGTGCTATGGCGGTGATATAACACGTAAAAAGAAACTTCTTGAGAAGCAGAAGGAAGGTAAGAGAAAAATGCGCCAGATTGGTAATGTTGAAGTGCCACAGTCAGCTTTCCTTTCAGTTCTTAAGCTTGATAATACCGATTAAGATGAAAAATAATCTATCACTATATGTTCATATTCCTTTTTGTGTAAAAAAGTGCCTGTACTGCGACTTTTTATCTTTTCCTGCAAATGACGATCTGATAAAAAGCTACTTTGAGGCACTTAGGAGGGAAATTGTTATTTCTTCACCGGAATTTGTGGATTACGATGTCAGATCAATATTTTTTGGTGGAGGAACACCTTCATTTGTTGATGCAAAAGAGATATGTGACACGCTGTGCCTTATAAAACAACGCTTTAATGTGTCCGCGGACGCAGAAATAAGTATTGAAGCCAATCCTGCTTCTGCAATGAGGGAAAAGCTCTTTTCATACCGAGAGGCTGGATTTAACAGGCTTAGCATTGGAGCTCAGTCGCTGAATGATGATGAACTTAAAAAGCTCGGAAGGGTCCATGACAGCAGGATGTTCTATGAAACCTATGAAAATGCAAGAAAAGCCGGCTTTGATAATATCAACATCGACATTATGAGTGCGCTTCCTGACCAGAGCCTTGAGTCATACCTTGCTACAGTAAAAAAGGTGATCAGTTTAAAGCCTGAGCATATTTCAGCCTACAGCCTGATAGTAGAAGAAGGAACTCCATTTTATGATATGGAGCTCAGTCTTCCATCTGAAGAGCTGGACAGGGAAATGTACCATGAGACAAAGAGTCTTTTGGCTGAGAGCGGCTATCACAGGTATGAGATATCCAACTATGCTCTAAGTGAAAAGACAGAGTGTTTTCACAATAAGGTTTACTGGAAACGTGGCAATTACTTAGGCCTGGGCCTTGGAGCTTCCTCCATGGTAAAAAACACAAGGTGGAATAACATTACTGACATGGGTCAGTATAAAAGGACCTTTGAGAGCGATGCTGCTTTGGATTATAAGGAGAATGTGCAGGAACTCTCAAAAGAGGAACAGATGGAAGAGTTCATGTTCCTGGGACTAAGGCTTGTTGAAGGCGTGGACCTTGACCTCTTCAAAGATTGTTTTGATCGTGACATTTATGATGTGTATTCCGAGACGATTGAAAAGTATATTGGGATGGGACTATTGGAAACATATGATTCTCTTAATGAGAATGGAAACATGGCCCATAAACTGCGTCTGACTGACAGGGGACTTGACGTAAGCAATACAGTAATGGCGGATTTTTTACTGACTTAATTTTTTTTCAGAGGAGAATGTGGGATGAATTACAATTTTTTTGCACTTATATCCAGAATGAAATACATTGACAGATGGGCACTTATGCGAAATACAAGGGCAGAAAATCTCTGTGAGCATTCTATGGAGGTTGCGATCATAGCCCATGCTCTTTGCACCATTGGAAATGTACGTTACGGAAAGAACCTTGATGCTGACAAGGCTGCACTTATAGGTCTTTACCATGATGCGTCAGAAATCATTACAGGTGATATGCCTACTCCGGTAAAATATTTTAATGCAGATCTTAAAACTGCCTATAAGCAGGTAGAGACTATAGCAGATAATAAGCTTTTGGAAAAGCTTCCGGAAGATTTGAGACCTGTGTATGAAGAAATCTTCAAATCTTCTGAAGATGAGAATGAAGTTTATATGAGAAAGCTTGTAAAGGCAGCAGATAAGCTGTCTGCCCTTATCAAGTGTATAAATGAATTAAATGCAGGAAACAGCGAATTCAGGACTGCAAAAGAGAGTACCGGCAAAGCAATCAGAAGCTTATACCAGGACCTTCCTGAGGTTTTGGATTTTGTAAATGAGTTTTTGGCTTCCTACGGAAGTACGCTTGATGAACTCACATGATATGGATATTAATTGCTTTTTAGTTAAATTAGATTCATAATTATAGACATAACAATAATGAGGGGCTTTTTATATGTCAAAAATTGAGGATATCTTAAGAGAAGCAAAGGAAAATGGTGCATCTGACGTACATATTACTGTAGGTCTTCCTCCTAAGATGCGATTAAACGGCAAGCTTATCGCAATGGACAATTACGATAAGATGATGCCTGCAGATACTAAGCTTATTGCTGACGAAGTAATGAATGACAAGCAAAAAGAAAAGCTTGAAGAAAACGGTCAGCACGATATGTCTTTTTCTATTCCTGGAATAGGTCGCTACCGTTTAAATATTTTCAAACAGCGTGGTTCAATTGCTATGGCCTTTAGAGTTGTTGCGACTCAGATCCCCACAGCAGAGAGCCTTGGCATACCGGAAACTGTGGTAGACCTCTATCAGAAACAAAGAGGCCTTGTTCTTGTAACAGGCCCAACAGGAAGCGGTAAATCAACGACACTTGCTTCTATCATTGATATGATCAATAACAACAGAGAGGCGCATGTTATCACTCTTGAGGATCCTATCGAGTTTACCTATCAGCACAGAATGTCAATTGTAAACCAGAGGGAGATCGGAACTGATTCAAACAGCTATGCCAACGCACTTAGGGCAGCTCTTCGAGAAGATCCTGATGTAATCCTTGTGGGAGAGATGCGTGATCTTGAGACCATAAGTACTGCTATAACTGCAGCGGAGACAGGACATCTTGTTCTTTCTACAGTACATACAATAGGTGCGTCCAATACTGTTGACAGGCTCATAGATGTATTTCCTTCTCATCAGCAGCAACAGATACGTATTCAGCTGGCAGGAGTATTGGAAGCTGTTATTTCCCAGCAGCTCATTCCTACAACTGATGGCGTTTCTCGTGCAGCAGCCTTTGAAGTTCTCCATGTAAACAGCGCTGTCAGAAACCTCATCCGTGAAGGAAAGTCCCATCAGCTCATAACTTATATGCAAACATACCGCAAACAGGGCATGATGACCATGGATGACGCAATTCTTGAACTCTACCGCGCTCAAAAGATATCCCGTGAAAGCGCCCTTCAGTTCGCACAGGATCCTGACACCATGCAAAATAAAATGCTCAGATAAGAAAATGGCTACGTACGTAGCCATTTTTTTGCGTAGATTTTTGACTTGCGAATGGGGAGTTTTTGTTGTATAGTATGCAAGTTGGTTTAAATTGTTAATGCTCATTAAAGGTTTGCAAAGTTCTTTTGCAGGCTGATTACCCATATTTAATTTGATATTGAGAGAGGAAGTTTATGTTTAGTACGGTTACTTCGGGAGCTGTCAGGGGCATTTTGTCTTACCTTATTGAGGTTGAGGTGGATGTTTCGACGGGACTCCCTGGTTTTAGCATGGTTGGCTTTATGAGCGGCGATGTAAGAGAGGCTGGTGACAGAGTTAAGGTGGCGCTTAAAAATATAGGTGTTAAGATACCAGCTTCTAAGATCACGGTCAATCTGTCGCCTGCAGATATCAGAAAAGAAGGCATTGTGATAGATCTTCCAATGGCTGTTGCGATACTTATCGCCATGGGCGAGCTGGAAGAAAAATGCGTTAATGATATGGTTATCTTAGGTGAACTTGGTCTTGATGGAGAAGTTAAGCCGGTTAAGGGAATTCTTCCAATTGTTACTAAGGCAAAAGAGATGGGAATAAAGACAGTTCTTTTACCAAAAGATAATGCGATGGAGGGCGCAGTTGTCGATAATATCGGGATTATTGGGGTTGGGTCACTTCAGGAAGCAATCTGTTATCTTGCTGCGTCTGAAAATGAAAGGGATAGTCTCATAAAGCCCACAACTGTGAATGTCAGAGAAATATTTGAAAGGGATTTAGGCAAAGAAGAAGGCCTTGATTTTGCAGATATTAACGGTCAGGCTGCAGTTAAAAGAGCTGTAGAGGTTGCGGCAGCGGGCTTTCATCATCTACTTCTTGTGGGGCCGCCGGGATCAGGCAAGAGTATGGTAGCTAAAAGAATTCCGTCCATCATGCCAAAGCTTTCTTTGGAGGAGAGCCTTGAAGTGTCAACAATCTATTCTGTTGCCGGAGAACTTAAGGAAAATCAGGCGCTTATAACCAGAAGGCCCTTTATGAGTCCGCATCACTCCATAACTGAGACGGCTCTTACGGGAGGAGGCAATGTGCCACGCCCCGGCGTAATATCCCTGGCCCACAGAGGAGTTCTGTTTCTTGATGAAATGGCAGAATTTCCAAGGACTAAGCTTGATATGCTGCGCCAGCCAATGGAGGATAAGTTTATACATATAGCAAGAAGCAGAGGAACTTTTTCCTATCCTGCGGATTTTCAATTAGTTGGGGCGCTGAATCCTTGCCCCTGCGGGTATTATCCGGACAGAAACAAGTGTAAATGTACATCTAACGAGATCAAAAGATATCTTGGCCATATTTCAGGACCAATTCTTGACAGAATCGATATATGCGTAGAAGCGCCAAGGGTAGATATATCCGATCTTTCTCAGAAATCCAGAAGCTTAAATGAATCAAGTGAAACCATAAGACAAAGGGTGATGGCGGCCAGAAAAAGACAGGAAGAGCGATTTAGGGGAACAAATCTTAAGTTCAATTCTGAAATGTCACCCGGAGACATCCAAAAGTATTGTCCACTTGGGAATATTGAACAGTCGTATCTTGAGAGTGTCTTTTCTAAGATGGAGCTGAGCGCCAGAGCCTATCACAAAATTCTCAGGATTGCCAGAACCATTGCGGATCTTGAAAACAGCGAAAAGATAACAAGACTGCATATTATGGAGGCAGTAAGCTATCGAATGACAGATGGCAAATATTGGAGCCAAAGAGAGGAGTAAGCTAATGACAGAAAACGAATATGCCTATTTTTTATACAATATCCCGGGGCTGGGAAACAAGGGAATTTACAGCATTTTAGATAGTGGCATTACCTGCGGGGACATTTTTAACATGGATGAAAAGAGCTTAAGTCTCCTCGTAAAAGAAAAGACTTCAAAAACAAAGCCTGCAAAAGAAATAATCGAAAGAAGAAAGCTTTGGGACTTTGAAAAAGAGGCAGAAAAGCTTAAAACTCAGGGAATAAGTTTTATCTCTGCGTGCTCTGATGAATTTCCTGAGAGATTAAGGCATATCCCTGATCCGCCATTTGCCATATACGTAAAGGGAAGCCTTCCAAACCCGGAGATACCGTCGGTATCTATTGTTGGGGCGCGCATGTGCTCTGATTATGGGAGGTTTATGTCCAGAGAATTCGGAAAGGGACTTGCCCTTGCAGGAGTTCAGGTTATAAGCGGAATGGCAAGAGGAGTCGATGGCATAAGCCAGAAGGCAGCAATAGAAGCAGGAGGAAGTTCCTTTGGAATTCTGGGCTGCGGTGTAGACATTTGCTACCCTGAAGAAAACAGGGATGTATATAGCAGGATATGCGCAAATGGCGGCCTTATTTCAGAGTATCATCCAGGAACTGAGCCAAAACCTAATCTTTTTCCAATGCGCAACAGGATTATAAGCGCGCTGGCAGATATTGTTCTTGTGGTTGAGGCAAGGCAGAAGTCTGGAACTCAGATAACTGTAGATCAGGCTCTTGAACAGGGTAAAGAGGTCCTGGCAGTTCCTGGGAGAGTCACGGACAGGTTAAGCGATGGCTGCAACTTTTTGATCAGTCAGGGGGCAGGAGTTGCGCTTTCTGTGGGAGATGTGCTGGATAGGCTTTGGAGAGGCACAAACGGCAAAAGAACCAAAGATAACAATACAGATGACCCTGAAGAAAAGACACTTGAAAAATATCGGAACAATAATGAGGAGGACCTTGGCGTGGAGGAGCAAAGATCAATAGAAGATGAGATTGTAGATGTTGTAGATATCATCCCTGTTTCAGCCTCATCAATCATGGAGAGATTGTATGAAAAAGAAATAACTATTTCTGTTCCGGAACTTATGGGGAAATTAATGGATCTGACTTATAAAGGATTGATCATTCAGGACGGCGTTTATTACAGAAAACGCATGGGATGAGCATTTGTGACACCGATTGCGCAAAACGTTTCCGGCAACGATGCCGAAAACGTTTCCGATAAAAAAGTCAATGTGCAATATGTATAAAAGTATGAACGTTTTATCATAAAAAATGCTTTATTGACAAAAAAGTGCACAAGACCTAAACTTTTTTACAGAGCAACCGATTGCGCTTTTGTTACGCAATATGGAATGGTACGAAAAAAACGGAGGGAAAAAAATGAAAAAGAAATTGGTTTCTGTTTTATTGTCAGCAGCAATGGGCGCTACACTCCTTGCTGGATGTGGACAGCAGGCAGCTCAGGAGGCTGCAGAAACAGCTCAGGAAACAGCTCAGGAAACAGCTGAAACTGTAGCTGAGACATCTCAGGAAACAACTGAGGCAGTTCAGGAAGCTACAGAAGAGATTACAGATTATGGCACAGGCGAAGTTAAGGTTTGGGTTGCTGATGCTGTAGTTGATTTTACAAATCAGCAGATCGCTAAATTCCAGGAAGCACACCCTGAAATGTCAGGTTACACATTCACAGTTGAGGCAACTGGTGAAGGTGATGCTGCCGGAAACATGATCACAGACGTTGAAGCTGGTGCTGATGTATATGTATTTGCACAGGATCAGATCGCAAGACTTGTTTCTGCAGGTGCTCTTGAGGAAGTTGAGCCAGCTAACGCAGAGATGGTTAAGGCTCAGAACGATGCAGGTGCTGTTGGCGCTGCTACAGTAGGTAACACACTTTATGCTTATCCTCTTACATCAGATAACGGATATTTCCTTTACTATGATAAGAGCGTTATAACAGATCCTTCTTCTCTTGAGAAAATCGTTGCAGACTGCGAAGCAGCAGGAAAGAACTTCTACTTCGAGATCAACTCAGGTTGGTATCAGACAGCATTCTTCTTTGGAACAGGTGCAGAGCTTACTTATGACACAGATGATGCAGGTAACTTCACAAAGTGCAATTCAACATATGCAAGTGATGCTGGTGTAGTTGCTCTTAAAGAAATCATTGAACTTGCTCAGTCAAAGTCATTCCAGAATGGTTCATCAGTTTCTAACGCAACAAACTGCGCAGCAATCGTTGATGGAACATGGGATTCAGAAGCAGCAAAGGCTATGTTTGGTGACAACTATGCATGTGCTAAGCTTCCTTCATTCGAAGGTTCTGATGGAAAGACATATCAGATGAGCGGCTTCGGTGGATTCAAGCTTCTTGGTGTTAAGCCTCAGGAAGATGAGCGTAAGCTTGCTGTATGTGATGCTCTTGCTGCATACCTTTCAAGCGAGGAAGTTCAGCTTGCAAGATTCGAAGCAGTAGGCTGGGGTCCTTCAAACTTAAATGCACAGCAGTCAGATGCTGTTAAGGCTGACGAAGCACTTTCAGCTCTTGCTGATCAGCTTCAGTACACAATTCCTCAGGGTCAGTATCCTGGTGATTACTGGTCACTTGCTACATCACTTGGTGATTCTGTAATTTCTGGTGAGATTGCAGCAACTGCAAGCGATGAGGATATTTTAAAGGCTCTTACAGATTTCCAGACAACTTGCGAAAGCTATGCAAAATAATTAGCTGAAAATTGCATTAAAGCTATGATTTCAAGGCTCGGAATACCTATTATTCCGAGCCTATATTTTCAGTAGAGCACTTATTGTTAAGAAGGGAGGTCCAGGCATGGCAGGAAGTACTGGAAAAAAGAAAACTAAAAACGTGGGCTCTGGTCTTGAATCTGTTAAGCAGGTATTTAAGAATATTGGGGTGACATTTGTTGAGGGGGATTTTAAGACCAAATTATCATATTTGATCTTTGGTTTTGGCCCTATGCTTAGGGGACAAATTCTTATAGGAGCAGTACTTCTTTTACTGGAAGTTCTATTTTTCTGGTACATGACCGGATTTGGCTGGCAGTACCTTTCTAAAATTTCAACTCTTGGAACAGTGGCAACTCAAAAAGTAGGAAGAAAGACTGTTTACGGTGATAACAGCTTCCTTATCCTTTTGTTCGGTGTGCTGAGTGCATTCGCAGTGATCGCATTTTTTGTAGTGTGGTATCTGAACATCAGGGAGAACAGAAAAGAAGAGCTGCTGCTTAAGGCAGGAAAAAAACTTCCTTCAAACAAGGAGACATTCTTATCTCTTTTTGATAAAAACTTTGATAAGACACTTCTTTTATTACCTGTTACAGGAATATTTTTATTCACGGTTTTACCTATCGTTTTCATGATCTGTGTCGCTTTTACAAATTACGATGCAAATCATCAGGCACCATCCAATCTTTTTACATGGGTTGGACTTGAAAACTTTAAAAACCTTGTTTCATTCGGAACAGAGGGCTTTGGACCCACATTTTTACAGGTTCTTCTGTGGACACTTGTGTGGGCTTTTCTTGCTACATTTATAGACTATTTCCTTGGCCTTGGAGTAGCAATTCTTATCAATAAAAAGGGAGTCAGATTCAAAAAGCTCTGGAGAACCATCCTGGTTATGACAATTGCGGTTCCTCAGTTCGTATCACTCCTTTATATCATGAAAATGTTCGCTAATGACGGACTTATCAATGGATACCTTATAAAGTGGGGCATCATTAAAACAGCTATTCCTTTCTGGACTGATCCCTTACTTGCCAAGATAACGATCGTTGTTGTCAATATCTGGATTGGTATTCCATATCTTATGCTGATTGCAACAGGACTGCTCATGAACATTCCTGAGGACCTTTACGAAAGTGCCAGAATTGATGGTGCAAACGGATGGCAGATGTTTAAGAGTATCACCCTTCCATATATGTTATTTGTGACAGGACCATTTATCCTGACTCAGTTTACCGGAAACCTCAATAACTTTAATGTTATTTACCTTTTGACTCAGGGTAAACCTCAGTCAATGAATCTTGCCGGCAATGCCGGAAACACAGACCTTTTGGTAACGTGGCTTTACAAGATGACTGTAAATGACACTAACTACAAGATGGCAGCAGTAATAGGTATCATGGTATTTATCGTAACTGCTATATTCGCACTTGGTGTATATGGCCTGCTTCCATCAGTAAAGGATGAGGAGGGCTTCCAATAATGAATAAATCATATAAAACAAAAAGAACAATAGGAAATGTGATCGCATATATTGTTCTTATACTTATCAGTATTATTTGGCTGTTCCCTTTTGTGGGACTTGTTCTTCAGAGTTTTAGATCATATGCAACAGAATATGGCGGAATGGTAGATTACCTTCTTCCAAAAGCTTTTTCGCTTGATAATTACAAGTTCCTGTTTTCAGGTGAGACCAACTATGTAAGATGGTATAGCAATACCCTTATAATCGCCTTTTTTGTTACTGCTTTCCAGACTGTCATAATCCTCTGCGTAAGCTATGCACTTTCAAGAATGAGATTTGCAGGAAGAGAACTTCTTATGCGTTTTTGGCTTATATTAGGTCTTTTCCCGGGATTCCTTACTATGATCTGTCTGTACTTCCTGTTGAAACAGTTCGGACTTACTCAGGCAGGTGCTATCCCAGGACTTATCCTTGTATCAGTAGCAAGCTCAGGTATGGGCTACTACGTATGTAAAGGATATTTTGACACAATTCCTAAGGCCCTTGACGAAGCCGCAAGAATCGACGGTGCTACAAGAGCAAGAATATTCTTGACAATGATCATTCCTATGTCAAAGCCTATCATCATTTACACAGCACTTGTTGCCTTCATGGCACCATGGTGTGACTATGTATTTGCTTCTTATGTTGCTTTTGGCCACGATCAAAGTTACAATGTAGCAGTTGCCATGACCAGATGGGTATGGACAAATGACTACCAGGGCTACTTTACAAGGTTCTGTGCAGGCGGCGTTCTCATCGCCATCCCTGTAACATTACTGTTCATGTTCCTTCAGAAATATTACGTTGAAGGTGTAACCGGCGGAGCGGTGAAGGGCTGATTTTACTAGATTTTTAAAGCGCAAGCGCATAAAAATCTTAGTAAAATCGTGTTCTGGCGAGCGAAAGCGAGAGCAGAACTTCCTTGTAAAATCCTTTGCGGAAGAAATCGTGTTAAGGCTAGAAGAGAGTGTTATGAACAATCCAAAACTCACAATTGATGATGTTGCCAAAGCTCTTGGAATTTCCAAGACCACCGTATCCAGGGCTATTTCCGGAAAAGGCAGAGTTGGAAATTCCACCAAGAGCAAGGTAATGGAATATATTGAAAAGCATAATTACAGACCAAATGTCATGGCCAGGGCTCTGGCAAAACAGAGAACCTATAACATAGGCGTAGTATGGCCTGATGACTATAACGCTGTCGATCTGCCTTTTTTTCAGAGATGTATGGTCGGCATGAGTGAAATAACCTCATCCTTTGGCTATGACATTGTGGTTTCGCTTATTGCCGGCGATGACATTTCGGGTCTTAAAAGAGTTGTTGAGAACCATAAGGTAGATGGCATCATTCTTACCAGAACTTTAGTGAATGATAAGCCGGCTGCTTACCTCAAGGAATGCGGAATTCCTTTTGTGGCTATAGGCAGTTCAACGGATCCTGATATTGTTTGTGTTGATAATGCCAACTATGAAGCATGTAAGGAACTCACATCTGTTCTTATTGCCAAGGGCCTTAAAAAACTTGCACTTATCGGGGGTTCCACAGAGCATATCATCACAAGGACAAGGCATAATGGCTTTGCGTCTGCTTTTGTGGATGCGGGTCTTAAAATGGATCCGGCTCTTGTTTACCTTGATGTTGAAAAGACAGCTAAAGTGGGCGGAATATTAAAAGAACTGCTTAAGAAAAATATAGATGGAGTCATCTGTATGGACGACAATCTTGCAGGAGAGGTTATTGCAAGGTGCAGAGAAGAGCATATTCTTGTTCCGGAAAAGCTTAAAGTTGCTTCTTTTTACAACAGCTCCATTTTGGAAAGTTCAGTTCCTTCAGTTACGTCGCTTAATTTTGACGATAGAAATCTTGGAGCAACGGCGGCCAAAAAGCTGCTTGAGCTCATAGACGGACAGGATGTTTCAAATACTGTCCTTACCAACTACGAAGTAATACTCAAAGAAAGTACTAAATAAGAAACGGGGAGTTTTTATGAAGATATTGTCAGATTCAAAGGTTGGATTCGACCCGATCAGTCTGATTGTTGATGGGAAGAGAGTATTCCCTATGATGGGAGAGATGCACTTTAGCAGATATCCCCATCAGTACTGGGAAGAAGAACTCTGCAAAATGAAAGCGGGAGGAATTGATATAGTTTCTCTCTACGTCATCTGGATCCACCATGAGGAAATCCATGGCGATTTTGATTTTAGCGGAGACAGAAATATAAGACTGTTTTTGGAAACAGTTAAAAAATGTGGCTTATATGCAATATTGAGAATTGGCCCATGGGCACATGGAGAGGCAAGAAACGGTGGATTTCCTGACTGGCTTTTAAAAGATTCAGTGGATAATGGCTACGAAGTCAGGACTGATGCGCCACGCTATCTTGAACATGTAAGAAAATTCTATGAAAAGACATTTGAACAGGCGAAAGGTCTTTTGATAAAGGACGATGGTCCCGTGATCGGAGTGCAGATTGAAAATGAATACGGGCACTGCGGTGGAAAAAATGGCGAAGAGGGCGAGCAACACATGAGAACTCTTCTGGCCATGGCAAAAGAGATTGGCTTTGAAGTGCCGATTTACACAGCTACAGGCTGGGGCGGAGCAGTTACAGGCGGAATGATCCCTGTTATGGGCGGTTACTGCGAGGCTCCATGGGATCAGAGAACTACAGAGATCGAGCCAAGCGGCAACTACATTTTTACCAAAGAAAGAAATGATCACAATATTGGCTCAGATCATGGCCTGGGTGATGGAATTACCTTTGACATGAACAAGTTCCCGTTCCTTACTGCTGAACTTGGCGGAGGACTTCAGGTTACAAAGCATAGAAGACCAATAGCGACAGGGCTTGATACAGCGGCTATGACCATGACCAAGCTTGGAAGCGGAGCTAATCTTTTAGGCTATTACATGTACCACGGAGGGACCAATCCTGAGGGCAAGCTTACTACCCTTCAGGAGACAAAAGAGACAGGATACCCCAATGATCTTCCTGTATTGTCCTATGATTTTAATGCACCTCTTCGTGAATATGGACAGATGGAGGATACTTACAGACAGGTGCGCCTCCTTGCTTCATTTATTCACGATTTTGGAAGTGATCTTTGCGACATGGCTTATGTGGAGCAGCCTGGCAATCCATTAAAACCTGACAATTTTAATGACCTTAGAAGCGCTGTAAGATGCAAGGAAAGAATCCTTCCAAATGGGGAAAAAGTAAAGTCAGGATATCTCTTTGTTAATAACTATCAGCGCAGATATACCATGGCTGACCATAAAGATACTGCTCTGAAAGCCTATGATGAAGATGGCAGTGTTCTTGCAAGCTTTGAGAGCAGGGATGTTGCAAATGGAGACTTTTTCTTTTATCCATTTAATATGTGGGTTGGAAACAAGGCAGTTATCACAACTGATGCTACTCCTGTTTGCTGTATTGCTGACTTTGATGGAAATGGGCATGATGCTTACATTTTCTATAAAGATTCAGAAAAAGAGCCGTCTCTTTCAGTAAAAGGAGATCTCGACGGCAACAAAGTGGTATTTATTACCAGGGAAGAAGCTGTTCATGGAAGCAAGGTTATCAAAAACGGCAAAGAGTACTTTGTCATAAGCAGTGGCGATGTTGTAACAAATGCGGCTGGAAAGCCTGAGCTTTATTTTGAAGTTTCAGATAATGAGACAAAGCATGCTGTATTCAAGGCATTTCCGGAGTTGTGCGATGCACCGGATGGCTTTGATACATTAAAAAAAGATGACGAGATCTTTACGGTCTATAAGAGCAAAAACAGTTATGAAAACAAGGCTACAGCTCTTTTGACTAAAGATGAGCAGGACGGTGAGCTAAAAGCAGCATTAAAAGTAACAGATATGCCTTTGGACAGAAATGAAATGCTCCTTAGCATTGATTATGAGGGCGATACAGCTCAGATGTACCATGATGGCAAAATGATCGCAGACAGCTTCTACACAGGCCAGAAGTGGGAAGTTGGACTTAAGCGTTTTTGTGGTAATGAATCAGGTGAATTTGCCTGTGAAATAGCTGTTGATCCGCTAAAAGAAGATACAAAGCTGTATCTTCAGGAATGGCCGGCGATGAAAGACGGAAAAGCCTGCAGAATTAACGATGTTCATTTAATAGCGCAATTTAAAACTGAAATTTGAAAATATGTGTTAAAATAGTGTTATCGAGATTATAAAATTTCGATAACACTTTTTGTTTTTACTTATGGTGAATATATGTCTGATGAAGAGATGAGAATGACTTATTCTGCAATTGTTGCCGGAAAAGATAACAAGAAGATGGTAAGGGTTTCATTTGAACGAAATGGTAAAAACGGGAAAGAGATTGCAGAAGGCGTTATTCCTGGTGGTAAGATAGTTAAAAATAACGGGTATTCTCAGGATGAAATTGCAGGCCTTGAGGTATATCTTAAAGCTAATGCCGATGACATTATTTCTAAAGCAAAAGTCATCAGCAATCCGCTTAAATGGTTATAAAACAAAGCTGGAGTTGTAGATGCAATATAATATTTATTTTGATATTTGCGCATTATTTATATTGATCACTATCGCTGTTACTTCTATGTCTAGGAGAGGTGTGCCTTCTTATAGACAGAGAGCTTACAGCGCGCTTTATTTTGCCGTTTTCATGGCGACTTTGTGTGAAAGAATAGAAACATATCTGCAGATGCATCCTCTGACCTTTTCTGAGTACGGCATTCTTGAAAAAATAGCTGGAAGTGCTTTTTTCTTTTTCCATCTTGGGTCAGCAGTTTTTTATCTTTTATATATCATGTCTGTATTGGATATTTATGTGCCTATAACCACCTGGAAAGGCTTTTGGTATCTCTGGTTTGGGTATATTATCTGCATAGTTCTTTTAGTGGTCAACTGGTTTGCACCGATTTTGTTCAGCTACTCTGCAGATGGCATCTATCACAGGGGTAAATACCTTTTCCTCTTTTATATCATCGCAACGTACTATCTTGTTGTCAGTCTTGTTTTGCTGTTAAGGTATAACAATCTCATGCGCAGAAGGACAAAGGTGGTTGTGGCATCATATGCTCTTTTTGTTCTTGCAGGAATACTGATCCAGTACTTTTATCCAACTCTGCTTGTCGAGAATTTCTGTAATACCATCAGTGTGACCTTTATTTATATAACCCTTCAAAATCCCAGTGAGATGGTAGATGAAGTACTTGATATCCTCAATAAGAAAGCCTTTATTGAGGGGCATGATCTTAAGACAAAAAGAAAAGGAGAGCACTTTACAATCTTCCTTACCATAAAAAATATCCGCACTCTCAGCGATGAGATCGGCTATGGAAATGGACAGGATGCGCTTAAGACCATAGCAAAGTATTTAAAGAATGTAGGCCGCAAGGAACTACATCTTATTACCTATGCTTACAGGTATTCTGAATATGTATTTGCACTGACTGTTCATACAGATGATGCAGATAAAGCAAAGGCTTTGATGTACAAGATCTCTTACAGGATGCGCGAGCCCTGGAGCTTTGGCAACATGAAACTCAAAGTAGACGGACAGCTCTTTTTACTTCATTATCCTGTACATTACAAGACTACAGCTGATCTCATAAATAAGATAGAGATGATGGTTGAGCACGCAAATAATGACCATAATCTTATCATTGATGTGGATAAGGTCGACTTTGAGGCTATCAGAAGAGAGAGCGACTATGATAATTTTGCGAGGGTCAATCTCGACAGCAAATTGGCAACGATCAAGTTCCAGCCATTTTTATCCAAGATCTATAAGATCAATTACTGTGCCGATGTACTATGTTTCCTTCAGGATGCAGCAGGAAACGAGATCGATATGAGGGGAAAGATTCCTGATATTAAAGTTTCGCAGGCACTTATGGATGCAGATGAGTTTGTTTTCAGAAGGGCTTGCAGGGCACTTTCATTCTGGAATGCCGGCGATAAAAACGGAAAATACAGGGCTGTTGTCGCAATGTCCCAGGGTGAAATATCAAAGAATGATTTTATTAAGCGTATTAAGAAAATATTGCGAGAAGAGAACGCGGTAGCATCATGGATCAGCATCAAACTCACCGAGACCACAATATCTACCATGAACTCAATTGCTGAGCGAAATATAAAAATGCTTGGCGATTTAAAGAGCTCTATCATTGTTGATAAATTTGGAAGCGGCTATGGAGACCTTAACAGAGTGCTTTCACTCCCTGTTTCTCAGGTTAACATAGACAGCTCGATCCTTCACTCCGCCATGGAGTCTGATAAGATGATGCTGGTGGTTCAGGGAATAGTCAATCTTTTCCACGATATCAGCATATTTGTCTGCGCCACTGATATAGAGAATGAGACAGACAAAAAACTGGCTGAAGATCTTGGATGTGACTATCTTATCGGAGATTATATGGGAGCACCTATGAAGGATAGTTCTTACGTAAAGTTTATTGATGCATATTTTGAGGAAAATTGATTATGAGTCTTTTAACAAATCCACAAAACTACGAAATATGCTTTGCAATATGCTCAATGGTGGTTTTGCTTATCACTGTTTTTGTGCATCTTTTTGGAGAGCATTACTACAGCAGGCAAAATGACATATTTGGAGGGCTGCTTTTTAATGCATTTTGCATGAATTTATTGGGACTCATACACAAAGTGTGGATCCAGTCTGATTTTTTGAAAATGTCCCTTAGCTATCAGGCAGCCTGCGTCCTTGTAATGCTTGAAAAAGTGTGCATTTATGTAATGCCTCTTTTATCGGTTCTCTATGGAATGGCTATTTTCCACATTGAGTTCCAGAGCTTTGTCAAAAAGATCCTTATTGGTATTCCTACTATCTGCTCGCAGGTTGTTATCTTCAGCGTTATTTTTACCGGATTCTTTTACAGGTTTGATGAAAATGCTGATATCAGGTACATATATCCGCAGGCTGTCACCATATATCTAAGTGTATGGTTCTATCTCATTGTTGCAGCTTACATGATAATTAAGTACAAAAAGTCTTTGAGCACTGAGAAGCAGATGGCCCTTGTGGTCTATTATCTTTTGATGGCAGCAGGGGTTCCTATCAGAATACTGACAAGGTCCAGCTCAATCTTTGAGTTTTCGGTTTCAATAGCTCTTTTGCTGTGCGTCTATACATTCCAGAATCCAAGTGAGTTTGTGGACTTAACTTCCGGTGCGGGAACAAAGAAAGCTCTGGAATTCACCATTTCTACCAATCTTTTACAGAAAAAGACATTTTCACTTCTGGGAATATATGTGGATAAGCTTGATGTGTTCATGAGCGAAGAAGCCATTGAGAACTCCTCAGAGCTCCTTAGACACATATCGGATTATCTAAAGAAAATGTGTCCGGAAGGAGGATTGTTTTATCCGTTTGACAGCACGTTCATTTTAATGTTTCCCGGGGCAGGCCCAGATGAAGCAGTGATAGAAAAAACTGTAGAACAGATAAAGATAAGGTTTAAAGATCCGTGGGTACTAAAAAATGAGGAAATAAAATTATTCCAGAGCCCGTGTGTTTTGGGCTTCCCTACAGAAGTAGATTCTCTTGAGAGATTTAATGAGATATGGAATGTAATGCAGAAGGCTTTTCTGAGGCACAACAGGGATGTTTTAAGGCTTTCTGATCTGAATCTTAAATATGTTGAACATGACAAGAAGATTGATGGGATAGTGAAAAGAGCTCTCGAAGACGGGCTTTTGGATGTTTACTATCAACCGATATATTCTCCGGCTGACGGCAAATATACATCCTGTGAAGCCCTTGTGCGTCTAAAGGACCCTAAGCTTGGATTTATCTCGCCTGCAGTATTCATGCCTGTTGCCGAGAGGAACGGAAGTGTTCTTGAAATAGACAGATATGTGCTGGACAGGGTGTGCGAGATGATATCTTCATCGCAGATCATGGACTATGGAATAGAATACGTGGAGGTTAATCTTTCTATAGTAGATTGCATACAGACCAATTTCGCAGAGAATATACTTGGGACTCTTGAAAAATATAACGTCGACCCCAAGCTGATAAATCTGGAGATAACAGAGACCTGGGAAAAGAATATTACTGATGTAATGGACATGAATCTGGGAAGATTGTTAAAATCAGGAATTACCTTTTCTATGGATGACTTTGGAACAGGGTATTCCAATCTTGCAAGGATTGCTATGCTTCCTTTAAAGCTCTTTAAACTTGACAAGAGCATTGTCCAGTCCGTATTTGATTCAGAGACATCCTATATGGTAATGCTCAATATGATCAGGATAATCAAGTCCCTTGGAAAAGAAATTGTTGCAGAAGGCGTGGAAACTGCAGAGCAGGCAAAGCAGATCATAAGACTTGGCTGTGATCATGTTCAGGGCTTCTTTTACGCAAGACCCATGTCAAGAGAAAGCTTTATAGAGTTCATTAAAGAGCACAACGCTTAAAGCCATTGCAAAGAAAATGCGGTAAGTGTAAAATATTTCGTGTTTATTATTTATTTCAAGAATTAAGGATGGTTATTTATGGCACTTATTAAGAAACCCGTTACCGGAATGAAGGATATTCTGCCTTCAGAAATGCAGCTTAGAGATTACTGCATCGGAGTTATTAAAAAGACATATGCAGAATTTGGTTTTACTTCTATAGAAACACCTTGTGTTGAATCACTCGCCAATCTTAACAGCAAGCAGGGTGGAGAAAATGAAAAGCTTATCTTCAAAGTTATGAAAAGAGGAGAAAAGCTGAATTTGGAAACTGCCAAAGAGGAGAACGATCTTACAGATTCAGGTCTTCGCTATGACCTTACAGTTCCCCTTGTTCGTTTTTATGCAAATCATGCAAGCGAGCTTCCTTCTCCATTTAAGGCGCTTCAGATGGGCAATGTGTGGAGAGCTGACAGACCACAGAAGGGCAGATATCGTCAGTTCATGCAGTGCGATATCGATATTCTCGGAGAAGCAACCAATCTCGCAGAGATAGAGCTTATCCTTGCAACAACAACGACTCTTGGAAGACTTGGATTCAAGGATTTTAAGATAAGAATAAACGAGCGCCGAATTCTTAAGGCTATGGCAGCTTACAGTGGATTCCCAGAAGAGAGCTACGATGATGTGTTCATAACTCTCGACAAAATGGACAAGATCGGCATCGATGGTGTTTCTGAAGAGCTTGAAAAAGAGGGCTTTGAAAGATCATCAATAGACAAGTATCTTGACCTCTTCAGAAGTGTTGAAGGCAAAACTGATATTTCAGGTCTTAAGATAATCGCTGATAAATTGGGCGACTTCCTTGACACAGAGGTAAGAGAGAGCCTTGAAGAGATCATCACAAGTGTTGATGCAACCAAGACAGCTCAGTTTGAAATGGTATTTGATCCTACACTTGTAAGAGGAATGTCATATTATACAGGTACTATTTTCGAAGTATCAATGCCTCAGTACGGCGGAAGCTGCGGGGGCGGCGGACGTTATGACAAGATGGTTGGAAAGTTCCTTGGACAGGACACTCCAGCATGTGGATTCTCAATCGGTTTTGAGCGTATCATCATGATTATGATGGATGAAGGCTTTAAGATCCCTGGGGAGGGAAAGAGAAAGGCTTACCTCATCGAGAAAGGAATCAAGGGAGAGAGACTTTCAGAGATCATCTCAGAAGCTCAGAAAGAGAGACTTGAAGGCAATCAGGTTCTTGTTGTTCGCATGAACAAGAATAAAAAGTTCCAGAAACAGCAGCTTTCAGAGCAGGGTTACGAAGATGTTAAGGAGTTCTATCTCAATCCGCTTAACTGACAGGTCTTTTGCTAAAAACAGCCATTGGCTGTGTGAATAAAAGAATAAAAGGGGAGTAAGAAGGTATGATAAGAAAAGGTTTTAAAATGAAGCTTTATAAGGGGATGGAAAAGGAGTATGAGAAGAGACACAATGAGTTGTGGCCTGAGATGCAGGAAATGATCCACGAGCATGGCGGACGCAACTACAGCATATTCCTTGATGAAGAGACAGATGTTCTCTATGGCTATATCGAAATAGAGGATGAAGAGCTTTGGGCTAAAGGAGCTGATACAGCTATTAACCGCAAGTGGTGGGATTTTATGGCCGACATTATGGAGACCAATCCGGACAATAGCCCTGTAGCTATCGATCTTCACCCGGTATTTCATTTGGATTGATAGGAGGAAGTTTTGGACACTCACGCGATACAGCTCGCAGTATTAATTGTACTTGTTTTGTTATCTGCGTTTTTTTCATCTGCTGAAACAGCCTTTATGACTGTTAACAAGGTGAAAATGAAATCCCTTTCTGATGAAGGGAACAAGCGGGCAAAAAGAGTTCTTTCAATTTGCGAAGATACTCAGAAAATTTTGTCTGCGATCCTGATCGGTAACAATATTGTCAATCTTAGTGCATCTGCTTTGATGACAGTTTATGTTACGGATGTGTTTGGAAGCTTTGCGATAGGCATTGGTACCGGTGTACTTACTTTAATCGTTCTTATATTTGGAGAGATCATTCCCAAAACAGTAGCGACTGCCTATGCAGAGAAAATGTCACTGTGGTATGTGAATGTTATCTTGTTTATCATGGCCATAATACATCCTATAAGCTTTATCATAAACGGTATTGCAACACTGATCCTCAGGCTCTTTCGTGTTGATACCAAGAATAAGCAGACTATGACTGAGACAGAACTTAAGACTTATGTGGATGTCAGCCATGAGGATGGCGTTATCGAGAGCGGAGAAAAAGAGATCATTTACAACGTATTTGATTTCAGCGATGCTCATGCAAAAGACATCATGATACCAAGGATCGATATGTGTTGTGTCAGCTCTGATGCTGATTACAATGAGGTCATGAGAGTTTTTCGCGAGGATATGTACACAAGAATTCCTGTTTATGAAGGCGGAGAGCAGGACAATATCATTGGTCTTATAAATGTAAAAGACCTGGTGCTTATTCAGGACAAAGACAATTTCAAGATAAAGGACTGTCTCAGAAAAGCTTATTATACCTATGAGTATAAAAAGACTGCCGATCTTCTCATGGAAATGAGAGAAAGAAGCCAGAATGTTGCTTTCGTTTTATCAGAATACGGAACTACAGTCGGAATGATCACGCTTGAGGACCTTCTTGAAGAAATCGTAGGCGAGATTAGAGATGAGTATGATTCCGATGAGGAAGAACTCATAAGGCATGTAGGCGGCAATAAGTATCTCGTTGAAGGAAACATGAAGCTGGACGACATAAATGATGCTCTTGGAACAGAACTTGATTCAGAGGATTATGATTCCATAGGCGGACTTATGATCGAAAAACTTGACAGACTGCCGGGATATGGCGAGACCGTTACGCTTGATAATGGAATCACGCTAACAGCCCGTGGCATAAAGCGAAACAGAATTACCAAAGTTCTGTTAACTGCTAATACTGTCGCAAAAGAGGATGAAAAAGAAACACTTTAATAATTTACCAATATATGGTATACTAGGTCGATGTAAAAACTCGAAAGTGGAACAGTTCACATTTCAAGTAGGAGGCAATTTATGAAGCACGTAAAGTCATTAGTAACAAGAAATCTTAAAGAGTCAATGAAAAAGGGCGGATGTGGCGAGTGCCAGACATCATGCCAGTCAGCATGCAAGACATCTTGCACAGTAGGAAACCAGAGTTGCGAGCAGCTTAGCAAGTAATCTAACTGGAAGAATATTGGTTTTGTAGGATTAAGTTATCGGGCAGCGGCCGAGGCCGCTGCCTAGTTTTTGCACAACTCGCAGAGTTTAGTTTTAGGAGATTTTATGATTCACGCTTATAAGAACAACGGTTATAACATTGTTCTGGATGTTAACAGCGGTTCAGTACACGTTGTTGATGATGTTGTTTTTGATTTAGTAAATATTGTAGAGGAGAAGCTTGCTGCTAAATATGGTACTGCAGCAGTTTCAGATGGACAGGAAGAAGCTTCAAAAGAGGATTTTGGATGGCTGTTTGATGAAGTTAAAAAGCTTTCAGAGATAACAGACAAGTACTCTGTAGAAGATATCAAAGAGGCAGTTGAGGAGCTTTTAGAGCTCAGAGCTGCACAGGTTCTTTATACTGATGATGTATATGAGAACTATGTAGATGAATTCCAGAACAGAGAGACAGTTATCAAGGCTCTTTGTCTTAACATAGCACATGACTGTAATCTCAGATGTAAGTATTGCTTTGCCGATGAGGGAGAGTATCACGGAAGAAGAGCTCTCATGACAGAAGAGGTCGGTAAGGCAGCACTTGATTTCCTTGTTAAGAATTCAGGAAATCGCAGAAATCTCGAAGTAGATTTCTTTGGCGGTGAGCCACTTATGAACTGGGAGGTCGTTAAAAAGATCGTTGAGTACGGCCGCCAGATTGAAAAAGAACACAATAAGAATTTCCGTTTCACAATAACAACAAACGGAACTCTTTTAAACGATGAGATCCTTGAGTATGTAAATAAGGAAATGGGCAATATTGTCCTTTCTATTGACGGACGTAAGGAAGTTCATGATGCTATGCGTCCTAAGCGCGGCGGACAGGGAAGCTATGATGAGATAGTTCCTAAGTTCCAGAAAGTTGCAGAAAGTCGTCATCAGCTCAGATACTTTGTAAGAGGTACATTTACTCACAATAATCTCGATTTCTCAGAGGATGTTAAGCATCTTGCAGATCTTGGATTCAAGCAGATCTCAGTTGAGCCTGTAGTTGCCAAGCCTGAGGACTGGTACTCATTAAAGGATGAGGATATTCCAAAGCTTTGCGAGGAGTATGACAAGCTTGCCAAGTTCTATCTCGAGAGACAGAAAGAGGGAAGAGGCTTTAATTTCTTCCACTTCAACATCGATCTTGAGGGTGGCCCTTGCGTAGCTAAGAGGCTTTCCGGATGTGGTTCAGGATGTGAGTATTTGGGAGTTACACCTTGGGGTGATCTTTATCCTTGCCATCAGTTCGTTGGTAATGAAGATTTCATCATGGGTAACGTATTCGAAGGTATTACAAGACCTGACATTCAGGAAACATTCAAAAAAAGCAATGTTTATTCAAGACCTGAATGTGAGAAATGTTTCGCCAGATATTATTGCAGCGGCGGATGTGCTGCAAACGCCTATAATTTCAACGGCAATATCAATACGACATATAAGCACGGTTGTGAGCTTCAGAGAAAGCGTATCGAGTGTGCGATTATGATAAAGGCGGCTATGGCCGAATAAGTTAATAAGCTATATGGGAGGATGTATTACAATGAAACGCTTAAAGTCAGTTTTAGCGCTTATCATCGTTCTGTTACTGCTGGGGGGAGTTGGATATTCAGCAGTGTACGGACTTGGTGAAGACAAGTCAGGTTCTTTATCCAGTATCAATTTAGGACTTGATCTTGCAGGTGGTGTTAGCATCACTTATGAAGTTGTTGGAGATGAGAATCCTGATAAGGAGGATATGTCTGATACAATTTACAAGCTTCAGCAGCGTGTAGATCAGTACAGCACAGAGGCTCTTGTTTATCAGGAAGGTTCTAACAGAATCAATATAGAGATTCCCGGTGTCTCAGATGCCAATGCAATCTTAGAGGATCTTGGACAGCCCGGTAACCTTTACTTTATTGCCCAGACTGATTCAGAAGGCAATGAAAACTACACATACCACTCAGGATTTACAGCAGAAGGTAGTCTTGAGACTGATGAAGATGGCAACATTCTTTTTGGTTATGTTCTCAACAAGACACTTGAAGAGCTTCAGGCAGATGGTTCTATAGTTCTTTCAGGAGACCAGGTATCAGTTGCTCAGGCTGCAGCTCAGCAGGATTCATATGGTTCACAGGAACCTGTTGTTTCTCTTGAGTTTACAGAAGAGGGCAAGACAGCATTTGCTGAGGCTACCAAGAAGGCATATGCAGATGGTGAGACAATCGGTATCTATTATGATGGCCAGTTCATTTCTGTTCCTAAGGTTCAGGCCGAGATCACAGACGGTAAGGCTGTAATCACAGGAATGAGCTCATATGAAGAGGCTCAGAATCTTGCTTCTATGATCAGAATCGGTGGACTTAAGCTTCAGCTTAACGAACTTAGATCAAATGTTGTAGGTGCTCAACTTGGTTCAGATGCTATCAGAACATCACTTATTGCAGCAGCTGTTGGTTTTGCTCTTATAGCAGTTCTGATGATCGTATTCTTCAGACTCCTTGGTTTTTCAGCTACACTTGCACTTGCTTTCTACTGCGGACTTATGGTATTCCTTCTTTCCGCATTTGATATGACACTTACTCTTCCTGGTATAGCAGGTATCATTCTTTCAATCGGTATGGCGGTTGATGCTAACGTACTTGTTTTCTCCAGAATCAAAGAAGAGCTTGCTGTTGGCAAGACAGTTGATGAGGCTAGAAAGAACGGTTACAACAAGGCTCTTTCATCAATCCTTGACGGTAACA
This sequence comes from Butyrivibrio sp., assembly GCF_015056685.1. GTDB lineage: Bacteria > Bacillota > Clostridia > Lachnospirales > Lachnospiraceae > Butyrivibrio. The sequence continues at coordinate 2,199 of NZ_SVFW01000016.1, read as the reverse complement.
TCACAACTCTTATCGTAGCTATCGTTCTTAGAATTGGTGGAACTGGTTCAATCAAAGGATTTGCTGAGACTCTTATGCTTGGTATCATCCTTTCAATGTTCACAGCTCTTGTAGTTACAAGACTTATCACTTCTATACTTTATGGCCTCGGACTTGAGAACCCTGTTCTCTATGGTAAGGCTAAGGCAGTTAAGAAATTTGATTTCGTTGGAAAGAGAAGAATATTCTATCTCGTTTCATGTGCAGTACTTGTAGTTGGTATCATTACAATGGCAGTTAACGCATCAGCAGGAAAGGGTGCATTCAATTACAGTCTTGATTTCGTAGGTGGTACATCTACAACAGTTACTTTTGACAGAGCTTATGAGCTTTCAGAGCTTGAGAGCACTGTTGCATCTGATATCAAGAAAGCAGCTGGAGTTAACGAGATTCAGATTCAGACAGTTTCTGGTACAAATCAGGTAATCTTTAAGACATCAACTCTTAATGTTTCTCAGAGAGAAGCAGTAGAGGATGTACTTGAGAGCAATTACGGAGTATCTGCTGATAATGTTGCTGCTGAGACAATCAGTTCAACAATCAGTGGCGAGATGAGATCAAGCGCCATCAAGGCTCTCCTTGTAGCACTTATCCTTATGCTTATCTACATTTGGATCAGATTCAAGGATATCAAGTTTGGTGCAGCTGCTATCATCGCCCTTGCACACGATACACTTATTGTAATTACAGCTTATGCACTTACAAGACTTTCAGTTGGTAATACATTCATCGCTGTAATCCTTACAATCATCGGTTACTCAATCAACGATACAATCGTTACATTCGATCGTATCCGTGAGAACCTTCACAATGCAACAAACAGAAAAGAAGAAGCAGAGCTTGTTAATAGCAGTGTAGCTCAGACAGTTACAAGAAGTATCTTTACTTCAGCAACAACATTCTTCACTGTAGCTGCCCTTTATGTATTTGGTGTAGCAGACATTAAGGCATTTGCACTTCCACTTATGGTTGGTGTTATCTGCGGTACATATTCATCAATCTTTATTGCATCACCAATGTGGTATGATCTTAAGACAAAGTTCAAAACATTGTTTGCAAAGTAATTTTCATAGTATAAAATGTTGGAGATATGGTTTATCCATATCTCCATTTTTTTATTTAATAGGAAAATGAATGCTAAAATATTCGCGCATGGCGCGAGAGTGTCGCAAGCGACATTCTAGTTAAATCAGAAAGGATTTCAGGTTATGAAAGAGGCATTTTTTGCAGGGGGATGTTTTTGGTGTGTGACACCTATTTATAAGATGTACGGCGTTGATAAGGTTATTTGCGGCTACGCAGGTGGTGATGAAGAGAATCCAACCTACGAGCAGGTTAAACATCAGGAGACTGGCCATCGTGAGACCATAAAGCTTGTATATGATCCTGAGAAGGTATCATATGATAAGTTACTGGATATCTATTTTGCTAATGTAGATCCATTTGATGCTGAGGGACAGTTTATCGACAAGGGATTTTCTTATACTCTGGCAATCTTCTATGGCGATGAAGAGGAAAAGGCTCTTGCCCAATCTAAACTCGATAAAATAGCAGCAGATTCAGGCAAGGAAACATTTGTTGAACTGTTGCCTTATAAAAACTTCTATGAAGCAGAAGAGTATCACCAGGATTACTACTTAAAAAATCCTGAGGCCTTTGAAAAGGAACTCATCGAATCCGGAAGAAAGAAGTAACAATGGGCTGATTTGAAAGAAGAGAGTATCCTGGTATAAGCTTTATGATTATGCCAAAATATTCTCCCTTTGTATATGCGTAAGTGATTGGATGGTTCTAATGACTTGTTTTTATAAGTCATTAGAACCATCCCTTTTTTCTATGTATAGGCTTAAGAAATTGGTAATTGATTGGTAAGTAATTGGCATCGTCCGCCACCATTGACTGAGCCTGAGGAAAACGCCTTGGCCTGCGAGCCGACGGTGAGGATGATGGGAACAGTAGATTATCTCGCACCGTCGGATTCAGCATTGTAGCGTTTTCCGCAGAACCCGTCAATGGCAAGCACCTTCGGTGTGGCTTGGTTAAGGTGCCTCAGGATCCAATTCCGAGAACAGTAGGGGTGGCTACAGGGTAAGAAATGAAATAATCAATATTTTACCCGAGAAAAAGTGGAAAGACAGGGTAAGAAATGAAATAATCAAT
>NZ_SVFW01000089.1 GCF_015056685.1 Butyrivibrio sp. | reverse complement strand
TCAAAAGAAGCTGATGCAAAATGCACCAGCTTCTTTCGGATTTTATGAGATTTTATAATGGATCACACTTCATCATTCTCTTTCTTTTTTCCAAAGAAAAGAAGTGAAATTGCAATTCCCGCAGCTATTACAACAACCAGCACTCTCATGCCTTCATTTGTTGCATCCTCTGTAGCCGCCCTTCTTGCGCCAAGTACTGCTGCGCCTGAAGTAGCCTCCGCTCTCCTTGCTCCGAGCACTGCTGCAACAGGGCTAGGAGGTACTACAGTTGTGGTTGTTGGTGGATCCGGATCTGGGTCTGGATCTGAAGGTGGATTATCTCCACCGCCAAGTGGTGTAACTGTAAGTGTACCGTATTCCTGAGTAATAATATAATTTGATGCCTTAGTATTACTCTTTAATGTGTATGTGTAATCATTTCTTACTGACTGTGTCTCTGTTGCAGAACCAACAAGTGATCCTGTTATATCATAGTCAGCTCCTTCGCCAGGAACGAATCCCTTGTTAGAATTCTTATCTACAACATATTCTGTCTCTGTTACATGTTTTGCTGTAAGAGGTGTTCCGTCATACTGCTTGCTTGCTGTATCAGAAAGCATAGTAACTTCTCTCTCTCTTACATGAAGCCAGCCAATAATGTCTTCATCAGTCTTGATTTCAGGGTTAACTTCATACTTTTCTGTTTCGCCCTTTATGCTGTCAATCTCTATTTCTACTACCTGAGTAAGATCGATTTCCTCACCATTTATAGTAGTTACTATAGTCATTCCAGAATAGTCAAGAATGATAGGATAATGACCTACATCCATTCCTGCTCCGCCATGTACGTAAAGATTGTCGACTGTAATATCAAGCCCTGCAATATTTATTGTCTGTGAATCAACCTTAATCGGATCTCCAGGCTTATCTGCTGCATAAGCAACTAATGTTCCAGCATTCAGAAGGCTAGATGCACCATTTTTAAGGGCTTCGATAATTTTCTGAAGAATTGTCTGCTCATTGATATCACCTTCAACAGTCACATGAACTTCCATTAAAGCCTGCTGCGTTGTGCCATCATATATTACGTAAGTGTCACGACCTGTACCATCAGCATTTGCCTTTAATTTGATCTTTAATTTAATCTTCTCATCAGGAGGAGTTATTTCAAGATCTCCATATTCTTGCTCAATTTTATAGTTTTCTGCAAGTGTATTTTCTTGTCTTGTGTAGTTAAAAGTATTAGCTTTTTCAACTTTCTTTATAGCAAGAAGCTTGCCTGTAAACTCAGTGCTTGCTGCTACTATACCTTCATTTGCCACAAAGCCTTCACCTGTTTCTTTATTGAAGGCAGTTGCAGTAATATCTCTTGCATACTTCTCACCTGCTGCATAGCGCTCATCGGCAGTAAGGTAAGTACCATCAAATTTCTTTGAAAGACTCTTTGAAGTAAGTGTAACAGTTCTTGGATTAATCGTAAGTGTACTGTTATGAACAGTAACCTTTGTCTTTTCGCCATTAATAGTTACTACTTCACTATTACCATTAACAGTAAATGTATATTCTTTGCCAGTAGTCTTATCCTTGATAGTTACCTTAGTAATTTTGTTGTTAAGATTGCTTGTGTCGCTTACATTCTTAACTTTTCCATTTGTTTCAATGGCCGTTACTTCGTAATTAGGATCATCACTTGTCTGTTTAAGGATTTCGTTGTTTGTATGATCTGTTCCATCGTAGAACCATTCATCATCCTTGGCCCATACTTCGATGTTTGCATCCAGAACGCCATCCTTCTTCCACTGAGCATAAAGAGTTACCTTTTTACCAACTGTGATCACTTCATTCTCAGCAACAGCTTTTGTTTCGCTCATATACTGCGAATTATAATAATATGTATTGTTATCTATTATGCCATTTTGCTCATAATCATATGGATCAGTACTCCATCCTACAAAAGTATATCCATCTCTTGATGTGCTAAATACATTTCCATATGTCTTAATAGTATAGTCAGTAAAAAGTATGACCTTATCAGTAACATCTGGATCCTTGCCTGTATAATTTGCATCATAAGTCACTGCACTGTTAATATATCCATCTATATGAAGTGCATCATACTGCTTTTTATAAACATACCAGCATACATCATCAGGTATAAGGCCAAAGCCTTCAAATTCACTGTCAAAATAGTTGGATATCAAGGAAGAATCCGGATTCTTTGTAATATACTTATCAACAAGTCCTGTTGTGTATGGGATTCCATTTGCATATTTAACATCCCATAAATTTCCACCAGGAATTCTATAAAATTCTTTATCAACCCCATCCCTTAATTCCTTAGGAATATCTGCAAGCTTTACAGCCCTTCCAAGCCACTTGGCATTTGTATCACCATGAGAACCTCCTTCAGGATAATAGAACCCTGAATCCTGTCCTTTTGAACTTTTAGGCAAATCATTACCGGTTATAAGCACGTAGAAATAAACAAGATCATCGCCCTTCAAGTTTTCATCACTTGTGTATTTATAGTTAACATGAGGTATTTCGTCAACACCCCATTTATACTCATTTATAACATCAATATCATTATATTTGGCATATATCGTTGTTGTTTTCTCATCAGCGTTAGAAACAATTTTATAAACATCTGCATCTACGCGATTCCAATTAAATTGATAATAATAATCAACATACGCTTTTGTAAAAGTATATCCTGCAAGATGAAGTGCTAGATCCTTCGGATCAAATTCTTTACTCTCTGAAAGAATGATTTCTGTCTCTCCTGTATTTGTAATAGCTATATCTTTTCTATTCTCATCCTTAGGATCAATGTAAAATTTGCCTACAACATCATTATTTTTCAGAAAAGCGATAGTATAGATTGAGAAATGTTTTGCATCAAAGTCTATTTCTGTCTCAGTTGAATTTTCTTTTCCCTTTTTTACTTCATCGACATTTTCAACTTCTTCACCAGACTCTTCAACATGGTAAACAGCAAGTGCTATTTCCTCGTCGGAAGCCTCGTCAATTTCTTCAAAAGTAACTCTTACAGTTCCATCTTCAGGCTGAACGAAATTCCCCTCGCTCTCTGAAAAGATCTTGATATCATAAGAGATTGTCTTTACTACCTCAACGTCTGCACCTGTATCTTCATCAATAGCTTCTGTGATCTTATCTTCAAAATCACTTTCAATTTCTGAGACCTGAAGCTCTGCATCATTAGGAAGAACTCCTGGAACAGCGTAAAGAGTAATCTTAACTCCGTTTAAAATTACAGGATCCGGACTAAACTCTATTGGTTCTTCTTCCTCTGAACTCGCAAGTGCTGCTGCATCAGATGATGCAAGTGCTGCTGCATCAGAACTTGCAAGTGTAGCTGCATCCTCGGAACTTGCAAGTGCAGCCGCATCTGATGATGCAAGAGTAGCTGCATTACTTTCTTCTGTGCTGCCAGAAATAGCTGCAACTGCTTCTCCCTCAGCTGAGCTTTCCTTAACAGACTCTTCTATATTATTCTCTAAACCCTCACTTTTTTTCTCAGCAAGAGTAGCTTCCTCTGTAGCTGCCTCTGCTGTAGAATTGTCAACTTCTGTTTCTCCCTCAGTGTCGACTTTTTTCTCCTCCTCATTTTCCTCAGACTCTTCTGACGTCTCAACATCAGAAATATCCTCGAAAATGTCACCAATTTCAGATGAATCAACCGTTACTTCCAATTCATCCTCATCAGCAACAGCATATGCCCTTGTACTTGCAAAATCACTGCCAAAATTAGTAGTAATAAGTGCAAGTGCCAGAACAAGTGTAATAAATCTCCGTAGCTTTTTATACATTACACTACCTCCCTCTCATAAAATCTCATAAAAAAATCCTTTTTTATCATAAAAAAATATCAATCATAAAAACCATCATAATCAGTCGTTTTTTTGTAAAAATAAATTAAAATTTCATAAATTGGACACACTTTAGACATTTATAAAAATAAAAAATAAAGGCGCAATCACAGTAATACTGCAATTGTGCCTTTATAATTTCAAAATCAATATTCAGTTACAATCATAAAAAACAGAAAATCAACCTTCTATGATTCTCATATCATTATGATTATTTTGCATTCTCTTTAACGAATTTCTTAATTCCCTTAAAAGTTTCAGGACTAATAATATGTTCGATCCTGCAAGCATCGTTCTCAGCGATTTCCTCGTTAACTCCTGCAGTAAGCATCAAAAACTTGGTAAGGTTGGTATGCTTTTCGTAAACCTTTTTTGCAGTCTTTAATCCTTCCTCTGTAAGAACAAGTTCGCCATCATTCTCCACAACGATCAGTCCGTTGTCTTTTAAGATTCCTACCGCTCTTGAAACGCTAGGTCTTGAAAAGCCAAGCTCATTGGCAACATCGATAGAACGGACCATTCCCTTCTTCTTTTTTAAAAGGTATATTGTCTCGATATAGTCTTCACCTGATTCGTGCATCTCAAAGCCCCTCTCCACATTTTTTTAATATACAATGTACAGATTTTTCTCTTAATCATAAAACATAATGATATTATATTGCACACAATCAATTTTATCAAGTACTATATCCTCTTTTTATTCAACTAATTCTTTTATCATACGTTCTGTGGCTCTATCATACTCTCT
>NZ_SVFW01000015.1 GCF_015056685.1 Butyrivibrio sp. | reverse complement strand
AACAGCATTGAAACTCCATAGGCTTCCCTGCCCATTGCGAGAAGAAGTACTGCGGTAATTCCCACTATCACTGATATTGTCCCTATTCTCTTTTTCGACAATCGATACCATCTTTTCTGCCGACAAAAGTTCGTCTAAACAAGCCTATCACACAATAAAAATTAGGTCGTCATCTACACGGATAACGACCTAAAAATCACTGATATTATATTTCTTGATTTCTCACTCTGTTGGAAGTGAGAGTGCTTTTTCATTAGCATAGCACCAAATGAATTCTGGGCATCCACATAGGCACTTACAGTCATAATATCGCCAGTTTTTGTGATTGAAACCCCCTCACTATTTGCCGCAAAAGGGAATTTTGCTGTACTTGGGCTTTTTAGTTGTTTTTTTACTTCATCTTTTGCAATTGTCCAATATAAAACTTTGTCATCTTCAGATAGTGAACTTCATTTGATCACCCTTTTCGCATATCTTAATAAACCAAGCAGGACAACAGTATGTCATGTTCCTGATTTCAGCGGAAAACAGATATCTATCTCCATGTATCCATCTTCCCTCATATCCCTATACACATCAAAGATAGGCCTCTCATCAAGCTCGTTACCGGTCCTTGAAAGCCATCGGCAGAATATCTCCTGGTACACCATATAGAGAAACTTTGGAAATCCCTTAAAATGATAAACTGCGTATTTTCCGCCATCAACTGAATGAGTAAGGATATCCGGATTCTCTTTTACCAGAGGGTTGTCAGCAGAAACAGTCTGACAAAGCTCATACATGCAGTTATTCTCATCGGTTATAGAGGGATCATCTATGGTGCATTCTATATACGTTGTACTCTCATCTGCCAGATGCCGATACTTATCAATGAACTCGCACCACGCATTAGGAAGATCGTGATAATTCCCCCGCTTCCTTTCATAAATAACAGTAAAATCCGCTAGGTATTCCACGGTGATCTGCTTTTCTGCCTTATCCAGATCGTCCAACGTAAGTCCATGAGAAAAAGAGCTTTCTTCTACCATCTGCTCACTGTTTTTCCGAAAGCTTGCCGGCGATACTCCAAGATGCTTTTTGAAGGCAGTAGCAAAATTAGACGAGGAATATCCATAATCCTCGCCAATCTGCGTAATGCTCTTCTCTTTTTCAACCTTCAGGCGCCATGCGCTTCTCTCAAGGCGAATCCTTTTGATGAACTGATACAGCGCCTCATCCGTATCTTCCTTGAACATACGGGTGAGGTGGTATCTGGAATAAGCGCAATGTCTTGCCACATCATCAACAGTAATGTCATCATCTATGTGGTCAAAGATATATGTGATCGCCTTATTGATCACTTCGCTCCTTATTGTAGAGCTTTCTCTGGTTTCCACGCCGGTTTTCCTTCCTCTAGCGCAAGCCTTTGCCTGTTTATAAGGCAAAACGAAACTACTGCAGTCAAAATCTCCGCCCCTGGTCCTGCCATCCATATTCCCTTCATCCCAAAGATCATAGGAAGAATGAACGTAAATGCAAGAAGCAGAACAATTCCTCTCAGTGATGATATCAGAGCCGAAGACTTGGCATCACCACAGCTTGTAAAGTACATTGAATTGATTACATCATAACCCATAACCAGGAAAGTAGCCAAGTAGAACCTAAATCCTGTCACCACCATGTCCACCACGATATCGCTGCATCCAAAGAGTCCGGCGTATGATCTTCCCATAAGTAAGAAAATCGCCGCGATTGCTACTCCGATTCCAAAGAGTATCTTGTTTGTGATCTTCCTTAATTCTATTGCTGTCTCAAACTCTTTTGCGCCAAACATGAAACTTACAAGTGGCGTGAGCCCCTGCCCAAAGCCTATGCAGATCATGCTAAATCCATATACGACATAACCAAGGATGGTAAACGCCGCCACTCCTTCAGGCCCTGCGTACTTCATCAGTACGAAGTTGAAGACAAACATTGATATCGCACTGGCCATCTCTCCGATAAATTCGGAAAATCCGTTAAACATGATCTCCTTGTTGAGTGCCCTGTCAAATGCAAATCTGGTATAGGACAAGCCTGACGCTCTGGATAAGAAATATCCAGTCATAACCAGCGCTGTGATCGCCTGGACTGTAAGCGATCCTATAGCACTTCCAAACACGCCAAGACCTAAACCGGCAACCAGCGCATAGTCCAAAACTGCGTTAAGCACGCATCCCGTGATGGTTATGATCATACATACCTGCGGCTTGCCATCCACCCTTATGAACATCCCAAGCACTGTTGTCAGCACCATTAAGGGGTAGTTTAGCAGCATGACTTTGTAGTATTCATTAAAAAATCCCGCCAGGGCCGCATCTGCCCCAAGCAGGTTCCTAACTGGCGCGAAAAGAACTGCCAAAAACGCAGATATTACAACACAGGCCACAAGCGAAGTAACGATAGTCTGTGAAAGCACTTCGTTGGCTCTTTTCCCATCTTCTGCTCCAAGAAGCCGGCCACATATAACAGTTCCTCCGACACCCACGCAAAGCCCGATCCCTAAGTAAAAATACAAGATCGGAAGTCCAAGGTTGATAGCCGCCAAGGCTTTCTCCCCCACATAGTTTCCAGTGAAATAACCATCCGTCATGGTTATAACCGTTTCCAGAAGCATCGCGATAATGCTCGGGATCGAAAAACCAAGAATCATCTTGAGTTTGTTTTCTTTGATTTGTTCAGTATTCATCTCTCATCCTCCTTCACTGACCTACAGTATAAGGAGAATTAAAACTCAACACTTCTGAATTTGTGCGTATCTACGATGAAAATTCCGGATTTGCTTTACGTACCTCGTATTGCTCAAGAAGCTCGTCAAAGGCCTTTCGTACATCGGGCGGGATGTCCTCATGTGCAATATATCCCTTTCCTCTGGGGCCATAACCTTTTTCATCATCCATAAGCCTCGGAATCTCTCCCATGATAAGGCTGATATACCGATCCATATCCCACATGCCTTTTATGTCCGATGAAAAAGAAATATCTCCATTTTTCCGGACCACCTCCGCCCGGTAGGTTGCGTAATTGATGATCTGAAGCTCCGGTCTGTACTTTCTCATCACGGCAGACATCCTCCGCTGCATGGTCGCATCCTGCGAAAGGATAATGCTCTTGCATGGTATATTGTTTTTTTCGAGAAGCTCCAGCAGATTAGTGATATTATTACCACAGTTGGTTGACGCAGTTTCCAGATAATCTGCGCTAAGTCCGAATTTTCTATTCAGATAGATATTGAATAATTCCGCTTCCTGCATATTGTATGCATCAACATCCGGAAAAAGAGCTTTCATTGTTTCCTGCAGGGTAGAAGTGGTATGTCCAAAGCCTCCGACGATTATATATGTCTTAGCGACATTCTCCCTCATCGCCTCAGCCATTACATCACCACCGCACAGGATGGTACCTCCAAACAGCGCCATCACATCAGCCTGATGGATATTGTATTTTCTGTAAAGTGCCTCCTCTGTAAGTTCCTCGACATCGCGCACCCCACAGAAGGCGCCTATTATATTTATGTTCTCAGCTGTATTCATCAGGTCGTTTCGCAATTCAAAAAGGACATCCTTACCCTCATTAAATGTATCTGCCTTTTTGATCAGCGACTGCATTCTTTTATTCTGTTCAGACCACTCTTTATTCATAGCTATTATTCCTCGCTGATATGATCCGTTTGTCATCGTGCATTTAACTGAAAGATTCTTCTCCCTCATCACTCACATTTCTTAATATAATAAATGAATTCATTATCCCGACTCACTTCCACATATCCCAGCTTGGTATAAAAGGCGTTTGTTCTGACATTCCAAATGGGCGTATCTAATACAAATTCCTTTACATTTGAAAACATTGTCTCAATTTCCTGCATCATGTAGACTCCATAGCCTTTGCGATAATGCTCTGGGCTTACAAAGATCCTTCCAATGTTCAACTTGTCTTTTTCCAAAAATAGAATCGCACCGCCAACAATTAGTCCATTGTCCGTGAGCATATACAAATGATTTGTTCTGGCCATCTTTGTGTGATAAGAAACAGACATATATCCAGGTGGCCCACCAGCTGACGGTGCTCCAACCTGAACATCGCTATCAAAAGCTCTTTTAGATATTCCATTAAGTGTCAAAGCATCAGAAGTGCTTGCTTTTACAAATTGTAGGCTCATATCTTTACCCTCTTCTTTTCATCATCAGCTGTCTACCGATACCATAACTCCTGTCCTTCTTTGAAATAACCACATCTACATTTACTTTCCGTTATGGTCAGCTTAACTTTCGGCATTGATATCTCCTTATAATGAACTTCCGCTCTCGCATTCGCTCGCCGGAAGACGCGCGAACCAAGCTCAAAAGTACTTCACTAGGTTCTTACAGCCTATAATCCATATAACTATCCATAACTTCAGAATATCTGCTCTTTGTTACAGGTATCTGTTCCCCACCGCGAAGCGTAATATCTATCTTGGTCAATTTATCAATTGCTGCTATATTCACAGCTATTGATTCATGACATCTTACAAAATCTTTGCTTGGATGATTCTCTGAAAGATATTCTGCAAATCCTATCCTTAAGGTTGGAGTTGATATGATTTCGCCATTATCCATATGATATGAAACCACATGGTTGCGATATTCTATATAAAGAATGTCACCAAGGTGCAATGTCTGCATACCACCCTTGATCTTTATACAAACGCTTTTATCACTCCCGATATCCACGCGGGAAATAGCCAGATCAAGAGTTGAAAAGAACTTTTCCTTTTCAATCGGCTTCAAAATATAATTTATGGGATTTACATCAAAAGACTCCAGCGCATATGAGCTCTCAGAAGTTGCAAAAATGATCTGGGCATCCGGCTGATTCCACCGTAGTTCTCTGGCAGCCTGTATTCCTGTAACCATTGGCATAACTATATCCAAAATGTAAATATGGGGCCTGTAATGCTCGCACTCCTCTATAAGTGTGTCCGGGTGATCAAATACCCTGACATGTGCTTTTATAGAGTTTTTCTTCAAGTAGTCCTGAAGAAGGACATGTACCTTTTCCCGATCAGACTTGTCATCATCACATATAGCAATACGTAATTCAGAATTCTCAATAAAATCCTTATTTTCCATATAACCCCCTGTAATAGTGTGATTGACTATATCAAACCAATTATATCAGAGTTTTTCATTCTTAAAGTCTCATTTGCCCTCAAGTCTGCGTTTTGCATCAGAATTAGTACTGATAATCTGGGAAAGCTTTGAGCATGCATTCATTTCATGGCAATCTCCACAAGTCTCAATTTTTCTTCCCAGTGCGCACTGTCTAATCTCGCACATGGACTGGCAATATGGGAACTTCACCCCGTAAGCCTGCAGCCTACGCAGTTGATCATGTCGGGGGTTATTTCTACACCATTGAGCTTTGACCACTCTTTGGCCACTTTTGCTCTTAGATCGTTGTTGTCATTAACTGTTGCTATACGCGCTTCACACTGTTCACAATCAAGTCCGCAAAATGCGATATAATCTGTCATGGCTAATCTCCTTTTCCAAATATGTTTTTCTCTTCCTGTTCTAACTTTATCACCAAATAAAAACAGACCTTATCACTTACACTGATAAAGGTCTGTTTTGCACTTACTTTTATGCTTTTTTGGAGCTGCTTAGTCAAAGTTCTTTCCAAATTTTCCAAGTAGCAAAAACGTTCCCAGCACTGCATTGAAGGCTACTGCCGAAAAGGTGCTGAATCTCTCAAATAGCCCGAATACTGCCTTTGGCATGATTCCTGTTCCGATAGGTCCAAGCAGCATTGCAGCAAGGCACACACATGCCCAGATAAAAAGAGATTTCATCCCTTCTTTTTTTGCTCCAATTATTGACAGGATCAGCGCCGTCAGTGAAAAGATCACCACAAGGGCAGTCACTATAAGGTGCATCACGTTCTGAGGGTGACTACTGTCAGCATCTGCCACCCATGGAAAGAGTTTATAACCAACATCAGAAATCCATTCCATAGCTGCAAAGAAATATATTCCCAGCCTCAAAATCTTAGTCTTAAGATTCTGAGATGCCACGCAGACAGCCATGATAGAAACAAGTCCACAAGGTCCATACAAGGCATTCAACTGCCCTGCAAGCTCTGCAGATGGAGCTCCAACAGCACTTAGATCACTTACCGCCATGCTAAGCCAGTCATATCCCGGATAGGCAAGGGGCGAAAACACAACCATTGCCGTGTATGAAAGCAAACTGATAATTCCACAAATACCAAGTTTTGATAATTTCATAATGCATCTCCTGTTTGGGGTCTTGTCTTAGTATGATGTGCCTTTTCATGCATGTGTTATAGCTTGCATCATATATTCATCGCCGCGGCTATCCTCAAAGAACTTCCCTTGTACAAAAAACGTAGTGTCTTCCTCATGAAGCTCGCTTTTTTCAAAGCCTCTAACATCATTCGGGGTAAAGCAAAGAATTACCTTCTTCACCTGAGATCCAAATGCCCTGATAACCTCATCTACTGCCCCAGCACCAATGATGGCGTGTAAGATCAGTGTGTCATCCTCCACTTCAGCAATAGCGTAGCTGTTGCACTCCTCAATATAGAACAGGTTCTCCGTCATGAACTGCGACAGATAGAACATATACAATCCGGGATTATCGACCATATAAAGCTGAGCGTTCTGTTTTTTTGTATCTAAAATCTCTACAGTCCTGTCGAAATCAATCTTATCCCTCAGCGGTACATTTTGTGCAGTGCATTCGCCAGATATTGTCACATCTTTTGTAAACTGATATTCTTTTGCTTCTTTAAACCCAAATTTTGGATAGAACTCAAGTACAGAATCATTGGCAAAGAGGTAGATTCCATCAACTTTTCCGTCATAGTCTTTTAGCACCTCTTCCATCAAAGCTCTGGCATACCCATTCCTTCTGTAGTCATCATCTGTCATGATCGTTCCAAGCTGTATCAACTTAACAATTTGGCCCTTATAGTTCATATTGCAGGCGTTAACTGAGACATTTGAAACAACCTCACCATCTATCACCACCGAATATGGAATGTAGTTGTCCTTCCAAAATCCATTTCTATACCAGTTTTCGAAATTAAGCCCAAAGGTCTTTTCAGCCAGTCTGTTAAAAGATGCTCTAAGAACTTCATTGTTTCTATAATTCTTTTCTATGCTAAAGTCCTTAGTCCTATCTGCTCTCTGCATAGTATTCTTAATTATTGTATCTTGCATCTTACCACTTCCTCCTGATCACCAACTTATCACTACGAAGAGTCATTAACACGAAATACACTCAATTTGGACTGTTTTGCACTGATTTACTTACTCTTTAGCAGCTTTTTTGCCTTGGTGCACCGCTTAAAGTACACTACATGCTCCAATCAAGCCAGTACAGGTATAATTTTTCCTGATTCTATACGATATCTATCTGTTGCTATCCTATCAACGAAGACCTTATCGTGGGACGTAAACAAAAGCGTCCCCTCGTACTCCATTAACATTTTCTCAAGTGCTTCGACCGACGGAATATCCAGGTAATTAGTAGGTTCATCAAATATCAACAGATTAACATCTGACACAAACAGCATGGCAAAAGAGAGTTTCATGCGCTCGCCACCGGAAAGCTCAAATGCCTTTTTATTCATATCTCTTTCTGATAATAAGAGACGGGCAAGTACTATCCTGGAAAGGCTCTCGCTCTGGATACTGACTCTACGCACATTTTCAAGCACTGTCTGTTCAAGATCAATCTGTGACATGTTCTGCTTTGCATATCCAATTTTCGCTCCGGGAACGATATGTATTCCCTCATACTGGTCACTTATCAGCTCAAGAAGAGTTGTCTTTCCCGCACCATTTCCGCCAAGAAGAGCTACCTTGCTGCCATTTCTGATAATAAAGTCAGCATCATCAAATATCATATGGTCATCATATTGAAAAGATATATGCTCTCCTCTAATGACAATAGGATTCCTTGGTGGATTGGTCAGTCTGAAATCCGGTCTTGCTGTGAGTTCTTCCTTCGGTTTCTCTTTAACCTCCATATGTTCAATGCGCTTGAGCACATTTGCAGCACTTTTTTCTATTCCTCGCGCTTTGTCTTCAGGCTTCCTGTTGCCGCATAAGCTGATGGCCTTTGCCTCGCTTGAAGTAAGATTCCTTGGTTTTTTCTCAACAGTTTTTGCCTTTGCTTTTTTCTGAGTATAAACCCTCTGAAGCCGCTTTTTCTCTGCCTGGTAGTTCTCATACTCTGACTGCATGGCTTTAAACTGTTCTTCTTTTTGAATAACGTAGTCATCATAATTACCCGAATAACAGTTAAGCTTTCCAAAAGAAATCTCTACTATACGGTCACATATATCATTCAGTACCGATCTGTCATGACTGATCATTACCAGCGTTTCTATTTCTTTTAACCGCTTCTTTAGAATCTCCACGCCTTCATAATCAAGGTTTGATGTAGGCTCATCTAAAAAAGCTACTGCATGAGGACATGAAAATAACTGGGCGAGTCTGATTCTAGTGTCCTCACCTCCACTTACATTTTCCTGCCAAAGCTTTTGGCTTACGCCCATTTTGCCCGCTTCGCTAAAGTCTGTTTCATAATATGCGTCGCTCCCGCCAAACTGCTCAAAACAGAAAGGCTCACAGTCTCTTGAAACGAAGCCTTTAGTTGGCTCTAATTCACCTGAAAGGATTTTAAGGAGCGTAGTCTTTCCAGCACCATTCATTCCAACAAGCCCCACTTTCTCTCCTTCATACAGATAGAATCTGTCAAAATTCAAAACTGTCTGCTCACCAAATGAATGTGCTATATTCTCTGCTTTGATCAATAATCTCTTAGACATATACAAGCCTCCCTTGTCGGCTTTTTAGTAAAAAAAAATAAAAAAAGCCTATCCTGCGTACACAAAATAGACTCATACAAAAAAGACCTATATATGACAGGCTTAGAATGCATGATAATCCAATTTAAGCGTACACATAATACTGCTATCAGAAATAGCAGCAACATCAACATGTTCACCTAAATCAAATTATCTAATAATCATTCCTTCACCCTAACGAAAATTCGCCCTTTCTTTTATAAAAATATGGTAGCATATGCTCCGAATCAGAACAAGCCCTTACACTGATTTGGGCTTGTTTTACACTGATTTGCATTTACTCATTATTTTTCCGTCTTTCCAAACTATATCTATGGTTTTATTCCCTTTTAGTTTAAGGCCTTTTATACTTCCGCTTTTCCATTCTTTTGGAAGTGCCGGAAGCACAACCGGTCCGTCTGAAGTGTCATGTAAAAGCATATTGGCAATCGCTGCAGTAGCGCCAAAGTTACCATCAATCTGAAAAGGTGGATGATTATCAAACAAGTTATTCAGAGTAGATCTGGTCAGAAGCATATTTAAGTGCTCAAGGGCCTTCTCTCCATCATGTAGCCTTGCATAGAAATTTATTATCCACGCCCTGCTCCACCCGGTATGTCCGCCACCATTTTGAAGTCTTCTGTCAATTGTGACTCTGGCAGCATTTGCAAGCTCTTTTGTGGACTGAACCGAAATCTGATCTGATGGAAAAAGACCATATAGCTGTGAAATATGCCTGTGTCCGGGCTCATGCTCCTGATAATCTTTGGCCCATTCCATTATCTGACCATACTTTCCAATACTTGTTGGACGCAGCCTGTCTTTGGCTTTTTGCATTTCATCAATTTCTTCATCATGCCTGCCAAGAACATCAGAAGCTGCAATACATTGTGTGAAAAGATCTCTTAAGATCATGTTGTCCATGGTAACACCATATCCATTGCAGCCTTTATGGAATGTGTCAATTATATATGTATTCTCAGGGGATACAGAAGGGCAGGTAACGAGGTATCCGTCCTTATCTTCTATAAGGAAATCCAAAAAGAATCTGGCTGATTCAAGCATCAGATAATAGTGCTCTTTCAGGAAATCCTTGTCATAAGTATACTCGTAGTGGTTCCAAATATGGGTAGACAGCCACGCAAAGCCCATTACCCAGTAAGTCCCGGGAATCCATTGATCCTGAGGCGCAGTATCTCCCCATATATTTGTGTTGTGATGAGCAACTATTCCTCTGCAACCGTACATTGAAGCTGCAGTTTCTTTTCCATGCTCATACATTCTTTCCATCAGATCAAAAAGTGGGAGATGGCACTCCGAAAGATTGCAGATTTCAGCAGGCCAATAATTCATTTCTGTATTGATATTTATGGTATATTTACTGTCCCAGGCAGGTGTAAAACTGTCATTCCATATTCCCTGAAGATTTAGTGGCAGGGATCCTGGTCTGCTTCCGGAAATCATCAAATATCTTCCGAAATTGAAATATAGAACATAAATACCAAGATCTTTTACTTCATTCCCCTTATCAACGCATTCTCTTACAAGCTCAAGCCTTTTATCTGTCGGCATTTCTTCATAGCTTCTGTCATCTGAATCCAGAGAAAATGAGACTCTGTCAAAGAGCTTTCTGTAATCGGCTATATGTCTTTTCTTTAATTCTTCATATGGCAAAGTTAAACTGCACTCTTCACAAAGCTCTTTTTCAAGCTCTTTATATCTGAATGTAGATCCACCGTCTATGGTCAAAATCACTTCGTCTGCTTCTTTAACAACAAGACTCTCACCTATTACAGCAACCTGACCTCCTACGGCATTTGCAGTAACTACTACTCCAAAGTCCATTCCATCACTGCCAAGTTTGCCATAAAGATAAATAGTATGGTCATTTATTTTCTTAACTGCCTGATACTCTCTTCCTCTGGTCAATAATGCATCAAAAGATATACCTCCTGCTTCTGAAGCTGAGATACGCATAAACATGCAATTGTCAGGGTAGCTGGAAAATATTTCTCGCTTATAGTTTATGTCTCCAACTTTAAACTCTGTAGTTGCAACTGCGTTTTCAAGATCAAGAGCTCTGCGATAATCATTTATTTCACCATTTTTATAGTCAAAAGATATCTCGAGATTCCCAAGTGTCTGATAAGGCTGCATACTCTGAGGTGTTCCGGAAAAGGCTCTTTTTAATAGCTTTTCACCCTCTTTTATATTTCCATCCATCAAAAGTTTTCTTACTTTTGGAAGGTTCTTCAGTGCATCAGGATTATTCCTGTTTTTATAGCCTCCCAGCCAGATGGAATCTTCATTCATCTGTATAAGCTCTTTTTCCACCCTCCCAAATATCATTGCTCCAAGCCTTCCATTTCCTACAGGCAAGGCTTCATTCCAGCTCTCGGCCGGCTTCTCATAGTAGATCTTTGTATTCCCCATTTTAACTGCTTACTCCTCTATTTATAAAGCACTAATGTATATCATAAACACTGCTTACTCTCAGACCATCCAGCTGCCCTCTCTTAACTTCTATGATCCTCTGTCCCGGGTTCATATCAAAGAAGTTATCTTCAAGGACAAGATCATCATCCCTATTTCTAATTTCTACATTTTTAGCAAAAGCTTTTGCCTCAACCATCAACTCTTTTTCAGAAACAGCTGTTATTTTAAGCTCAGGATCTTCAAAATGAAAATACTTAGCTGGAACAAAAAATGCTGTGCCTGTAGAGAGTATTTTATTCTTATCTCTTACTCTGAAGGATACATAATTTGAATATATATCTATTCCGGGAAGGCTTACCTTATCAAGCCAGACTGCTGACAGAGCAGGAACTTTCACTACTTTAGCGTCTTTGGTCTTAATTTCCCTAATTTCAGGAGTAATTGTTTCTCCTGCTGCATTTCTAAGCTCCCACTCCAAAGTCAGCTCTTTGTCGCTCATTGTTTCATTTGATATATTAAGTCTTATTGAAGGTGTAAAATCAGTTTTTTCTGAATTTACTAAAATTCCCTCGGATACAGTACTTGTCTCTTCGCAGCTTACCAAAACCGGTGAAAAGAACCTTTGAGCATAGTAATGAAGTGCCTTCCATCTGCCATAATAGTCTATTGAAGACCAGCTTATAACAGGCCAGCAATCGTTAAGCTGCCAATAGATGGCGCCCATACACCTTCCACGATTTCTCCTGAAGTGCTCAACTCCGTATCTGATCGCTTCTCCAGCCAAAAGCTGGGATGCATATGTCAGAACATCAAAGTCACATGGATATTTAAAGGTTGACTGCATATACTGCATGATCTTGGCATTGGCAGAGCTGTTTCTCTGGTGTTTTTCCATATTATAGGAAAAGAGATTAAAATCCTCCTCCTTCTCCATGACTTTTTCTAAGGACTTTCTTGATGGAATTGACTGAAAACCAAACTCCGAAAGATATCTGAAGAAATGCTTTCTAAATTCGGTAAATGGCTTGTTGCTGTGCCACACCTCCCAATAATGTACATCACCCCTGCTATCGTCATTCGGATTGTCAAAGGAACCTCCTGAAGATGGGCTTGAGGGCCAATAAAAGGTATCCGAAGCATATTCATGAATCCATTTTGGGAAAAGATACTCATACATCTTGATGTAGTCAGCCTTTTGCTTATGTGTCTTTACCCAGACACCTTCTTTTACAAACTGCTCCATCTCATTATTTCCACTGATAAGCCCAAGACAGGCATGGCCTTCGATTCGCCTTATGTTATCTTTTATTTCCTGGTGTATATTATCTTCAAAATTCTCATTCAGATCATAGACGGCACAGGCAAACATAAGGTCCTGCCAAACAATAAGTCCCAGCTCGTCACATATATCATAGAACTCATCTCCAGGGAAGAATCCCCCGCCCCAGACTCTTATGGAATTAAAGTTCGCCGTTTTGCAGTCTTCTAAAAGCTGCCTTGTCCTTTCTGGTGTAATTCTGGAAAGGTAGTTATCTTCCGGAATGTAATCGGCTCCAAGGGCAAAGATATCGACACCATTAACGCAGTGTGAAAAGCTCTCTCCCCACTGGTCTTTTTTTCTTGTAATTGTCATAGTTCTAAGACCTATGCGCTTTGTTACTTCATCGGTAATCTTGTCTCCCACCCTTTGTATTACGGTAACAGTATAAAGATTCTGCTCTCCAAATCCATTGGGCCACCAAAGCATTGGCTTCTCAATAGGAATCATCTGCCCTTTATAGTTATTTATTTCTTTTTCATCTCCATCCGGCGAAATGATCCTCACATCATAGCTGATGCCTGTATTATCAGAAATTACTTCATCATCTATAAACAGGCACAGTTTCACTTCGCCTTCTGAATGCTGCTGATGGATCCTGACGTTCTCTATTCTCGCTTTTTCTATTCCGACCAGACTTACAGGCCTGAAAAGTCCGGCATCAGGAATCCTAGGACCCCAGTCCCAGCCGAACATATAATGCGCCTTTCTTATGTTGGCAAAGCCCACCATTGCATCCTCAGAGCCGTCGCACTCGCACTCTTTATATGCTTCTCTTATGTATTTTGTTGGAGAATGGAAATATACTTTAAGAGAGTTCTCTTTTTCCTTAAGGCTTTGTGTTACATCAATCCTGTAAGTCCTGTGCATGTTTTCAGCATGCAAAATAGTCTTATCATTTAAAATGATATCTGCAATAGTGTCTATCCCTTCAAATACCAGCTCTTTTTTGTCTGTTGCAAAAAAATCCGCATCACAGTCAAAGCTCGTCGCGTATTCAAAGTCCTCTTCCATCACTTCAAGGGCATATTTTTCATTGTCACCCACAAACGGATCCGGAATAACCTTGTTCTCCTGTAATGTACTCAGCACACTTCCAGGTACTAACGTATCATAAATCGTGTTGTCCTTTATTCTCTTTATAGTCCAGTCAGATATTACTGTCTTTTTCACGCTATATTAGTCCCCCTATTGCAGTAATCACTATAAACATTAAGGAAATTATATCATGTACTCTTTTTAATAAAAAAGGGAACATACCATATTTGATATGCTCCCTTAATATTCAATCCTTGTTCTTCATGTATTTATCCATATCTTCAGCAATCTGCTTGGATACTGCAACCGCAGCCACTACAGTCTTAGCTCCTGTAACCACATCTCCTGAAGCAAATACTCCGGGAAGTGAGGTTTCTCCTTTTGAATCTGTTGCAAGATTACCTTTTTCATTTAATTTCAGGTCCTTATCGTGATTTACCAAACGATCCTGAGGCACCTGGGAAATAGCGATTATTATGCTGTCTGCAGGAATAAGATGCTCCGAATTCGGAATAACTTTAAATGGAGTCTTTTTCAGTTCCTCTCCCTTGGCCTTGCTTTCAGCAATCTTCTCTTCATCGGGCTCCATATCGCTAAATACTGCTCCATCGTCTTCTATTCTGACGATGGCTTTACGGAATTCAAACCTAACTCCGTCAACTTTGGCATATTCATATTCTGCCTCAGAAGCGCCTACTGAATCGCCCCTCACATATACAACAACCTCTTTTGAACCATGTCTTATGGCAGTTCTGGCTACATCCATAGCCGCATTTCCGGCGCCTATTATGGCTACCTTGTCACCAAGCTCGTATACATCCGGGTTGTTGAGATAGTTTATTGCATAGAATACATTGCCAAAGGTCTCACCAGGAACTCCAAGACGTTTAGGCTTCCATGCACCGGTACCAATAAATACGCTCTTATAGCCGTCATCAAGAAGATCCTGTATTCCTGTTGAACCTCCAATGGAGAAATTAGGTCTGAACTTGATTCCCAGCTCGCGCATTTTTTTATAATATCTGTCTAATATTGATTTCGGCAGTCTGAATTCCGGAATACCATATCGAAGGATTCCGCCAATCTTATCGTGTGTTTCAAAAACAGTTATGGAGTATCCCTTTAGGGCAAGAATAATAGCAATTGTTATTCCTGCGGGGCCTGCACCTATTACAGCTGCCTTCATGCCATTTGAAGGAGCAGGATTAAGTTCTAATCTCTCAAAACAGGAATCGGAAATGTAATTCTCAATTGAAGAAATATGAATAGGCTCTCCCTTAATACCTCTTACGCAATTACCTTCACACTGATTACCATGGTTACATACCAAAGAACACACCATTGAAAGCGGATTGTTCTCAAAGAGCATCTGAGCTGCTTCCATCATACGATTTTCCTTAAAAAGACGTATCATTTCAGGAATATTTGTATGAATAGGGCATCCATTTTCCCTGCATCTGGGATTTGGACATTGTAAACAACGATTTGCTTCATCAATAACGTGCACAGACATATAATACTCCTCCATTTTTTGTCACTTTGTTCAAGTTATACATACAATTATGTTATGATAATTTATATCACTTGAACATATGCTAGTGTAAGCGCTTACACTAGCAAAAATGTGGAATATTATGAACATTAAAAGAATAGGAACAACCTAAAGAAAAATGACAAAATCTGCAGGATAATAAACCAACGGAAGACTTTAAATAATAATGAGCCGCCATAAACAGGTGTCCTGTTCCAGCCGGTCCAATTATTCCAGGTATTCCAACTTTCATCAGGCCTGCCATAATTCCTGTTAAAATCTGCATTTGTCCACTGCCAATAAGTACCATAGTTTTCAAAAGGATTCTCCTCCTGACTATAGGTCCTCTCCTGTGATTGAGATTGAGCCTGTGCTTGTGAATATGCATATGTACTTCTGTATCTCTCAGCACCGGGACGCGTAAGAATATCATATGCAGCGTTTATCTCATTCATCCTTTTAGCTGCAAGTTCATCTCCCGGATTTAAATCCGGATGATACTTCTTGGCAAGTCTTCTATGCGCTTTTTTTATCTCTTCTTCTGAAGCTCCGGGACTTATCTCGAGAACTTTATAAGGATCCATTACCATACCGCTTCCTCCATACTAATCAGGTCTTTTTGATAAATCTCTCACCACACTTAGGACATCTTATTTCAATGCGTCCTTTGCCCTTTGGTACCCTGATCTGCTGATGACAGCTCTTGCATAAATAATATCTGCTGACAGAACGGTCTCTCCACTGAAGTCTTGCAAGATTTGCATATCGTCTTGGAACCTCTGTGAGCTGCAGGAATTTCTGGTTCTCAGCATATCTTTTTGAAATGTTTTTTGAATAAATCCTAAAGATCGTATATGCGAATAATGCCACCCAAATGAAGTAAATAACCGCACTTTGAGCAAATATATTAATTACAAGCATAAGAATTGCCAAAGCATTGCATGTCCTTGCTAAATTATCAAAGCCATTTCTTCCGTAAAAAAACTGTGCCATTTTATACATCATCTGATTACTAAACTGTCTGAATCTATTCATAGTCATGCCTTTCTCTCTAAAATGATTTTAAATTGAGGTTTCTCAATTATCATCTTATATTCTCACCGCTAAAACAAACATAACAGATTTTGCAAAATCAATTAGTTTATTTTGCCATTTTTGTTATGTACAATACTACTCCTTAAAACTTAATTCAAGTTAAAGATAACTTGCTTTATGAAAAAACTTTCCACTAATCCCCATGCTTGTGATATGATACTTTCCGGAATTACATATTTAAAACTCATATTCTAGGAGGTTTCCATGGGAGGATTTTTTGGAGTAGCATCTCGTGAGAGCGCAGTTTTTGACTTGTTTTACGGAACTGACTACCACTCACACTTAGGAACCAGACGCGCCGGAATGGCCGTTTATGACAGAAAGAAAGGATTTGACCGCTCTATCCACAATATCGAGAGGTCATATTTCAGACCAAAGTTTGAAGACGATATGCTCAAGATGGAAGGGCATCTTGGTATCGGAAGCATTTCAGATTTTGAACCACAGCCACTTATCGTAAGGTCACATCACGGAACATATGCCATCACTACTGTTGGCAAGATCAACAACATCGAAGAAATAACCAAGAAGCTCTTTACCGACAATCACTCACATTTTCTTGAAATGAGTGGCGGTGATATCAACCCTACAGAGCTTGTTGCTTCTATTATCAATCAGAAATCTACAATCGTAGAAGGTATTCGCTACGCTCAAGCTATAATTAAAGGATCTATGTCTCTTCTTCTGATGACACCGGAAGGCATTTATGCTGCAAGAGACCGCTATGGTAGAACTCCTGTCCAGATTGGTCATAAGGACGAAGGATTCTGCGTCTGCTTTGAAAGCTTTTCTTATTTAAATCTTGGATACACCCATTATAAAGAACTAGAACCTGCTGAAATTGCATTTATCACACCTGAATCTGTTGAAATCGTTGCTCCGGGAATGGGCGACATGAGGATCTGTACCTTCCTTTGGATTTATTATGGATTTCCTGCCTCAACATATGAGGGACTAAATGTAGAAAGAATGCGTTATAATTGTGGTGGTAAGCTTGCTCAGCGTGATATGCAGCGCGGCATCCATCCAGACCTTGTTGCAGGTGTTCCGGATTCGGGTGTGGCCCATGCTATTGGCTATTCCAACACTTCAGGAATCCCATATTCGAGACCTTTTGTAAAATACACAGCTACCTGGCCCAGATCATTTATGCCAACTGTTCAGTCAAGACGTGACCTTATAGCTAAAATGAAACTCCTCCCGGTTAACCAACTCATTAAAAACAAGAGCCTTCTTCTTATTGATGACTCAATCGTAAGAGGAACACAGCTTAGAGAAACCACGGAATTCCTGTATAAGAGCGGCGCAAGCGAAGTTCATATTCGTCCTGCCTGCCCACCTTTGATCTACGGCTGCAAATACCTCAACTTCTCCCGTTCAAATTCAGAGATGGAGCTTATCACAAGACGTGTGATCGAAAAACTTGAAGGTTACCCTTCTCCAAACGAGGAAACTGTTAGAAAATACACCGATCCTGATTCACCTCAGTACGAGGCAATGCTCGAAGAGATCAGAAAAGAACTGAATTTTACTTCACTTCATTACCACAGACTGGATGATATGATCGAGGCTATTCCACTTGAGCCATGCAAGCTTTGCACATACTGCTGGAGCGGAAAAGAATAATTATGTGGAGAGAGAAATGTATTATTTGATAAAGAACACTTTAGAAGAATGTAGCGCAGAACAGTGCCATGACGCAGATTCACCCTATGTTGCGATCCTGACCCCTGAGCAGTGGATGGAACAAAGCGAGAACTTTGACATGGGTATTGATTTTGATATGAACAGCGATGATATTCTTACCACTAAAGCCGATGTCAACTATGATTCTCTTACAGGAACGTTTTGCCTGCCGGTACAATCAACCGGCAGCGAAACGCCGGAAAGCTTCTCTTTTGCTCTTGATGAAACCGGAATAGTATTCATAGACCAGGGAAAAAGCGCTTTGAATCTTGTAAAACGCATTAAGCAGAACAAAAAATGGCGCAAGCCCTCTCTTGAGAGATTTCTCTATGATTTCCTTGAGCAGATCATTCATAACGATCTACAGCTTATGCAGCTTTACGAGCGCGAGCTTAATGATATAGAAAAAGAGATCATGGAAAACGCTGAAGACGCCCATATGCAACGCAACAACGAAATCCGCGGTGACATAAGAGATCTTCGAATCCACTATGAACAGCTACAGGACTTTGGTCAGGAGCTGGAAGAAAACGAAAACGGATTTTTCAGTGAAGAAAACCTGAGATACTTCCACATGTTCTCTAACCGCGTTGACAGACTTTATGATGCTGCAACTCATCTTCGTGACTATACGATCCAGCTCAACGATCTGTATCAGTCACAGCTTGATGTTAAGCAGAACCGCATCATGACAGTGCTCACAGTGGTTACCACTATTTTTATGCCTCTTACACTGATAGCCGGATGGTATGGTATGAATTTTAAATATATGCCGGAGCTTGAATCCCGCTTAGGCTACCCTGTCATCATCGGACTGAGTATCCTTATTGTGGCTGGCAGTCTGACATTCTTTAAAATTAAGAAGATCCTGTAAATAGTTGAAAAAGGGATCACCCTTTAACTACAATATGTTCCATAACCTTGGGGATAAGGCTCTTTAACTTATCCCCATATTTTATTTCAATATAATCACAAAACTCTTTTGGATCAGCACTGTTGTCCGCAAACATATCCCAGTGGCCCGGGATAACAAGTCCTGTTTCACAATCACCTGCAAAGTCTGCGGCCTCCTGATAGGTCATATTACCTATGCAGTTTCTCCTATAACGCACTGAATCACGTCCGTTTATTGGAAGAAGCTGGGCATCTATTTTGCCACAAGCCTTTACTTTTCCAAGCATTCCCTCGTAGCGGACTGTATCACCTGCATGATGGATCCTTACTCCGTTACCCTCAATTATGTACTGAAGATGCGGATAAAGCATAGTCTCAGGATCCCTGTCCAAAAATTCATGAGATGCTGCAACAGCAGTTATTGTCACATCTCCCACTTTTATCTTTTCACCATCATTAAGCCCTAGCGCATTATCAGCACTAATCCCATCCGCAAGAACGCTTTCCATATGCTTTCTGGGAAAAACAAACTTCGCCATTGGGTTGGTTTTAGCCCATATTCTCCAGGCTTCATGATCTATATGGTCAAGATGATCATGAGTCCCCAAAAAAGCTGAAATTCCCTCAAGTTCCCCGGCCGGAACTGGCGGCTCAGTCTGTCTGGAAGGATCCGGCGTTGCATAATAATCTATAGAGAGCACAGTATCTCCCATCTTTACAATAAGCCCCATCTGCCCCAGCCACCACAAGGAAGCTGTTCCTTTTGGTGTATTTGTATCTAAAATTCTTTTTACCAATTCATTCATACCAACGCGCCAATATCTTTTCGAATATTATTGGAGATCATCCACTCTGTCCACTGTGAAAAGACAAGGAATAATAAGGAAATTGCTTCCTCTGCCCTTCTCACGATCAAAATGAGATTCCGGGTCAGCTTTGAGCCAGTCATTTATGACAACAGACTCTTCGTCCACCCCTTTGATATTCACATTATTTCTGGGTTCTTCATAATATGAGAAAAGAAGATTCTCATGAAGTGATATATATGCATACTTATCCCCTTTAAGGAGGCCTTCATTTACTATTGCTGTGTGATGCATTACATATGACGGGAGCTTTTTGGGAAAAACAAAAGCAACTCGCCCTACACGTTCTTTTTTATCCGTAGTGCGCTCAAGCTCCCATTTTTCAAGGTCTTCTTCGGGAATATGGTGATAATAGACATTGATCATAGGCGCAAAATATCTGTCGCCATCCTCCTCCGGCCATGGCTTTAAATATGGCTGAAGATCATACATATACTGATCCACTGAAAGATATGGTTCACTGTAATCATCAACTATCTCTTCCAGATAAAGAAATCCCATGCTGTTAT
Organism: Butyrivibrio sp.; assembly: GCF_015056685.1. Classification (GTDB taxonomy): domain Bacteria; phylum Bacillota; class Clostridia; order Lachnospirales; family Lachnospiraceae; genus Butyrivibrio. The sequence continues at coordinate 55,594 of NZ_SVFW01000015.1, read as the reverse complement.
ACTTGTAAAAAGAGGCGTTGCAGACTCTCCCCTCTCTTATAAGCTTTTTAAACTGATCCTGACATCTTTCTATAATGTTGTCCGGTAAGATATCTGCTGTAAGCAATTTGAAACTGCATCTGTACTGTGAACGTCTGATCATTTTAATCTCCACCCATTTTATATTGTTTTTGTCCCTTTATTTACTATATCCTTTTTTTCACCTCTTGTCTTTATCAATCGACTCCAAAAGAAGAACTGTAAGGATCACATAGACTACTGTCCACATCAAAAGCCATATCCAGCATCTTAATACGATCGCGGGATCAAAATCATAATCATGATTCTGGTTAAGCTCGCCGGTTTTCATCAAAAGATCATCCCTCATATTGTTGGACTCTATTTCCCTGAAAACGGTCAAAAGAGGCTTTTCTCCTTCAACTTCCACATCCTTCATCTTAAGGGCGCTGTTCCATACACTTACCATTGGAAGTGAATTATACTCACCCTGTGCACAAAGAGCTGTCAGTCCCCATTTGGTAGCTGTAAGATTGGTAAGTGGCATAGCTTCCTGCGGCAGGTTGAAAAATGCTCCTGAGAACAACAGCTGTACGATCAAAAGAAATGGCATTATAGTCATGGCTGTTGTAGTCGTCTTGGCAAAAGCTGAGATCAAAAGCGCCAACATATCTGCGCAATAAGTTATAAGGAAAAGTGTCAGACCAAAATCAACCACTGCCCAAGGGGTTATCAGGCTTTTATGCGGTATCTCCACTCTCATAAGCATACATACTCCAATTGTTATAACAACCTGCAGTATGCACAAAAAGGCCTGATATATCATATGTGCAGCGACGTAGGAACTTATGTGAAGGCCTGATCTGTGTTCTCTTTTTACTATAGCTCTTTCTCTGCAGATAACCTGAATTGAATTAAAGAATCCATTCCAGATGCATATACAGGAAATAGCAAAGGTACCCATAAGAGTACCCTCCATGGTCTTGTAAATATTCTGCCCTACAGAAAATGCGACAAGCCCTGCGATCACTGCCGCCATGGGCAGAACCTTCCAGTCATTTTGGAATAAAAACATTCTGAAGAACTTTCCAAGATAAATAAGTGTCTGGAAAAACCTTCCTCTATGTCTGACTTTGTATTCTTTCATCGAAAGTCACCCCACCTTTTCTTTGATGCGATCAGCATATTTCTCAACAAATTCATCAGCTTTTCCTTCTACGCCTTCATCCTTCTGGTTTATGGAAAGAAGTATCTCCTCCATTGAGTTTTTGCCAAAAAACTCATAGGCTTCTTTTACCGGTCCATACCAGGCAAGGCGCCCTGTTCTCGTGGCATCCTTTGCCAAAACGATCACATCGTCAAAAAGATCTATGACTCTGTCAGGAGTGTGCGTTATAACTAAAACTATTTTTCCCTCATCCGCTATCTCCCTTAGCTTTTCAAAAAGGCTTCTTGCTACAACACCATCAAGACCTGAGTCAGGTTCATCAAGAATAAAAAGAGACGGATTGGAAATAAACTCCATGGCAATGGACAGCCTTTTTCTTTGACCTCCCGAAAGCTTTTCCACTAAGGAATTCCTAACAGCCGTAAGCCCAAACTGGTCCAACATATTTGCGATCCGGTTTTCTCTTTCCATAATAGATGCATCTGCAGATAACCTCATAAGAGCAGCATCTGTGAGGGTCATTTCAACGGTATCATTCCCTCTCATCAGATCCTGTTGAGGAACAAAACCTATATCATATTTCATTTTCTGGTAATCTTTATATACATCATTATCATCCAGCATTACGCTGGCATCGGCTTTTTCATAGCCTGTAACTGCGTTTAACAGAGTTGTTTTTCCTGCTCCTGACCCTCCAAGAAGAAGTACCATATGTCCTCTTGGTATTGCCATATGTATGTCTTTAAGCAGAGTCTTTTTCCTAAAAAAGTCTATGACTGTCCTCTCCGTAATATTGACCGTAAGTCCTTCCGAGGCAGCCACAATGTTCTTTCCAAGCTCTTTTGCACCATTTTTAGCGACCTGGACTACCTTTTTTTCAGGCACATACTTTGGAGCCACTCCCCAAAGTATTAGTACCGGGCCATCGAAAATGATCAGTGGTATTATCCACTTCTTTTTAAGTCCAAACATCTTGATCAGCCCTAAATAGATTCTGATCGTATAAATAACATTTGTTACATATAAGGCTATAAGCGGAATTAAAAGAAGCAGCTCAACTTCTTCCGGCCCATCAAGAACAAGCAGGGTCAGCATGATCAGATAATAAAAAAATGTAGTTACGGCAAAAACCCTTCCCTCTTTCTCTTTGTCGGCACATAGAGCCATGTGATACTCTCTGGCAAAAGGGATCAAAGCCCATATTCTTTTAACACCACATTTCTTAAACAGAAACCAACAGCCAAAAATCATGAGAATATTATTACATGTAGGGAATATATCTTTTAGAATCTGTGGATCAAACATGACGTTCTCCTTTTGAATCTACTATATGACGTTTTGATATTATTATTTTATCATCCACAAAATCAATCGCCAAGCTCGTAAATAGCAATGAAAAGCTGCCATCCCAGATTTACCACCTGAAATGACAGCTTAATAATGAGAGGCCTGTTATTAACTTATTAATCCTGATTCTGTATCTGTGTCACATAATAATTATTCAGATACTCACAAGCATAAATCTTGCCTTCATCTGTCATGAGGCATGGAATATCTCCTGCCATAAAGAAGTTTAATACCAGTGTTCCTTCAAATGCATATCTCTCTACAGCACCAATGCCATTAATTGTCGTATTGGATTGAGTATAATCGGTGTACACATGAGATATTCCGTCGTTGATATAGGCAATGTCTTCACCATTTTTCTCATAAAGGGCTACGACTATCTCGCTATTATCATCAGCCTGACCATGAAGTGCAGTTAAAAATCTCGCGCCACTTATGTAAAGCGCAGCGTCATTTGCCGCCAATACATTCGTAGACATCAGGTTTCCACTCAATGCCATCGATAATGCAAGAACTATACCAGCTAAGATCTTAATAAACTTTCCCATAATACTTTCACCATCCTTATCGTGTATTTTTGATTGCAATAATATATACGAATCGCATTGTGGAAATGGCAATAAAATTTCCTCGGATTCTTTTTTTTATAGTTTTTTTATAATTATTTTCCCTAGATTCGGTTAAAATAGGTCTAAGGATTTTATTGTTTGGGGAGAGTATCTTATGGGGGAAGAGTTAAATTATATTGTTCTTACATGCAACGGTGGTAAAAACGGATACATTGCCGAAGATATAGATACACATATTAAGGTTCATGGGTACGATTACTACAAAACTGTAGAGAAACTCAAAGATCTGGTTAATGAGCTAAAAAAGGGAGCATAACACTTACGTGTTGCTCCCTTTAATTATTACTATTGCAGCTGCCAAAATAAGCATTGCTGCTATTGTTATAGGCACTAGCGGACTCTTTTCTTCTGTGGTATTATCCACATTTTCTTCCGTTTCAGCTTTTATTTCTTCTTCCTTCTCGGGAATGACCTCTTCCGAATCTAATGAGATTTCTTCACTGCTTTCTTCCACAGCTTTGCTTGCATTTTCAAGTTCAGAAGTACCCTTGGCGCTGAGTTTTAGGAAGGAGCCCAGGTCAATACTCCCCTCGCTTGTCCTCATATTCATAGCCACAGCTAAAGGATCATTAACATCTGCTACCGGTGCCTCAAGGGATTCAAACCAGTCATCTTCAATTATTACATCATCAGCATTTCTTGACTGTTCTCTTATCCAGAAGAAATTATTATTTCTATAGATATCCTCGTTATTCTGAGTCCCTCCAGGCGTTATCTTTTCATCAACATCCTTGTTCTCAGTCCTATAGGAAATAAGCCCGTCCACATAATAAGCTGTATCTTGTGTGCTATTCGTGTAAAGAGCCACATTGTTAGCACCATTGTTAAAAGACTTGCAGTCATATATCTGAATATCCGGGCCGGAGTTAGAATCGATTCCCTTTGCTTTGTTTCCCCAGGCAACAGAGTTTATCAGCATATGCTGGCCAGGCATATTGGATCCGCCCATTTTAAATCCATTGCCATTTCCCTGTTCTGAGCCATCAAGTCCATATCCGTTAGAAAAAGCCACACAATTCTGGATTGTGACCTTTCCAATGATTCCGGTTTCAACTTTAGCAAACAGATCCCAGCCGTCATCTGCATTGTTATAAGCTATACACTCATTAAATATATTTCGATCACCAACGGTCAGCTTGGCAGCAAAACCATCAGCATCCTCAAAACCTGAGTCTGCATTACCATATGAAATGCAATTAGTAATAAGATTGTCACAGGGCCAATTTTCATAATTGTCGCTGTTTAAAAATCTACTTAACTGAATGCCGGTATTACCATTTTCATAAGCATACACATCTTCCAAAATATTGCTGTTTCCGGAGACCTGTATTCCCTTTTGCCCATTACCTGAATGAGTACAATCTATTCCTTTAACATGCCAGTAATCACCTGCAAAAACAAAGCCGGCACATGCACTGTTAAAATTAAATATCGCCCTTCCACCTTCAGACATCATATTTATAGGAGCATCTTCAGTTCCATTGATTCCCCTATACACAGTTACTGTCTCATCGAGACTGTATTCTCCTGCTTGCAGAACAATTGTCCGTCCCAGTTTAACATATTTAACAGCAGTATAAATATCTACTTCATTTCCTATGCTTCCATCTCCCTCAGGTGTACCATCCGGTGAGACATATATACTATCATCGTTATTTATAGTTTCATATTTCACTGCATAATTAAATTCTTTCGTCTCATATGACGAAAGACGCTTATATTCATCATTATCAGGTAAATAATCCTCTAAAGGCGTTACAGAAACTTTAAAGGAATTAATACCCTCCTTAAGCATTGTTTCAATGCCTACTGTCTCACCTGCAATTACTTCCTGTTCATCAAGCAGCTTTTCTCCGTATGAGTTTGTAACAGTAAGGTACCCGTCAGCATTGCCTACATACTCTAACAAATATAGATCAGAATTTGCATATGGGGCTGAAACAACTTTGTAATCAGGATTTACATAGGTGATAGGCCTCTCTTCTGCCGGCGCATCATTTTTAGGATCAGTAACGGAAATATCTATATCACTAAAAGTTGCTGTCACAGTGCGGGCAGCAAAAAATCCTACGTAGACATTTTCTTCATCCAGCTGCTCTAGTGCCTCTGGATCATAGAATTTTTGTGTGCAAAAAACATTATCTTTATTATCGAGGTAGCTCAAAAAATAACCTGTGTTATTTTTCTGAATACGTAATCTGACCTCAGATTTTGAATCATCAATAGTGTTTTGAGCGCCAGTTTTCTCATTTTCCCAAAGATTGTATACTCCTGATCCCTTTCTCGCGCAGGAATTCTCAAGAGTGTACATGGTTGATGAAAAGAACTGATTGACCGTAGCTGTATCATTTGATTCAAATAAAGAAAGATTTTCTTTGGTAACACCTTTTTTCTCCTGTGCACCAAGACCGTTCTTCATTGTAATTTTCTCAAAATTTCCATCATTTACAACTTCACCCTTCAAGGGGTCAAAATAATATTCGACCTTAGTCCCCATAACCATATATGAGTTATTCCAGAATGAGCTTTTGTCACCATGTTCCCCAACTCTGTCTGCAGCCATAAGGCCAAAGCCTTCCTGGCCATTAGTAAAGGTCCAGGAATCAACTTTTACTGTTGCTGTAAGAGTAAAATTCTTATTGGCAGGAATTGGAATATAATAAAAAGAAAGACCATCTGTACTAGCCGGAACAATCTTTCCTTTCCCATTAAGACTCCATACAGTGACAGAGCCATCGTCATTTAATTTAAATCCTGAGTTTTCTTCTTTACCCGAAACTCCCTGTCCAAAAGCCGCAAAATTCCATTCAGCCAGGCTTTCTTCTGTCTTTGCATAAGAAACATTACCCGGCTGAACAGAATTACTTACAGTTAGACAAAGTATAAATATTAGTGCAAAAAGTTTTCTTTTCATAGTGTATAGTTTATACGAAGACCCCGGTCCTGTGACCCCTGTTTAGAAAACTATAATAATAATTTAATTCTTTTTAACTAGTAGTTCACTTCTTAAATTCCTCTGAATAATACGGTAAAATAATGCACTCTCCTGCAACAATTGAATCTGCATCTTCAAGATTATTTATTCCGCATACCTCCCTTATATAAGACGTATGGTCTCTGTAATCTTCAGTAATATATTCATCAGCAAGACTCTCCAGGGTGTCTCCCGAATGCACCGTGACAGATGTATAGTATTTATATTTAACAGCTTCGGAACGAGCTTCTGTCACAAGGGTAGATGCGATAAATGCGGCTATCACAGCCAGTATTGCTATAACCGCCCCCAGCATAAAACGCTGCCTTCTTACTATTTTCAGTCTTCTCTTCTTATTCTCTGCTATCCTGATTTCCCTATAAGTCATATACGCCTGATCCATAACAAATCCCTCCTTAAACACACTGATCTCTACCAATTCCAAATAATAAGTTAAAGTTCTTATTTCTGATGGTACTATAATTGCAGATATGTAGAGTCATAAAAAGTACAGTACATTTTATTGGACTTCTACGGCATTTTTCTGATTGTACTGGTTGTAACAAAAATTTTATAATCTGTTCGATTGAAACATTTGTTCGATAGGGGTATTATAAAAATACCCAACATATGTTCGGAACATATATTCGATTTCAAAGTAAGGATATGCCTATGGACAATAATTTCAAGATCATAGAACCGGATGATCGCTGTTATCTCATCATAGATCTCAAGAGCTTTTTTGCCAGTGTAGAATGCGTAGACAGAGGCTTGGACCCCATGACCACGCTCCTTGCCGTCGCTGACAAGGACAGGAGCAAGAGCACTATATGCCTTGCCATCACCCCGGCAATGAAAGCCCTTGGAATAAAAAACCGCTGCAGGATCCATGAGATTCCCAAGCACCTTGACTATATAATCGCAACTCCCAGAATGAAGAGATATATCGATATTTCTGCCGACATCTACGAGATATATCTCAGCTATGTTTCAAAAGAGGACATACATGTATATTCCATCGATGAATCTTTTCTTGACGTGACGCACTACCTCGGGCTCTATGGGTTATCCGCTCATGATCTGGCCCTTAAGATAATGAACGACATAAAAGAAAAGCTGGGACTTAGGGCTACCTGCGGTATCGGTACTAATCTGTACCTCGCCAAGGTAGCCCTTGATATCCTTGCTAAACATTCACCGGACTTTATTGCCGAATTAAACGAAGACACTTTTAAACAGCGTCTATGGACCCATCGCCCGCTTACAGACTTTTGGAGAATTGGCCCCGGAACGCAGCGCCACCTCAATTCTCTTGGTATGTACACCCAAAAAGACATAGCTCACTTTCCGGAAAGCATTCTGTACAAGCAATTCGGCGTTAATGCAGAATACATCATTGATCATGCCTGGGGACGGGAATCCTGCACAATGAAGGATATAAAAAACTACCAGTCCCGGTCCAAATCTTTATCCTGTGGACAGGTGCTCATGCGGGATTATAACTTCGATGAAGCGCTGATCATAGTAAAGGAAATGGCTGATGAGCTCTCCCTTGATATGACAGCAGCCCATGTGGTAAGCAACAATATCTCACTTTTCATTGGATACAGTGCTGAAACCTTTCCTCCCACCGGAGTAAGTGCCACTTTGCAGGTAACAACCAACTCTTACAGAATACTTATGGATGCATTTGTGCAGCTTTATACCAGGTCGGCCATGCGAGATGTGCCCATAAGGCGGATAAATGTCAGTGCCAATGCTGTCCTGGACGAATGTTTTGAGCAATACAGCTTTTTTGTTGACCCGTCTGTAATGGAAAAAGATAGAAAGGTCCTCCAGTCTGTAAATGAGATCAAGGACCGCTACGGTAAAAATTCTGTGATCAAGGGCATGGATCTGTATGAAGCAGGCACTTCCATACAAAGAAATGTACAGATTGGAGGCCACAAGGCCGGATTTTAGCTAAAAGGAGGTCGCCATGCCAAGAGCAGACAGAGCAAGCCAGTTCCTACCCTTTGCCGCCCTGAAAGGCTTTGAGGAAGCACTGAGAGAACGCGAGAAAAAAGAGATAAAGAAAATTGCACTTACGAATGAAACTTTAGACGATCAGGAACATGAGAAGCATGAGGAGCATGAGATTTTTATTATGAGTAAGATTATAAATGAAGTAGATGTGATCTGCGAACACAAGTCAGATGGTAGCATAATCCCGCTTAAGTTCCGATTTATGAATGAGGACGGAGAATATGACACCTTCACTGTTAAGGGATATCGTGAGTCCAAAAGGAAAAGCACCTATACAACAGCAGATGGGATCTATGCCACTGATTCCACCACCATATTTGAATGTATGATCACTGTCTTGGGAATGAAACGAGTTGTAAAACTCTACTACGACCCCAGAACTAATACAACGTGGCGACTTGCAATCTGAAGTCCATTAAATATAGCATTTTTTGAATTGTTTTAGATGCATATTGATAAGCAAATTTTGCCCGATAGATGTATATTATTATTTGAGAATGTATTTTTGGCTTTTTAAGGAGGGCGAAATGAAAATAATTAGTGTTACAGATCCAGAGTTTACTAACTATGGACGAATCATTGAGGGGTACGAAGAAGAAAAGAAACAGATCATGGAAGCTTTAGGTGCCAACACACCAATCCCTGAAGGAACTGAATATGTTGCTGAGGAAAAGGTTCTTCAGGAACTTGAAGCTTCAGCTAAGATGACAAACACACTCTTTGGTGGATCACCAATGCAGTACGGATGGTGCAACGGTCACAACACAAAGCTCAATTGCCTTGAGTATCATCGTTCAAGCGAGATCAATCTCGGCGCAACAGATTTTATTCTCCTTTTAGCAAAAAGAGAAGAGATTTCCGATTATAAGCTGGATTCAAGCAAAGTTAAGGCTTTCCTCGTTCCAAAGGGAGTAATGGTAGAGGTATATGCAACAGCTCTCCACTACGCTCCATGTCAGGCTCATAAGGACTCTGGATTCCAGGTTCTTGTTGGCCTTCCACAGGGCACAAATGTTGGTAAGCCTGAGTACACAGCTGTAAACCAGGAAGATAAGCTTCTTAGAGCTACCAATAAATGGCTTCTTGCTCATGCTGATTCAAAAGAAGCAAAGGACGGAGCATGGATCGGCATAACCGGTGAGAACATCGATATTGCCGGAGATATCCAGTAAACTCCCTGCATATTCATTAGCAAAATAAAAACTGAGCAGCCACAACAGACTGCTCAGTTTTTTTTATTTTGCTAAAGTTTCATTCATACTTCCCGTTCTATAGCCTTTCAGATCCAGAGATACATAGTTAAAGCCATACTCTTTAAATGCACTGTATACAGCATTTCTAAAACCTGATTCCATAAAACGGTCAAAATCTTCAGGAAGGACCTCGATCCTAGCAACATCTGTGCCATGGATTCTGACTCTGAACTGATTAAATCCTGCATCTAAAAGATACTGTTCAGCCTTATCTACCATACTGAGCTTTTTCTCTGAAATAAGCTCTCCATATGGAAATCGACTTGCAAGGCAGGCAAAAGAAGCCTTTTCTGCGGTAGGAATCCCTAAATATGCGGACATTACCCTTATCTCCTGCTTAGTAAAACCTATTTTTCTAAGGGGACTTAGTATCCCAAGTTCAGCAATCGCTCTGTGTCCCGGCCTGTAATCTCCCATATCATCCAGGTTTGATCCCTCGACCACACTTGTTATTCCATGCTTTTTAGCCTCTTCCTGAAATCGCTCAAACAGCCTTCTCTTACAGTGATAGCACCTGTCAGGCGGATTATCCGAAAAGCCCTCAATTGAAAAAACATCAGCTTCAACGACGAAGTGTTCTATCCCAAGTTCTTTACAATAATCTGTGGCTTCATGAAGCTCTCTTTTTGGAAAAAGACAGGATGAAGCAGTAAGTGCAATAACATTTTCTCCAAGCGCAGCGCTGGCCGCATACAAAAGGAAAGTGGAATCAACACCACTAGAATATGCTACTGCAACAGTCCCCAGACTTTTTAAATAATCCTTAAGCTGGCTGTACTTGCCCAAAAGTTCCTCGCTTGGAGCGTCAAAATGTGCCTGTGTCATAAAATCCTCTTATTTTTACTGTAATACAAGCTTATCCCATGAGTCTGAAGGAATAAGTCCAATATAGGTCTTTCCCTTATTTATTGAGAGTTCTTGTCCATCAGAGCTATAGTAATGCGTCATGCCTGTTTCGCTGGCCTTTGACCACATTATAGGTATAACCTTGCCATTAGTTATATAGTAACCTTTATCTGAACCAATAACGTTATAAGTAAGATATCCGTTCTTATCAAGCTGCTTGAAAGATACGTTCTGTAAAATAACGTTCTTGAATGTCATAGCCTGTCCATCTTCTGCATCCTGATGCAAAGCGCCATACTCATAGTAGTCATAGGTTCTGGTCTCAGGATTAAATACAAGCTGGCTCTTATTGTGAGCAAAAGCCCCTGACATATCAACAGTTCCTGCAACTACATCACTTGGAAGTTCTGTATCTGCTTCATTGAACAAAAAGTGTGTGCCTCTCTCCATCTGCATATTGTAAGTTGTAGAAAGCCCACTTTTTGCAAATCTGTCCACAAGTTCTGAGCCGAAAACATACTCAGTGTACTCTGTAGGCTTTCCATTCTTGATCCTGCTAAATCCGCCGCTAATGTGCTCAGCATAAGGCTGTGCAAGATAGGACTTAATGTAAAATGGGCCCCCATCGTGGATCAGAACAGCATTGTATTCATCAGCGATCATGATATTAGTTGTTCTGGTGCTTCTAATACTTCCGGTCTGCTGAAGATTAGCCCAGTCCTTGTAAAGACACATAAGTCTTGTAATGCGACCATTGGCTGTACTGTTCATCATCTCATAAACCACATCAGCCTCTGCAGTTCCATAATGAGAAAGAGCCTTCTTTTCATTATCTACCATGATCGCTACAGGTCTCTGACCAGCAATAGCATCATCCACCTCAAGTCCTGTAAGCTCTGATGTGCCCGCATAAACAGTGGTTGACAGAGTCAGCGCCCCAATAATACCAGCAAAAACAGCTACAACATTTTTTAATTTCATAACATTCCCCTCTTAAATTAAAATTTTTTTAAAGTATCAGATAACTTACCACAGGACAATACAACAAGTCTTTGTGTAGCACGGGACATAGCCGTATACAGGCAATGTCTTCCCAGTTCTTTGTCCGGATAAGATTCCTGGTCCACATCAGCGAGAATAACATTGTCAAATTCAAGCCCCTTTGCCAATGATAACTCCATTAAAACAGCTCCGCTTGATGGAAGAGCATCCTGCTCAGATATGATCTTTATATCTAAACCTTTCAATGACGCACTGATTTTTTCAAGAGAATAGGCATTTCTACAGATAACAGCTGTTATGCCATCTTTTTTGCCAAACTCATTTATGTGAGCCTTTAATTCCGAATAATATTCAGCTTCTGAACTACATTCTTTTACAATTGTCTTTTCACCGGGCCTCTTAACAGAAGAAACCGACATTTTTTTCTCTGCAGGCAACAAAGACGAGAACATCTCTGTGATCTCCGGCGAACTTCTATAGCTTGTCATAAGCGGTAGTTCCACAAATTCTTTGCCGTCTTTTTCTGCCATTTCTTTTATTTCGGCAAAAGAGATCGTGCCTTCGCGAATTGACTGGTATTCATCTCCAAGCAACATAAAACGTGCATTTGGGAAAAATTTTCTAAATACCATCATTTGCGCCATGGTATAATCCTGCACTTCATCGATCATCACATAACGCATATTTCTGTCACATTCACCTGTGAGCTCCATCTTGGTATACAACCATTCAGCCGCTGTAATATGCGATGTTCCAAGAATACGCTGGGCTATATGCATAACATTGATAAAACTGCATTTTTTGATGGTTCGAATAGCTCCGCCAAAGTCATTTTCCAGACGATTATTATCTGCATTTTCTGACTTTGCAACACTGTCGGACTCATTATCAACGTAATTATCAGAGTTTTTCAGTATATTTTTAGCTCTTTCCAAAAGCTCATCAGATGCAATCTGGAAAAGTCGAACGCCCATAGGAAACTGGCTAAATCTGTTAATAACAGAAAGAACATCTTTTTTTGGTATCACCATGGTTTCTTTTTGAGTTATATCAAAAAAGTCGTCCACTTCCGGTATAAGTGTTGGCAATGTATCATGGATCTTTTTGAGGTTATCTGCCTCTGTGTAGTCGTAGTCGTTATCAATAAACGGAACGCCCACCATATCAAGGAACTCATCCCATGTTATGGTAAGTGGATTGGACTCACCCAGATCCGGAAGGACATTGTCAATATAGTCGCGGAACACCGGATTTAAGGTCATAAGGCATACCTGATCAGGGCGAAGTGTCTTTCTCTTTTGGTAAAAGAGATATGCTATTCTCTGAAGCAAAACAGAAGTTTTTCCACTTCCCGCAATTCCATTTACTAAAAGAACAGGAACATCCGGATATCTGATGACGGTATTCTGCTCTTTCTGAATAGTTGAAGTAATTGCCTGCATTTTATCTGATCGTATCTGTGATAAGGACTGCAGGAGCATAGGATCTTCAATAGCGATCTGAGTGTCAAAATAAGAAAGAAGCTTATCTTTCTTTAGGTCAAACTGCCTTCGAAGCTTTAAGTCTACAGGAATCTGCCTGTCCTCAACAGTATAGTGAGTGTTGCCCATTTCCTGATTATAGTAAACTTCAGCAATAGGAGATCTCCAGTCAACTACCATCTGATCATAACCATTCTCAGAAATGGCTGCTCTTCCAATGTAGTAGCTTTCAGGCTCCTCCGATGTGTCAAACTGAAGCTCTATCTTGGCAAAATAAGGGGATTCAAGCAGTTTGTTCACTGTATCCAAACGCTTTCCCAACGAGGAACTCTCTACGTTATAGGTATCGATATAGCGATTCCATACCTCGATCTCCGCAAGAGTTTCCATTGTTGTCTCTATATCTGCATAATCAAAACGGATATTATCGCGTATATCATTCTTATCATCCACTGCCTTTTCATCAAGCGCAGCTATCTGATCTTCAAGTTTTTTCTTCATTTCCAAGAGCTTATCATAAACTAATGTCAGATGCTCCTGTTCTTTAATAAGTATTTCTTTTTCCATAAATATCACCTTAAAATTACAAAATAGTCGCTGGTATCTTTTAAGTATACCATAGAAAAAATAAGACCGGAAACTAACGATTCCGGTCTAAATAAATCACATATGATAATTAAGTAAAAACTGCTTTGTTCGCTCATTCTGAGGATTATCAATTATCTGGGATGGACTGCCCTTTTCAGCAATAACGCCTTCATCCATGAAAATAATCTCATCTGAAACATCTTTTGCAAATTCTATCTCATGGGTAACGATTATCATCGTTGTTTCCTGCTGTGCAAGCTCTTTTATAACCTTAAGAACTTCTCCTGTCAGTTCCGGATCGAGTGCTGACGTAGGTTCATCAAAGCATAGAATATCCGGTTTAAGAGCAAGAGCCCTTGCAATAGCCACTCTCTGTTGTTGTCCACCTGATAGCTGATGGGGATAATTGTCCATTCTGTCCAGCAATCCCATCTTACTTAGAATTGCTTTTCCTTCCACTAGCAGCTCTGTCTTGTCTTTTTCAGGCTTAAGTATCCCCGGAGCAAGGATAACATTCTCAAGAGCTGTGTATTGAGGAAAAAGGTTGAACTGCTGAAAAACCATGCCGAAGTGAAGCCTTTTCTCTCTAAGCTCTTTTTCGCCTAAAACAGGATTATTACCATCAAATAAAAGCTCTCCATTTACACTGATAGTGCCGCCGTCCGGTGTTTCAAGGAAATTGAGGCACCTTAAAAGAGTAGTTTTTCCGCTTCCTGACCTTCCAAGGATCGAAAGCGTCTTTCCTTTTTCAAGATCAAAGCTTATATCCTTCAGAATTTCTGTATTATCAAAACTTTTTGTTATATTTTTTACTTCGAGTATTGCCATAAAACGCACCGCCTAACGATCACTTAAAATAATCCAGTTTCTTTTCAATATATCCGAAAAGAAGTGTCAAAAGTCCGCTGAATATCAGATAGAATACACCTGTATAAAACAGAGGCCAGATTATTCCACTACTTTTGATAAAGCGCTCTCCCTCCCAAATTATCTCGTAGAACGCAATAACCCTGGCTAAAGAAGTATCTTTCACCAAGGTAATAACTTCGTTGGATATAGGTGGCACAATTCTCTTTACTACCTGTAAGAGTATTATTTTGAAAAAGGTCTGTGTTTTTGTAAGACCAAGAACAGCTGCAGCCTCATGCTGCCCCTTAGGAATAGACTGAATTCCGCCCCTGAATATTTCACTAAAATAACATGCGTAATTAAATACAAAGGCTACCAAAGCGGCTGTGAACCTTCCTGTTGATCCGGAGCCCCATAGGTTATTTCCAAAGAAAATGCCAGGGCCATAAAAGATAACAAGAAGCTGTAGCATGAGAGGCGTGCCTCTGACTACCCAAATAATGAACCTAATGGGTAGTCTTATAATCGCGCGTTTACTCATTGAGCCAAGACTTATCAAAAGCCCCAGCGGCAATGAAAAAACAAGCGTAAGAATGAAGAGTTTTAATGTACCTAAAAAACCCCCAAGAAGTGATAAAGTAACTGCTGAAAACATATATTGATATTCCTTTGATATTACTGCTCTACAAGTGCGTCCTGAACACCATATTTTGTGGCTATTTCTTTCATTGTGCCATTAGCATAAAGACTCTTCATCTCATCGTTTATAAATGCTGCAAGATCTGAGTCTTTTCTGCATCCAATTCCATATTCTTCTGTTGTAAGCTCAACAGTGTGTATAAGATCAGCATATCCTGTTCCTTCACCAACCATTGCTCCTGCCATCAAAAGATCGATAATGCATGCATCTGATGTCCCTGCTGCAACTTCCATAACAGCGTCAGCCTGTGACTTAAGCGCTGTTGTGTTAAAATTGTTTTCTATAGCTGCAGCCTCTCCTGCAGAACCTGACTCAACAGCAAAAGTAAGGTCAGCCAAAGATTCAAGTGTGCTGTATTTATCAGCATCTTCCGCTTTAACAATCACAACCTGTGCATTATTGCAATATGCATTAGTACAAGTCATTGAGTTTGTCACTTCTGGTGTAAGTGTCATACCATTCCATACAACATCAATTGACTTGTTATTGAGCTCAAGTACCTTGTTGTCCCAGTCAATCTCTACAAACTCTGCTTCTACACCAAGAGCTTTTGCTATCTCTTTTGCCATATCGGCGTCAAATCCGATCCACTCTCCGTTGTCGTCTTTATAGTCCATAGGCGCAAAGTCTGTGATGCCTACAATGAGGTTTCCTTTTCCTTTGATGTACTCAAGATCGCTCTCTGCAGATACGCTCTCTGTAGCACTTTCAGCATTTTCTGTAGTAGCTGACTGTCCGCAAGCAGTAAACATCATAGCTGTAGTTAAAGCCATAAGTACAGATACAAATTTCTTTTTCATAAAGTCTCCTTTTTTGGAATTCCATATTTACTCTGCTTTTACTTTACCACATTATCATACTAAATTGTCCGTGTAAAGAAGACTTTTTATAAAAAAGAAAAATCTTTTTGGTTATTCTACGTTTTTTAGCGCCTCACTCATCGGGATATTTCCTATCTTACGGTACTCTATAAGGGCTGTTATTGCATAAGTAGCTACTCCCATAAGGAACATTTTTATATAAACCGAAGGATCCAGCCATATTATCATCCAGCCACTCATCATCTGCTTTAGCATCATTCTGAATATTCCAACCATCACATACGAAAGGATTGGATACGATACCAAAAGCGAAAACACCACCACGAGTGCTGTGGGCAAGATATATAAAAGAGCTATCTCTTTTCTTGAATAGCCAAGGATCTTTACCATAGAGATTGACTGTACGTTGCGCTCAATAATCAGTTTTGACAAAAGATATATGAGGACAATAAACAGGATGATTGAAAATCCATCAACCATATACATAAGATTACCCATGGATATCATAAGCTGCCTTGATACTCTTGTAAGGGATTCCTCATCAACTGTTGTTCCAATATACTTACTATCAATGTCTGTTATCTCACTGTCCGAGAAATATCCGGAGAAATAGTCTTCTCCAAGGCCCATAGTTTCATTTAGGTGTTTCTTGCTCATAAATACCGCAATTCCACCGTCATAATCGTAGGTACCGGTAATCTTAAACCCATAGTATTTGTCTTCGTAAGGTTCTTTAAGTGTTATGACATCCCCTGCTTTTAGCCCATATTTATCCTCATATGCCGATGATATAAGTACAGTCTTATCATCGAAATCAGCATCTATGTACCTGCTGTCATCAGAGACACCATACAAAGTCACATCTTCAACTCTCGCGCCCTTTTCACCTATTGTTTTCAGACTATAAGCAGAAAACTTCTCGGCATCCGGATTGTTTGTCGATATCTTGTTTTCATAGAAAATATATGAAAATGCAGCTGATAATTGATCATCAGTATCTATCGCCCCCGCAGGAACCTGGAAAATATAGATGTGCTTTGCAAGCATACTCTGCGTAACTATTCCCTGAAAATGCACGAGCAAAGGTGGAAGCATCATTCCAAAGAACAGTAGAAGATTGGCAAAAAGAAGACCTATGAAAAGAGTTATGTAGCTGCTTTTATTCTGAATTAGTATTCTTATCCTGAATCTGTCAAAAAACCTTATGGATTTATTAAGCTTTATTGAATTGAGCCTTCTTTTACCTGAAATATCCCTTCTTATAAGCTTAAGCGGACTAAGAGAAAGCTTCTTTTTCAGTATCACATAAGTAATGACAAGCATTATTGCCAGCGGTATCAGGGTTGTCTTAAAAAAGGCCTCTGCGCTCCAAATTGTCACATATGTAGGAAGTGAATAGCTTCCGTAGTACATGCTAACACAAACATTCTTAAATATTGTGTAGCCAAGGATATTGCCAATTACTGCAGAAAAACAGGTCACAATAACAGGCATTTTCATGTAGTGCCCTATAAGCTCATTTATCGTGTAGCCTGATGCCCGAAGAGTGCCAATAACACAGGCCTCTTTATGTATAGTGTTATTTATGGTGATTCCAAAAACAAAGGCTGTAATGATTATAATGATATAGAGAAGAACTTCCATCATAGCCTTATCACCAACAATATCTTCACCTGTAAAAGTGATTGCCTGGTTTAAATACCTTGGAATAAAGCTTTCCAATGATACCTTCTTGGCTATTGCTTCCATAAGGTCGTCTGATACTTCTTTTTCCTCGGCTTGTGTCTCTGGTTCATTATTATAGATCCATGAGTAGTTGTATCTAATGCCCTCATCCAGGTAATCCTTGAACTGCGTTTTGTCTACCACTGCAACTCCAAAGGCAGAGGCATCAAACATCATGTCATTGTTGCTGTAAAAAAGTGCGCTGTAGTCAGGAAGCGCAATATAGCCCACTATTTTGTAGGGGACATCTTCTGAAATAAGTTCATCTCCTACCAAAAGTCCATTGTTCTCTGCATACATCCTGTCTATAGCTATCTCATTTTTGCCCTCAGGAAGTCTTCCTTCCATCACGCAGATTTTATCGATTTCTTCTCTGTTTGAATATATCCTTATGGTTGTATCATTGCTGAATTCTTTTTCTATATAGAAGTTCTCGTATAATGAGACTCCTCTATCCTCAATCCACTCTTTTTGAGCATCTGTAAGCTCTTCTTCAGTCCTAAAATTGCCGTTTTCTATAGTATATTTTTCAAAACTGTCATTGTAAGCCTTGATCATGCTCTCTCCTGCCACAAGAAACCCTGATACAAATCCTATTGACAGAACCAGCAGCACAAAGATTACAAAATATTTGCCTATATCACTTTTAAGCTCTCTAAAGAGCCTTTTATTTAATGGATTCTTCATTAAACGCCTCTTACCAGTCAAGTTCTTCTGCTTTCTGTTTTACTTCATTTCTATAGCTTTTTCTTATTACGCCGTCTCTTAGCTTAACCACAAAATCAGCCATATTCTTGATGGCATCATTGTGAGTTACCATGATCACAGTATTCCCATATTTCTGATTTACTTCTTCTATAAGTGCCAGAATTTCTTTTGACGTCTTATAATCAAGAGCTCCTGTGGGCTCATCGCAAAGAAGTATGTCCGGATTTTTTACTATAGCTCTTCCTATAGCGCATCTTTGCTGCTGGCCACCAGAGAGCTGGCTTGGAAGCTTATTCTGATGATTAGTCAGTCCCAAAACATCAAGCAGCTCATCAATATCAAGGGGATTCTTTGACAGGTATGCCCCTACTTCGATGTTCTCTCTTACATTTAAATTTGGTATCAGATTATACATCTGAAAAATATATCCCAAATGCTCCCTCCTATAGTTTGTGAGAGCCTTCTCGTCCATATCAGACATACTCTTTTCGCGGATTATTATCTTTCCTGAATCCGCATTATCTATTCCTCCAATTATATTAAGTAAAGTAGACTTGCCTGACCCGGATGGCCCAAGGAGTACAACAAATTCGCCCCTTTCAACGCTTAGACTTATGTCCTTTAGAACTTCTATCCTGCTTTCATTTTCTCCATAGGATTTTTTGATGTTTTGTAATTCCAGTTGCATATATCATTTCCTTCTTTTTGATTACTATTAGATATAAAGCCATTACTTTTTTGTTAGCTTTAGCTAACCTCAATACATAGAATATTCCTAATAAAATTTGTTGTCAACAAACTGATGCTGTACAAATTTTGAATTGGGTAATATAATTTTGTGTTATAATATTGTAAGCAATTTAAATTATTATCTAAAAAGGAGACAACATGATTTTCAATATTGCAATAATACTGATAACTCTTCTGTACATCGTCATTTTAGAGTTATCAAAAAATGTACTTGCAGGATGGGCCATTGCAGTAATAGCTGCAGTACTGATGCTTGCACTAAAAAACACGATCATGAAAAAAATAACACATAAGTCCATTTTCACTTGCCTTATGTGGCTCGTTTTTATAGCTATTCTGGTACTGAACTACAAACTTACTGCTCCTCCATTTAAAAGAGTTCCTGCTGTTGACAACAAGAATCCCGAAGTCACAGAAGAAATAACTATTGATCAGGGTGTCTTAACCGGCGTGTACAATGCAGACAGATCAGTAAAAGTCTACGCAGGTATTCCTTACGCAGCACCTCCTGTAGGTGATCTGCGCTTTAAAGAGCCCCAGGCGCCCCTGCCATGGGATGGCGTACTTGCATGCGATCACTTTGGCCCTATGGCTATGCAGCCAAGAAGTTCAGCTCTCTATGATTCTCTTTCCCACATTATTGGATGGAATGACTACCGCATAAAATTCGGGGATGAATATCGCGAAGAAATGAGCGAAGACTGCCTTTATCTTAATGTCTTTTCACCTGAAAAAGAGTCCGATGAGCTCCTGCCTGTCATATTCTATATTCACGGTGGCTCCCTAACTACCGGGCAGCCTTCCTATACTGAATATCGCGGAGAAGATCTGGCTAAAAAAGGTGTTGTATTCGTTAACTGCGCATATCGCCTTGGCGTTTTTGGTTACTATGCCTCTGATGATCTAAAGGCTGAGTCTCCAAATGGCACAACCGGTAACTACGGTCTTTTAGATCAGGTAGCAGCTCTTAAGTGGGTACGTGAAAATATTGAAGCATTCGGAGGGGACCCGGACAGGATAACAATTGCAGGCGAATCTGCAGGTGCTTCCAGTGTTAACGCTATCTGCGTATCACCACTTACAGATGGATTATTCAACTACGCAATCGCTGAGTCCAGTGGAATTGTGGCCAAAAAGCCTTTCCATACCTTCAGATCCTACGATGAAGCTGTAGAACAGGGCAATATTGTAAAAGAGGAATTCTCTGTTTCATCTTCTGATGAGTTAAGAAGCATACCTGCCGAAAAGCTCGTTAAGACTTCAGCTAACAATTCAGCCATGACACTTGACGGCTACGCTATAACAGAAATGCCTTATCTCACATATGAGAAAGGTAATAATCACGAGAAAGCTCTTTTAAACGGCTTTAATTTAAAAGAAGCTGATGCATTTATGCTTGGAACAAAAGCTACTAAAGAAAACTACGTTGAACTTCTTGCAGAGGATCTCGGAAGCTATGCCGAGGAGATGGCTGACGTACTCCCTTATGACGCAGTTGAAAGAGATGAATATATCATTATCGACAAGAAAGGCGAAGCAAAAGGGTCACTAAACGCCGCCTACAGCGCTATGTGGTTTACTTATTCCCACTATGTATGGACCAATTACATGATTCAGCAAAATAAGCCTGTTTACGAATACTATTTCACAAAAACAAACAGCAGAATTTCCAATCATCACGCAGGAGAATTGCCTTATGCTTACGGAAATCTTCACAGACATGCCGGAAATTATGATGAGAGCGATTTTGAGCTTTCTGAGATAATGCAAAACTACTGGATAAATTTTGTGAAAACCGGAAATCCTAATGGAGAAGGGCTTCCCGAGTGGCCTTTAGTAACTGCTGACACCCAGCTTCTTTTACAATTAGATAGTAAAATAGGGCCCATTGAGGACCCCAATTTACCGCTTTATAAGGTTATTGACCATTACATGGAAAGTCAGGAATAATGCTTAATCTTCAAGCTTCATTCCCATATTAAATGCAACAGGGAACATGAATTTTTTCCTGGTCTTGTCATCAAATTCAACAACAAACTTTGTTGGGATCTCATCTTCATCCCAATCAACATCGATGATTGTACCGGCGCCATATTTAGTCTGGGCTACACGGTCACCTATAACAAGATTAGAAGGCACATTTTCTATGGAAAGTGGAGCCTTCTTTTGCTTTAGGTAGGAAATTGGCTTTTTAAGCTCGTTGCCTACCTTCTTCTTGCTCTTTTTTACAGGTACTTCCTGCTCTTCGTTGCCCCATTTTTCCTTAGGACATAGCTCACCAACAAATACAGACGGCTTGTCTTTATATTTAAATATAATCAGTTTATCCTTTGCTCTGGTCACTCCAACGTAGAATATTCGTCTCTCTTCCTCGTTTTCTCTTTTCTCCTCAGGAGTTGCTGTAGCAAAAGATTTAATGATCTTACCCGGAAATACGCCATTTACCACATCCATCAGGATAACTGTGTCATACTCAAGTCCCTTACTTGAATGAATTGTCGAAAGAATTAGCTTACTTTTATAGTTCTCTTTTTTCTGAGTAAGAGTATTTTTCAGTTCTTCAAGCCTCTCAAGGAATCCTGCTATAGTACTTTCGTTTTTGGCGAGCATTTTCAAAGTAAACAGCTTATTGTCATCTATATTGTTATCCTTTAGATACTCTCCATAGCCCATGAACTTTTGAATCCTGCCTATCGCTTTGGCAGGTGTTTCCTGGGCCATATGCATAAAATGAGTCCTTAATGACCTGACATTTCCAAGGATACGTTTGTTTATATCAATCTCTTCTACAGCATCAAGAATACCGCAGTGCCTTCGGTCAGCAATATCGCACATTAAAAGAGCGTCCTGCTTGCGAAGGAAAGTTTGGAACTTGAAATATATTTTTAGGAAAAGCTCCGGATCCATTGGACTTAATGCAAATTTGAGCATGTTCTCAACATCCACAACTACTCTGTGGCTAAAAAAGGCCATATCGGAGCTCTTTATCCTGTAATCAACATTCTCTCTCTCCAGAATGTCAACCAATGGCAAGATGCACTCATTATCTCTATAAAGAACTGCAGTCTGGACCGAGATATTCCTGGCAATATCCAAAAGAAAACTATACTGGGATTCTCTGCTGTTTAAAGTGACATAACTTATATCAGCACCTTCGTCCCTTATTGCTGTCATATGCTTTTTATGTCTGTTAAAGTTTTTCTGAATAAACTTATCAGCCGTCTCAACAATCTTTGCGTTTGATCTGTAATTTTTGTCCATTACAAGGACCTTAGCACCCACATGCTCTTTTTCAAAATGTAAAAGAGCTTCAGGGTAAGCTGCTCTGAATCCATATATGCTCTGGTCTTCGTCTCCGACCATGAACAAGTTACCGCTTTCCCCAGCCAAAAGAGCTATGATCATATGCTGGATCTTAGATGTATCCTGCGCTTCATCCACACAGATATATCTGTATTTTTCGCGGTAGAATTTCAGTAGATCCGGCGAACTTTTAAGCATCCTGTAAGCATATATCATCTGATCATCATAATCCATGAGGCTTCTGGCTTTTAATTCCCTGTTATACGCCTCATAAATCTTCAGCAGCTCAAGTCCCTCATCTTTACCAAGTTTTTCTATGTCTTCTTTATCAAGACACATATTTTTACAATAAGTTATAAGTGTCCTTACAGCCTTGATATCGCTCTCTGTGGGATAATCATTCATAACCTTGACATAAATATCTGTCAGGATTTTTCCGGATATCTTTTCATCTGTAATTAGTTCAAAAGACGTTTTGCCTATAAGCCTCGCATAATGGCTGATTATCTTGGCGCAGATTCCGTTTATGGTACGAAACTCAAGATTCCTTGCAGCGTCTTCTCCAAAGACCTTAACAAATCTCTCCGCCATATCTCTTGTTGCTGCAACTGTATACGTAAGTGTAAGTATATTCTCCGGCGGTATTTCTTTTACCATAAGCATATACCCAAGCCTATGGACAAGAACTGTTGTCTTACCACTTCCCGGAACTGCCAGTAAAAGCACGGGGCCCTCTACGGTTTTAACCGCTTCAAGCTGCTGTGCATTAAGTTTAGATGCATAATTTTCAATAAAAATGTTTTCATTCATGGTGACTACTATACACTATTAGTTCATGCAAGTGAACCAAAAACTTTGTACGTTGCATAATAACAGCCATTCTCAGTGCTAAAATCCGAACAGAAAAAAGTGCTATATATAACACATATAATCCACATGTCATATATAGCACATATATTTATCTTTATATACCTTACTTAGTCTCTACAGAAACGTCTGCGCCTGTAATATTGATATTCTTATTGACCTTTGCATCATATGTTCCGGCTCTCATGATCTCTGTAAAGTCAACGCCTGTAGCCTCTGACATTGTATCAAATACCTGTTTCATAACGATTGGCATATTTCCTGAGATCTGGCTTGCACCATTTGTTCCATCTCCGGTTCCATAGATATTGATCTTATCAATCTGTGAAAGAGGTTTTGCGATTTCAGCAGCCATCTGAGGCATGATCTTGATCATCATTTCTGCCATAGCAGCGCCGTTGTACTTCTTATAAGCTTCTGCCTTCTTTTCCATTGCTTCGGCTTCTGCAATACCTTTTGCCTTAATAGCCTCAGCTTCTGCTTTACCTTTTGCAGCAATACCTGCAGCCTCTGCGTCATACTTAGCTTTTATACCTGCAGCTTCCTGCTCAGCTGCATATTTCTGAGCCTCAGCCTGAGCTTTTTTAGCATCAGCTTCACGCTCCTGCTCGTATTTGGCTGCCTCAGCCTTTTTCTGTCTCTGAACAAGCTCTGCTTCAGCTTTCTTTTCAGCCTGATACTTTTCAGCATCAGCTTTTTTCTCGATTTCAGCTGCAAGTTCCTGCTGTTTAACAAGAACTTCCTTCTGTTTGAGTTCTGCTTCACGTTCTGCTTTAGCGATCTGAGCATTAACAGTTGCTGTCTGAATGGATTTTTGCTGTTCCTGCTGCTGGATCTCGTAAGCTGCATCAGCTACAGCGCTTGCTGTATCTGCTTCTCTTTTAAGTTCTGCCTGCTTGATGGCAAGAGCGTTGTTCTTTTCAGCAATCTCTGTCTGTGCAAGAACTCTTGCATCATTAGCTGCTTTATCAGCTTCAGCCTTTGCAATAGCCACGTCTCTGTCTGCCTGTGCCTTAGCAATGGCTGCATCTTTTTTGATCTTGGCTGTGTTATCCATACCAAGGTCATTTATAAGACCATTTTCATCTGTAACATTCTGGATGTTACATGAAAGGATCTCGATACCAAGCTTACTCATATCTCTTGAGGCTTTTTCCATTACCTGATCTGAAAAGCTGTCACGGTCTGTATTGATAGTCTTAAGAGCAAGAGTACCAATGATCTCACGCATGTTACCCTGTAAAGAATCCTGAAGGTCCTCTGTGATCTGCTGAGGATCTTTATTGAGGAAGTTCTTGGCAGCAAGCTGAATTGATTCAGGGTTTGTTCCGATTCTTACCTTTGCTACTGCATCTACATTTACATTGATGAAATCGTTTGTAGGTACTGACTGCTCTGTTTTGATATCTACAGTCATCTGTCCAAGATAGAGTTTATCAACTCTCTCAAAGAAAGGAATCTTAACGCCTGCTCGACCAATAAGGATTCGTGGGGTCTTGCGCATACCGGAAATAATATAGGCTCTGTCTGGAGGAGCCTTTACATATCCTGTAGCAATTACCATTACTACAAGAAGAATAAGTGCTACTAAAATAATAGCTGAAATTGTCATTGTTCCACCTTTCTTAGGGCTCTGCCCTAAAACAATACTTTTTTGTTGATAAAAAAAGTGTACAACGCTCTATATCAGCCTTAAATATGCACATAAGCGTGTTTTTTCACTATATTTTGCTTTTTTGGCAATTTATGTTACTATGCACTAGTGACTTTTTATTTGGAAAGGAAAAGAATAATGAAAATTGCAGTTACTTATGAAAACGGTGAAGTTTTCCAGCACTTTGGACATACAAGCGAGTTTAAGATCTATACAGTAGAGGACAAAAAAGTCGTATCCTCAGAAGTAATAAGTTCAAACGGAAGCGGTCATGGTGCTTTAGCCGGACTTCTTGGCGATAAGGGAATTGATGTTCTTATCTGCGGCGGAATCGGCGGAGGAGCTTTCTCAGCTCTTGAAGAGAACGGCATTGAAGTATGCGCCGGAACATCTGGAAATACTGATGAAGTAGTTGAAGCTTACCTTAGCGGAAACCTTGAGAGCTCTGGTGTAAATTGCGACCATCACGGTGAGGGCCACACATGCGGCGACCACGAAGATGGACATAGCTGTGGACACCATGATGAAGGTGGTTGCGGAAGCGACTGCGGAGATGAGGAAGGCGGTTGTGCTTCAGGTGGCTGTGGCGGATGCAGCGGTTGCCATTCAGCTCCTTCATTCGAGGGAAAAAATGTTGGCAAGACATGCCGTACACACTACATTGGTACTTTCAACGACGGAACAAAGTTTGACTCATCCTATGACAGAGGAGAGCCTCTTGAGTTCGTATGTGGCGCAGGTATGATGATCTATGGATTTGACAAGGCTGTTGCTAACATGAACGTAGGTGAGACACTCGATGTGCATCTCATGCCTGAAGAAGCTTATGGAGAAGCAGATCCTACAGCTATCTTCACTGTAGAGATTGCTGAGCTTCCCGGTTCAGAGGACCTGACAGTTGATCAGAAGGTTTACCTTCAGGATATGTACGGAAGACCATTCCCTGTTAAAGTTGTAGGTAAGACTGATACAACTATCACATTAGATGCTAACCATGAAATGGCTGGCAAAGAGCTTAATTTCAAGATTGAACTTGTAGAAGTTAAGTAAGACCAAAAACTTTATCACGAAGTTTACGACCCGTTGGCGTTGTGGCAAGTCCACCGCCAGCGGTTTCTTTTAATGAGGCCGGAAGCGCATCACCGACTTCTCGCATTGCATCTATGCATTCATCTGCCGGAATATTGGCCCTGATTCCCGCAAGTGCCATATCTGCGCTTGAAAAAGCAATCGCAAGGCCTGATACATTTCTTTTTATGCATGGTATCTCAACAAGTCCGCCTACCGGATCACAGACCAGTCCCATCTGATTGGAAATAGCCATAGCACAGGCATCTGCGCACTGAGATGGCCTTCCACCCATTACTTCTACAAGTGCTGCTGCAGCCATAGCTGAAGCACTTCCACACTCAGCCTGACATCCCCCTTGAGCTCCTGCCACACTGGATTTCTCTGCTATTACCATTCCAATTGCACCAGCAGTAAACATAGCCATGACCACATCTTTTTCTTCAAAACCGCGGTCTTCGTAAAGTGACACAAGACATCCCGGTAAAATGCCGCAGCTTCCGGCTGTAGGAGCAGCAACGATCCTTCCCATTGAGGCGTTACAGCCTGCTACTGCCAGAGCTCTGGCCATTGCTTTTGTCATGAAGTTCCCGCTGATACCACCTGTAGCAGCATACTCATTCATAAGATAGCCCTCGCCACCGGTAAGACCTGACATGGATTTCTGATCTTTTTTCATACCTTCATTTATTGAATCTTTCATGACCTGAAAGCTGATCTCCATTTTTTCATAGAGTTCAAGTGGCTCTTTTTCCATGCTTTTAGCCTGGTCTTCCAAAACCAGTTCACTTATCTTTATATTTCTTTTTTCAGCTTCAGCTACTAATTCGCTGACAGATTCGTATTTAAGCATAAATATCCTTTTCTAATTCAGACTCTTCTTATCAAGATCGCATTTGTGACATGATCAATCTTCCTAATATCATCCACCAGCGTATCCGGAGGCTGATTATCAATCTCAATAGTCATGATGGCATCGCCGCCTTTTTCCTGCCTGGACAAATGAAAATTAGAAATATTGAGCTCTGCATGCTCCCAATGCATCATATTGGTCACACTGGCGATGACGCCGGGCTTATCCTCATGCATTACCAGAATTGTATTATTTTCACCGTTAAACTCAACATTCATGCCATTGATCTGGTTAACCAATATGTTTCCGCCGCCTATACTTGCCCCCTGCATGACGCCTTCAGTTCCATCATTTAAGAAATAATGGATCCTGGCAGTATTAGGATGGGCGCCTTTTATATTCTCTGTAATAAACTCATAATCAATCCCCTGCTCCGAAGCAATATCAAGAGCACTTCGGATTTCCGGAGAATAGCTTTTATATCCCATGATGCCGGCTAAAAGCGCTCTGTCTGTTCCATGCCCTTTATAGGTCTGGGCAAAAGAACCTGACAAAGTTATTTCAACCTTTTTTAGCTGTCTGTTATCTATAAGCTTATTCACTACTCTTCCAAGTCTGACAGCACCAGCTGTATGGGAGCTTGACGGTCCTATCATTATGGGCCCGATCATATCAAATACGTTCATTAAAACCTCTCTTCTATTATTGAACGAAGATCATCAGCAATAATATCCGCAACTTCAAGTTTGTAATCGTATCTGCTCTTTTGCGGCATTATAATCGTATCTTTGGAATAACAATCGTTTTTATAAGCAATTGTATAATATATCTGCCCCAGCGCGCTGTCTTCATTTAGAGGATCCTTATTTCCCATGGTTCCTGTTACCCCTATTCCGATATCAGCGCCAAAAGATTTTTTGCAGGCTATTGCCATAGCATCAGCAGTTTCTTTTGAATATACTCCATATTCCTCAATAATATCCTGCGGAACACCTTCCATTATCTTGGCTTCGTTTGAATATGTAACAAATGCGCCTTTGATAACGGCAGATGAACCTTCTATATCTGTTAAAAGAGATGCAATAAGCCCTCCTGTACAACTCTCCATTGTCGTGATAGTAAGTCCCTTGCATATGAGCAGATCCGTGATCGTGTTGTATTTTTCTCTTATTACCTTATCATTCATCATTTTTTCATCCTCGAATAAGTTTATCTAATGATAGCATAGATTATAGAAATGTGACTAATTAACATAAAAAGAATCTATCTATTATTGCCATATTTGAGATTCATTAAAAATGCTATACTTAAATATATTCAAACTTGGGGATTTTAGGGGGTTACATCAATGGAATACTACGGAAAAAAGCCAAACTACAACATGGCGCACAGAATAATGTTTGGAATGGCTGAATTCTATGGAGGCGGTGCTTTTGTCATCATAAATACGTTCTTTACCGTCTTCCTTATCAAAGCACTTGGCATGCCGGCTGCTCTCGCCGGAACAATTCCACTTGTAGGAAAAATTTGGGATGCGATAACTGACCCTATGATGGGTAACATTACAGACAGAACCGTGTCTAAATTCGGCGCAAAGCGCTTTTATATCTTCGTTGGCGGAATAGCTTCATCAGTTACTTTCTTGCTACTATGGCTCACAATTCCATCCAGATCCATATGGGCAATGTACTTTTTTTATCTGATCATGTTTTGCCTGTTTTCAACAGGTTTTACTATTCTGATGGTTCCATATAATGGCCTGTTGCCTGATATGATCGACGATTATACTATGCGCTCCAAGTTTTCTACTGTTCGTATGGTATGGTCTACTCTTGGTTCTATGGTCTGCGGACTTGTTCCGTCTTTTATCATAAAAGACAACACTAAACCTGCTCAGTACATGACCTGCGCAGTTCTTTTCAGTATTCTTTTCTTCATTACAACTACTGTTACTTTCATCGGTACCTGGGAAAAGAAAAAAGAACCTGTAAAAACAACTTTAAGAGAAAGCTTTCCTCAGTCAATAAGCGTTCTTAAAAGCAGATCTTTCAAGCTTTTCCTTGGAATATATCTATTTGGCCAATGCGGTATGGACTTTGTCTCAGGAATGGCAGTCTACTATGTTGACGATGTTCTTAATGGCTATTCAAATGGCTACTTTATCTACTTAATGGCCACAATTCTGGTATCTCAGCTTGTCGGTATGGTTTTCTGGGGCCCTATTATGAGCAAGACTTCAAAAAGAACGACTATTCTCATAGGTGCACCTACAAGACTCATCGGTACTTTAGGACTTCTTGCATTCTCATATGAAGGGGCAAGCATTGTTCCGGTCCTGGTACTTACAGCATTTATCGGATTTGGTAATGCAGCAACTCTCACCAGCATTTTCGCGATCATGGCTGATATGGCAGAGGTAGATGAACTTATTACATCCATAAGACGCCCTGGAATTGTCTCAGGAATGGCTACTTTTGCAAGAAAAATCTCATCAGGCCTCTCCGCTGCAGGAATCGGCTTCCTTTTAGCTGCTGTTGGATTTGACGAAAATATCGCTAATGCTGGCCAGAGACAGGCTCTTTCAACTCAAAAGGGAATTGCTCTGATCTATATTGTAGTTCCTGCAATACTTATCACCTTATTGTTCATCACTGCAGTGGTATTCCCACTTACAGGCAGGGAATTTGATATTATCCAAAAAGAAATCGCCCGCAGAAAGGGCGAAGATACTTCTTCTACAACAGAAGAGGAAAAGAGAATATGTGAAAAAGTCACAGGTTTTTCCTATGAAAATCTTTGGAAAGCTGAAAATGCAAAAAAACTGGTAAAGGATGCTTAAGCATATGGCAAAAATCGAACTTTTAGGAGAAGATAACTTCATCAGTACCATGAATACCGAGAATAAAGCGTGGCGAAGGGAGCATGTCTCTCAAGGAGTTTTTAATTCTTTTGATGGTACCAAGATGAATTACTACTACGCAATACCGGACTCTGCCAAAAGAGCTATCGTTATAGTTCACGGTTTCTGTGAATTCTGGGCAAAGTTTCATGAATATGCCTGGTATTTATACGAGGCAGGTTATGCTGTCTTTTTCATGGAGCAGCGCGGACACGGATATTCAGGCGGCAAGCTCAAGGCTCCTGATATTGTCTACATAGATAATTACAATACATACGTTGAAGATCTGCACGTTTTTGTAGAAAAAATTGTAGTTCCAAACGCTTCTTCCATGAAAAAAACTATTCTTGCACACTCAATGGGTGGAGCTGTGGGCACACTTTTTCTTGAAAAGTATCCCCAGTACTTCGACTCAGCCATCTTAAGCTCTCCAATGCTGAAGATGAAGAACAATACTTCGCCTATTCTGATAAAGCTTCTGGGTATCTACGCTTTTCTTTTTGGTAAGAAAAAAGCTCTTGCTCCGGGGCAAAAGAGATTCGATAGAAAGCCTGTTTTTGAAACCAGTAGCGCCATGTCAAAGCCGCGTTACGACTATATGTTTGAAAGAAGGTTAAAAGACGAGCATTACCAAACCTATGGCGCCTCGATAGGATGGGCACTGGCAAGCCTTAAGACTAACAAGGTTATCATGAAAAACGCAGGTAACCTCCACATTCCCATCACTGTATTTACTGCCGGGAATGACCATCTTATAGATCCTGAGGGCTACAGGCAATTTGAAAAACTCGTTCCATCTGCCAAATTTATAAATTTTGATGAATCAAAGCATGAGATCTTTAATGCAAAAGAAAACATCAGAAAAGAATACTTTTCTGATGTCCTTGAAATCCTAGAACGTCTATGATCTTCAGATAAGTGCACTGGCAACTGTTCCTATGACCATCGCGAGAATAAGTGCCAGTGCTATTATTGCTACTACCTTTTTGTTCTTTTTGGTAATCATATCTTACGTATTTCTCCTTTACTTCTTAATATATATCTTATATGCGTTATATAACCTTTCCATGGTCTCTTTTATCACCTGGTTTGGACATGCGATGTTAATTCTCTCAAATCCAATGCCCTCATCTCCAAAAATGTAACCCTCGTCCGCAAATATATATGCTTTTTCGGTCATAAATGCCTCTAATTCGGTTTTATTTAGACCAAGTGACCTACAGTCGCACCACAAGAGATAAGTGCCCTCTAAAGGGAAAATTTTGATTTCCGGAATGTTTTTTTCAATAAATTCAGAAATGTACCTGTAATTATCGTAAATAACCTGAATGCACTCATCAAGCCATCGTTCACCGTAAGTATAAGCAGCCTCTAAAGCTACCATTCCGAGCACATTGGTCACGGATCTAAAGCCATCAAGCCTTGATGCCTTGAATTTTTTGTAAATATCAGGATTTTCAATGATCACATAAGACGTCTGAAGCCCTGCGAGGTTAAAGCTCTTACTTGGAGCCGTGCATACTGCCATATGCATTCCGGCTTCCTCACTGACGCGAGCCATCACTGTATGCTCAGATCCCGGCATTATAAGATCATGATGGATCTCATCATCAATGATAAAGACATCATTTCTCACGCATATATCATATACTTTTAATAGCTCATCTTTAGTCCAGACTCTGCCTACAGGATTATGCGGATTGCAGAATATTAAAAGCTTTGTATCCGGTTTTTTTGCCTCTTTTTCAAATAACTCATAATCAATTTTGTATCCTGATCCATCAAGGATAAGCGAAACCTCAATGAGATTACGGCCTTTCATCTTTACAGCTCTTTTGAACGGGTTATAAACAGGTGAAAAAACAACAACGCCATCACCTGGGGCGGTTGTGCTAAGGATCAAATCTCCAATAGCTGTAACAACTCCATCTGATGGCGCAATCCATTCTTTTTTTATTTCATAATTATGTCTTTTCCCCATCCAATTTACTATTGAGTTAAGATAGCTATCAGAAATGTCTGTATAACCAAGATAATTGTGGTCCAGATATCTCTTTATCTCCTCTGTGATCTCCGGAGCAGTCCTAAATTCCATGTCTGCAATTGACATTGGGACTATCCCCGAAGGAACATCAGGATTTCTTTTCAGCATATCTTTATACTTAAAAGAGTTCTCACTGATGCCATCTTTGGATGTGACAAAATCGTACATATCTACTCCTTAAATACAATTGTAACCTCTATTTACAAGAATGTTCTCAACTGCCTTAATGTCATCTGTACTGATAACCATGATTGGTCTTGCAGACTCGCGGTTAAATGATAGATATGTATAATTTACATTGATATTACTTGAAAAAAGAGTCTTTAAGATCTTATCTAAGGCTCCAACTTCATCCTGACACTCCACTGCTAAAACAGGTGTTGTCTTGCAAAGGTAACCTGCTCCCTGAAGCACCTCGATGCATTTTTCCGGATCTGAAACAACCATTCTGATTATTCCATATTCAGCAGAATCGTTTGTAACAGAACCAAGTATATTAATTCCATTCTGGCAAAGAATTCCAGTAATATTCTGCAAGCATCCTTTCTTATTCTCGGCGTAGATTGAAATTTGTTTAAGCATCTTCTTCCCCAAAAACCTTTCTAACAGCCACAACGACGTCAGTCGATGTAAATGGCTTTACCACAAAATCTTTTGCACCCTTCTTTAGGGCTAGGACTATCATGTTCTCATACTTTTGATCTGAACACATGATAACATTGGCCTTAGGATCAATCTTCATGACCTCAGTAAGAGCGTCAATACCATTCATCTTAGGCATATTGATATCCAGGATCAAAAGATCCGGCTGTTTCTCCTTGTAATACTCAACTGCCTGTTCTCCGGTGAGCGCTTCACCTACTATCTGATATTTTTCAGGATCAAGGGCAGCCTTAAGCATTTCTCTCATCAAATTAGTGTCATCAGCTATAAGTATCTTTTTCCTCATAATAGTCTCCTAAACCGAATTAACGTTAGTAATATTATTATGACAGTAAACTATAACCTATACAAATTAAATATAAATAAAAATACCACTTTTATTCGAGTTCATCAATCGTATATGTGCTTCCATCCACCACAATTTCACTTATATCGTCAAAAGAGCTATATAGTTTCTCCGATACATAGTTAAATTTGTCCGGAATCCCCCCTGAATTAAGCGTTTTTATAAGGGAACTGACCCTTGGCCCATGGTGAGGATTACACTCCGCAATACAAGCAATCTTTCCTTCTTTTGCGTAGTTTATGGCTTCCTGGTTTACACCGTCAAAAGAAACAACCATTATCTCACCGTTTGTGATGTCTGCTCCAACCTTTTTGCCTGCATTTTCAATGGCCTCAATAGCTCCTATGGCCTCATTATCATTTTCACAGTATACAACATTTACATTGTCATATTTACGAAGGAACGAAGCCATAACTTCTCTGCCCTTGGTCTCTGTAAAATCACCGCTCACTTCATCAAGTATATCCCAGCCATTTGCTCTTGCAGCATTGGCAAGGCCCCTTGATCTGCCAATCTGAGCTGTTGATCCGATAGTACCCTGTATATTTACAATGTGGATATCATCGGCTGATATGCCTCGTTTTTCAGTAAAAGCCTTTAACCAGGCAGCAACCTTTTTCCCCTCAAGCTCAAAATCAGAGCCAACCCAGCATGAATAGAGGTTCTTATCTGCAACATCTACTCGCCTGTCCACAATTATCACGGGAATTCCCGCTTCTTTTGCCTCTCCAAGTACTGAGTCCCAGCCAGTCTCCATTGCAGGCGCAAGAACTATATAGTTGACTTCCTGCTGGATAAACATTCTTATGGCAGTTATCTGATTAGACTGTTTCTGCTGGCCATTCTTATATATCAGGTTATAGCCATTTTCCTGGGAAAAAGCCTCAAGCATGGACTCTGTATTGGTACTTCTCCAGTCAGATTCTGCTCCGAGCTGTGAAAAGCCTACTGTTATAAGGTCTTTTGTAACCTCATTTTCAACATCTGCATTTTGATTATTAATAGCACTGCTCCCGCATCCGGCTGTGAAAACCGAAAGCAGGAGCAGTACTAGCGCTAACATGGCGTTTTTTCTCATATCTCAATGTCCTTATATTTTAAGAGCTTTCTTTTTTTGAGACATTACTATACTTTGGATGAGCAGGAATATACAGAGCATAGCTGCAATGGTGATTCCTGTCCACCATGCCTGGTCAAGGCCGGCAGATGCTACTATGTTCTGAATCGTGCTGAGTGATAGAACACCAAACAAAGTTCCGATGATGTTACCAACACCACCTGTGAGCATTGTTCCACCGATGATCGATGAAGCAATGGCGTTCATTTCCATTCCCATTGCGTGGCTGGCAGCACCTGAACCTACGTGAAGGAAATAAACATATCCTCCAATTCCTGCAAGCAGGCTGCAGATAAGATGTGACAAGAACTTAGTTCTTTTAACATTGATTCCAAGCATCAAAGCGCTCTGCTTATTGCCGCCAACTGCATATAAGTTCCTTCCAAGCCTGGTATAGCGAAGTACTAAGAATAATAATACCACAAGAAGCAGTGCTACTATCACACCAATTTCTACATATGCAGGTACATATATTCCCTTTTTGTTCACCGATCCAAGTCCCGGAACATTTATCCTTGTCAGTTTAAGTGCATTAAACTCAGGATCTTCTACGTTAAATGGCGCTGTATTTACTATTGTTGTCATACCTCTGGCAAAAAACATTCCGGCAAGAGATACAATAAATGGTTGAATATCAAGATAAGCAACCAAAAAGCCCTGAACCAGTCCATAGGCAAGTCCTATTCCCAAAGCTATGAGAATAGAGCCTAAGATGCTTCCATCATGGTAGTCAAGGTACACCGCACAACACATTGACACGAGTGCCACAACACCTCCGACAGAAATGTCAATTCCGCCGCTTATCATAACTATGCTCATTCCGCAGGCAGTAATTATAAGTGCCGCATTTGCATTTAAAATGTTAAAAAACATCTGTGGCTTTGTAAATCCACCGCCCTGAAAAAGCACTGCTCCTATATACATAAGGAAAAAGATAACAATTGTAATTGTAAGAAGCAGGTTAGTATCGCTCATTTTGTTGAATATACTTGTGTTTTCTTTTATCTTTTTCATTTATGCAGCCTCCTTTCTATTCATTGGAAGCTGTTTTGCAAGCTTTGCCATATAGTCCCTTACTGTAGGTGCTGAGAATATAACGAGCAGGATAACCACAACAGCTTTATATGCCGCAAGGGCATCAGACTGCACATTGAATTTATAAAGAGTAGTTGTCAAAAACTGAATGACATATGCTCCCAGTATTGAAGCCCACATGTTGAACTTTCCTCCTGAAAGAGTATTTCCTCCAAGAGCTACAGCTAAAATAGCGTCCATCTCTATATCTTTTGCTATAACTGAGTAATTGATCGTGGATAATCTGCTTACCTTGATAAGTGCTGCTACTGCAACACAAAGTCCCAATATAACAAAAGTTAAGAACTTTATGAATGTTGGATTTATACCATTTAGCCTTGATGAATTCTCATTGATT
The DNA here is from genome assembly GCF_015056685.1 of Butyrivibrio sp. GTDB lineage: Bacteria > Bacillota > Clostridia > Lachnospirales > Lachnospiraceae > Butyrivibrio. The sequence continues at coordinate 20,485 of NZ_SVFW01000015.1, read as the reverse complement.
CCGACAGCCTGTGTATATAATCCAAGATTTGTCAATTTAAGGACAATCGCGATCACAATAATGCAGGCTATTACTATGAACACTGTGGTCGGAATTGGAATTCCCGGTATAAAGCCTCCAAAGTAGGCAAATTTCGGATCTGGAACTATGGGCAGCTCATTGTTGTTGATCCAGGCAGCAATTGAACGACCTGCTGTAAAAAGAATCAGTGTCGCTATCATGGGCTGTATCTTAAAGATTGCAACCAGCATTCCATTGAAGGCTCCGCATAGCATACCAACTATGCAGGCTACAAGAAATGCCACAATGATCGGAGCCTGAATGGTTTCAGGTCTTGAATTACCGCCACACAGAACCCTTAACATAGCAGATCCTGCAATAGCTATTGTTGCACCTACAGAGATATCCTGTCCTCCTGATGCTGCTGTAACAAGAGTCATGCCTATGGCTAAGATTGCAAGCTCTGAACCGTAATCAAGAATTGTTATCAGATAACCTGACAAAACCGGATTTCCGGCATTATTTGTTCCAACAGTTACTTTGAAAAATCCCGGATCATTGATCAGATTTATTACTGCCAGAAGTATAAGTGCCATAAGCGGAATAAAGAGCTGATTGCTCGTTATCTTTTTTAATATTTGCTTATTCATACCTTATTCTCCCCCTGCAATAGTGCTCATGATCTTGTTCTGTGTAAGATCTTCGCCCGAAAGCTCTCCTACAACTTTTCTGTCACGCATAACTATCAGCCTTGAGCACGTTCTTAGCATTTCATCGGTTTCAGAAGAGATAAACGTAACGCTCATTCCTTCTGAAGCGAGCTCTAACACGAGCTTTTGTATATCTACTTTCGTTCCTACATCGATTCCTCTGGTAGGCTCATCAAGAATAAGATATTCAGGATGCATTAAAAGCCACCTTGCCAGGATTACCTTCTGCTGATTTCCACCGGAAAGAGATTTTATCGGTGTATCAGCCGATGCAGTCTTAATATTCAGTTTTTTAATGTACTCCTCCGCAAAAGCGTTGGCTTTTGCCTTGCTGAAAGGCTTAAAGAAGCCTGTCAAAACCTGAAGTGCAAGTATGATGTTATCCCTTACGGAAAGGTCTCCTATGATCCCATCAACTTTTCTGTCCTCAGGCAGATATGCTATGCCATTTTTCATGGCATCCAATGGCTTATTTATCTTAACGTCCTTGCCATGTACTTTTACATGGCCTCCAATAACTCTGTCTGCTCCAAAGATCGAGCGCACACATTCGCTTCGTCCGGAACCCAAAAGACCTGTAAATCCATTCACTTCGCCTTTTTTAATGTAAAAATCAAAAGGCTGAATCCCGGCATCACTCTGAAGTTTTGATGCTTCAAAGACTTTTTCATCCGCATCTTTTCCTGCATATGCTGCATTCTCGCCTTTGATATCTGATAGGTCATCCATCTCTTTGCCGAGCATTTTTGCTACAAGCTGAACTCTTGGAAGGTCTTTTATCTCATATTCCCCAACAAGCTGACCATCCCTAAGAACTGTGATCTTGTCGCAGACTTCATAAACCTGGTCCAGGAAGTGAGTTACGAATATTATTCCAACTCCCATTTCTTTAAGATCTCTCATAAGACCAAAAAGCTTTTCTACTTCCTGCTCATCAAGGGAAGAAGTCGGTTCATCAAGTATCAGAACCTTACAGTCCATATCAACAGCCCTGGCTATGGCAACCATCTGCTGAACTGCTATTGAGCAATTTGCAAGCTGCTGCGTTGCCTTTGCAGGAATATCAAGTTTCTTTAAAAGTTTCTCAGCGTCTGCATTTATGCTCTTCCAGTCTACTAATCGTCCTTCTCCTCTGCCAATAAACATATTCTCAGCTACAGTAAGATTAGGACAAAGAGTTATCTCCTGATAAACTGTACTGATTCCAAGCCTTTGGGCGTCCTGAGGTGAATGAATCTGAACCACTCCTTTCCCGGCAAGACAGATTGTTCCTGCATCTTTGGAATACACACCAGTCAAAACCTTGATCAGTGTTGATTTTCCTGCGCCATTCTCTCCCATCAAAGCATGTATTTCACCTTTGTTCAGGGTAAAATCCACATTCTGAAGAGCTTTAACTCCAGGAAATGATTTATTGATGCCTCGCATCGTTAGCACTTGTTTCTCTTCCACAGGCATTACCTCTATTTCTTTTAAAAAACGCGGTGCGGTTGTCCTTACGGACTCCTGCCGCACCGCGTCCTTTCTTTTTTACTTAATTAAATTCCGTATGTGTCAACATCCTGCTGTGTGATTGTTGTTGCATCGAAGCCCTTCTCATCCATGATGATTGTCTTCTGTGAAAGTGTTCCGCCACTCTCTAATGTCTTGATGATGTCATCAATGTAGCTAGCCTGGAAAGGATTGCACTGTCCATCATAGTTCCAGTTCTGGTTAAGAAGCTCTTCAAGTGCCCACTTATTGCAGTCAAAGCCCATAACTACAACGTCTTTTCCAACACCATGTGAGATACCAGCTGCATCAAGAGCTGCAACAGCACCCTTAGCCATGTCATCGTTCTCAGCGTAGATTACGTTAAATGGTGTGTTTGAATCGATAACTGACTGTACGATCTGCTGTGCCTTCTCTGCATTCCACTCAGCTGTCTGCTGTTTAACGATGTTCCAGTTTGCTTCTGCAGCAACCTTAGTATCAAGAGCACCACTACGTCCCTGCTGAGCAGCTGAACCCATAACACCCTGAATGTGGATTACATTGTACTCAGGAAGGTTCTGTCCAGCGAGCCAGTCAACAGCTGTCTGTCCCTCTTTTGCCATGTCTGATACGATTGAAGCTTCATAGAGGCTTGGATCTGCATCGATAGTACGGTCAAAAAGAATTACTTTGATTCCTGCAGCCTGTGCATCCTTAAGAACTGAATCCCAACCTGCTGTATCAGCAGCTGAAAGAAGAAGATAATCAACTTCATCCTGGATAAATGTCTGAGCGTACTGAATCTGCTCATCATTCTTCAAGCTGTAAGCAAAAGATGCATCATATCCGTTTTCTTTTGTGAATTTTGCTTTAAGATCAGCATCGTTAGCTGTACGATAACCGGACTCGTTAGGGTCGTTATTGATAATACCTACCTTAATAAGGCCGCCTGAAGAAGCCGGAGCTTCTGTAGTTGTGCTTGCTGGCGCTGTGCTTCCACATGCAACAAGACCAAGTGTCATGGCTGATGCCATAACGATTGACAATACTTTCCTCATCATAACAATTTCCTCCTAAAATATTATGTGTTTTGGGTTGTCCCCACCTCTTAAACACATTGTAATTTTCAGGAGGAAATTTTAAATTCAATAAAATTGAAATTAGGTTAGTTTTTTTATCAAAATTTCATTTTGTTTCATTTTTCTACGATTTCGGTTAATTTTTTCGGAAGTCGTATCACTACTTTCGTTCCTTCCTCATAAGTACTTTCAAGATCAAGTCCGTATTCTTCACCGAAATTCAGCTTTATTCTCTGATTTACGTTATAAAGACCGTAAACGGCACTTTCTTCAAGTTTTTCAGCCTCGAGAGCAAGCTTAACATCATTTAACCTCTCAGGAGTCATTCCCTTTCCATTGTCCTCAACGCAGATTTCAAAGTAAGTATTATATTCTTTTCCTGTCACAGTAATGCGCCCACCGCCTCTTTTATTCTTGATTCCATGATAAAGTGCATTTTCCACAACAGGCTGAACAGTGATCTTGGGAATACTATAATCAAAAATTGTTTCTTCAACGTTTATCTCATAGCTCAATATGTCCTGATACCTTATCTGCTGTATCTCCAGATAGCTTCTTACATGCTGAAGCTCCTCTTTTACAGAAACAATCTCTTTTCCCCTGTTTAGGGAAGCCCTGAAAAAGTCAGACAGACTCTTAACCATATTAACAACCTGTTTCTGGTTACCGGCCTCTGCTGACCACACTATTGTATCCAGTGTATTATAAAGAAAGTGCGGATTTATCTGGGCCTGCAATAGTTCAAATTCAGCCTTTCGCAGTTGTTTTTGTTCCTGTTTTACCTGTTCTTCGATAGGTCGTGTTATCCACAAAGGGCCTACAAAGGATACTAAAAGGATAACTAATACAATAGCAACTGTTATTACCATTGAGATCTTTATAATATCCAAAAATACTTCCTTATTCTCAGCCTGTGCGACCTGTATCTGCTTATTTTCATAATAAATGTACTCATTAATAGTCTCTTGCAAAAGAGCTGTTACTATCTGAACGTCATTCTCCCATATGAGCATATTTGCCTCGTACTTATCCTCATAATTGAGATTGCTCTTTATTCTCTCTATGTAGACTTCAAGGTTGTTTAAGTACTTTTCCGCACTTAATAATCTCTTTTGATTATCATCAGTATTTGTATAACCTTTAAGTCCACCAACAACAGCTCGTGCATCGCTAAGCAGCACCGGTATCTGCGAGTCTTCAGGTGCAACATTCCCAACAATCAAAAGATAGGTCTCATAATCAAAATCTTCTTTAAAATCCAAGCTGAATTCGCTTGCCGCAACCACTGAGTTCAGCATTGTATTATATCTTTCGCTTACAAAAAAGAGATTGTAAAGCGCATACACCATAAATATCAGATTAGGCAAAAGAAGTATAATGTATGATAATCTGATCTGAGAAGCCAGCTTTGATCGCTGTTTTTTCCTATGACCATTGAACATCTTTACTCCTCCTCACGGGTACCATTTCTGTACTGAGTAGGAGTAACTCCCTGTGTCTTCTTAAATAAATATGAAAAATAATGAGGATCCTTGTAACCAACCATCTGACCTATCTCATTACTTCTCTTTGACGTGCTGCAAAGTAGCTCTTTTGCATGCTCCATCCTGTAATCTGTAAGATATTTGATGAAGGGCTGTCCTGTCTCTTGCTTAAATACTGCGCTTAAGTGGTTTGGCGAAAAATTCACATGTGCAGCAAGAGAGTTAAGCGACAGTTCCTCCTCTGCGTAGTGCTTCTCAATATATGCCACTGCTTCATTCATAATGTCGCGATATCTTCCAATTGCGTTACTTTGCTTGATGAGAAGCGCTTTATTCATGATTTCCTTCATGTAATCAAAGGTCTTTTTCTCATCCCCTAGAACTTCTGCATTCGGAGCTGAGATCTGCTTATCAAGCTCATCTCTGCTTAGGCCCAATTCATTTAAAATATAATCTGTAACGCAGAAATAAAGGTCCATGGATATATATTGTCTAAGCATTGTAGATCTGATAGCATTTTTTCCCATTCCATTAAAGAATTCTTCCAAAAAGAACTCTGTCTCAGATGCTTCTCCTCGTCTCAAAAATTCTTTTACAAGCCTTCTATCAATATGTTTTGGATCGATCTCGGACAAAATAATGTCTTCTTTTTCTACTTTGAGCCCCTCTTCTGATCCAACCATAAAACCATTGTCAGAAGTTAAGTACATATGAGCAAAAGCTCTGCTGGCCCATGAAAAACATGTACTAATTTCTGTTATTCTGTTGACTGATTGACCGATTCCACCAAAATATCGTATGTTATTGTATTTCTCGAAAAGCCCAAGCAGTTCCTTGATCGTAGACTCTATATTTGTATTAATTGTGCTGTCATCATCGCCTTTAAATAGCAAAGCAAGTCCTTCAAGGTCAAGATTAAAACAGATTGCTCCGTTTCTAGTTGCGATGGTTCTTATTCCTTCTTCAATTTTTAAGATGCTGTTCGAAAACTCCCCTATCTCATGCTTTTTTGACCACACTTTCATGAGGAGAACATTATATTTTAGAGCTGTTATATCAATAGAGAGCTTTTTTGCCATTTCGATAAGTTCAGATGCGCCACAGTTTGAGCTGACAAGCTTTCCAAAAAAGACCTGTTTATCAAGCTCATTCCTCTCTTTCATTTCCTCTTCGTAGCGTTTAGTAGCTTCCCTCTCCGCACGCCTTTCTTCAACCTTTTCAGAAACAGAGCTCACTTCTCTTAGAAGGTCACTGCCACTTATAGGCTTCGAAAGATAGCTTGAAACGCCTATCCTGATAGCCTCTTTTGCGTATTGAAAATCTTCATATCCTGTAAGCAGGATTATCTCGATCCATGGAAATTCCGCCTTGACCATGCGGCTTAGAGTCAGACCGTCCATAAATGGCATTTTAATGTCGGTAATAAGAATATCCGGCTGCGTTTTCTGTATCATTGAATAGGCAAGTTCCCCATCAGAAGCCTCTCCACAAAAATCAAATCCATTTGCAAGCCAGTCAATATTGTTTTTTATACCCTCCCTAACAACAAATTCGTCTTCCACAAGAAATACTTTCACCATACCAGAAACCCCTTTATGAAATACATTTTCCCCGCTTCATTTTATCATTAAACCAATAATTCCTAAAGATGGATTACGCACTTATTTCATGCTTTTGAATATTTTCGCTCATATACATATAAAATCATATATGTTATACTTTTACGGCTTAATTATTTTAAAAAAGGATGATTTTATGACAAAAGAAAACAAGATGGGTGTAATGCCCGTAAAAAAGCTAATTGTATCAATGTCTTTACCTATGATGATCTCAATGCTTGTTCAGGCTCTTTATAATGTTGTGGACAGCATTTTTGTATCTCAGATAGTTGGAACTACTCCAAACGCCGGTCAGGATGCCCTCACCGCTGTTACTCTTGCATTTCCTATGCAAAACTTGATGATTGCTCTTGGTTCAGGCACAGGCGTTGGTATTAACGCTCTTCTTTCCAGATCTCTTGGTGAAAAAAACTTCAGCAGGTCTGATTCGGCTGCTAATACCGGTATTTTACTAACTTTTTTTAACTATTTACTCTTTCTTATCATTGGTGTCTTTTTTGCTGACGCATTTATCAGTTCACAAACTGACACTCCCGTCATCGCAGAATATGGCACTATTTACCTTAGGATAATCGCATGCTGTTCTGTTGCTCTCTTTTTCCAGATAACTTTTGAGCGACTGCTTCAGTCAACTGGTAAAACCTTTTACAGTATGCTTTCACAGGCTTCAGGAGCTTTGATCAACATTATTTTCGACCCACTTCTTATTTTTGGTATCGGACCTTTTCCACAGCTTGGAATTGCCGGCGCAGCTTATGCTACTATCTTCGGTCAGTGTGTAGGTTCCTGCATCGGTCTGTATTGCAATTTGCACTTTAACAAAGAGATCAATTTCTCACTTAAGAAGATTCTTACCATTGATGTAACTACAATAAAAGACATTTACTTCGTAGGTGTTCCATCCATACTTATGATGTCTATCGGATCTGTTATGACCTACCTGATGAATCTGATCCTTGGTGCTTTCTCATCCACAGCTACAGCTGTATTTGGTGTTTACTTCAAGCTTCAGAGCTTCTTCTTTATGCCTGTATTTGGTCTCAATAATGGTCTTATTCCTGTATTAGCTTATAACTATGGAGCCAAGAACAAGCAGCGAATATCAGAGGCTTTAAAATTCGCTCTTACCCTTGCAGTATCTATAATGATCGTAGGCACAATAGCTTTTCAGTCCATCCCGGCTTTATTATTGTCACTATTCAATGCTTCAGATGAGATGATAAAGATCGGCATACCAGCCCTTAGGATAATCAGCCTTTCATTCCCTATTGCTGGTATTTGTATCGCCATGGGTTCGATTTTCCAGTCTTTTTCAAAGAGCTTCTATTCACTTGTGGTATCCGTAGGAAGACAGCTTGTAGTTCTTATTCCTGTAGCATGGCTTCTTTCAAAAACTGGAAACTTAAACTTAGTATGGTTTGCCTTTCCTATTGCTGAGATTGCTTCACTTGCTATCTCAACATACTATTTCAGAAAGCTTTATAAAACTACTATGTCGGTTCTTTAATACTTTTGTGGTTTAGTAGCCCATATTTTCTACAATGTCAAGCCCCTCTTGCTGAAATATGCCATAAATATGCGCTTTTTCAGAATAATGCACTAAAAATTATTATTATTTTTGGCAATTTTTCGACTTTAAATACTTGTGAAGTGCATAAAATGGGTGTAAAATTTTTTCTAGTAGTGAAAATACTCAATTTGAGGGAGGTATTAAACCATGAATAAGACAGAACTTGTTGATGCTATCGCAAAGGAAACTGGTCTTTCTAAGAAGGATTCAGAGAAGGCTGTAAAGGCTTTCACAGAAGCTGTTTCTAAGGAGCTTAAGAAAAAAGGCAAAGTACAGCTTGTTGGATTTGGTACATTCGAGACTGCTAAGAGAGCAGCTAGAACAGGTAAGAATCCTCAGACTGGAGCAGCTATCAAGATTCCTGCAGCTACAGTTCCTAAATTCAAAGCTGGTAAGGCTCTTAAGGATGCTGTAAACGGCAAGAAGAAATAATTGATAAATATATAAAGGTGATTACGATTTCGTAATCACCTTTATTTTTTATCTTCTTTCTTTTAATCTTTCTTCCAATGCCTTATGAGCTTCATAAATATCCATATTCTGTTGCATATCTATTTCTATAAGATTTCTGATGTATTTCGTAGCTGACATGTTGGCTGCCTTTGCCATGTGCTCTACATAATCCCTTAATCCTCGTATATCAAGCAAAAGAAACTTATCTTTTTCATATCTGCTATTCTTTTCAGCCTTTGCTGCCTTTCGAACAGGCTGCTCAGCATCTTGTACTGGCTGTACAGGCTGAGCTGTCTGAACGGGCTGCTGTATATATACTGATTGAGGCTGAACCTGCTGTATCTGTGGCTCTGGCTGCATAGGTACAACCTGCTGAACTACCGGCTGTACAGGCTGTGGAATCGGCTGCTGATATACTGGCTGAACCTGTGGTGCCACATACTCATTTACTGGTGCCTGAGTTTGATTAACTGCTTGTGCAGGCTTCTGAACAGGCTGATTAACAACCTGCTCTATCTTTTTTTCTTCCTTAACTTCTATAATAGGCTCTTCAATAGGCTTCTCTGCCTTTTCAACAGCCTTCGTTTTTTCCTCTTTTACTTCTTCTTCCTTAATTGATTGCATTCCTGCAAAAAGACCTGTTCCTGTCTTCCTGACGCTTTTTTTAAGCATATCAGCCTTGCTTGCCATAATTAATCCTCCCCTAAGAATTCATCAATAAAGTCATCATAATCTCTTGCTGCGCTTGAACCGCCCGCATATTCAAACAGATCCATTTTCATGGTCTGTGCCTCTTCAACTGAGACATTAAGCCTTATTTTTGACTTATAAACTGTTGTTCCAAGAAGATCAGCTTTCTCTTCTATATCATTTATCCATATTTTGGCGTTTGCAGTGTTTCTAACCTTAGTTACTAATATTCCATCCACCTTAAGCTTATCATTGGTAAAATCGTGGATCTGGCCAATAAATTTGTATAATCTTGAAAGTCCCTGTAATGAAAATGCACCAGGCTCCAATGGAATAATTACTTCATCTGCAACTGTAAGTATATTCATTAAAACAACGCCTAAAGCAGGGCTACAGTCAAATATGCAGAAATCATACTCTTTTTTGATCTTTTTAAATGCTTCTTTTATAAGCTTTTCACGTCCCAACATAGAAAATGTCATATCTGCAGACGCAAGATCAATACCACCAACTATGAGATCTAAATTCTCAGCAATAGGAATAATTGCTTTATTTATATCCTTATCGCCAGCCATTACCTCAAACAATTTTGCAGGTACATTCTCTTCAAAGTAGCTTCTCTGCTCCGGAGTTAATGCTTCAATGTCCTCTGGATCAGGATCTACTTCATTAAGATCGATTCCTGCTGTCATTGAAAGATTTTCCTGAGGATCAGCATCTACAACTAAAACCTGATATCCTCTCTTTGCAAGGCCTACTGCCATTGCGTAACTGGAAGTAGTTTTTGCAACTCCACCCTTTTGGTTACTAAATGCAATAATTCGCATATACCCTCCTATAACATATATCTGTTATATAACTTTTATCTCTTTTATATTCCTTTGCTATTATAACTTTTAAATTATCTATTTTCAATATTTAATATGACTAATATACTTACCATATCTTATATTTTATATTTGTTACATATTATTCATATATTGTATATCTATTATTATATGTATATATGTTATATGTCTTTTATGTTTAGTCGTTGTTTATCTATGTGTTATATATATTATATACGCTATATATTTTATTTATGCAGCACAGCATATATTATCATTATATAAATGTTATTATAATAATATATGTTATATATGTTATATTTCATTTTTGAAAATGTTTTTTCAAATACTAGTTCTATTCATGTTATATATCTTATATTTGTTATATTTTATACTTATTTATAATTATCTCTTAGATTATTATATATATCATATATATTTCTTCTATATATTGTTCTAAATAATCAAAGTAATATCTGATTTTTATATATGTTATATATATGTGTGTATATTTTGCATTTATGTATTTTTTGCTGATTATTTATTAAAAACGCAAATTACTCTCTATGTATTTATTCTTCACATCAATGTGCTTAAAGTCACTATTTAACAGCAATATACTCAAACTAAAGCATCCTATTCTCAGTAATATATAACATATATATCTTTTTATATTTACCTATATGCTAGGCCTAGTATTTCTGGATCCAGCATATACTTTCTCTCTATCCAAATTGGTCTACCCAAAATGCTATATGTTATATAACTTATTTAACTAATCAGTTTTGTTATATATCATATAATTGTAATATATATTATATTATACATATACATTATATCTTTGCAATATAATGTATATTTTATATGTATATCATATTTGCTATATCCTTAATATTATATAAATATATTATGTTTCTTATATATGTTATACATGTTAATTTCGTTATATGTTTGCAATATTATGTATATTTTTTATAATTATTATTTGTTTTATTTCATATATGCTTTTAATAAATAATATATTAAATACATAATGAATATATTATTTATATTAAATTATATATATTTTTCGTATGTATAATATATTATTTATGTTGAATATAGAATGTATATCTGTTATAATATATATTGAAGTGATTGCTTATATATGTAATTTATGTTTAATACTTAATGTATTTTTAATATAATATATGTTAAATATTTTGTATTTATAATATGTATATAATATATAATAAATATAAAATATGATATATATGTATAAATGATTTGAATTATATAAGCAACATTTAAAAACTCTAACAAGCCATAAATTTGTAAATTAATCATGGATAAATGGCCTGGGTATTTATCAAAAGTATGAAGATCTCCATAGTGAGATGATAATGTAAAAGCAGATGGCTCCCCAGAAGATAAACCTGATAAAAAGTAAAAAAATGATTATTTTTAATCAAGAATCGCAGCGTTTTTAATCATTTTTGTTTCTATCAAGTTTTAAGTTGCTTTTAGAAGTATATTCTATGATTTGGCTTTATAAAAATAGAATAAATTGAATATAAATAAATTATAAATTTGCAATCAATAAGATGCAGGAACACTTTTGTTACAATTCTATTATTGGAAGCCAGTAAATATCGGCATTTCAATGTGATATGCCAATATTAAGAGCAAAACATAATCAGATGTTGCAAGATTGCTTGCATAATTTGAATTACCACTCAAAAAAAATGAATAATATAGCAAATGAAATATACTGCAAATTAGGATAATATAATACATTATTAAATCTGCTTTTAATATCATATGTTCTCTCTATAATAGATCGTCAAACTTGCAAAATTTATAGACTAAAGAAGTCAATATTTATACCGTCAAAAAATAAATCTCAGTCAAAATGTTAGTAAATATGTAGATAATAATTTAATGTTAAATAGCATAGCCGAGTTTATGATATCAGCTGACATTATTTGTTCCTTGAATAAAAGTCATATGTTTCCCATGATATTTTATATAATTAATACTTATATTAATTATGTATATCAATTGTAATTTTTAATAATTAAAACTATCTATAATTATTAATAGAACAGATAAAATGTTATCAACAATCTTACAAATATCCAAACAAAGTCATCTAATACAAAATTGCATTCTAATTTTTGTCTGAATCTATGTTTCTCTTTCAATTTCTATTTATTTTCATTTACAATCCCGGCATAAAAAAATATAAAACATATAAATAGAATTCAAATATCTATAGTGTTTATATGTTGAATTTATATTTTGTTTTTATACTTTGTATTTATATGTTCTATATATAAAGAATATTTAGATCTTACTAATTTGAAATTTATGTATTTATCAGGGACACCTTAAAAAGTTGTTTATTTAAAAATATAAAACTACAATTCTTTTATTAATTAATAGACTATGAAAACCGCACAAATAGGCGATTTGTTTTATTATGAGTGACTAAAATAGGAATTTAAAGTAGATAAAAAGGGATTATAAAGTTGAATGAATGGGAAGATAAGGTGTCTAAAAAGGGAACTATGAAAATATGCCCCAAGTTACCTGTTTAGGGATGTAAAGTGCAATATTTGGGAAGATAGGTGACTAAAAAGGGAATATATAATATTTAATAGATCCTAAATCTGTAGATGCCAGAACGCGCATAAATAGGGCGTTGCAAATAGTCACAAAAGTAAAGGTGACCAAAAAGGGAACGTATAAGTGTACAAAAAGGGAATGATAAAAATCACATAAATAGGTACGAATAGATAACTAAAGCGAAATATGTTTTGGAGTAATGAATGCTTAATATAATAAAAATGAGCTTAGATCAGGCCATAAATTTCAAAATATAAATGAAAGGTGACTAAAAAGGGAATGGATTTTAATGTTAGAAATCAGTTTTGAAATTATTAAGTACTAAAATGGGTATTAAAAGTGAACAAAAAGGGACTAAAATTAACCAATATAGTCAAACCATAAAAGTCAAAAGTGAAGTGAAAGGGAATAGATAATGGGAAAGGTGCACAAAAAGGGAATCACTAGAATTGACTGTAAAGGTTAACAAAACTTTGTGCTTTTAGCTGATAAAAACCCCAAAATATAGGCAATTAATACTTGAAGGTGACCAAAAAAGGAATATAATAAAATAAAAGGTTTACAAAAAGGGAATGTTATTATATCTTCTTATTCTAAAGGTGTACAAAATAGGAAGATAATTTCTTATCTAAGGTGCATGAAAAGGGAACCTGTATATAAAAGAACTGGGGGATTTATGAAAGAAGAAAAACGAGACCAACTCATAACTAGACAGAGTTATAAAAAGTCTAATGAATTGATCAACGCTATGGGTAAAGGAACTGCATTAAGCCAGAAACTGTTCGCCATAGGAATGCAGCATATTAAAATAGATGAAACAAACAACGTTGTTGCTACTATATATGGTACAGATTTAAGGAAAATGTTTAAGTCTACTTCCGGATCTTTGTATGAACACATTGAAGCGTTATGTGATAGACAGGTTAAGGGTGCTACAATTTTTGATTGGAACCTTCTTATGAAAGATAAGGCCAATGGTAAGATAGAAGCACATCAGGTAGTTACAGACGCATCTTTTAAAAATGGTACTCTAACACTTCGTTATAATAACTCACTAACGGATAAAATAGTCAATCTTCAAAAGGATTATACGGTACTTAGCTTATCAGATACTCTTAGTCTTAAGAGTGTGTATTCTTTGCGCTTATATGAGATGTTAAAATCTGCATTTGACTACAAAAAAGCTATTGAAAAAATAGATGGAGAGCAGGTTTTTGATTATAATCTGACAGAGCTAAAGCTTGAGCTTGGTATAATTACTTCCGGAGGCGATAATAAGATCAAGGCTGAGCTTGAAAAAGACTTTCCTGATTATGAAAAAATCGATGAATTAGTCGAGAAAACAGGCCAGACGAAGTATAAAGAGTATAAAATATTCAATAGGAACGTATTATCAAAGGCAAAAGACGAATTAAATAAGAAAACCAGCCTGATAGTTGACTACGAACCTATTAAAAGTGGCAGAAAAACTGTTGGGATCAGGTTCTTTGTTGATAAAAAAGATGTTGGAAATAGCATCAAAAAAGAGAAGCAGATAAATAAAGATGATATTTTAGATGATCTTATTGATCTTATGCATGATTATTTCAAAGTAAAAGAGATCAAAGAAATTGCAGAATGTGCAGATTATGATATCGATAAGATAAAACAGGCTTATGATTACATGCAGTCCTATAATACTACCGTTGATGTTCCGATTGCATTTATGAAGGACTGCATTAAGAACGAGTATTATAACAACAAGGCTAAGCCAATCTCTCCAAAGAAAAACAGCTTTAATAACTTTGAGCAGAGAACAGATATAAACTTTGAAGAATTAGAAAAGCAACTGTTGGATAATTGATATAATAAATATATGTTATATAACATTGGGGGATTATGGAGAAAATTGTAGCAAAATTACTGATCTATGGGGATATGCCTGAAGAATCAATATTGATGCAGCTTGCAAAGGTTTCAAAAGATTTGCATAAGCCGGAATATGACAAAGAGGATCTGATAGCAAGAATTTACAAGCAGGTGAAAAGATTACTTGAACTTGGTACAGCTAATGCTTTTGATGATAATCTATGGCATAACTATCTTACTTATTTACTTATAATGGATGAGAATCCATTTAGCCTTACTTGTGAGAAGGTTGGAAGTAAGAAAGGCAGTGTTAATCATTTTGCGACCGCGGATTTTCATGCCTTTAAGCAGTTGTTTGAGTATGATTTCAAGGAAATGGAAGAGAAGCTCGGAATTGACTGTTTTAGCTGTATAACGAATTATAAGGCTATTGAGAAGCCTGAGCTTATGTACAATTCTAATGTAAGCGAGAAGGTAAGGAATCTATCCTCGAGGCTTGAGAATGCAGATTCTGACCAGGACTTTTTTGATATAGTTACTGATTTTTACAAAAAGATCGGTGTTGGTGAATTTGGACTAAATAAGGCATTCAGGATAAGAGAGCTTACAAACGGGAAAATAGAATTTAATCCTATAAATAATATGGATAAGGTCGTTTTAAGCGATCTTGTAGGCTATGAAATCCAGAAAAAGAAGCTTGTTGATAACACCAAAGCATTTGTAGAAGGTAAAAAAGCTAACAACGTGCTCTTATTTGGTGATAGTGGCACAGGAAAATCAACAAGCATTAAGGCAATTGTTAATGAGTATTATGGTGATGGCCTTAGAATGATAGAGATATATAAATATCAGTTCAGGCTTTTATCACAGCTTATCTCTCAGATAAAAAACAGAAATTATAAGTTTATTATCTATATGGATGACCTTTCTTTTGAAGAGGATGAATCTGATTACAAGTTCTTGAAGGCAGTCATAGAAGGCGGCGTTGAAACTAAGCCGGATAATATTCTTATCTATGCTACTTCCAATCGAAGACATCTGATAAAAGAAACATGGAAAGATAGAAGAGATGTTGAGCAGGACGGTGATATACATAGATCTGACACAATGGAAGAAAAACTGTCCCTTGCTAACAGATTTGGTGTGAATATAGGATATTATAAGCCTTCGAGACAGGAATATTACAATATAGTGAAAGAACTTGCCAAGAGAAATGGAATAAAGATGGATGAAAGCGAGCTTTTGCTTGAAGCTGACAGATGGGAGCTAAATCACGGCGGTGTTTCTGGAAGATGCGCACAGCAATTCATAAATCATCTATCAGGAAATAATTAAGGATCCCATTTAAGGTTAGGACAATCAGGAGCGCAGCCTTGCAGGTACTCGTTTCGAACAGTACAGGATGCGTTTCTGCAGTCTCTGCACCTGAAAGAATAGTGGTAAGAGTAGCGGATCTTGCAAGCACGGCAACAAAAAGGAGTGCCACTATTTCTAGCGACAAATGTTCGACCACATCCCATGCATGTTTGAACAACATTATGAGCCATAATTTCCTCCTTTATATATAATTATCTAGCAATTTGTTATATAATCAATTAAATTGTAATTAAATGAAAATAAAGAGGATATAAATCATGCATGAAATGAGCTATATTTCACGAATGGTAGCTCTGGCTATAGATGTAGCAAAAGAAAACAATGCTAAAAGTGTAAAAAGTATCGTAGTTCAAATTGGAAAAACAAGTGGTGTAATGCCTTACTATATGTATAAGTATTACCCGGAAGCAGCAAAGGGAACAATACTTGAGGGCGCAGAGCTTGTATGCGAGGAAGTTCCTGTGAAAGCTCTTTGTGAAGAGTGTGGAAGTGAGTACTATCCTACTAGTGAGAACAGATATCTTTGCACTGCGTGCGGAGGAAGAAAAGCACATATAATCGAAGGAAAAGGCGTCACATTAAAAAATATAGTTATAGAAGATATATAACATTTATATAATATACAATGTGAATATTATCCGAACTATTGACTTACACAATGCAGGGAGGTAGTTTTGAACACATTATTTATTGAGTGCAAGATGGGTATAGCGGGCGACATGCTTACAGCAGCGCTGATCTCACTTTTTGACGATGTAAAAAAGAAAGAAAAAGAGCTGAATGAGATAGGAATACCTAATGTAGAATTTGTGCTTGAAGACTCTACGAAATGCGGCGTAGTCGGTAAGCATATGAGAGTTCTTGTGAAGGGCCAGGAAGAACCTGATTCTGAAGAAGAGCATCATCATGCACATGAATATGAACATGACCATGCACATTCTCATGAGTTTACTCATAGCCATGATGATGAGCACATCCATGAGCATGAAGGGCACCATCATCACAATAAACTCTATGACATAGAGGATATCATTGAGAGTTTAAATGTCTCAAAAGAGATAAAGAGTGATGTCAGGGAAGTTTATGAGCTTCTAGCGCAGGCGGAAAGCAAAGTTCATGGAGTACCTGTTTCGGAGATACATTTCCATGAAGTTGGCAATTTGGATGCTATAGCTGATATTACTGCGGTTTGCTATTTGATGCATGAGCTTGATCCAGACAGAATCGTTGTGTCACCAATAAATGTTGGTGGAGGCACAGTGAAATGTGCACACGGTATATTACCGGTTCCAGCGCCTGCTACAGCTCTTTTACTGGAAGGAATTCCAAGCTATGAGAGCGATAGTATAAGATCAGAGCTGTGTACTCCTACAGGTGCAGCTTTGGCTAGATATTTTGCCTTTGATTTCGCCTCTCAGCCTGTTATGAATGTTAAAAAAATAGGCTATGGTATGGGGAAAAAGGATTTTCCTCAGGGGAATTTTGTAAGGGCTATATATGGCGAAAGCAGCGATGAATATGAGAATGATAGAATAGTAGAGCTGTCATGTAACATCGATGATATGACTTCTGAAGAGATTGGTTTTGCAACTGAAAGGCTCTTCGAGGTAGGTGCAGTGGAGGTTTATACAATACCGGTTGGTATGAAAAAGAACAGGCCGGGAGTCATATTAACTTGCATGTGCAGACTTGATGATAGAGAGAATATATTAAAGGAATTATTCAAGAACACCACCACAATTGGTGTGCGAGAGAACATTTGCAACAGATATGTTTTATCCAGGAAAATAGATATGCTTGAGACGCCATATGGCAAGGTACGAGTAAAAGAGGCAACTGGGTATGACGTAAAGCGAAAAAAACTTGAATATGATGATATCGCAGGAATTGCAAGAAGAACTGGAAAAAGCATCATGGAGATAAGAAAAGAATTGGAAGTATCATTTTGATACTTCCTTTTTATGAGCAATTATATAGTGCATAATTTAAGCATATATTGTATAATCAACGTTATAAAGTATTATTTCTAACATTAAATGGGGGATGCACAATGTCAGAATTAGAGAGTCATGGGAAAATCGAGTATTA
Organism: Butyrivibrio sp.; assembly: GCF_015056685.1. GTDB lineage: Bacteria > Bacillota > Clostridia > Lachnospirales > Lachnospiraceae > Butyrivibrio. Next base: position 2,660 of record NZ_SVFW01000015.1, on the reverse strand, counting down.
TTCTACAACTAATTTCACCTCAAATGATATTCTATATATGCTCAAGGATTTGCCGGATGCATGCTGCATTTTCAAGGTTTTAACAGATCCTTTTGGAACAGTTAAGGATATGCTTTTCCTGTTTGCAAATGAAAAATATGCACAGTTGGTTAAAAAACCATCAGCAGAACTGATAGGAAGTACATATTTTGAAACGGTGACGAACAGGGATGAAGACTGGATCAAATACAGCTATCAGGCTGCGATTTTGCGTCAGTCTTCAATTATTAGAACGTATAACAGTGATTATGATAAATGGTTCGAATTCTGGGCAGTACCTGTTTATCAAAAGGGATTCTGTGCCTTCATCATCCACGATGTTACTGCAGCTAAAAGAGATGAAGACGATAAAATTCTTAAGAGAAACAGTAATAATCTGGTAATAGAATGCGCAAAAGAGCTCTCTTCTGCTGAATTTGGAAAAGGTATAAAGAAAGTCTTAAGAATCCTTGGTACTGCGATCGAGGCTGACAGAGTATTTATAGTTGAGACTCAGGATAAAGAGATAAAAGCTATACATGAATGGGTTAGTGGCTCAGCGCCAGCAAAGCTCCCTACAAAAAAAGACTTTGAAAGTAATGATTTTGTTTCTCTTTGGCAAGGACTGCTCAAGAATAAAGATATTACGGTGGTAAACGATACCCATAAGCTAAAAGAGCGTAATGAGGAGTTCTATGATAAGTTCTTAGCAGGACATGTCCATAGATTCATAATAGCTGCTGTAAAGGACAAGAAAAACATTTTAGGATACCTCATCGCTGATAATTTTGCCAATGACGTTCCCTTAAATGTCACCGATGTAATCGAATCTGCGGCAGTGTTTATTTCATACGAGTTACGAAATAGGGCATTGACTAATGAAATGATGTACCTTGGAAGCCATGATCCTCTAACGGGGCTTGGGAACAGATACTCTCTTAATCAGACACTGGTACTTCTCAGCGGCTTGTCTGTAAATGTTGGAGTTTGTTATGTGGATATAAATGGTTTAAAAGAGATAAACGACGAAAAAGGACATGAAGCAGGCGATGAACTGATAAAACAGGTTGCAAATGTTTTTGGAAGCATCTTTAAGAAAAAATTCTGTTATAGGATAGGCGGAGACGAATTTATCTCAATTATACCGGAAATTGAAAAAGCAAAATTCAATGAGATGATTGAAAAACTAAGGAATAAGAAGATAAATGCTGCAATAGGAGCAGTATGGAGTAAGAATTCCAGTGAGATCAATAAAGCAGTAAAACAGGCCGATGAAGCCATGTATGACGATAAGATGAAATACTATAAGGATCATGAAAGGCGCCATGGCAAATCTTAAGACCAAAGACCTTAAAGAAAGCAAACAGCCCACCGCAATAATTGCGATGGGCTGTTGTTATATAACATCAATAATACATATATCAAGCTAATGAAGCTGTGATGATTGACATTGAGTATACTTCAAGAGCATTGCATCCACGAGAAAGATCGTTGATAGGTGCATTAAGACCTAAAAGGATAGGGCCATATGCTTCAAAGTTACCCATACGCTGAGCAATCTTATAACCAAGGTTACCAGCATTGATATCTGGGAAGATGAATGTGTTTGCATGTCCGGCAACCTTTGAACCAGGAGCCTTCTGCTTTGCAACACGTGGAGATACAGCAGCGTCAAACTGAAGCTCACCATCGATAGGGATTTCAGGATATCTCTCCTGAGCCTTCTTAGTAGCGTTCTGCATCTTTGTTACAGTGTCGTCTTTTGCAGATCCCTTTGTTGAGAATGAAAGAAATGCAACCTTAGGATCAACACCGAATCTCTGTGCACAGCTAACTGTCTCGCCACAGATCTCTACGAGCTCATCCTCGTTAGGATTGATATTGATTCCACAGTCAGCCATTGCGATAACTTCATTTTCGCCTGTTGCTGAAGGACGAACAAGGATAAAGCATGAAGAAACGATTGTGTTCTCTGGCTTTGTCTTAATGATCTGAAGTGCTGGACGAACTGTATCAGCTGTTGAATATGTAGCACCGCCGAGAAGACAGTCACCAAGACCCATCTTTACGAGCATTGTACCGAAGTAGTTTGTCTGCTTAAGGATAGGAATAGCTTTTTCAGGTGTCATTCCCTTGCTCTTTCTAAGTTCGCAGAACATATCTACCATCTCATCAAATTTATCGAAATTCTCAGGATCAATAATCTGAGCGCCTCTGATGTTGTAGCCGGCATCCTCAGCTGATTTATTGATCTCATCTGGGTTTCCTAAAAGAATAGGCTTAAGGAAGTTACCAGCAAGTAATCTTGAAGCTGCCTCAAGAATTCTTGGATCAGATCCTTCAGGGAAAACGATTGTTTTTGGGTTAGCTTTAAGCTTTTGTATCATATCACCAAATCCGTACATTATTTATCCTCCTTGTATGTATCAGATATATTTTTAATCGACGATTGCGATTATAATACTTCTGAGGTGCAAAAAACTTGATTTAACTCAAGTTTACTAAAAATTCACCAAAAAAGGTTGATAATTATTTAACTTACTTATATATTATTATGTATATTTATGATAGTGTCAAATGATCTATGAAAAAACTGAGTCAAAAAAATAGGCTCAGATGAACCTTGAAAATCGCAGATATTT
>NZ_SVFW01000014.1 GCF_015056685.1 Butyrivibrio sp. | reverse complement strand
AAGTATGAAACAAGTCTTTTGTGGGTGTTTTATGTCCAATTTATCACATTGAAAAATATCAGAGTGAACAGAGCTATACCTACACTTTCAGCTCGGCTGCGTCCATTTACAAGAAAGTATGACAAATGAGATAAAGGCTGTTGACATACTACGACAGACGTTGTATATTTACTACGACAGATATACTACGACTGACATAGTATACCTATCGTAGTACGACTATCGTAAGATATCTTGAATTATTCATTCAAGAATGCATCAAATGGGAAGTAAGGAGGGAGAGGTTGATGAAATGGTAGAGATCAGTAGTGATGTCATCAGAGGGTACAATGACACGATTATTCTTTTTACTCTGCTGGATGAACCTTCCTACGGATATGAGGTATCAAAACGAATAAGGGCTCTTTCAAATGATAAATACATAATCAAAGAGACTACGTTGTACTCTGCTTTTACCAGAATGGAGAAAAACGGTTACATTGAATCCTATGTCCAGAACGCTGAGAATGGTAAGAAGCGTACTTATTACAGGATTACAGAAAACGGTAAAAAGTATTACAAGGAAAAATGTGAGGAATGGAATCTCACAAAAGAAGTTGTAGAACTATTTGTTAAGAAAACAGATTGATATATGGGGAGAAAAGTATGGACACAATAAAGAAATATCTTGAAAGTATGTTTGAGCATCTTCCAAAGACTCTTGAGGTCATGAGGGCTAAAGACGAGCTTTATTCAATGATGGAAGATAAGTACAACGAGCTCATAAGTGAGGGCAAAAAAGAGAACGAGGCTATCGGCATTGTCATTTCAGAATTTGGAAATCTTGATGAACTTGCTGAGGGACTTGGCCTTAACAAGGTCCTTGACAATATTGTTTCATCTGACAGGAGATATGTTTCAAGGCAGGAAGCAGATGATTATGTTGATGCTGCTGTATCCAGAAGATTTATGCTTTCACTTGGCATATTGCTCTGCATTTTGTCGCCTGCAGGACCGATTCTATTAGATTCAGTAGCATCAGCTACCGGTTTGGAATTTTTTACCGGAATAGGAGTAGCATTCATGTTCCTTTGCGCGGCAATAGGCGTTGGCTTCATAGTTTTTTCAAGTTATATGACCAAAAGCTGGAGCTTTTTAAGAAAACAGCCTTGTTATATCGACGATGAGACTATTGATTATCTGAAAACTGAAAAAGAGGAAAGCCAGACCGCAAGTGGAATGATACTGGCAGTTGGAATCATGCTATGTATTGTGAGTGTGATACCGGTTATAGCTCTTAATACTGCAATAGATATACCGATCATTTCAGATGGAGTTGGACCTTCTATGTTGTTTACTCTTGTAGCTGTAGGCGTGTTCCTTATAGTATTTTCAAGTGGCAGAAATATGGCCTACAAAAAGCTCCTTTCACTGAATGATAAGGTTTTTTCCCAGGATATTCTGCAGAAGGTTGCTGAAGAATCAAGCAAGTCTTCAGAGGGAAACTCTTATACATATTCAAAAGCATCTTCCTACAGCTCAGACAAAAGCGTTCATATAGAAAGAGTTTCAGGTGAGGTAGTTGAGAATACGGACAGTAGCAAAAACTATAATTCTTACAAGGTACCTGAAAAGCCGGAAGATTCCACTGAGAAAAAAGTGAAGAATTTCATCAGAGCCATGGTTAAAGACTACTGGAAATCGGTTCTTTGTATATATATAATTTGGAGTTTCTTTACTTTCAGTTGGGGATCATCATGGATCATATGGCCACTTGCAGCAATCTTTAGAAAACCTATTGAGCAGTATTTCTTAGGAGACAGGAATTAATACAATACAAAAAGAAAAGAAATCATTTGCCATAAAGCTAGCTTTCACTTATGATATAAATGTGTTTGACGAAAAATCATAAACTAATGTGGGGTTAATTATGGCAAAGAAATTCTTATCATCATTTCTTCAGACGCTTTTTGGTGCGGTTATCGCGCTGGGCGTCTTTTCTTTTACCGGTTTTCCTGTTAATGCACAGGGAGTAGGAGCTGTATCTATCGGCTCAGCTACCATAAATGGTAGCAATGTCAATATCAGTGTGTCGGCATCAGATCTGCCGGATTCTGATGATGGCAAGTTCTATCTTTTCTCAGAAAAACCATATCAGGGCACAGTAGCAGGAACACCAATTGCTTCGGCAGCTATGGGCGGATCGGTAGCTTTTCAGGTTCCTCTAAACAACAAAACAGCAGATTGCAGGCTTTATGACAAGTTCCAGGTTGCTGTACTGCAGGGCGGACAATATGTTGCTGTGGCAGGGGCCAAGTATATTACAAATCCTGAAGCTCTGGCGTCAGCATCTCCCGCCAGAAAAAATAATGGCAAAAAAGGCCTTATTCTTGACGGAGCCAAGATTGGCAATGGAAATACAGAGAATTCCCAGCTTGGAGTTCAGCAGGCTGCTTATAACATCAACCTGGAAGATGTTATTGGTGGAAATGGCCAGGTTGTCTATGATTACAACGGTAAAACCTACAATTTTGATTCATCATATCTAAGTCAGTACGATCATTGTATCAGAACCTGCACGCAGCAGGGGATGGGGGTTACGATTGTTTTGCTAAATCCAAGGGCAGCAGGTGAGGAATTTATGATCTCCCCTTCATCAAGAGGCGGAAAAGCGCTCTACTATATGATGAACACTTCAGAGGACAAGGGACTTGAGTATCTTGAGGCGGTTGTTTCATATCTTGCCTACAGATACAATGGTCAGAATGGCTTTGGACAGGTTGATAACTGGGTTATCGGGAATGAAGTAAATGCCAAAAATGTGTGGAATTATTCTTCTGTAAATGATCTGATGGCTTATGCGCAGCTATATGCTGATGAACTAAGAGTTTGCTACAATGCCATAAAGAGCAGAAATGCCAATGCATATGTCTGCATAAGTCTTGATCAGAACTGGACCCAGGTCCACAATACAGGCTCCTACTATTCAGCCAGAGCAACTCTTGAAGCAATAAACGCCTGCATAACAGCACAGGGCAATATTGACTGGGGACTTGCCGAGCATCCCTACAATTATCCCATGACCTGGACTACTTTCTGGAGTCCAAAAAATGAAACGGCACAGGCCATGATAAGGCACGATATCAACACACCATATCTGTCCATGGAGAATATAGAGCAGCTCACTGATTATATGTGTCAGCCTGCAATGAGAAATACAAAAGGCGCAGTGAGACCAATTCTTTTGACAGAGGTCGGATACTCTTCAACTCAGGGCGAAGAGGCTCAGGCAGCAGCGATTGTCTATGCTTATCAGAGAGTTGCGACAAATCAGTACATTAAACTTATTGCATTTAACAGGCAGACAGATTATCCTTTAGAGGTATCACAGGGATTGTCTGTTGGACTTTCTAAGCAGGATGGAACAAGAAAGCTTGCTTTTGAGTTCTATCAGCAGATGAATGGGCCAAATGCCGGAACTTATATACAAAGAGCAGCTCAGATCATGGGAATAGCTGATTGGAACGCTGCTATGAATGCGAGATAAAAATGAGAATAATTGACTATTACAATTATATAATGACAGCTGCATGCGTACTTACCTGCGCAGCAGCTGTTGTTATTTCTAAAAAGAAAAGCACAAACAAATACGAAGCGAGTGATCTGTCCGATAAGACAACGCATATTCTTTTGGCTGTCACGATAGGTATTGCCACATTTCTAAGGCTCTTTTTGCTGGGCAGTGTCCCAAACGGACTTCAGCAGGATGAGGCATCCATAGGATATGAGGCCTTTGCACTTGCAAAATACGGCGTGGACAGAAATGGCTATGCATATCCCGTTCACCCTCTTGCATTTGGAAGCGGCGGAAACAGTGAGCTTATGATCTATCTTAATATGATATCTGTTAAGCTCTTTGGAACCGGAATTGTGAAGCTTAGGCTCCTTCCGGCAATTTTAGGGATTGCGACAGTATTTGTTTTCTTTTTTGTGTTAAAAGAGATCTTTTCAGCCCCTGCATTTGCCGGGAAAAAGAATACACTTTCAATTGTGGGAACAGCCTTTTTGGCAGTGTGTCCCTGGCATGTGATCCTCAGCAGATGGAGCCTTGACAGCAATATAATGCCATTTCTTCAGATAATTGGGCTCTATACTTTCCTTGTGGCTTTGAGAAAAAGAACTGCCAAAAGCTTTGCACTTAGTGCTGCTCTTTTAGCGGTTGGAATGTACGGATATGGTGCGGGAACAATGATAATTCCTATGTTTATCGTGATTGCCTGTATCTATGCACTCTTAAAAGGGACTCTTAACGTAAAAGAGCTTTTAATTTCCGGATTGGTGTTCATGATCATCTTCATGCCCCTGTTTTTGTTCTATGCTGTGAACTATCTGGGGCTTACGGAAATAGTAACTGATCATTTTTGCATAAATAAACTTACAGCTACTAGAAGCGGAGAGGTTTTCCTTACACTTGATTCTTCGCTTCCTGGAAAACTTCTTAATAACCTGAAGGTCCTTGGACTTGTTTTGACGGTGGGCAATGATGAAGACATGCTCTGTCATTTTTATCCGGGGTATGCAACTTTATTTGAGTTTACTTTCCCCGTTACTTTTATTGGACTTTTTGTTGTGTTTAGGGATTTTGTAAAAGGCCTTAAAAGAAAAGCGCAGGAAGATACAGAATATCTTTGCAAAAATGCTGCTTTTGCGGCATTTCTCATTGCCAATGTGATATTGTCCATAGCTGTAGAAACTGACATAAGCAGAATGGTGACTTTGTTTATTCCGCTTATTTATGCCTTTGTAAGAGGTTATGACTTTATTCTTTCAAACAGTAAGAAGCTTGCCATAGCTCTTTTGTCTGTGATCCTGCTTGCAGATATCTCTTTTGTGAAAGACTATTTTACCGGCTTTAACAGCAATGTGATCAGTATTTTCATGCCAACTTATGGAGATGCCATAGCAAGGGCCTATGAGATTGCAGGTGATGACAGACAGATCTATTCTACCTATGAAGGCCTTTCGGCACCATTTATCGTAGCCCTTTATTATACGGATTATGATCCGGTCTTGTTTAATGAAACTGTTGAATATTACGATGATGAAGCAATGTTCAGGACCGCAAAGAGTTTTGGAAACTTCGTTTTTGCTGATATTCCTGAGGATTTTTATGCACAGGAGTACGCAAATACAGTGTTTGTGGTAGCAAGCTCTGAGGTATCACTTTTTGAAGAAAAGGGCAATTATATTGTGGAAAATATGGGTGGATATTCTGTGGTCCACAAAGATTGACATACTACATCTAGACCGCATAAAATGGCGCTTTATAGATAATTTATAAAGGTTAAAAAAACATTAAAAATGGCTCTGGGTACTCGAAAAAAATCTGCTTTTACATGATAATTAATACTATCAAAAAATAATTTTGATGGAGGAAATGGTTATGAAAAAGCAGATTTTTTCTATTTTATCTACAGTGGGAATGTCTTTACTTATCCTGTTTGGTGTTAATAAGTGCGTATTTCCTTCAAATGTTGTATATGCTGCCGGAAATTTAGAAAATGGCATTACGATCGAAGATGAATATATCATTCCGGATAAATTTGACTGGTGTACATATTATGTTTTGGTCGCAACCAATAACACCGGAAAAGATGTGGAGATAAATGCGGATTTTTCTGCTACAGATTCAAAGAAAAGTGTTGTTTCACTTGTTCATGACAGGGCAGATGCAGTAAAGGACGGACAGAAGTTTATACTTTACGGACAGTTTTTGAATGAGAACATTAAGGGCGGAGCAACTTTTTCATATGACCTCAATGTGGCAGAAACTGACAACTGCACTTATAACATGGTGGATATAGACACTAGTGCAAAAGAAAAATGCATAGAGGTAAGTGCAACCAATTATTCGGAAAAAGATATCCAGGGCGTAGGAGTCAGAACTCTTTTCACAAAGAACGGCAGAGCAGTTGCTTTTGATACTGTAAATATCGCTGATGTAGGATATACTTTCCACGGTGGAAGCACCAATTCACAGATGATAGGTTTAAATGCCTCTGACTATGACAACTACATAATTACATATATATCCGCCGGTTTTGACACCGAGCAGACTTTCTAACCTTTGATCTTAGGGCCTGGTCAATTTGATCAGGCTTTTTTTATGCCTATTTAATGCCTAAAAACATCTTTTTGACTTTCGGATTCTATGCTATACTATACGTTGGTTATATATAATTACAGAAAGAGATTTTTATTTGTAATGGGTTTAGACAAACCTAAAAAGGTATATAGTAAAAGAATACGTAATTTACGGCGAATGATACTTATCACTGTCGCTGCTGCATGCCTTGTGCCCACATGTATCTGTGTGATACTGGCAATCAGATACGACAGGCTTAAATCTGCATATGATCAGAATAAAGCAGACCTTGAGTGGTACAGAGACAGATTTGGCGATGAGATGTCTATTTTGGCCGGTGGGAGCGAAGAGGTTAATACCTCCGATAAAGTTGTAAGTGACAGCGAGCCTTTGACAGAAGAATTTGAGACGGATTATTCGGATATATATATAAGCGGAGCGCAGAACCCTGAAGATATTGAGGGGACGCGCTATGTGTATCTTACATTTGATGATGGACCAAGCTCTTCTACGGATGAGATACTTGATATACTTGATCAGTACAATGTCAAGGCTACATTCTTTGTCTGTGGAAAGCCTGACACCAGATATACAGAGCTTTATAAGCGCATTGTTGAAGATGGTCATACTTTGGGAATGCATTCCTATAGTCACAAATACAGTCAGGTCTATGCTTCTCTTGATTCTTTTAAAGAGGATTTTGAACAGCTTCGAGTCTTTTTGTATCAGACGACAGGTGTCTGGCCTGAGTTTTACAGGTTTCCGGGAGGAAGCTCTAACGGAGTCAGCAAGGTTGATATGAGTGAACTGACAGCTTACCTTGATGAGCAAAAGGTTACTTTTTTTGACTGGAATGTATCAGCCGGTGATGATAAGTCCGGAGCCACTAAGGACACTGTTTACGCCAACATAGTGAACAATATTCCTAAGTTTAAGCACTGCGTGGTTCTTATGCATGACGCAGCCGATAAAAAGCATACGGTTGAAGCTTTGCCTGAGATAATAGAAGCTGTACAGGCAATGGATGACACAGTGATAGTACCGATAACAGAGGATACGTTACCGGTTCAACATATCAAAAAATAATAATAGAAAAGTGCGAATGGAGGATATCAGGATGGGATTTTTTTCTGAGCTTAAGAGCGATCTTTCTCAGGCAGTGAACACACTGATGCCGGAAGATAAGCTTGATGAGACAGCGGGTCTTGATAATGAAAACGGGGCAGAGGAATCAGCCAAGAAGGGGGCTGACCGCGAAAAGGTAGATATCGGAAGTATGCTCGACCGTATCGATGATATCAAACTTGATGAGGCGGCTGAAAAAGAAGAGGTTAAAGAGGAAATCTCAGAGCCTGTTCTTGAAGAAGAGGCTGTAATAGAACCTGTTCAGGAAGAAACTACAGAAGAGCTTTCTGTAAGCGAGGAAGTGGAAGCTCTTGAAGAAAAGATCGAGGAGCAGACAGCAGCTGAAGTAAAAGAAGAAGCTCCTTTAAGTGCTATTGAAATGGTAGCGGCAGCAAATGCAAATGAGTATATTGCAGAGACAACAGTTTCTGAAAATAATACAAACAATGGGGGGAATGAAATGATGGACTTTGAACAGCAGACACCAACAGATGAAACAGCAAGCATTACTGAGGGTATGGTCATAACAGGTGACTTGCAGACAACAGGATCTCTTGATCTTATCGGTAAGGTTACAGGTAATATCAAGTGCCTTGGCAAACTTAATGTTACAGGTGAGATCGTAGGTGATTCAGACGCAGCAGAGATTTATGCTGAATCAGCAAGAATCACAGGTGAAGTTAAGAGTAAGGGCAGTGTTAAGGTTGGCCAGAGCACAGTCATTGTTGGAAACATTTTTGGATCAAGCGCTGTTATCGCAGGTGCTGTAAAGGGCGATATCGATGTACATGGTCCTGTAGTTTTGGATACAACAGCAATTGTTATGGGTAATATCAAGTCTCAGTCAGTACAGATCAACAACGGCGCAGTTATCGAAGGTATGTGCTCACAGGCTTATGCAGATGTTAATCCATCAGAGTTCTTTGAGGGACTTAAAAACAGATAATCAAATATTAAAATGGAGAAATTATGAGAATACTATTAAAGCTCAGCGGTGAAGCACTTGCTGGGGACAAAAAGACCGGTTTTGATGAGGCTACAGTAAGAAAGGTAGCACTTCAGGTTAAGGAACTTGCTGATAAAGGCGTAGAAGTTGGTATCGTTATTGGTGGTGGCAATTTCTGGAGAGGCAGAAGCAGCGAAAGCATTGACAGAGTTAAGGCTGACCAGATTGGAATGCTTGCTACAATAATGAACTGCATCTATGTTTCTGAGATATTCAGAAGCGAAGGAATGATGACAAATATTCTTACACCTTTTGAGTGTGGTTCATTTACAAAGCTCTTCTCAAAAGACAGAGCAAACAAGTACTTCGCAAAAGGTATGGTTGTATTTTTTGCTGGAGGAACCGGACATCCATATTTCTCAACTGATACAGGCGTGGTACTGCGTGCTATCGAAGTTGAAGCGGATTATATCCTTCTTGCCAAGGCAATTGACGGTGTTTATGACAGTGATCCTGCCAAGAACCCTGATGCAAAGAGATATGACACAGTTACAATCGATGAGGTTATAGCCAAGAACCTTCAGGTTGTCGATATGACTGCTTCAATTCTTGCAAGGGACAACAAGGTTGCTATGAGAGTTTTTGCTCTCCAGGAAGAAAACAGCATTGTTAAGGCTGCTGATGGCAATTTCAACGGAACAACAGTTACTGTTGACTGATATCACATTTTAAGGAGATTAAGGTATGAATGAAAAGTTAAAAGAGTATAATGACAAAATGCAGAAGTCATTTGACTTTTTGAAAGAGGATCTTGCATCTATCCGTGCAGGAAGAGCTAATCCACATGTTCTTGATAAGATCAAGGTTGATTACTACGGAACACCTACACCTATTAACCAGGTAGGTAACATTTCAGTTCCTGAGGCAAGAATCATTCAGATCGCACCTTGGGACAAGGCTCTTATCAAGGATATCGAGAAGGCACTTATGACATCAGATCTTGGAATTACTCCAAGCAATGATGGCGCTATTATCCGCCTTGTATTTCCTGAGCTTACTGAAGAGAGAAGAAAACAGCTTGCAAAGGATATCAAGAAAAAAGGTGAAGATGCCAAGGTTGCTGTTCGTAACGTAAGACGTGACGGAAACGATGCTCTTAAGAAGCTTAAGGGCTCAGAAGTATCAGAAGATGAGATCAATGATCTTAACGACGAGCTTCAGAAGATCACTGATAAATTTATCAAGGATATCGACGGAGCAGTTGAAGAAAAGAATAAAGAGATCATGACGGTATAAGGTTATGGAAGAAGAAAAGAAGATTCCCGCCCATGTGGCTATAATCCTCGATGGAAACGGAAGATGGGCCAAGGCAAAGGGAATGCCCAGAAATTATGGGCATATGCAGGGTGCAAAAGCTGTTGAAGATATTCTGGTCGTTGCCAGAGATATGGGCATAAAATACCTGACTGTATATGCGTTTTCAACAGAGAACTGGAGTCGCCCTGAGGCGGAGGTTTCCGCCCTCATGACGATCCTGCGCAATTACCTGAAGACAAGTATTAAAAAATCAATGAAGAATAATGTTCGCTGTCGTGTAATCGGTGAGCGAAAGGCTCTTTCTGAGGATATACAGAAAGCCATTCAGGAGCTTGAAGAGGCAACAGCAGGAAACACAGGTCTTACATTTACTATTGCCATCAACTATGGCAGCAGGGATGAGATAAGACGAGCTGTTAAGAAGATAGCTCAGAAGGTTAAGGATGGCGAAGTAGATCCTGAGGAAATTACAGAGGATATGATAGGAGCAAACCTTGATACCAATTTCCTCCCAGATCCTGATCTTATGATTAGAACCTGCAATGAGCAGAGAATATCCAATTTCCTGCTTTGGCAGTGTGCTTACACAGAGTTTTATTATACTCCTGTGGCTTGGCCTGATTTTGATAAGACACAGCTTGAACTTGCTGTTGAATCATATGGCAAGCGCAATCGTAAGTTTGGCGGACTCAAAAACTGATCAATATAGGCTGGTGTAAAAATTGAAAACAAGGGTTTTAAGTGGTGTTGTTATTGGATTAGTACTTGCCGGAGTGCTCATTCCCGGTGGAATCATTTTGGCAGCGGTACTGTTTGCGGTTTCTCTTATCAGCTATTTTGAGCTTACAAGGGCAACCGGAGTGCATCAGGAAGATGGCAAATTCAGTATTTTGGAGATCTGTGGATATATTGCGATCGTAGTTCATTATATCCAGATGCTTTTGATAGGAACTCATAAATACTACATTTTTTCAATCATGTTTGCCTTCTTTTTACTTATGGTCTGCTATGTTGTGAACTTTCCAAAGTTCAAGTCCATGCAGGCTATGGCGGCTTTCTTTTGCTTTGTGTACGCTCCGGTGAACATGTCTTTTGTATATTTGCTGAGACTTCGCCCATATGGAAAGTATCTGGCGTGGATTCCTTTTATCGCCTGGGTGTGCGACACCTGTGCATACTTTGCAGGAAGAGCATTTGGCAAACATAAGATGGCACCGATTCTTTCTCCCAAGAAGACCATTGAGGGAGCTATAGGAGGGATACTGGGATCAGTTGCGGTAGGAGCTGTTTTCGGATACCTTTTATACAGAAATGAAGTCCACAATGTGAATGTGATCTATATGCTTATGCTGATCACATTTATTGGAAGCATAATTGCTCAGCTTGGCGATTTGCTTGCTTCCGGAATAAAAAGAGATCATGATATTAAAGATTATGGCAATCTGATCCCTGGACATGGCGGAATAATGGATCGTTTTGACAGTGTGATCTTTGTGATACCATGTATTTATTTTTTGGCAGTAGTTATGATTTCACATTTTTAATCAATATTCGTATAATAAGCGCTGTATTAGTGAAATATTCTAATACGGCGTATATATTTTTATAAATGTAAATTGCTTCATTGCTAGGAGAAAAAATGAGAAAGATAGTTTTACTTGGAAGTACAGGTTCCATTGGAACACAGACTTTGGATGTTGTAAGAAATAACAGCAAGGAACTGGAAGTGGTTGGTCTTGCTGCAAACACCAGAGTCGAGATGGTGGAAAAACAGGTCAGAGAGTTTAAACCAAAATATGTTTGCATGTTTGATGAAAACGCTGCAAAAGATCTGAAACAGAGACTTTCTGACATTGACATAGAAGTATACAGCGGTATGGAAGGATTACTTGAAATTGTATCCGTACCTGAAGCTGACACAGTTCTTACTGCTGTAGTAGGAATGATTGGAATAAGACCTACAATAAAAGCTATAGAGAGCGGAAAAGATATTGCGCTTGCCAACAAAGAAACCCTTGTTTGCGCAGGACATATCATAATGCCGCTCGCTGCAAAGATGGGAGTAAAGATCCTTCCTGTAGATAGTGAGCATAGCGCTATTTTCCAGTCCCTTAACGGAGAACCCAAGGACAAGGTTGAGAAAATTCTTTTGACAGCCAGTGGCGGTCCTTTTAGAGGAAAGAAAAAGGCCGAACTTGAGAATATGACTGCTGCAGATGCTTTAAAGCATCCTAACTGGGATATGGGACCTAAGGTAACCATTGATTCTTCTTCACTTGTTAATAAGGGACTTGAAGTCATGGAGGCCAGATGGCTCTTTGATGTGAGTCTTGATAATATACAGGTGCTTGTTCATCCACAGAGTATTGTTCACAGTGCTGTTCAGTACGTAGATGGAGCTGTTATTGCTCAGCTTGGTGTGCCTGATATGAAACTTCCTATTCAGTATGCTCTTTTTTACCCGGACAGAAGACCTATGGCTGAAAAGAGACTTGATCTGTTTGAACTTGGAAGCCTGACTTTTGAAAAACCTGACATAGAAACATTCAGGGGCCTTAAGCTTGCTTTTGATGCTGCGTATGCAGGCGGAAGTATGCCAACAGTATTTAACGCTGCCAATGAAATGGCAGTTCGCAGATTCTTAAAGGGTGATATAAGATACCTTGAGATATATGACATGATCGAAGAGGCAATGGAGCATCATAAAAGGGTTGATAATCCTGATGTTGATGCGATTCTTTTGGCAGAAAAAGAGACCTATGAGTTTCTTGGAGGAAAATATAACATATGATAATCAGCATTATTATATTCTTTATAATCTTCGGAGTACTTGTTACATCTCATGAATTTGGTCATTTTATAATAGCCAAGGCAGGTGGAATAAGAGTTAATGAGTTTTTTGTTGGAATGGGACCTACTCTGTGGAAAAAGCAAAAGGGTGAGACTCTTTACAGCATAAAGCTATTACCTATTGGTGGCGCCTGTGTATTTGATGGGATGGATCCCGTTGCAGAAGAAAATGAGACCTATGATGAGCATTCTTTTTTAAACGCACCGGTTTGGCGCAGGATAGCAACTCTTTTTGCCGGACCTTTTGCAAACTTTATCATAGCTTATTTGCTTGCAGTAGTTCTTGTAAGCTTTTCTGCCTGGAATTTTCCTGTTATAAATCAGTTGACTGAGGATTCTGCTGCAGCTGAGGCCGGACTTCAGGCTGGAGATAAGATCATAAGTGTCGATGGCGAAAAGGTATATATGGCAGGAGAAGTTACGCTTATCTCTCAGTTTGCTGAAGGGTCTCCTATGGATATTGTCTATGAGAGAGATGGCGAAAGGCATGAGACTACTCTTGTTCCTAAGTACAGTGAAGAAGCCGGCAGATACTATATGGGCGTTTACCTTGGAGAATATGGAGAGATAAAGGGCGCTGCGGCTTTGAAATATGCCTGGTATGAGGTACGTTATTATTTCAAGACCACATACAGGAGCCTTGCTCTTTTGATAAAGGGCAGACTTTCGGCAGACGATGTGTCAGGACCTGTTGGAATGGTCAAGATTGTTGATGATGCCTATGAGGAAGTCAAGCCTTTTGGAATATCAGCGGTAATCCTTACTATGATGTCATTGACAGTTCTTTTGTCCGTCAATCTGGGAGTTATGAACCTTTTGCCACTTCCTGCTCTTGATGGTGGAAGACTTGTGTTCCAGTTTATTGAGGTTATCTTTGGAAAACCTGTGCCTCCAGAAAAAGAAGGTTTTGTGCACATGATCGGTATGGTTGCACTTTTAGGCCTTATGGTATTCGTACTTTTCAATGATATAACAAAGTTTACAAGGTAAAGAGAGGAAAATCTATGGCATATAGAGATAATACAAAGGTTGTACATATAGGAGACAGGGTGATCGGTGGAGGAAACCCAATCCTTATTCAGTCCATGACCAATACAAGGACTGAAGATGTAGAGGGAACGGTTGCTCAGATAAAAAGACTTGAGGAAGCAGGCTGCGATATTATCAGATGCACAGTTCCTAATATAGAGGCAGCTAAGGCTCTTGGAGAGATAAAGAAGCAGATACACATTCCACTTGTTGCAGATATCCATTTTGACTACAAGATGGCTATAGCTGCTATGGAAAATGGTGCTGACAAGATCAGAATTAATCCCGGAAACATCGGATCAAAGGAAAGAATCGCAGCAGTTGTCTCCTGTGCAAAGGAGAGAAATATTCCTATTCGCGTAGGTGTTAACAGCGGATCTCTTGAGAAGAATCTTGTTGAGAAGTACCATGGCGTAACTGCTGAAGGACTTGTTGAAAGCGCTATTGATAAGGTGGGTATCATCGAAGACCTTGGCTACGACAACATGGTAGTCAGCATCAAGTCATCTAACGTTATGCTCTGCGTAAAGGCACATGAACTCCTTGCAAAACAGTGCAAGTATCCTCTTCATGTAGGAATCACAGAGGCAGGAACTGTTTATGGAGGCAATATCAAGTCTTCTGTAGGACTTGGAATTATCTTAAATGAAGGCATTGGCGATACAATCAGAGTTTCTCTTTCAGGTGACCCTGTAGAAGAGATCAAGACAGCCAAGATGATTCTCAGAACTCTTGATATCAGAAAGGGAGGGATTGAAGTTGTATCCTGCCCAACCTGTGGAAGAACAAGGATTGATCTTATTGGTCTTGCTAATCAGGTAGAGACAATGGTTCAGAAGTATCCTCTTAACATCAAGGTTGCAGTTATGGGATGCGCAGTAAATGGCCCTGGAGAAGCAAAAGAGGCTGATATAGGAATTGCAGGCGGAGATGGCGAAGGCCTTCTTATCAAGCGAGGCGAGATTATCAAAAAAGTACCTGAAGATCAGCTGCTTGCTGTTCTTAAGGAAGAACTTGACGCTTGGCCTTCTAATGACTGATAGGCAATATATAGTCTGGTTCGAACGTGTTCTGGCGAGGTAGTTTTATTTAGGAGTTTTAATGGGGAAGAAGTTTTTCGAGGTTTTTCCTGGTCTTAAGCTTGATGACCGCACTCAGGAGATTATGGAACAAACTGAGGTTGTTAAGGTCTCAACCACAAGGAAACAGGATTTTATCAGAATATATATATCCAGTAATGCCCTTATTGACAAGACAGATATTTACAAGACTGAAACTGGTATAAAAAAGCAGTTATTTAACGGACAGGATCTGACTATCAAAATCTATGAGAAGTTCAGCCTGTCTGCTCAGTATACACCACAGAATCTTTTTGATATCTACAGAGAGAGCATAGAGATGGAGTTAAAAGACTATGACCATATGGAGTATAGTCTTTTTCGTGCTGCCAATTTTGAATACCCAGATGACGGAAATGTGGTTATCCAGCTTGAAAACAGTGTAGTTGGCAAGAAAAAGGCTCCGGATCTTATCAGGGTTTTATCCAAGATCGTAAATGAGAGATGCGGTCTTTCTGTGAATATTTCTCCTGAATTTGTAGATACAGAGAAGGAGACAAAAGAGCCTGATTATACTGATGAATCAGTTAAAATGGCCAAGAAGCTTGAGGACTTTGAGCAGAAGTCTGAAGAAAAGAAAAAGCGGGCTGCTGAGAAGAAGGCAGAAAAGGCTGCTGAAGAAAAAAATCAGAAAAATGAGGAACCTCAAAAGAGTGCAGCAGAAGGGGCAAAGGCTGGATTTTCAAAAGGTAAGTGGACTCCAAAGAGAGACTTTGGCGGCAGCTACAAGCGAAGTGACAACCCTGATGTTGTATTCGGACGCGACTTTGATGATGAAACCATGAAGCTTTCTGACCTTATAGGAGAGCTTGGTGAAGTTACAGTTCACGGTAAGGTTACTGCTTATGATCAGAGAGATATCAGAAATGAAAAGAGTATCATGATCTTTGACATAACTGATTTTACAGACTCTATCACTGTAAAGATGTTTGTAAAGACAGAGGATGTTCCTGACATCACAAAGGATATTAAACCCGGAGCTTTCCTTAAGATCAAAGGTATCGCTGCTGTTGATAAGTTCGATCATGAGCTGTCTCTACAGTCTATTGTGGGAGTAAAAAAGATTCCTGATTTTACTACGAAGAGAGTAGACAGGGCAGAAGTAAAAAGAGTAGAACTTCATTGCCATACCAAGATGAGTGATATGGATGGCGTTTCTGAAGTTAAGGATATAGTTAAACAGGCCTATAAATGGGGAATGCCAGGTATTGCCATAACAGACCACGGCGTTGTTCAGGCTCTTACAGATGCTAACCATGTCTGGGAAGACCTCTTTAACGATGAGAAAAAGAGGAGAAAAGAAGCCGGTGAGCCACCTATCGAGAGACAGGATTTCTTTAAACTGATCCTGGGAGTAGAGGCATATCTTGTTGACGACCTTAAGGAAATTGTTGTAAATGACAAGGGACAGCCACTTCGAGATACAACCTTTGTTGTATTCGATATTGAGACTACAGGTTTTTCTCCTATAAAAAACAAGATTATTGAGATCGGTGCCGTAAAGGTAAGAAATGGGGAGATAATTGAGAGATTCTCTGAATTCATAAATCCTCAGGTGCCAATTCCTTATAGAATTGAGAAACTTACAAGTATCACAGATGAAATGGTAATGGATGCTCCAACAAGGGAAGTCATCATTCCTAAGTTTGTGGAGTTTTGTAAGGATGCAGTCTTAGTAGGACATAACGTTGGATTTGATATAAGCTTTATAAATCAGAACTGCCTTGAACTTGGCATTCCTGCTGATTATACAACTGTTGATACTTTATGGTTGTCAAGATATTTCTTCCCGCTTCAGGCTAAGCATACACTTGATGCCGTTGCCAAGACTTTGGGAGTTGTGCTTGAGCACCATCACAGAGCTGTTGATGATGCTGAGTGTACTGCGCTTATTTTTAACAAGTTCCTTCCAATGCTTGAGGAACAAAAGGCAGTAACTCTTACCGATGTAAATGTTCTTGGAAAGCCAACCAAGGAAATGATAAGACATCTTCGTCCTAATCACTGTATTATCCTTGCCAAGAATACATTGGGAAGAGTTAACCTTTATACCCTTGTCAGCGAGTCCCATATTGACTACTTTAGAAGATTTCCTCTTATTCCAAAGAGCGAGCTTTTAAAACACAGAGAGGGACTTATCATAGGAAGTGCATGCTGTGCCGGAGAGCTTTACGGTGCAGTAGTAGAGGGGAGACCTCCGGAAGAAATAGCAAGAATTGTGGATTTCTATGATTATTTGGAAATCCAGCCTGTGGGTAACAACCATTTCATGGTGGATTCAGAGCGATATGAAGACATCAACAGTGATGACGATATAAGAGAGATCAACAAAGAAATAGTTAAGCTCGGCGAGCAGTTCAACAAACCTGTTGTTGCTACCTGCGACGCCCATTTCTTAAATCCTGAGGATGAGATATACAGAACGATCATCATGGCCGGAAAGGGTATGAATGATGAAGAGCCTGCACCTCTTTTCCTAAGGACTACTGACGAGATGATGGAGGAATTTGACTATCTCGGTGGCGATAAGGCAAAAGAAATTGTTATAGATAATACCAGGAAGATTCTTGATATGTGCGAGAGCATATCGCCTGTGCGACCTGATAAGTGTCCCCCTGTCATTGAAAACAGTGATGAGATCCTTACTAAGATCTGTTACGACAAGGCTCATGAAATCTATGGAGAAAACCTTCCTGAAATAGTTCAGGAGCGACTTGAGAGAGAGCTTAACTCAATTATAAAGAATGGTTTCGCGGTTATGTATATCATCGCCCAGAAGCTTGTTTGGAAGTCCAATGAAGATGGATACCTGGTTGGCTCCAGGGGATCTGTAGGTTCCTCTTTTGTCGCATTTACATCAGGTATTACGGAAGTTAATTCACTTAGTCCGCACTATGTGTGCCCTAAGTGTAAATACAGTGACTTTGATTCTGAAGAAGTACTTAAGTATGGCGGTAATTCGGGCTGTGATATGCCTGATAAGAGATGCCCTAAGTGCGGAGCCATGATGAACAAGGATGGATTTGATATTCCTTTCGAGACATTCCTTGGATTTAAGGGTGATAAGGAGCCTGATATTGACCTTAACTTCTCTGGTGAGTATCAGTCTAAAGCTCATAAGTATACTGAAGTTATTTTTGGTTACGGACAGACTTTCAGAGCGGGAACGATAGCTTCTCTTGCGGATAAGACAGCTTATGGTTTTGTAAAAAAATATTACGACGGAATCGGAGCCAGCAAGAGAAAATGTGAGATCAACAGAATTGTTCAGGGCTGTACCGGTATAAGGCGAGGAACAGGTCAGCATCCCGGTGGAATCATAGTTTTGCCTGTGGGTGAGGATATTAACTCTTTCTGTCCTGTACAGCATCCGGCCAATGATATGACAACAGCAACCATTACGACGCATTATGATTATCACTCCATTGACCACAACCTGTTAAAGCTTGATATTCTCGGACACGATGATCCTACCATGATCAGATTCCTGCAGGATTGTACAGGTCTTGATCCCAAGACTGTGCCACTTGATGATAAAAATGTTATGAGCCTTTTCATGAACACTACGGCTCTTAATATCACTCCTGATCAGATTGGTGGAACAAAGCTTGGATGCCTTGGACTTCCTGAGTTTGGTACAGACTTTGCCATGCAGATGGTTATTGATGCGGGACCATCATCATTGTCCCACCTTATAAGAATTTCAGGTCTGTCACACGGTACTGACGTTTGGCTTGGTAACGCGCAGACTCTTATTCAGGAAGGTAAGGCGACCATTGATACCTGCATCTGTTGTCGAGATGATATTATGATTTACCTGATCCAGAAGGGACTTGATAAGTCAGAATCCTTCAAGATCATGGAGGCTGTTCGTAAAGGAAAGGTTGCCAAGGGAAAAGAGAGCAACTGGGCTGACTGGAAGAAGGATATGACAGATCACGGTGTTCCTGACTGGTATATCTGGTCCTGTGAAAAGATAAAATACATGTTCCCTAAGGCTCATGCTGCAGCCTACGTTATGATGGCCTGGAGAATTGCATATTTCAAAGTATATGTTCCGCAGGCTTTCTATGCTGCCTGGTTTAGTATCAGAGCAAAGGCCTTTAACTACGAGCATATGTGCCTGGGTGAGAATCACTTAAGGGCTATCATGCGTGAGTACAACAATAAGAAGGATGAACTCACAAATGCACAGCAGGCTGAGTATGGTGATATGAGACTTGTAGAGGAAATGTATGAGCGTGGAATTGAATTCCTTCCCATAGATATCTTTAAGGTTAAGTCCAGAGACTTCCAGGTTATCGGAGATAAGATCATGCCAGCGCTTACAAGTATCGATGGCATGGGTGAGAAAGCTGCTGACCAGATTGTGGAAGCGGCCAAAGATGGTCCTTTCCTTTCAAAGGATGATTTTAAGCAAAGGACCAAGTGCCCGCAAACTGTACTTGAAAAGATGTCAGACATGGGACTTTTGGGAGATATTCCGGATTCCAATCAGATCAGTATTTTTGACCTGATGAAGGGATGATTACAAAAGTGTTATTTAATAGTCATTTAACTGTAATAAAAATAAATTATTATAGTAGAAAATGACTAGGAGGAGAAAAATAATGGAAACAAATGACAATGTGGAAAAGAAGGGCAATATGTTTGCCAGGATTATGTTTGGGGCATTTCTTGTTCTGATCTTTTTGGTAAAAAGAGTTGATGTTGCGGCTATAGGTCCGGAGGATACTTCTATAGGGCTTTCTCATATCAACGGCTTTATACATGAGTTTTTTGGAATCAACATGGTATGGTATAAGCTCACAGAGCTTTTTGGAGTTCTTGCTATTTTAGTTGTTGCAGTTTTTGCCTGCCTTGGAATGATCCAGCTCATCAAGGGAAAGAGCATAGCTAAGGTTGACAGAGAAATTCTCTGTCTTGGCGGACTCTATGCAGTTGTTCTTGTCACATATGCTTTTTTTGAAAAAGTCATTGTGAACTACAGACCTATAATTGAAGAAGGAGCTGAGCATGTTGAGGCATCTTTCCCATCTTCACATACAATGCTTATCGTTACAATATTTGGAACTTTGATGTATGTTCTTCCAAAGTATCTTAAGAACGAAAAAGCTGTTAAAGTATGTAAGATTGTATGCCTTGTGATCATAGCGCTGACTGTGATCGGACGACTTGTTTGCGGTGTTCACTGGTTTACGGATATCCTTGGAGGATGTCTTATTAGCCTTTGCTACATAAGTTTGTTTGCTGAGGCATTTGGCAAAATAGTTGAAAATAAATAAGCGTTTACTCAAATCAAATTGTGCTTGAATTAATAAAAGAAAGCTGATATATTTTCATTGTTTTGTTTTTATGTGAAGTGGGTTTTATTTTTAGAAAAGGTTTTTAATGAATAATAAGGAAGTTACGGTTGAGTATCTGCTGGATAATCCACAGGAGATAAAATTTGCATATCAACCAATTTTTAGGATTTCGGATAATTCGATCTATGGCTATGAGGCGCTGATGAGGCCACAGCCTTTCACACCTGTTGAGTTTATCAAGGCTGTAGCAGGTATGGACAGGCTCTTTCAGATAGAAGAAATAACAAATTATTACGGAACAAAACATTTCATGGAGGCGGGGCTTGAAGGTAAGCTTTTCATGAATTCTTTTCCGTCAGTGTGCATGAGGATAGAGCAGACCAAACAGGTTGCAGCGCTTGGCGGCGAAAAAATGATGAATCGCCTGGTATATGAAATGCTTGAGTATACTAAACTCGAAAAATATGCCTGGGAGATGAAAAAGGTTGCTTTTAATATAGAGGGAGCGACTCCATTGATCGCCATAGATGATTTCGGAACTGGCAGCAACATAGACAAGGAGTGTCTTGACTTTTACAGACCTGATCTTGTTAAGATCGATAGGAAATTTGTATCCGGTGTGGACAAGGATTTTAACAAGCAGCATATTGTAAAAGAAATAATTGAGGAACTAAGGGCGAGAGATATTATTATTCTTGCAGAAGGAATTGAGACTCAGGGAGAACTTAATTTCTTTAAGAGTATGAAAATTGACCTTGCTCAAGGGTACTTTTTAGGTGAACCTAAGATTTATTGATCTTAGGTTCTTTTATAAAGTATCTATGTGTCTTTGGAAACAGGATAATAAAAGCATTTTTATAGTAGGAGAATAGCAGATATGAAAATTGTTGTAGCAGATACAGACAGCGTGGGATCAGATATGGACTACACACTCTTTGATGATCTTGGAGAGTGTACATATTATGATGATAAGATAACTGATGAAAATGCAGCAGAAAGACTTGCAGGAGCCAAGGTGCTTATGATCAATAAAAGTGCAATATCAGACAAGATTCTTGATGCGGCTCCGGATCTTGAACTTATCTGTGAGTTTGCTACAGGATTTGATAATGCCAATATTGAAGCCTGCAACAGGCATGGTGTAAAGGTAGCTAACGTGGTTGGTTATTCAACTATGTCAGTAGCACAGCATACTTTTTCACTTCTTTTTTATCTGATGGAGAACTCCAGACACTATGATGAGTTCGTTAAGAGTGGAAAATACGCTAACCAGTCTCATTTTTGCTGCCTTGATATTCCCTTTAATGAACTTGATGGAAAAACCTATGGAATAGTAGGAATGGGAAACATCGGCAGAAAGGTTGCTGAGATAGCAACTGCTTTTGGGGCAAAGGTTATTTTCTATTCTGCTTCTGGAAAGAGCACATGTACAGATTATGAGAGAGTTGAGTTTGATGAACTCTTATCCCGTTCAGATGTTATATCATTGCATTGTCCGCTTACAGACAGAACCAGAAATCTCTTTGATAAAAATGCTTTTGATAAGATGAAGAAAAACGCTATCCTTATAAATGTAGCAAGAGGTGCAGTGGTAAGTGAGCAGGATCTTTATGATGCTCTTACAGAGGGTAAGATTGCTGCAGCAGGTCTTGATGTATTAAATCCTGAACCCATGGCAAAAGATTCTCCACTTCTTAAGATACAGGACAGTGGAAAACTATTTGTAACACCTCACATGGCGTGGGCAAGTACTGAGGCAAGAAAGAGATGCCTTGAAGAGGTGAAGAAAAACGTAGTAGCCTGGCAAAATGGCCAGATGAGAAACATAGTTAACCCTTAAAGTAAATAGTTAACAAATCATCGATATAACGATTTTTAAATTTTTTTTAAAAAAGTGCTTGCATTTTTATTTGCAATAAGATATTATAAACAAGTCGCCGCGATACGGCGGCGACAAAATAAACTGATAAGCCTCGTTGGTCAAGCGGTTAAGACGCTGCCCTCTCACGGCAGAATCAGCGGTTCGATTCCGCTACGAGGTATTGACTGTTTATAACAGCCCAACCCGAATCCCAGATTGCTTTGCAACCTGGGAATTTTTGTGCATATCCTTGACGAAATGCCGTTTTTGTGATATGGTCAACATGGTAATTGTAAGTGGGCTTGAAGAAAGCCCACTTTCTTTATGTAATAATGCGCATGGTAACCATCGGGTTGTACCATGGCATGCAAAGAGGAAAATGAATGAAGAAAAACGAGATCGAAGCAAAAGTAGAGGAAATGCTTGTACCTATTGCTAAGGCAAATGAAGTCAGCATCTACGATGTAGAGTACGTTAAGGAAGCCGGTGAATGGTACCTTAGAGCGTATATCGACAGAGAGGGCGGCGTAGACATCAATAAATGCGTTGATGTAAGTCATGCGCTTTCGGATGCTCTTGATGCAGATGACTTTATTGAGGATGCTTATACCTTGGAGGTTTCAAGTCCGGGACTTGGCAGACAGCTCAAAAAGGACAGACACTTTGAGAACAGCCTTGGACAGGATGTTGAGCTTAAACTTTTTAAAGCACGTGATGGTGTTAAAGAGTTTGCCGGTACACTTAAAGGTTATGACAGCGACAGTGTTACCGTGACAATAAATGATAAAGATGAGATTTTTTCCAGAAAAGAGATATCAGTGATTAAGCTTGCACTGGATTTTTGATCCAGGCGGAAAAAGGAGATTACGATGAGTAAAGAATTAATGGATGCCCTTGACCTTTTAGAGAAGGAGAAGAACATCAGCAAAGATTCTCTGTTTGATGCAATTGAGAATTCACTTATCACAGCCTGCAAGAACAATTTTGGCAAGGCTGAAAATATCAGAGTAGAGGTAGACAGAAACAACTGCGACTTCAAATGCTATGCCGATAAAGAAGTAGTCGAGCTTGCAGATGATGTTATGGATCTACAGCTTGAGATCTGCCTTGATGATGCAAAGAAGATAACAAAAAAGGCAAAGATTGGTGATATAGTTGCAGTTCCTCTTAATTCTAAGGAATTTGGACGTATCGCTACTCAGAACGCCAAGAATGTTATCCTTCAGAAAATCCGTGAGGAAGAGCGCGGTGCTATCTACAATGAGTATTTTGAGAAAGAGCATGACATTGTAACAGGTGTTGTTCAGAGATTCATTGGAAGAAATGTAAGCATCAACCTTGGACGTGCAGATGCAATTCTTAACGAGAATGAGCAGGTTAAGGGTGAGGTATATAGACCAACATCACGTATCAGAGTATACGTACTTGAAGTTAAGAACGGATCAAAGGGACCAAGAATTCTTGTATCAAGAACTCACCCTGATCTTGTAAAGAGACTTTTTGAGCAGGAAGTTGCTGAAATCCAGGACGGAACTGTAGAGATCAAGTCAATTGCAAGAGAAGCAGGAAGCCGTACAAAGATCGCTGTTTATTCTAACAACCCTAATGTAGATGCTGTTGGTGCATGCGTAGGTGTAAACGGTGCAAGAGTTAACCTTATCGTAGATGAGCTTAACGGTGAAAAGATTGATGTCATCAACTGGGATGAAAACCCTGGAAATCTTATCCAGAATGCTCTTTCACCAGCTAAGATCGTAGCAGTATTCGCTGATCCTGATGAGAAGAGCGCAAAGGTAGTTGTTCCTGATTACCAGCTCTCACTTGCAATTGGTAAGGAAGGTCAGAATGCAAGACTTGCTGCAAGACTTACAGGATACAAGATCGATATCAAGAGTGAGACACAGGCCAAGGATGCTCCTGGATTCCGTATGGAAGATTATCTTGATGATGAAGATTATGATGAGTACGAAGAAGGCGAGTATGAGGAAGGCGAAGTAGAAGCTTCCGATTCTGAAGTAGAGGAATAATATGCAGAAAAAGATTCCGATGAGAAAGTGCGTTGGATGCATGGAGATGAAGGAAAAGAAGGAGATGATCAGAGTCATCAAGTCTCCTGAAGGTGAAGTAAAGATTGATTTCACCGGGAAGGCTAATGGCAGAGGTGCTTATCTGTGCAGATCAGAGGAATGTCTGAAAAAAGCATTTAAGAATAAGGGCCTTGAAAGATCTCTTAAATCACCTGTTCCTGAAGACGAGCTTCAAAAGCTTAAAAAGGAGTTAAGCGAGATTGGATTCTAAAGAAAAGTTACTTGGTACGCTGGGGCTGTGTCAGAGAGCCGGCAAGCTAAAGAGCGGTGAATTTGCTGTTCTTGAAGCAATCCGGAAAAAGACAGCTGTCATGGTTATTGTAAGCAATGATGCCTCAGACAATACCAAAAAAGAATTTAATGATAAATGTAGTTATTATAAAGTTCCAATTTATTTCTATGGAAACATGGATGAGTTGGGACATGCAATAGGTAAGGACGTTCGAACGAGTTTGGCTATTACTGATGCGGGATTTGCCAAGACGCTCATAAAGAACTTACTTTCAGAAAAAAGTACGGAGGAAATGTGAATGGCAAAGATTAAAATATCCGAACTTGCAAATGAGCTTGGATGCGACGCAAAGGAGCTGATAAGTGTTTTGCAGGAGAAAGGCATAGAGGCAAAACGTTCGAACAGTTCAATAGAGGATGCTGATGCGGAGGTGGCTAGAAAACACTTCAAGGGTTCATCTAAAAAAGCAGATGAGGCCAAGACAGAAGAGAAAAAGGCACCTGCAAAAACAGAAGCTCCTAAGGCTGAGGCGCCTAAAGCAGATGCTGAAGCGCCAAAGAAAAAGAAGAAGATCATCATGGTTACAAATGCCGGCAACTCAAAAATGGGTGGCTATCACAATAACCAGGGTGGAAACAACAGCGGTGCTCAGAATAACAATAACAACAATCAGCGCCGTGATAACAGAGGTGGTTATGGCAATAACCAGAATAATGGTAACAACAGAAGAGGCACTTTTGCACAGTCTCAGAATGTATACCATCCAATTAAGCCATTGACTGCTCCTTCACAGCTTGAGAGCTATAACACTCCTGTAAATAAGAGTGTTAACCCAAAGCCGGCTCCTAAAAAGGAAGCAGCACCTGAAGTTCAGGAAAATAAGGTTGTTAAAGAGCAGCCGGTTCAGCAGGCAGCACCTGTTCGCAGCGAAGCTCCTAAGAAAGAAAATGCTGCACCTGTTCAGAATGAGAGACCTAGAGATAACAGGGATAACAGAGATAACAACAGAGATAATAACAGAGATAACAGAAATAATTCCGGAAGGAACGAGCGAGGCGACAGAAACGGCTTCCAGAATAGAAATAATGGACAGAATGGCGGATTCCGCAGAGATAATAATCAGGGCGGATTCGGTCAGCGCGGTGGCCGTGATGGTCAGATGAGCGGTGGACAGCCTGGCGGCAAGTTTGGCGGAAGAAACGATCGCAACGACAGAAATGACAGAAACGATAGAAATAACAAATTCGATAAGAACCAGAGAGGCTCATTTGCTGACGCAGCTCCTGTAAAGGACGGAGGAAACCACAGAGACGAAGAGAGACGTCGTATCGGTCAGGAGAAGGATAAGAGAAATAAGAAGGATCTTGCTTACGAACAGGAAGAGATGATGCCAAGAAGCAAGAGAGTTGGCAGATTCATTAAGCCTGAAGTTAAGAAGGTTGAGGAACCTGAAGAGCAGATCAAAGTTATTTCTATTCCTGAGAAGGTTTCTATCAAGGAACTTGCTGAGAAGATGAAGATGCAGCCTTCAGTTATCATCAAGAAGCTCTTTATGGCTGGACAGGTTTCTACTGTAAATACAGAGCTTACTTATGAAGAGGCTGAGAATATAGCAATCGAGTACGATATCATCTGTGAGAAGGAAGTTCCTGTAGACGTTATTGAAGAACTTCTTAAAGAGGATGAGGATGCACCTGAGACACTTAAGAAGAGACCACCTGTTGTCTGTGTAATGGGTCACGTTGACCACGGTAAAACATCACTTCTTGATGCAATCCGTAAGACAAGCGTAACTGACAGAGAGGCCGGCGGCATTACTCAGAGAATCGGTGCTTATACAGTATCTGTAAATGATCAGAAGATCACATTCCTTGATACCCCTGGTCATGAAGCATTCACAGCAATGCGTATGCGTGGTGCTAATTCTACAGATATCGCAGTACTTGTAGTAGCTGCTGATGACGGTGTAATGCCTCAGACAGTAGAAGCTATCAACCATGCTAAGGCAGCTGAAGTTGAGATCATCGTAGCTGTCAACAAGATTGATAAACCAAATGCAAATATTGATAAAGTTAAACAGGAAATGACAGAGTATGGTCTTATTTCTACAGATTGGGGCGGAACAACAGAGTTTGTTCCTGTATCAGCTAAATCTGGTGAGGGTATTGAAGACCTTCTTGAGACAATCATCCTTACAGCTGATATCTTAGAGCTTAAGGCTAATCCTGACAGAATGGCCAGAGGACTTGTTCTTGAGGCAAGACTTGATAAGGGTCGTGGTCCTGTTGCAAACGTTCTTGTTCAGAAGGGAACACTTCATGTTGGTGACTTCATTTCTGCAGGCGCAAGCTCAGGTAAGGTTCGTGCCATGGTTGATGATAAGGGCAATAAGCTTAAAGAAGCTCGTCCTTCACAGCCTGTTGAGATCCTTGGTCTTTCTGATGTTCCTAATGCAGGTGAAGTATTCCTTGGACATGAGACTGATAAGGAAGCTAAGCAGTATGCAAATACATACCTTCAGCAGCACAAGAAAGACCTTATCGAAGAGACAAAGGCTAAGATGTCTCTTGATGATCTTTACTCCAAGATTGAGGAAGGAAGACTTCAGGAACTTGATATTATCATCAAGGCTGACGTTCAGGGTAGCGTAGAAGCCCTTAAACAGAGTCTTCTTAAGCTCTCTAATGATGAAGTTGTTGTTAAGGTTATCCATGGTGGTGTTGGTGCCATCAACGAGTCAGATGTAACACTTGCTGCTGCATCTAACGCTATCATTATCGGATTTGACGTTCGTCCTGATGCTACAGCAAAGAGCATGGCTGAGCATGAAGGCGTTGAGATCAAGCTTTACAAGGTTATCTATCAGGCAATCGAAGAAATTGAATATGCTATGAAGGGTATGCTTGCTCCTGTCTATGAAGAAAGAGTTACAGGACATGCAGAAGTTCGTCAGATATTCAAGGCTTCCAAGATTGGTAATATCGCAGGTAGCTTCGTAAAAGATGGTATCATTAAGAAAGACTGCAAAGTTCGTATTTCAAGAGATGGCGAGCAGATCTTTGAAGGAGACCTTGCTTCACTTAAGAGATTTAAGGATGATGTTAAGGAAGTTAAGGAAGGCTTCGAGTGTGGTCTTGTATTTGATGGCTTCGACCAGATGCATGAAGGCGATATGGTAGAGGCTTATGAGATGGTAGAGGTACCTCGTCAATGAGAAAAAACAGTAATAAAAATAAAAGAATAAATGGCGAAGTAATGAAAGTTATTTCAGAAGCCATTCGTTATAGTAAAGATCCAAGAATCAGTCCATTTGTCTCCGTTATGGAAGTTGAAGTTGCTCCAGACCTTAAAACATGCAAGGTCTGGGTAACTGTAATGGGTGATGAAGAGGACAGACTTCGCACTCAGGAGGGACTTAAGAGTGCATCAGGTTATATCCGCAGCACTTTGGCAAAAGAGCTCAATATGAGATACACTCCAGAACTTAGATTCATTATGGACGACTCAATTGAGTATGCTATCAATATGTCCAAGAAGATTGATGAAGTTACAGCAAAGGACAATGAAGCAAGGGCAGCCCGCGGAGAAGAAGTAGAAGATTCTTTTGAGGACGAAGAAGATAACGAAGATTGATAGGAAAGAGTAGGTAGATATGAAGATAGATGAATTAATGCAAGGCGTAAAGACAGTAGGTATTAGTGGTCATATAAGGCCAGATGGGGACTGTGTTGGATCATGCATGGGAATGTATCTTTATCTATCCAAGAATTATCCTGATGCAAGGGTGGATGTTTTTCTTGAGAGTATTCCACCTGAACTTGAATTCATCAAAGATTCAGATAAGGCCAATAAAGACTACACAACAGATATTGACAGTTATGATCTGTTCATTGCCCTTGATTGTGGCAAGGATCGTCTTGGAAATGCAGAAGGCTTTTTTGATGCAGCTAAAAACACTGTAAATATCGATCATCACATCAGTAATCCGGGAACAGGCAATGTGAATTATATAGTTCCTACAGCAAGTAGTGCCTGCGAGCTGGTTTATACTGTGATCGATACTGATAAGATGGATGAAGATATTGCAAAATCTCTTTATACCGGAATGGTGACAGATACAGGTGTATTTAAGTATTCCTGCACTTCTCCAAGAACTATGGAGATAGCTGCAAAGCTTATCGGATACGGATTTGATTTTGGAAGTCTTATAGACCATGTATTCTATGAAAAGACATATCTTCAGAATCAGATTCTTGGTAGAGCGCTTCTCGAGAGTATTCTGCTGATGGATGGAAAGTGCATTGTATCAGTTGTTTCAAGACAGACAATGGATTTTTACGGTGCTACCAGCAATGACATGGATGGAATCGTTAATCAGATGCTTCTTACAATCGGTGTTGGTTGTTCAATATTCATGTATGAAGAGGAACCAATGACTTACAGGGTAAGCCTTCGCAGCGACGGAAGTGTAGATGTTTCGAAGGTTGCCAAGATTTTTGGCGGCGGCGGACATATGAGAGCTGCAGGTTGTACTGTCAATGGAACACAGCATGATGTTATAAATAACATTACAAAATATATTCAGCAACAGTTATAACAATATAGCCACAAGATATGAGATGTCTTGTGGCTAGTTTTGACTAAGAATGAGAATAAGAACATGAACAAATATAATGGCTTGATAAATATATATAAGGAGCCTGGCTTTACATCTAATGATGTGGTGGCTAAACTAAGAGGAATCCTTAAGCAAAAAAAGATTGGACATACCGGAACTCTTGATCCTGATGCTGTTGGTGTGCTGGTGGTGTGCCTCGGGACAGGTACAAAGCTTGTTGAGATGCTTACAGATCATGATAAAGAGTATATCGCGGTCTGCAGGCTTGGGGTTACAACTGATACACAGGATATGTCGGGAAATATTCTTAGAGAGCAACCTGTAAATGTAACAAAGGCTGAACTTCATGAGGCTGTTCAGGCTTTTGTTGGCGATTATGATCAGATTCCTCCCATGTATTCTGCTATAAAGCAGGATGGCAAAAAGCTCTATGAGCTTGCAAGAGAGGGAATTGAGGTCGAGAGAAAGCCAAGAAAGATCCATATTGGAGCAATAACTGTTCTTGATGATTCTCGTCTTGAAAGTGATCATATTTTTACCATTGAGGTTAAGTGCTCAAAGGGAACGTACATCAGAACTCTTTGCCATGATATTGGACAAAGGCTTGGTTGCGGGGCAGCTATGCAGCACCTTACAAGAACAAGAGTCGGAGCATTTAATCTTGAAACAGCTATAACACTGTCTCAGGTGGAGGAGATGCGCGATAATGGTACATTATCAGAGGCAATTCAGTCTCCTGAGTATATCTTTAGGGATTTGGATAAGATTCATGTAAAAGACAGCGCGAGGGTTCTTCTTGAAAATGGTAACAGCTTCAGAAAAGACAATATTTTAAATGAAGATCCAAACGGAGTTAATGATAAAGAATTCGAAAAAGAGATGTTTACAGATGGAAACATGATAAGGGTTTATGCGGAAGACGAAACTTTTTTTGGAATCTATAAATATGATGAGAGAACAAGGATGTTCAAAGTCGATAAATTCTTTTTCGAGAAATAATGATTTAATTGGTGGTGATTTGATTGGAAATAATAACCAGACTTGATGAACTGAATATAAATAGCAAAACTGCCATAGCAATGGGAAAGTTTGACGGTATCCATTTAGGACACAAAAAGCTTTTGGGGAAGATTCTTGAGCAGAAGCAGGATGGTCTTAAGGCCTGTGTGTTTACATTTGAACCTTCACCTGAGGAGTTCTTTGTTGGACACACGGTCAGACAGCTTTTTACCAGAAATGAAAAGAGACGTGCCTTTGAAAAACTGGGTATTGATATCCTGGTTGAATTTCCTCTTACAGAGGCTACAGCAGCCACGGATCCTGAGGATTTTGTAAGAGATATTCTTTGCGATGATCTGAAAGCTGTGTATATCGCTGCGGGGAGCGATGTATCTTTTGGCGATAAAGGAAGAGGAGATCAGCATCTGCTCAGAAACTTAAGCAAGGAACTTGGCTTTGAGCTTGATCTTATTGAGAAGGTTATGCTTGATGGAACAGAAGTCAGCTCTACAAGAGTCAGAAACGAAGTCGCAGACGGCAATATGGCTGAAGTAAAAAGACTTCTTGGAACAGAGTACAG
The DNA here is from genome assembly GCF_015056685.1 of Butyrivibrio sp. Taxonomy (GTDB): domain Bacteria; phylum Bacillota; class Clostridia; order Lachnospirales; family Lachnospiraceae; genus Butyrivibrio. Next base: position 49,717 of record NZ_SVFW01000014.1, on the reverse strand, counting down.
CATAAGCGGAATTGTGGAGCATGGAAGACATATAGGTCACACAATAGGAGTTCCTACAGTCAACATCCTTCCTCCAAATAATAAGCTTCTTCCTCCATTTGGAGTATATTCAAGCATTGTGGTCATAGATGATAAGGAATATGCGGGCATGACCAATATTGGCAGGAAGCCGACAATTTCTGAAAAAGAAGCAGTTGGAGTTGAGACTTATATCTATGATTTTGATGAGGATGTATATGGTAAAGGCCTCACTGTAAGATTAAAAGAGTTTTTGAGACCTGAAATGAAGTTTGACAGTATTGAGAACCTTAAGCATCAGATTGAAAGTGATCTGAAAAGAGCTGCGAATTAAGATAAAGAAATGGGGAATTGGGACAGGCTAAGAGGAGAAGAGTATGGAGAATCTGCAAATTGCAACCAGTGCTGTAATACCTTTTATGGTGTACATTTTTCTGGGGATGATTGCCAAAAAAAGTGGCGCTGTAAAAGAGAGCTTTTTAAAGGAATTAAACGGGGTTGTATTTAAAGTTTTTTTCCCATTTATCATGTTTAACAACCTGTACGATGTGGACTTTAGCAGGCTGAGCAATGCGGGGTATGTAGCCTTTGCATTTGTGGCTACGCTGATAGTTATATTTGCCTGCTTTTTCATGGTTCCTCTTTTTGTAAAAGAAAACCCAAGGCGCGGAGTTGTGATGCAGGCGATTTTCAGGAGCAATTCGGTTCTTTTTGCCATTCCGCTTACTGAGAGCGTTTTTGGAAAAGAAGGAGCTGTAATGGCCAGCATCATGGTTGCATTTATTGTTCCTTTATACAATATTGCGTCAGTAGCTATTCTAGAGTATTTCAGAGGAGGCAGGGTTTCTTTTCCTGTACTTCTTAAGAACATACTGAAAAATCCGCTTATCATAGGCGCTATTGCAGGTGTTGCATTTAATATTCTTCCGGTGACCATGCCAACAAGCCTTGTAAAGCCTATAGCTGAGCTAAACAGCATGGCAACACCACTGTCGCTCTTTGTTCTTGGAGGAAGCCTCCATGCAGCAAATATGAAAAGAGATGTGATTCCGCTTTGCACAGGAATATCCCTAAAGCTTGTTATCATCCCAAGTATCATGGTGACTGCTATGTCCCTGGTGGGAATAAGCGGAGCAGAGCTATTCGTAGTATTTTGTATGTTTGCAACTCCTGTTGCTGCGGCTTCTTATCCAATGGCCCAGAGCATGGGCGGAGATGCAGATCTTGCCGGTGAATATGTCCTTGTTTCAACTCTTTTGTCAATTGTGACAATATTCTTCTGGATACTTATACTAAAGAGCTTTGGATTAATGTAAAAAATAAATGTCAAAAAACTAAATACTATCGGATTGGTGAAAATATACAATTATTATCCGTGGTTTATTGTGCATAAACACCAAGGCAAAAACCAAATATGTAATAAAAGGAGCAAAACATGACAAAATTGTTTTGCTTCTTTTTTTTGTGAGAATATAAGTTAACAAGATTAGGTTGAGAAAAGAGGCTAAGTATGTTTGAGATAGCGCGACTTACAGTTGAAGGTCTTGAGAACAATATTGTTACTGATCAGAGCAATCCTCATATTTCTTACAAAGTGGTATCAGATGGACAGAATGTGCATATTGCAAACTGTCATATTGTGGTGAGAGATGAAGCAGGCAAAACGATGTGGAAAACAGATACCACAGAGCAGATAGAAATATCATATGAAGGAGAAAGGCTGAAACCTTCTTCTGAATATACTGTGGACGTAGCAGTAAAGTCAGACACCGGGGAAGAAGCGTTTTCATCAATAAGATTCACAACAGGACTTATGACAGACAAGTGGCCGGGGAAATTTATTACTGATGGAAGCTATTCTTTTACGGAAAAGAAAGTATCTCCTGAGCCTATGACTTTCAGGAAAAAGATAAGGGCAGCAGGAAATGTTGTAAAGGCCTATGTGTATGCTACAGCCATGGGAATATATGAGATGTATTTTGATGGAGAAAAAGTTGGCAACAGATATTTTGCTCCCGGATTTACATCCTATAAAAAGAGACTACAGTATCAAACCTATGATGTAACTGAGTTTTTTAATCAGGGAAAAGAAATAAACGTAGATTTCACTGTATCGGGTGGCTGGGCAGTTGGCTCATTTATTTACAGCAGAAACAATAGATTTGCAGCAGACAGACAAGCCCTTTCAGCAATGTTTTATTTTGTCTATGACAACGGAGAGGCAGATCTGTTTGGAACGGATTCCTCATGGTTTGTAACAAGGCAGGGGAAGGTTAAAATGGCTGATCTCTATGATGGAGAAACCTTCGATAGCACGGTAAAGCTTGAGGAAAGTGCTTGGAGAAATGCCGAAGAAGAAAAGCTAAAATGCAATCCGCAAATAATAGCAGAGTGTGGAGCACCTGTTACAGAGCATGAAGTATTTTTACCCTTATCTGAAGATAAAAAAGGTGAAGAGATAATATATGACTTTGGTCAGAACTTTGCAGGAATTGTGCGATTCACAGTAAAGAATGCAAAGAAGGGCCAGATCATTGAGATAAGACACGCAGAGATCCTTAATCCTGACGGGACACTTAATACCAGCTTTTTAAGAAGTGCAAAAGCAACAGTTACATATATTTGTAGTGATGGAGAGCAGACATTTAGCCCGTCATTTACATACATGGGATTCAGGTATGTAGCAGTCAAAGGAGTAAAAAGAGAAGACTTTGAGATCAAGGCAATAGCTCTTTACTCAGATATGGCTGACAGAGGAAGTTTTGAATGCTCGGATGAGATGATAAATAAACTCCAGTCAAATATACGATGGTCAACAAAATCAAACTTTGTAGACATTCCAACAGATTGTCCGCAGAGAGATGAGAGAATGGGTTGGACAGGAGACATAGCTGTCTTTGGTACAACAGCTTGTTTTAACTTCGATACAGGAAGATTTTTGAAGAAATGGCTTGGAGATGTAAGAAGCGAGCAGCTTCCTACAGGAGGTCTGCCAAACACAGTTCCTTCAAATGGTTTTGGATTCCCTGTTACCATGCCAACTATGGCAATTGATTGGTGGGGAGATGCATGTGTCCTTGTTCCATGGGCTATATATATGTCAGATGGCGACATAAGTGTGCTAAAAGACAACTATGACATGATGAAAAAGTACGTTGGTGCATGCAGAAGATGGGCAGCAACCTTTAGCGTTGGCAAAAACAGATTTATCTGGCATACACCTTCTATATTCCACTTTGGAGACTGGGTTGCACCAGATGCACCTAAGATGCAGCAATGGCAGAAAAGAAGCAAATGGACAGCTACAGCAAGCTTATATAACACCAGCAGTATTCTTTCAAGAATAGCTGAAATTCTTGGATATGAAGAAGATGCCAGGGAGTATAAAAAACTTTCCGAAAGTGTGGCAGACGCCTATGAAAGCATTTTTACGGATGGCAACGGAAGGCTCAAGGAAGAGTTTCAGACTGCTTATGTACTTCCTATACAGTTTGGAATGTTTAGGAAAGAAAACAGGAAAAAAGCAGTGGATAACCTGGTTAAGCTCATAGAAAAGAGTGATTACTGTATAGGAACAGGATTTCCGGGAACACCATATATTCTTTTTGCTCTTGCAGATAATGGCAGATCAGATGTGGCTTACAAGATGCTCCTTAATTCAAAATGTCCAAGCTGGCTATACGAAGTAAGGACAGGAGCAACCACAATCTGGGAGAGATGGGATGGACTTGATGAAAACGGACAGTGTCCTATTGGAGACGATGGAACAGGAAACATGATCTCCTACAATCACTATGCATCAGGAGCTGTTGGGGATTTCCTGTACAAGAGAGTTGCAGGAATTGAGCCATTGGAAGCCGGATATAAAAAATTCAGGATAAAGCCTGTTCTTGGAGGAAATCTTACTTATGCGAAGGCAAAAATAGATACTTCTTATGGAGTGGTAAGTTCTGAATGGCATTTAGCAGATTCGGATTTTTCCATTGACATTGAGGTTCCTGTTGGATGCCAGTGTATTTTGGAACTTCCCGATGGAAAAACTTTAGAATACGGTAGTGGACGTTACAGCGCTACTGTAAAGTTATAAGCAAATGCGGAGGATGAAATGTTAAAGGAAATTGTTGAATCACCGGTACTGAAAACAAAAATAAAAAGTCCGGAAGTAAAACTTAATGAAAAAGCACTTGGATATCTGATCGGACCATTTTGCGCTCTGATATCAAATGCAATTTTTGGCTCATATCTAAATAGGTACTATTCCGATGTTATAGGATGGACAGACACAGCCAGATTCGGAACATTTTCAGGGCTTCTTCCTATTTTGTCAGTGATTTTGGTGATCATAGGAAATCTCTTTGTCGGAAGAGTCATGGATAACACCAGAACAAATCAGGGAAAGGCAAGACCGCTTCTTATTTTGTCAATGCCACTTATAGTGATTGCGATCATAACTCTTTTCATGGTTCCAAAGGATAGCTCACCTGTGCTTCAGATGATATGGATAGCAGTTTCATACAATCTGTATTATGCACTTGCTTATCCGTTTTACTACACAGCCCACAGCGCTTTGGTTTCACTTTCCACCAGAAACAGTGATGACAGAGGACAGCTTGCAACATTTTCAAATGCAGCCGGTGTGGCAGCAGTTGGAGTAGGAGCCAGCATACTTGTTCCAATCCTGTTGCAGAACTATCTTTTTGTTCCAAAGGCAGATGGCGGGATTGATGCTGCGGCAAGTTATAACAACTGGAAAGTAGTAATGCTTGTTTTGTGCGTTTCTACACTGATAGGAATAATTATTGAGTACTTTTTTACACGAGAGAGAATCACAGAGGAAACTTATGGACTTGAAGAAGGTTCAAAGAAGATACCTCTTTCACAGCAGATTGGTGTGTGTGTAAAAGAAAAGTACTGGTGGATCATTATTCTTTACTTCCTTTTGTTCCAATTCGGAGGTCTGGTAAAAAACGGATCCATGAACTACTACTGTACTTGGGTTTTTGAAGGTATAGACGGCGGAACAGCTATGGGACTTCTGGGAGCAATTGGTGGAATCCCTACTGCGATAGGAATGGTACTTGCATGGCCTATAGCAGGAAAGCTTGGAAAACAAAAAGCGGTAACGCTTGGCCTTTTGATATCGGTTATCGGAGGTCTTGTAAGTTTTATAAATGTACATAGTTTTATTATCGTTACTATTGGTGTGATTCTTAAAGGCATAGGATCTATTCCTGCAATGTATGTAACACTTGCACTTTTGGCAGATGTTCTTGATCATCTTGAAGCAAAAAACGGATTCAGATCTGACGGATTTACCATGGCTGTTTATGGGGCAATCATGGTAGGAATGACAGGACTTGGAAATGGTATTATCAATGTATTTTTAACAGCAGCGGGATATGATGCAACTTTATCAGTCCAGAATGCTTCTGTTCAGAACATGCTTGTTCTTTGTTACCTTGGTATCGAGCTTATCTGCTACGCAGTAATAGTAGTTCTTATGAGCTTTTTGAAGGTAGAAAGTCATATAGAAGAAGATCACAGGTTAATACGCGAACGTCAGGAAAAAGAAGGCGCAGCGTTAAACAAATAAGGGAGGTCAATATGAGTAAAGGCAAAAAAATATCGCTCTATAGGGGAATGTCAGCCACTGGAGCAGCACTTCTGGCACTTACTGTATCAGCTACATCTGTTGTAAATGATCACAGAACTGATATAGATAAGTTCCTTGGTACATCAAGTACCAAAATCGTAACAGATGGAGATGTGGATACATCAAATATGTACACATATACATCAGATTATTCCAATACAACTGAACTTGTTCAGGCTATTGCAGATGTTGGAGAAAGAATGAGTGAAGAAGGAAGTGTTCTTTTAAAGAACAATGGTGCACTTCCGCTTACATCTGACGAAACTAAAAAGGTAAGTCTTTTAGGATTTTCAAGTTATTACCCTGTTCAGGGTGGTGATATGGGTTCATCCCTTACACCAAATGTTGGCACAGATGCTGACACAGTTGATTTTGTTGGAGCTTTAAAAGCTAAGGGATTTGTCGTAAATACACAGCTTCAGGATATGTATGAGAAGCTCAAAGAGACGTTTAAGACAGAAGTTGAGACCTGGGGCGGTACATCAACATATTATACTATGACAGCACCGGCGATCGGAGCACAGTTTACAAGCAAAGAGCCTTCACAGGAAGCTTTAAATGGCGCAGATTCAACTTGGAAGGATTCTCTTGCAGAAAATAATGTAATGATCGTTACAATTGCCAGAAGTGGCAGTGAGAACAAGAACTACACACCTGGTCAGGATGGTGTTGATTCCTCTCAGAAACTTGGTCAGACTGATCCATTGGGACTTTCAGATGATGAGAGAAATCTGATCCAGGCTGCTATTGATGCAAAGAATGCAAATGGCGGTAAGGTAATAGTTCTTTTAAATAACTCAAGTGCAATGGAGGTGCAGGAGCTTCAGGATAATGAGGGTGTAGATGCAATCCTTCAGATTGGTCTTCCTGGCGGATATGGATTTTATGGAATCGCAGATATCTTAAGTGGTGAGGTTAACCCTTCAGGACATCTTACAGATACATATGCAGTAGTAGCTGCAAATTCACCTGCTGCTCAGAACTATGGTGACCTCAGATGGACAAATGCTGATGACACTCTTTATATCAACGATGCACTTGTTGAGGCAGAGGGTATCTACACTGGTTACAAGTACTATGAGACACGTTACGCAGATGTGGTTCTTGGTCAGGGCAATGCTAATGATACAGTTGGCAGCAGCACAGGCAGTGCATGGAACTACGATGACGAAGTAACATATACATTTGGTTATGGACTCTCATATACAACATTTGAGCAGACAATTGACAGCCTTGATGTAGATACTGCAAACAGAAAGGTTACAGCTCAGGTTACTGTTACAAATACAGGTGAAAGAGCTGGTAAGGATGCTGTTCAGCTCTATGTTTCTCTTCCATATACACAGTATGACATTGAACATGGAATTGAAAAGAGTGCGATCCAGCTTCTTGATTACGGCAAGACAAGCGTTCTTGAGCCAGGTGCTTCAGAAACTGTAACTATTGAAGCTGATATGGATTACATGACAAGCTGGGATAGCACAGCATCAAATGCTACAGGCACAACAGGTTGCTACATTCTTGATGAAGGTGACTATTACTTCACAGTTGGAAATGGCGCTCACGAAGCTCTTAATAACGTTCTTGCGGCACAGGGCAAGACTGTTGCTGATGGCATGACAGAAGATGGAAATGCTGAGAATGTAAAGGTTTGGACTTTATCAGAGTTTGATGGCTCTACATTTGCAACAACTAAAAACGGAACTCCTGTAGAAAACCAGCTTTCTGATATGGATCTTAATAACTGGCTTCCTGACACAGTAACATACCTTACAAGAAATGACTGGGCAGGAACATGGCCAAAGACATACGAAGGTCTTACAGCAACAGATGAGATGCTGGCAATCCTTGACAATGATACTTATGAGATCACAGCAAACGGCGATCCATCATCAGTAGTATTTGGCGCTGATAACGGACTTAAGCTTGCTGATCTTAAGGGAGTTACAGATATAAACGACGAGAGATGGGATCTTTTAATTGATCAGATCACTCTTTCAGAAGCAATGATCAGAACAGGTTTTGGTGGAACAAGTACAAAGACTATTGATTCTATTTCTTCTCCTGAAGTAATTCAGAATGATGGTGCAAACGGAATTTACTCATATCCACTTAGCCAGTATGCTAACACAGATACATCTTCAGATGATCCTTGTGCTATTGATGCAAATGATAAGAATGCAGGCTACAAGGCAGGTGTTATGGCAAATGCAACAGTTATTGCCCAGACATTTAACAAGAACCTTGCTTCTGAGTATGGCTCAGTAATGGGTAACTACTCACTTTGGTCAAACCTTACAATTTGGTGGGGAATATCAAACAACATCCACAGAGTTCCTTACAATGCTCGTAACCATGAGTATTATTCTGAGGATCCTGTACTTTCATCCTTCACTGGACTTGCTGAAGCAACTGCAGCTCAGAAGTATGGTGTGATCGTAGCTACAAAGCACCTTGCATTCAATGATACAGAAGTCAACAGAACCGGTGTTTCAGTATTTATGACAGAGCAAAAGGCTCGTGAGCAGGAACTTAGAGCAACTCAGGCTCCTATCGAGACAGGAAAAGTTCTCGGTGTAATGACAGCCTTCAACCGTGTAGGTATAACACCTGCTAATGCTCATGCAGGTCTTTTACAGAATATTCTTCATAATGAATGGGGATTCTACGGACTTATGTCTGAAGACTTTATTATGGATCCTACTTATGTAGTATTAAAAGAAGCTGTTCAGAATGGTGTAACAATGTCATGTAATACCGGTGACAACACAATGGATGCAGTATCTTCTACATATTCTTACTGGACACTTGATAATGTTTCCAAGGATGCAACTCTTATGCAGGCCCTGAAGGATTGCATGAAGATGCAGAACTATGCTATTGCTAATTCAAATGCTATGGATGGACTTGTTTCTAATTCCAGACTTGAAAGCGTAAGAACATGGTATGACAACCTTCTTACAGTACTTTCAATAATATTTGGACTTGTAGTAGTATGTGGAATTGGTTTGTATGCAAATACAGCCCGCAAAAAAGAGGACTGATAGGAGGCAGAGTATGAATAAGAAATTAGGAAAAGGAATGATAACAAGCTGCATAACGTTTATCCTTGCGATTGTTGGATTTGTAGCTTACATAATCAATACAAACACAGCGTATTTTTCAAACCTTGGAAAAAACACTACAATTATTGCTTCACTTGCAATTGCAATAGTGGCCTTGGTCCTTTGGATGACACTTGGAGATGTATCACCTTCATGGACAGATATATTACCTGTGATCGCACCGGCTTGTCTTTTTGTTGGAGGCATTACACTTCTCAACACAAGAATAAACGGAATGGCTGCCATAATGACATTTACAAACAATGCTCAGAACATGTCAGATATGTCTAGTGCAGTTGTAGCAATAGCAGCGATCATCGTAGCAGCTATAGTAGGAATTATCAGTGCATTCTTTGATGTGAAAAAAGTAGCTGAGAATTAATGAAAACTCTCTATAATGGTAAGACTCTTAAGAGAACTAACCATTATAGGGAGTTTTTTAGTGTTCAAAATTTTGACTGCGCCCGCTACTACTTTTCAGCATAAATTCTGGATGAGTAGACTGAAAAGCGGTAGTCGGTTTTGTAGAGAGACAGAGCTTCTGCGGGAACATAAATATTGGCATCAGTGCCATCTAAAAGGTGCTGTCCTATCCGGAGTGAAGATGGGACAGTATTTTTTATATGAATTTCTTTAAGCGATGCGCAGCCTTTAAAGGCGTAGTCCTCAATCATAGATATGTCATCGCCTACTGTGATGGAAGTGATTGTGGTGTTACCGGAGTAGGTGCCGGCTAAAAGGACTCTTTTTTCTGTATCGGTTGCGTATAAGAGAGATGGCTTATCCGGAATATCTATGGCTGTTACAGATGAGTCTGACAGATAGGCTTTGAGATTCCTTATAAACTGCCTTGTATAGAGCTTCTTTCCGTTGCTGTTTAGATGGAAGTTTGTATCGTAGAACCATTCCTTATCCATGATGCTGTCATAAGGGTTCCCTATAACTTCAATAGCAAGAGTATTTCTGAGAAAAAGGTCATAGCCATCAATAGCATTTTCAAAGTCAGATTCTTTAGCGCCTACAACTGCAGCTTTATTTGCAGGGCAGTAAGTAAAAAGAAGAGTAGAACCTTTTTGCGTAGCTTTTTTATCACATTCATTGAGGTATGAAACATAATCGGCAGGTATAACTGAAGTATCATAGGAAACAGCAGTGTTTTCATCAAAGCCATTTAGCATGGTGTTCTGTGGGAGATCATCAGCAATATCCCCATACTCATTGAATGCAGATTTTCTATAAACTGAATCAGGGTCGGGGGCTGAATTTGTCACAAAAAGCTTAAGTTTTTGTACTGCAAATCTTGGAAATGCAGCTGCCATTAGGGATATATTCTTTTCTGACATCATAAAGAATGGGAGCATGTAATAAGCACCGTCAAGAGCCTGCCAGGCAAAGTCACTGCCGAGATACATTGATAATGGCTGGGTGTTTTGCTCCGGGGCATAAATAATAATATCTCCAGCATGGCAGTAGGAAATTGCCATATCAAGGACAGAAGCTGTTCCAAGAGCAGCATACATACCTAGATTTACCACTTCATATTCAGGAAAGTTCTCTTTTATCAAACTACTGTCTACATCAAATGCCATTCCACTTCCGCCAACAATGATGATCCTTTTTCCATCAGTGTTTTTTAAACGGTTATATTTGTATTTCAGTTCGCCCATGTAGCTCTTTTCATATTGGGAGGGAAGGCAAAACACTGATAGCAGTAAAACGATAGGGACTAGGAGTAATGCCCAAAGGTAAAATAGTTTCTTTTTCATATAAAACACCTTTTAAAATCTAAAGTAAATAAACGCATTTTCTATGCCGGATTCTAGCTGATACATTCTAGTAAATATTACAGCCATGGCCATTATGATAATAACTGCAGCTTTACCGATGATCTTTTTGTTCTCAAGGTATTTTGGCAAAAGATATAATGATAAAACTCCGGTAATTGTAAACAGGATACCGACATCAAAAGGAATTCCTGCCATATAGTAAGTGTCTCTGATATTATCAAGAGCATTTGACCAGTTACGCGGAAGCTGCATTATCAAACTTGCTGCAACGGTCATGCTTTTTGCCCTAAAGAATATCCACAGGAAATTTACAATCAGAAAATTGACGATGATTCTTAGGATTCTTGGTAATCTGCCCCTAAATCTCTTAACAGTGGCAATGTCTTCAAGCAAAACAATAAGTCCATGACCAAGTCCCCACAAAATGAATTTAAGCCCCACGCCATGCCATATGCCGCTGACTATAAAAACTATGAGAGTATTAAGTACCAGGCGCATTTGACCTTTTCTGTTGCCGCCAAGAGGAATGTATATGTAGTCCGTAAGCCATCTTGTGAGGGTCATGTGCCATCTTTTCCAAAAATCTCGCAGAGAGTCTGACAAATAAGGGTGATTAAAGTTTAGGCTAAGTTCTATACCGAATAGTTTGGCACTTCCCCTTGCAATGTCGCTGTAACCGGAAAAGTCAGCAAAGATCTGCAATGAAAAAAGAATCGATGCAAATAAAACTGATGGGCCGGAGGCAAGGTCTGGATTATCAAATACTGCATCAACAAGTGGTGCAAAAAAATCTGCTATTGCTACCTTATTAAAATATCCAAGGCAGAGAAGTGTTAGACCATCCTTTATCTGAGATGATGATGCTTTTTCGCAGGACTTTAGCTGTGGAATAAGTTTTCCCGGGCGCTCAATAGGACCTGCAACAAGCTGAGGGAAAAATGAAACAAAAAGAGCGTATTTAAGCAGGTCTTTTTCAGCGTGGGAGTCTTGTCTGTAAACATCGATCAGATATGAGATCGTCTGAAATGTATAAAAGGAAATACCTACAGGCAGAGAAAGCCTCAGTCCAAGGTATTTGAATACAACTAAAAATGAGAGTATTAAAGTTATGCCTGTTGTAAGTAAGAAAACTGACTTTTTCTTTTCAAGCTCTTTTCCAAAGATATAAGAAATAAGCGTTACAAGTAAAAGAATCCAAAAAGACTCAGGGCTTCCATAGAGATAAAATCCCCAGCTTGCAACAAGAAGGAGAAAGGCGCGAAACCTGACAGGTATGTGGTTATATGAGATAAATAGAAGCGGCATGGCTCCTAAAAAACACAGAGATAGGAAATTCATCTTACATATTCCGTCCTTTATCACCAGTTTTTGCAGATATCACCAGATGTATTGCCGCAAGTATCAGCATTATGTTCATCAAAACCAGAGCTATTTTCAGGTAGGAGAAGCCCTTAAATAACATAAAAAGGATAAGTATAGGAATTATGAAAAGAAGCAGTGCTTTAAACATTTTAATCGCCTTCCTTGTTAAGAGCTTTATTAAGATCGTTAATGATATTCTGAGTTCGTATTTTTACGCCTTCTGTAGAGAGATGGTTGTCAGTTTCAAATAGGTATTTCCCTCTGAATAAGGAATCTGCTATATCTGAAATAACCGGTATTTCTAGTGTCTCTCTAAAGTATTCATCCAGCTCTTTTCGCTTATCAGGGGTGCTGGAATCGGAAATGGCACTTTCATTTCTGGGAGCATAGGTAAAAAAGAATAAGATGCCTTTTTTAGTGAACTTTGAAGCCTCACTATTTAAGGAACTGATATACTCCCTTGGAAAAGCATCAATGGTGTAATCCACGGGGAGGTCGTAAACCGGGGTGTCATCTGCTGCATTTGGCCTGTACAGACAATAATCTCCCTGAAGGTTGTAGCTCTTTTCCGCAATAGGATTAAAGTTCTCGTCATAGTCTGAGGGAGAGAGGTCATAGCTTTTTTCCTCAATCCCGTGCCTGTTTGAAAGGTACTGGCCAAATGCGGAAAAGACTCCGGTATAATCCCTAAGATCGAGCTTTTCTATAAGTGAATAGTCCTCTTCAATCAGGTTAAAGAACTTGTCATCAAATTTATTCGTGACGCAAAACTGCCTTTTTGATGCGTCAAATTCCGGTGAATCAAGAAGAATGTCCCCTGAATTCATATACTGCAAAATAAGGTCAAGCTGTGGGAGAGCGTTGGTATAAGCAAAGACGCCCATATTTGCGACCTTGTATTCTGGCAGAGCACTTTCAAGCATGAGAGAGTCATAGCCAAATCGAGTAGAGGAGCCTGAAAAAAGAACCAGCTTTTTCATGTTTGGATAGTCACTTGAAAGCGACTGAAGGTAATCCATTTTATCAGGGAAGGTTGCGTAATAAGTTCCGGCATAGACTGGAGCTGAAGCAGCATTTATCCTGAGAGTTTTAATGCTATTACAGTCCTTAAATGAGTAGTCGGATATTTTTTCAATATTGTCAAAGAGAATCACTTCTTCCAACTGACAATCACAAAATGCGCCATTTTCTATATCTTTTATGGTAGGTGGAAGGATTACTTTTTTGATATCCAGATTCTTAAAGGAATTCTCAGCTATCTTTGTAACGACTTTTCCAGCTATCTTGCTCGGTATAACAAGCTCTTTTGCCTCACCCTTAAAACCTGTTATCAGTGCATTGTCGCCCTGGAGTTCATATTCAAATAGCAAAGGATCAGTCCACTTTGCCCATTGTCCATACAGGATGGATGAGCTCAGGATTTCTTTATTTATGCGGCTTCCGAGACTTATATCATTCTCGCGGCCCTCTCTTGATGTGCTCCAGGCATATAAGGTGTAGCCGTCTTTGGTAAAAGAATCTTCATATTTACAGGTGTTTATCTTTATATGACTATCATCGGGATAGTCGGTAAAAGAATAGGAATCAAGACAATAGCTTGCTTTGATAGGAGCAATAGATGTAAATATAGAAACTACGCTGGAGTATTTTACATTGTGAAGTGTTATATTATAGTAGTTGTCTGATCTTTCGATATCATAGTCGCTGTAGTCGCATCCGGATATTTTGTAGCCATCTTTGGGGAAAAGCTGTAAGTGAAGATCTGAATCATAGGTTGTCTCGAAACAATTTGTAGATAATATAAGGTCTTCATTATCTTCGATGATTATTTTTATCTTGTCTTTAGAATCGGTGGATTTAGCATTATCAGAGAAGGTACATGACGCTAAAAGAAATACGATCATTAGAGATATTAAATTTACAAACCATATTTTTCTTTTCATGAGACAATTATCTAAAAAATCACTTCTATGGTCAATAAAATTCGTATAATATGGTAACTGAGTGTGATTAAACATGTGATATCAAGTATAAGCTTATTTGGAGGTCGTTTTGATAAGCGTAGCAGTAGTTGATGATGATAAAAAATACAGAGAGCTTCTTTTGGAGTATCTGAAAAAATATGAGGCAGAATCAGGAAACAGGCTTCTTATTACGGAATATACCGATGGAAGTGACCTGACTACGGAGCTTTCCGGTAAGACAAGTTCAGGTTTTGACCTTATCTTATTGGACGTCGAGATGAAATTTATGGACGGAATGGAAACCGCCCGAATAATAAGACAGTACGATAGAAAAGTTGTGATCATATTTATTACCAATGCGCCGCAATATGCCATATCAGGCTACGAGGTTGATGCACTGGATTATGTATTAAAGCCGGTCAATTATTTTCCTTTTTCACAGACGATCGACAGGGCGATAGGCAGGATGAAGGAGCGGGAGCACAAATATATCTTTTTGTCAGGAAATGGCTATGCATACAAGATCGATCTATACAACCTTGTATATATTGAGGTCGAGGGAAGGGAACTTGTTTTTCATCTGAAAGAAGGAATGGAGAATTTTAGAATAACCTCTTCAATGAAAAAGATTGAGAGTAAGCTGGAAAACAAGATGCTATTTAGGTGCAGTCAGGGATTCATGGTGAATCTGGAGTACGTGGATGAAATTGATGGAATGGATGTTATCGTGGATGGAAAGAGAATTCCTGTCAGCAAGAGCCAAAAACGAGCATTTGTTGATGCACTGAATAATTATATGAGTGAAGTCAGAGGTTAATTATGGGGATTGATCTAGGCGGGAATATCCCGCGAATATGCACTGCGGTTGCGGACTGGTGCGCATGCGTGCTGTTTTTGCAGCATATGCAGCATAGATTTGAATTAAAAAAACATGTAGCTTTGTGCGGACTCTTTTTGCCTGTAATAGTGTTGTATATGCATCTTACAGGTGGAAAAGATGGGATTTTGTTCAATGTGTTTATGGCTATTTCGGCAGTCATGATGTTTGGCTTTATGCTTTTGCTGAGTAGTTCAGGAGTTTACAATTCGCTTTACTACTGCTCGAGAGCTTTTTTGCTGGCGGGTTTTTCAGCATCATTTTTTTGGCAATTGTACAGCTTTATGTCTGAACAAAACAGTAATCTGAATGCATTTTGGAAGATGATCCTGATAATGATCTGTGACTATATCATCATCTATGGGATATTTTTTTTCATGGATAAAAGTGACTTTGATGAAGGCTCCCTGGTCAGGATAAGTCCAATGGAAGCTGTAATAAGTGTGCTTGTCGCTTATTTTATCTATATCTTGTCATCTATTAGCTATGCTGACATTAGATCCCCATTCGGCGGCAGCTCCCAGGCAGATCAGTTTAATGTAAGGACTTTTGTTTATCTTGCGGGAGTGGCTATTCAGACAGCATATCATTATCAGCAGCGGGAACTTTATGCGGAGAAACAGAGTATAGCTATGAGAAATATGCTCAAGATGCAGTACAACAACTACCGCATAGGAAAAGAAAGCATAGAAGTAGTAAATCAGAAATATCATGACTTAAAGCATCAGATAGCGGTGCTGCGTGCGCAGTCTGACCCGGACAAAAGAAATGCTTATCTCGATAAGATGGAAGAAGAGATAAAAAGCTACGAAGCCCAGAACAAAACCGGCAATGAGGTTTTAGACATCATACTTACAACTAAGGCCCTTATCTGTCAAAAGAATAGTATTCAACTTTCTATAGTTGCTGATGGTAAGCTTCTTGAGCATATTGATGAAATTGATATAAGCACTATTTTTGGAAATGCTATAGACAATGCGATTGAAAGTGTCAAGAAGATCAACGACAAAGAAAAAAGACTTATCCATGTGGTGATCTCCGGTCAAAAGGGTTTTGCTCACATCCTTATCAGCAATTGCTATGAGGGTGAGATCAAAATGGTAAACGGAATTCCAAAGACAACTAAAAAGAATAAGGAATATCACGGTTTTGGAATAAAGGGTATAAAAGAAACTGTCCTGAAATATGACGGCAGTACCACCATCAAGGCTGAGAATGGATGGTTTGAACTTAGAATTTTGATTCCATTGAAAAAATGATAAAATATAAAGCAGAGCAAAGTTATTTTTTTGACATTTTTGCCATAATAGTATATGTTAATTTTTTTATCATAGGAGGTAAATATGGATTACAAAGAAAGATATAACGAATGGCTTGAAAAGTTGCCTGAGAGTGATCCGCTCAGAGCAGAACTTATAGAGATAAAGGACAATGACACTGAGATTGAGGAGAGATTCTTTCAGAATCTGGCCTTTGGTACAGCAGGTCTTCGTGGAAAGGTCGGAGCTGGTACCAACAGAATGAATTTCTACACAGTTGGTAAGGCAACTCAGGGTGTAGCCGATTATATCGTGGCTTCAGGCAAAGAAAACATGGAAAAGGGTGTAGTTATTGCCCATGATCCAAGACATTTTTCAAAGGAGTTTTCAAGGCTTGCAGCCAGCATCTTTGCTGCTAACGGAATTAAGGTTTATACATTCCCTGACCTTAGACCTACTCCTGAGCTTGCATTTATGATAAGAAGACTTGGTACTGTATCAGGTATAAACATTACAGCTTCTCACAATCCTAGAGAGTACAACGGATACAAGGCATACTGGGATGATGGATGTCAGGTTTCATCTGAAATTGCAGACGGTATGACAGAGAAGATCGAAGCTGTAGATATGTGGAACGGCATCAAAAAAGGTGATTTTGATCAGTTTGTAAAAGAGGGTAAGATCACAATTCTTGATGAGAAGTATGATAGAGAATACCTGGACAAGATTGAAGGTATGGCTATTCACGAAGGTGATGAACTTGATCTTTCGATTCCTCTTGTATACACACCACTTAACGGATGTGGTTCTATTCCATTCAGACAGATGCTTACAGACAGGGGATTTAACAATTGGAAGATAGTTCCTGAACAGGAAAATCCAGATCCTGATTTCACAACAGTTGGATACCCTAACCCTGAGGATCCTAAGGCGTTTAAACTTTCTGAGCAGTATGGAAAAGAGTTTGGAGCAGAGCTTTTAATGGCAACTGACCCTGATTCAGACAGATTTGCTATCGAGATCAGAAATGATAAGGGAGAATATATTCCTCTTAACGGCAATCAGACAGGATATATTCTTGTTAATTATGTTCTTGAGGGAAGAAAGGACGCCGGAACACTTCCTGCTAAGGGAGCTATGGTTAAGTCCATCGTTACATCAACTCTTTCAACAATCATGGCTAAGGCCTATGGAGTTGAGATGTTTGAAACTCTTACAGGATTTAAGAACATCTGCGGTAAGATTCCTTATCTTCATGAGAATGGATACACATATCTTTTTGGCTACGAAGAGTCAGTTGGCTATGCGGTATGCGAGGATATCCGTGATAAGGATGGAATTTCAGCAGGTATGCTTGTTGCTGAGGCAGCAGCTTACTATAGAAAACAGGGCAAGACACTCTGGGATGTACTTCAGGAAATCTACGCGAAGTATGGCTTCTTTGCAGAGGATGAACCAAACATTGTTCTCGAAGGAATCCCGGGAGCGCAGCGTATTCAGCGCATGATGAAGTGGTTCAGGGAAAATATCCCTTCAGAAGTTGCAGGAGCCAAGGTAGAAAAAGTTATCGATTATATTAACGGCTATGAGGATATCCCAGCCCAGAATGCGATAAGACTCTTCCTTGATAATGGTTCTTGGTTTGCAATCAGACCTTCAGGTACAGAGCCTAAGATCAAATTCTACTTCTATTCAAACAGGGACAGCAGAGAAAATGCCCTTGAGACAAATAAGAAGATAAAAGAAGAGATATTTGCACTGATCAACAGTGTAGAGTGATATTCTGCACTTTACATAATTGTTTTTATGTGTTAATATGTGTTAGTTGCTGACTTAATGTTCAGACAACTGTAACAGACTACCTTATACTCGGATGCAGGATACTCCAACCTTTGTCTGCGTATTAGGAGGAAATACTATTTTTTAAAGGAGAAAAGAAATGATTTCAAAAGAGAAGAAAACAGAAGTAATCAGCAAGTTCGCAAGAACAGCTGGAGACACAGGTTCACCAGAAGTTCAGGTAGCTATTCTTACAGAGAGAATCAAGGAGCTTAACGCTCACCTTGATAAGAACCCTAAGGATCACCACTCAAGAAGAGGCCTTCTTAAGATGGTAGGTCAGAGACGTAGCCTTCTTGGATATCTCAAGAAAAAGGATATCGAAGCTTATCGTAAGCTCATCGCAGACCTTGGTCTTAGAAAGTAATCTGTTAAAAGAAGACGGGATAAGGCTGATGTATTATCATCAGCCTATTCCGTTTTTTGTATTTTTATAACAAAGATATATGGATTCAAAGTTATAATAAAGATTATGCATGCGTGATTTTTATTATGACCTTGAAAACCATATATCAATAATAATGTTTAAGCTGCACACGCACCTGAAGTACAAAAATTCAATGAAACAGTCGTATATGAGTATGTTTTTGAATTTGTAGATGAAGGACTGCGGATGAGCAGTAGAAGGAGAAAAAATGGTAAAGACTTATTCAATGGAACTTGCCGGACGTACACTTAAGGTTGAGATCGGCAAAGTAGGAAAACAGGCAAACGGATGCGCCTTCATGCAGTATGGCGACACAACAGTTTTATGCACAGCAACAGCTTCAGCAAAGCCAAGGGATGGAGTAGATTTCTTCCCACTTTCAGTAGAGTATAATGAGAAGTTCTATGCTGTAGGTAAATTCCCAGGTGGATACAACAAGAGAGAGGGCAAGCCTTCTGAGAACGCTATTCTTACAAGCCGCGTTATCGATCGTCCTATGCGTCCTCTTTTCCCTAAGGATTACAGAAATGACGTAACAATCGAGACAATGGTTATGTCAGTTGATCCTCAGTGCCGTCCGGAGCTTCTTGCAATGCTTGGCGCTTCAATATCAGTTTCAATTTCTGATATTCCTTTCGATGGCCCATGTGCTATGACTCAGATCGGTATGATCGACGGTGAGCTCATCGTTAACCCTACACAGGAGCAGTGGAACACAGGTGACCTTAAGCTCACAGTTGCTTCTGTTGGACAGAAAGTAATCATGATCGAGGCTGGTGCCAACGAGATTCCTGAAGAGAAGATGAAGGAAGCTATCTACAAGGCACATGATGTTAACCTTCAGATCATTGAATTCTTCAAGGGTATTGTAGCTGAGGTTGGTAAGCCAAAGCACGAATATACAAGCTGTGCAGTTCCTGAAGAACTCTTTGCAGCTATCAAGGAAGTTGTTCCACCAGAAGAGATGGAAAAGGCTGTATTTACAGATGATAAGCAGACAAGAGAAGCAAACATCGCTGAGATTACAGATAGACTATCAGAGAAGTTTGCTGACAACGAGGAGTGGCTTGCAATCCTTGGTGAAGCAATCTATCAGTACGAGAAAAAGACAGTTCGTAAGATGATCCTTAAAGATCACAAGAGACCAGACGGACGTGGCATAAAGCAGATCAGACCACTTTCAGCTGAGGTTGATCTTATTCCTAGAGTACACGGAAGTGCTATGTTCACTCGTGGACAGACACAGATTTGTGATGTTGTAACACTTGCACCTCTTTCAGAGGCTCAGAAGGTTGAAGGTCTTGACAACTTTGCAGCTGATAAGAGATATGTACACCAGTACAACTTCCCTGCATATTCTGTAGGTGAGACAAAGGTTTCAAGAGGACCTGGACGTAGAGAGATTGGTCACGGCGCACTTGCTGAGAGAGCACTTCTTCCTGTTCTTCCTAGCGTTGACGAGTTCCCATATGCAATCCGTGCCGTATCAGAAACATTTGAGTCTAACGGATCAACATCAATGGCTTCAACTTGCGCATCATGTATGTCACTTATGGCTGCTGGTGTTCCTATCAAGAAGATGGTTGCTGGTATTTCATGTGGTCTTGTTACAGGAGATACAGATGACGATTTCATCGTTCTTACAGATATCCAGGGACTTGAAGACTTCTTCGGAGATATGGACTTCAAGGTAACAGGAACAAAAGACGGTATCACAGCTATCCAGATGGATATCAAGATCCACGGTCTTACAAAGCCTATCGTTGAGACAGCTATTGAGCAGTGCCGTGAAGCAAGATTCTTCATCATGGATGAGTGCATGAGCAAGGCAATTGCTGAACCTCGTAAGGAAGTATCCAAGTACGCTCCTAAGATCGTTTCTATGCAGATCGATCCTGAGAAGATTGGTGATGTTGTTGGACAGCGTGGAAAGACAATCAATGAAATCATCGCTAGAACAGGCGTTAAGATTGATATTACAGATGACGGACAGGTTTCTGTTTGTGGAGAAGATCAGGATAAGATCAATGAAGCTGTTAACATGATCAATGTGATCGTTACAGATTTCGAGAAGGATCAGATCTTCACAGGTAAGGTTGTAAGCATCAAAGAGTTCGGCGCATTTGTTGAGTTTGCTCCTGGCAAAGAGGGCATGGTCCACATCAGCAAGATCTCTAAAGAGAGAATCGACCATGTAGAAGATGTTCTTACACTTGGCGATACTGTAAAGGTAATCTGCCTTGGCAAGGATAAGATGGGAAGAATCAGCTTCTCAATCAAGGATTGCCCTAAAAGCTGAATACTTAATGAGACGTAAGTCGAATTTAGTATGAAGCTTGCTCTGGCGAACGAAGTGAGAGCAGAGCTTCCGTATCTAACGTATATTCTTTAAGACCGGCGTGTTATGCATACCGGTCTTATTTAAAGTAATAAAGGATTGAGCTATGAGTAATACAAAAGAAACAATTAATGAGATAAATAAGCGTCGTACTTTCGCGATTATTTCCCACCCCGATGCAGGTAAGACAACTCTTACCGAGAAGTTCCTGCTTTATGGTGGAGCTATTAATATGGCTGGTAGCGTTAAGGGTAAGGCTACAGCCAGACATGCTGTATCTGACTGGATGGAGATCGAGAAACAGAGAGGTATTTCAGTTACTTCATCAGTTCTGCAGTTCAATTTTGAAGGATGTTGCATAAATATCCTTGATACTCCAGGACACCAGGACTTCTCAGAGGATACATACAGAACACTTATGGCTGCTGACTCAGCTGTCATGGTCATTGATGCCAGCAAAGGTGTTGAGGCTCAGACAAGAAAGCTTTTTAAAGTCTGCGCCATGAGTCATATTCCAATCTTTACATTTATAAATAAGCTCGACCGTGATGCAAAAGACACTTTTGATCTTCTTGATGATATCGAGAATAACCTGGGAATCGCTACATGCCCTATGAACTGGCCAATTGGTTCAGGTAAGAATTTTAAAGGTATCTATGACAGAAGAGAAGGCCATATAGTTACATTCTCTGAGACACAGAAGGGAACTAAGGAAGGAAAAGAAACTTTCATAGATCTTAATGATAAAGCTGCTATTGACAGTGAGATCGGACAGGATGCTTTTGAAAAGCTTCAGGGAGAAATAGAGCTTTTGGACGGAGCAGGCGCTGAATATGATCTTGAAAAAGTAAGAGCAGGTGAACTTACTCCTGTGTTCTTTGGATCAGCTCTTCAGAACTTTGGTGTAGAACTTTTCCTCCATCATTTCTTAAAAATGGCCACTCCTCCTACAGGACGTAGGTCTTCAGACGGAGAGCTTATTGATCCATTTGAGAGAGATTTTACAGCCTTTGTATTTAAAATCCAGGCTAACATGAATAAAGCTCACAGAGACAGAGTCGCTTTTATGAGAATCTGTTCAGGACGCTATGATGCCAACAACGAAGTTAAGCATGTGCAGAGCGGCAAGGTTATGAGACTTTCACAGCCTCAGCAGCTTATGGCTGATGAGAGAAAGATACTTAGTGAGGCTTACGCCGGTGATATCATGGGTGTATTTGATCCGGGTATTTTCTCTATTGGTGATACGATCTGTATGCCAAAAGACAATGTGGTATACGAAGGAATCCCTACATTTGCTCCGGAACACTTTGCAAGAGTACGTCAGGTAGATACCATGAAGCGTAAACAGTTCGTAAAGGGTATCACTCAGATAGCTCAGGAAGGCGCTATCCAGATATTCCAGGAGTACAACACTGGACTTGAGGAAATAATTGTCGGAGTAGTTGGTGTTCTTCAGTTTGATGTATTGAAGTTCAGACTCCAGAGCGAGTACAATGTTGATATAATCCTTGAGAATCTTCCATACGAGTACATCAGATGGGTAGACAATGAGGATATCGATATGTCTACACTTGTTGGAACTTCTGATATGAAGAAGATCAAGGATATGCATGACAGACCACTTCTTTTGTTCATTAACGAGTGGAGTGTTGGAATGACAATGGAGAGAAATAAAGGACTTATTCTTTCTGAGTTCAAAAAGAACTAATGCTTATCGTAAGTTGGAGGGGAGTACTTGAGAAAAGGCATTGGAAGAGTTAAGAGAATAATGGCGGCGATTATGGCCGCGGGAGTTGTGACAAGCAGTCTTTCAGGGTGTCAGTATGAAAGCTTTGATGACTATCTGGAAGCTTTGGGGCTAAAAGATCCTAAATTGGACAATCCTGTTTCAACTACTGACAGCACTTATCTGGTGCCTGAAACTGTAATTGAAACGGGTGATACCGCTTATGAAGTATCAGATCAGGCTGCATCTAGTGAGACTACAGTCGTTGCAGAAGTAGAAACGGGAGCAGAGGAAGCTTCAAAAGAGGCGAGCTCATCAGATAGTTCTCTTGATGCTTCATCCGGTAAGTCAAGCGCTGTGCAGGAACAAAAGCAGCAGAGCCCTGGGGGTACCTTATCCAAAGCATCTGATGATGAAGATGAAAGGGTCAGGGAATCAATTGGACTTTCTCCTGTGGGAATAGAGACGATAAAAAAGAGTCAGGAAGGGCTTTATGCATATGAAAGGCTTACTGAAGCAGGGAAGACTTTGTATGTTGAGCTGCTTACAATAATGCAGAATCTTGCTGCAGATGTTATTGTCTCAACTACAAGTGACGATGCCATAGAGCAGGTTTTTAACTATGTAATGGCAGATCATCCGGAGATTTTTTACGTTGATGGATATCATTATACCAACTATACGATCGACAACGTGATCACCAAGATTTCTTTTACGGGCAATTACACTTGCAGTAAGGAACAGGCTGAGGCAAAAAAGGTGCAGATAAATGAAGCTGTTAACAGATGCCTTGCCAATGCGCCTTCCTCAGAAGATGACTATTATGCAATCAAGTATATATATGACTACCTGATCACTAATACTGAGTATGATATAGAAGCTCCTGATAATCAGAATATATGCTCTGTGTTTTTGAATGGCAGAAGCGTATGCAATGGTTATGCAAAGGCAGCACAGCTCCTTCTTAACAAGCTTGGGATTGACTGTACTCTGGTCACCGGAACCGTAGATACCAAGAATTCTAAAGGTGTCAGGCATGCCTGGAATCTTGTGAAGTGTAATAATGCATATTACTATGTGGATGTGACTTGGGGAGATTCCTCTTACCAGACAACAAATGGTGAGAGTGCGGACGCAACCAAGCTTCCTGCCATAAATTATGACTATCTTAATGTGACAACTTCAGATATTATCAGGAATCACACTATCTCTGATGAAATATATATGCCTAACTGCTCGAGCATGGCAGATAATTACTATGTCAGAGAGGATGAGTATTTCACATCCGCTGAGATGTCTCTTGTGAAGGATCTGTTTGATCGCAGGTACAATGATGGCAGCAATAATGTGACTATGAAGTGTGCTTCACAGGATGTGTATGACAGTATGTTCGCGCAGCTGATAACAGACAGAAAAGTCTTTGATTATCTGCAGGGGGATACAGCTTCAGTATCCTATACAACATTTGCAGATACCAAGACAATCATCTTTTGGCTGTGATGTGGAATTGTGGGAATTGTGGTATACTGATTCGCTTAGCGAGGTATTGTCGAGCTTAGCGATAAGGATACCAGAATTCTTAGTGAGGTATTTTCGAACTTAGAATTGTGGTATAATAATTCATGATTGTGAATAAATGAGGTGACAAGTTATGGGAAAAGAAATTGCAGAGATTGGATCTGTTAAGATTGCAGATGATGTAGTAGCTAGAATTGCGGCTCTTGCAGCACTTGAAGTTGATGGCGTTTCAGCTATGGCTGGCAATTACACAAGTGACACCCTTGAAAAGGTAAGCCGTAAGAACCTTACAAAGGGAGCAAAGGTCGTAATAGGTGCATCTCAGGTGCAGGTTGATCTGGCACTTATGATGGCTTATGGATATAATATTCCGGCAACTTGCCAGCAGGCACAGACAAAGGTCAAGGCTTCAATCGAAAATATGACAGGCCTTGAAGTTACAGACGTCAATATCAGAATAGCTGGTATTACAATGCCTAAGGCGTGATAAAACACTTTTATAGAATAGGAAAAACGTGATGAATAGAAGTTTACTGAGAGAGCAGATTTTTATGCTGCTTTTTCGTGTTGAATTTAATTCCATCGAAGAGATGGCAGAGCAGGAAGAGCTCTTTACAACTGTAAGTGATGAAGAGTTCTCTAAAAAGGATGCTGATCAGATCAGAGAAAAATATGAGAAGATCGCAGAAAAGCTTCCTGAGATCGATGAGGCAATAAACAGTGCCACATCAGGATGGGATACAAAGCGTATGGCGAAGGTTGATCTTACTATCATACGTCTTGCTGTCTATGAGATAAAATACGATGACAGCGTTCCAACAGGTGTAGCTATAAATGAGGCAGTAGAACTTGCCAAGAAGTTTGGACAGGATGGATCACCTGCTTTTGTAAACGGAGTGTTAGCTAAATTTGCGCAGTGAATATACAGTCACACAGGTTAATTCTTACATCAGGAATATGTTTACTCAGGATTTCCTTTTAAGGACTATTACCATAAAAGGGGAAGTGAGCAATTTAAGGTACCACTCATCCGGTCATATTTACTTTACTATGAAGGATGCCGGTGGTGCTATTTCTTGTGTGATGTTCCGCGGTGACAGGGAAAGAGGCGGTCTTTCTTTTTTGATGAAAGAGGGACAGCAGATAAAGGCCAGCGGAACTGTTGATGTATACGAAAGAGACGGGAAATATCAGCTTTATGCCAGAAAGATAGAGCTTGACGGCGCCGGAGCTCTTTATGAAAAATATGAAGAACTCAAGAAAAGACTGGCTGAATCTGGCATGTTTGACCAGGTATACAAACAGCCTATTCCCAAATATATAAAAACTCTTGGAATAGTTACAGCTCCTACTGGTGCGGCAGTGAGGGATATAATAAATGTGGCTACCCGTAGAAATCCGCATATTCAAATAATTCTTTATCCCGCCATAGTACAAGGTGCAGAAGCTTCTGAGAGTATAGTCAGAGGAATACAGGCTCTGACAGAGAAAAATGTTGATGTCATGATCGTTGGACGTGGTGGAGGTTCTATAGAAGATCTTTGGGCTTTCAACGAAGAAAACGTAGCACAGGCTATTTTCGATTGCCCTATTCCTATCATTTCTGCAGTTGGTCATGAGACGGATACAACAATAGCTGATTATGTTTCTGATAGAAGAGCACCGACTCCTTCTGCGGCAGCGGAGCTTGCAGTGTACGAGTACGAGAGGTTCCTTCAGGATATAGAGGATTATGCTTTTACTCTTACCAAGAGCATGGAAAGCAGGATAAGAGCAAGGAAACTTATAGAGGACAGGTTAAAAGAGAACCTACGACTTTTAAGTCCTATGAATAAGGTCAGGGACAGGCTTCTTAGAATTGATAAACTTGGTGATGCCCTAAACTCAAGGATGGATAGAAAACTGTCAGAGTACAGGCACAGATTAAATATCGATATAGAAAAGATGAAGGGTTTATCGCCACTTAACAGACTAATGGGCGGATATTCTTATGTCTCAAATGGGGCAGGAGATAATGTCAAAAGCATTGAGTCAGTTAGTGAAGGCGATGAACTTAACATATACGTTACAGATGGAATCATAAGAAGTACTGTTGTTGGAACAAAGGAAATATCGTATGGCAAAGAAAAGTGAGAATGCAGAAGAAAAGAAGCTTACAGTAGAAGAAGCTTTTTCTGAGATAGAAAAGAAAATACAGGCTCTTGATAAAGAAGATATTTCTTTAGAGGATTCTTTTAAAGAATATCAGGAGGGAATGGAACTTCTAAAGTATTGCCATGAGGCTATCGAGAAAGTTGAGCAGAAGGTTCAGAAAATAGCAGCAGATGGCAATCTGGAGGATTTTGAGTAAGATGAGCAAGGCAGGTTTTGAAGAGCGCCTCAGTGAAAAGGCAGCTTTTGTTTCAGATATTATAAAGACTTTTCTTCCTAAAGAGGAAGGCTATGCAGCGAAGGTTTTAGAGGCGATGAATTACAGCCTTTTGGCCGGAGGAAAGAGGATCAGGCCTATAATGATGCTTGAGTCCTACAGGATGTTTGCAGGAGATTCAGCAGATGATAGCGTCATCAAGCCCTTTTTGGCAGCTATCGAGATGATCCATACATATTCTCTTGTTCATGATGATCTTCCTGCTATGGACAACGATGAATACAGAAGAGGACGCAAGACAACCCATGCTGTTTATGGTGCAGGAATGGCGACTCTTGCAGGGGATGGTCTTTTAAACTATGCTTTTGAAACAGCTATTTTGGGTGCTATGTCAGGAAAAGAGCTCTCTGACTATGACGCAGATACCAAAAACAGATATCTGGCTGCTTTGAACATCCTTGCTACTAAGGCAGGTGTCTACGGAATGGTGGGCGGTCAGTGTGCTGATATTATGGCAGAGAATTCAACGGACCTCTCAGATAGTGAAAAGAAAGATGTTCTTTTCTATATTGATGAGAACAAGACCGGAGCGCTTATAGAAGCAAGCCTTATGGTTGGAGCTGTATTAGGCGGAGCTGACAGAGCACAGGTTGAAAAGATGGAGAAGATCGGAAGCAATGTTGGAATTGCCTTCCAGATCCAGGATGATATCCTTGATATTGAGGGAACTCTTGAAGAACTCGGAAAGCCAATAGGCTCTGATGAGAAGAACGGAAAGAGTACCTATGTAGCCCTTTATGGAATGGAAAATGCCAAGGCAAAGGTAAAAGAACTTACAAAAGAGGCTACAAAGAGTCTTGAGGAAATGAATTTTGATAATTCATTTTTAGATGAATTATTTCAGTATATGATCTACAGAAAGAAGTAATTTCTATAGTTTGCAGAATAATCTGCTGTAGTATAACGAAATTAGGTAGGTGGAAGTTATGCTTCTAGATGAGATAAATAAAACAGGCGACATAAAGAATATTCCCCAGTCTAAGTATCCTGAGCTGGCCCAGGAGATAAGAGATTTTTTGATTGAAAAGATCTCTGTTTCAGGTGGTCATCTGGCTTCTAATCTTGGAACTGTTGAACTTACTATGGCACTTCATGTTGTGCTTGATCTTCCAAAAGATAAGATAATATGGGATGTTGGGCATCAGTCATACACGCACAAGATTCTTACAGGAAGAAAAGATAAATTTGATACCTTAAGACAGTTTGGTGGAATGAGCGGTTTCCCTAAACGCTGCGAATCAGACACAGACTGTTTTGATACAGGACACAGTTCAACTTCTATTTCTGCAGGTCTTGGAATGGTAAAGGCAAGAGACCTTAAGAAAGAGGATTATACTGTAGTGTCTGTCATTGGTGACGGATCACTGACAGGTGGGCTTGCTTATGAAGCGCTAAATAATGCAGCAAAACTTGAGACCAATTTCATTATCATTCTCAATGATAATGAGATGTCTATTTCTGAGAGTGTTGGAGGTATGAAAAAATACCTCAATTCAGTGCGTACAGCGGAAGGTTATCTGAATCTGAAAGAGGATGTTTACGCCCAGCTTCGAACCAATACAAAAGTGGTTGATAATATCAGAAGGGCCAAGAACAGCTTTAAGCAGCTCTTTGTACCGGGAATGGTATTTGAAAACCTTGGAATAACCTACTTAGGACCTGTTGATGGCCATAACACGGCAGAGCTTGTGAAAGTTATAAAAGAAGCCAAAAAGGTCAAAAAAGCCGTTATGATCCATGTTATGACCAAGAAGGGCAAGGGATATGAACCTGCGGAGAGGCATCCTGCAAGGTTTCATGGTACCGAACCATTTATTGTCGAAAATGGTCTTCCAAGAAATCCAAGGACTACATCCAATTATCAGGATATTTTCAGTACTGTTATGTGCAAGCTTGGCGACAGGGATGACAAGGTTGTTGCCATAACTGCGGCTATGGCTGACGGAACAGGACTTAAGAGATTCAGGAATATGTACCCTGACAGATTTATTGATGCAGGAATAGCGGAAGAGCATGCAGTAACTTTCGCAGCCGGAATGGCAGCCGGCGGCTACAAGCCTGTTTTTGCAGTTTATTCCTCATTCCTTCAGAGGGCATATGACCAGATATTGGAGGATGTATGTCTTCAGAAGCTACCAGTTGTTTTCGCAATTGACAGAGCGGGACTTGTAGGAAGCGATGGTGAGACCCATCAGGGAATATTTGATCTGTCCTATCTTTCATCTATGCCTAACATGACTATCTGTGCTCCCAAGAATAAATGGGAACTTTCAGATATGCTCAAGTTTGCCGTAAACTATGGAGCACCGATTGCAATCAGGTATCCGAGGGGCAATGCATATGATGGTCTTAAGGAGTTCAGAGCTCCTGTGGAAGCTGGCAAGTGTGAAGTTATCTATGAAGAAAAAGATATATGTCTTTTTGCACTTGGATGTATGGTTAAGATAGGTGAAGAAGTAAGACAGATCCTTAAAGATAATGGCTTTAAGTGTACTCTTGTTAATGCAAGATTTGCTAAGCCGATAGATACTGATTATATTCATGTTGCATCTTCAGACCACAAGCTCTTTGTCACTATGGAAGAGAATGTGGCAAGTGGCGGCCTTGGCGAGAAGGTCAGAGCCTATATTGATGAGAACAGGCTGGATTGCAACGTGTTGCAGATTGCTATACCTGATAAATTCGTAACTCACGGAAATGTTGATAAACTCAGAAAAGAACTGGGAATTGATGCACAGTCTATAGCAGACAGAATCATGAAAGAGATACAAAGGTAATATTTATGGCAAAAGAGAAATCAAGACTTGATGTCCTTTTAGTTGACAGAGGCTTTGCTCCTTCAAGAGAAAAGGCAAAGGCACTTATCATGGCAGGTGATGTTTTTGTCAACGGACAAAGAGAAGATAAACCCGGAACAACCTTCGATGAGGCCAAGATAACAAGCCTTGAGGTGAAGGGGGATACGCTTCCTTACGTTAGCAGAGGCGGACTCAAGCTTGAAAAAGCAGTTAATAGTTTTGGCTTTTCTTTAGAGTCAAAAGTATGTATGGATATAGGGGCATCCACAGGTGGATTTACAGACTGCATGCTGCAGAATGGAGCCACAAAGGTTTATTCAGTGGATGTTGGGCATGGACAGCTTGACTGGAAGCTTAGAAGCGACGAGAGAGTTGTCTGCATGGAAAAAACAAACTTCAGGTATATGGTGAGGGATGATATACAGGATGACCTTGATTTTGCATCCTGCGATGTTTCTTTTATCTCACTTACCAAGATACTTCTTCCGGCCAGAAGGCTCTTAAAGGATAATGGAGAAATGGTATGCCTTATCAAGCCGCAGTTTGAAGCGGGCAAAGATAAAGTGGGCAAAAAAGGCGTAGTCAGGGACCCTAAAGTTCATGAGGAAGTAATTCACAGGATCATGGACTTTGTAGGAATAGCAGGGTTTGACGTTCTCCACCTTGATTTTTCTCCTATAAAGGGACCCGAGGGAAATATTGAGTACCTTATACATATAAGGAAAAATCCTGAAAAGAATGATGTGGCAGGAAAGCTGTCAGAGGCTGATGGCGAAAAGAAGTTATCTGAAGTTGTTCTTGAAAAAAGTGGAATATCCCATGAACCTGATATGGAGAGTCTCATAGCAGAAACTGTTCTCAGAGCTCATGGAAAACTTGATAAAAATGCTGGGGAATAAAGATGCACAATTTTTGCATTGTCACAAACAGAAGCAAGGATGTCAATCTTGACATCACAAACTACATTAAAGAATATCTTGAAAAGAACGGAAAAGAATGTGTTATCGCAGAGAGCACAAAGATCCGTGATGACAAGCACACAGGTAAAGAGTTTCAAAGCTCTATACCGGAAGATTCAGACTGTTGTATAGTGCTGGGAGGAGACGGGACCATGCTTCAGGCTGCAAGAAGTGCAGCGCGCCTTGATATTCCTCTTATTGGTGTTAATCTTGGAACACTGGGATATCTGGCTGAAGTTGAAAAGAGTGGTATTGACGACGCTCTTCAAAGGATTCTTGCAGGAAAGTATGAGATAGAAGACAGGATGATGCTCTATGGAAGCATGAATGGTCAGGAGGGGTATTGTCTAAACGATATCGCAATTACCAGATATTCATCTATCAAAGCCGTAGATTATGAGATCTATGTCAATGATCTTTTGCTGTGCAATTACCACGCAGATGGAATCATAATTTCTACTCCGACAGGTTCAACCGGCTACAATATGTCAGCAGGTGGCCCTATCGTTGAGCCTTCTGCAAATATGATATTGATAACTCCTATCTGTCCTCATACGCTTAATTCCAGAAGCCTTGTTTTATCAGCTGATACCAAGATTGAGGTTGGAATTGGCGGCTTCAGAGATGGTATAAACCAGAAGGTCGTTGCTTCTTTTGACGGAAGCGGAATAATAGAGATGACTACCGGGGACAGGATCGGTATAAAGAAATCCAGTAAGACTACTAAGATCTTAAAACTAAACAGAGTTAGCTTTTTGGAAGTACTGGGGGAAAAATTCAGATAAATAAGTATTAAAGAGAGGGGAATCGTAATGAAAAGAAACAGACATGATAAGATAATTGAGATCATAGCATCAAATGTTGTTGAGACACAGGAGCAGCTTGCAGCTCTTTTGAAAGAAGCAGGATATGACGTTACACAGGCTACTGTATCAAGAGACATAAGACAGATGAAGCTTGCAAAGCAGGCAACAGAAGATGGCAAGTATAAATATGTATACACCACTGCAGACAGTGATGCTATGCAGGATAAATATGTAAGTGTGTTAAGAGCAGGATATTTGAGCATGGATGTTGCACAGAATCTGCTTGTAATAAAGACAGTGTCAGGAATGGCAATGGCGCTTGCAGCAGCTATTGATGCATTGGATTTTCCACAGATAGTTGGATGTATTGCTGGCGATGACACTATAATGATTGCTATTAAGACCAGTGAAGAGGCAGTTGAAGTTATGGAAGAGCTGCGTACTCTGATGGGAAGGAACTAAAAAAGTTTTTTAGCATGGCGGGGTCCTCTTTTGTGAGGAGAAAAATATGTTATATAGTTTACACGTAAAGAATCTTGCTCTTATTAAGGAGCAGGAAATTGAGTTTTCAAAGGGACTCAATATTTTAACCGGAGAGACAGGTGCAGGTAAATCAGTAATCCTTGGATCTGTCAATCTGGCACTTGGCGCTAAGGCTGATGGAAGTCTTATAAGGACCGGGGAGGAATATGCGCTTGTTGAGCTTGTTTTCGGAGTTGAAAATGAACTTCAAAAGAAGCTTCTTTTGGATATGGATATTCCTGTTGAGGAAGACGGAAACGTTGTGATTCAGAGGAAAATCATGCAGGGACGCAGCATCTCCAAGGTTTGTGGCGAGACAGTGACCACAAGGCAGCTGAAAGATATTGCCAGTGTTCTTATCAATATTCATGGACAGAATGATCATCAGGAACTTCTTCACAAGAAGAAACATATGGAGATTCTTGATGATTATTGTTTGGACAAATTGAAGCCTCTTTTTGAAAAGCTCTCAACTGAGTATTCAAAGTTAAAAGAACTTGAGAAGAGCCTTGAAAGTACCAATATTGATGAGGCAGCAAGGCTGCGAGAGCAGGAGCTTCTTGAATTTGAGACAGGTGAAATATCCGATGCCGAAATAGTTGTCGGCGAGGATGAGAAGCTTGAGACCAAGTATCACAAGATGGTGAACAGTCGCAGGATTTCTGAGGCTGCCTGTGTGGTATCTTCTATGACCGGGTCAGGAGATGGCGATGAAAATGCGTCAGATATGATTGGAAGAGCAGTCAGGGAATTGTCGTCAGTTGTTTCCTACGACAAGGATTTAGAGGACCTTCTCTCACAGCTTTCTGATGTGGAGAATCTTTTGACTGATTTTAATCATGCCCTTTCAGGCTATCTTGATGATCTTGAATTTGATGATGAGGATTTCAGGACGACAGAGGAGAGGCTTAACACCTTAAATCACCTTAAGGACAAATATGGTGGTACCTTGGAAAGAGTTCTTGAGTACTACAATGAAAAGATGGCCCGCCTTGAGACATTAAGTGATCTTGATGCCAATAGAAACAAGATGATAGCTGAGATAGCGGCTCAGAAGGAGAAAGTTCTTTCTCTGTGCAAAAAGATATCAGATATCAGGAAAAAGCAGGCTTTAGTTTTACAGGAGAGCTTAAAAGATGCTCTGATAGACCTTAACTTCATCGATGTCAAACTTGAGATAAGGATTACCAGCGATGAAGATAAGATATCTGCAAGAGGTTATGATGATGCCCAGTTTATGATATCAACTAATCCTGGTGAGAGCCTTAGAGCTATGGACCAGATAGCAAGTGGCGGTGAGCTTTCAAGGATCATGCTTGCCCTTAAGACAGTGGTCGCTGACAAGGATGATATCAACACACTTATTTTTGATGAAATAGATGCGGGAATAAGCGGAAAGACAGCCTGGAAAGTATCCAAGAAGCTTGGAGAGCTTTCAAAAGAGCATCAGATCATCTGTATTACACATCTTCCACAGATCGCAGCTATGGCTGACACCCATTTCATGATCGAAAAAGGTCTTGAAGATGGAAGAACTGTAACAAATATTTACAGACTAAAAGAAGATGATGGAACAAAGGAACTTGCAAGACTCCTTGGCGGAGACGAAGTCACTGAGGCAAGTTTACAAAATGCGAGAGAGATGCGACAGCTAGCGGAAGAAACTAAACGAGGATAATGAAATGACTATCGACAATGATGATCTTTTAAATAGTGTTATGGCTTCACTGGGAAGAATTGATACCATTTCCCTGTCAGATATGCCAAATATTGACCTGTATATGGATCAGCTTACAACTTTCATGGATGAGAGACTAAAAAAGACAACAAGGTATCCTGATACAGACAAGATACTGACAAAGACCATGATCAATAATTATGCCAAGAATAATCTTTTGCCTCCTCCTGTAAGGAAGAAGTATTCAAAAGATCATCTGATACTGCTCATTTTTATTTATTACTACAAGAGCATATTGTCCATAAATGACATACAGACACTTATTGAGCCTTTAAAAGAAAGATTTCATATAAGTGACGATGAGTTTAATTTAAGTAAGATCTACGAAACTACCTATGAGCTTCAGAACGAAGAGCTTGAGCCCGTGATGGAGGATCTTAAAAAGAAATATGCCAGATCACTGGAGACATACGAAGATGCGGATATTTCTGAAGAAGAGAGAAAACGCATGCAGATGTTTTCTTTTATAACTCTTTTATCCTATGATGTTTATGTAAAAAAACTTCTGATAGAGAAGATACTTGATAACATTGTCCTTGACGAGAAAGAAAATGGCAGCAAAAAGGATAAAGCGAAGGACAAGAAGAACAAAAAATAAGGAATAAGATTTAATGGGAATTTACGATACACTTAATGCGCAGCAGAAAAAAGCTGTGCTTCAGACAGACGGACCTGTGTTGATACTTGCCGGAGCCGGTTCCGGAAAAACAAGGGTTCTGACACACAGAGTTGCCTATTTGATAGATGAATGCAATGTCAATCCCTGGAATATCATGGCAATCACTTTTACCAACAAGGCAGCAGGTGAGATGCGTGAGAGGGTTGATAAGATAGTAGGATTTGGAGCAGAGAGTATATGGGTTTCAACCTTTCACTCAAGTTGCGTAAGGATCCTTAGAAGATATGCTGACAGACTTGGATATGGAAACAACTTCACTATCTATGATACAGATGATTCCAAGTCTCTTATGAAAGACATTTGTAAAAAATATCAGCTTGAAACTTCAACACTTAAGCTTCGCGGTATCATGGGAAGCATTTCAAAGTGCAAGGACAATCTGGTTACAACCAATGAGTATGCATTAAACACTCAGAATGAATATAACAAGGTTCGAATCTCCAAGGCTTACACAGAGTATCAGAATGCTCTTAAAAAGAACAATGCCATGGATTTCGATGACCTCATTTTTAATACTGTTGAGCTCTTTAAAAAGAATCCTGATGTTCTTGAATATTATCAGGACAGATTCCGTTATATCATGGTGGACGAGTATCAGGATACCAATAATGCCCAGTTTGAGTTCATTAGACTTCTTGCAGATAAATACAGGAACCTATGCGTAGTGGGTGATGATGATCAGAGTATCTATCGCTTTAGAGGAGCCAATATCAGGAATATTCTTGATTTTGAAAAGGTATACCCTGATGCGACAGTAATAAAGCTTGAGCAGAACTACCGTTCAACGCAGCAGATCCTTGATGCAGCCAATGCAGTTATCGGAAACAACTATGGCCGTAAGGAAAAAGCTCTTTGGACAGAAGAAAAAGACGGTGAAAAGGTTCACCTTCGTCAGTTCGATACTGCATATGATGAGGCAGAGTTTATTGCTTCAGACATAGGAAAACTTAAGAGAAGCGGCAAGCTTTCTTACAGCGATACAGCTGTTTTATACAGAACAAATGCTCAGTCCAGACTTATAGAAGAGCGATTCGTCCATGAGGGAATTCCTTATGACATCGTTGGTGGTACGAATTTCTATTCCAGACGAGAGATAAAAGATCTTTTGGCTTATCTTAAGACTATTGATAACGGCAGAGATGACATTGCAGTTAAAAGAATAATAAATGTGCCAAAGAGGGGCATTGGCGCTACTACACTTGAGTATGTGCAGAATTATGCGGATGAGAGGCAGATAAGCTTCTTTGATGCCCTGTGCGAAGCGGACCAGATAATGGCCGTTAGCAGAAGCGCTTCAAAGCTAAAAGACTTTGTGACTATGATAAGGGCTTTCAGGACAAAGCAAAAGTCCTACTCTTTGGAAGAACTTCTTAAAGATGTTATAGACATTACAGGCTATATGGACTTTTTGAAGACTCTTGATGACGACGATGACAGCGGAGATAACGACAGAGCTGCCAACGTGGACGAACTTATATCCAAGATCGCAGCATATGAGGAAAATGATGAGGTTGAGGAACCGACTCTTTCAGGCTTCCTTGAAGAAGTTGCCCTTGTTGCTGATATAGACAGGATTGGAGAGGACAATGAAAAGGTTCTTCTTATGACTCTTCACAGTGCAAAGGGACTTGAGTTTGAACACGTTTATCTGGCAGGAATGGAAGAGAATGTATTCCCTTCATATATGACTTTGCAGACAGAAGACTCTGATCCTGAGGGAATAGAGGAAGAGAGAAGACTTGCCTATGTTGGAATAACCAGGGCAAAGAGAAACTTAACTCTTACAGCGGCAAAGCGCAGAATGGTAAGAGGAGAGACCTGGTTTAACCAGCTCAGCAGATTTGTAAAGGAAATCCCCGCCGAGTATTTAGACAGGGAGAAACAAAAGTTTGATAAGCCGGCATTTCTTTTTGATGATGGCGACTCTATCGATGAGTATGAGGGCGTTGAGGATACCTATGGAACTTCTGGAAGATATAGTGATGAGGATGATTCCTATCGTAGTTCCGGAAGATACGGCAATGGAGATTCCTACGGGAAATCAGGCGGATATTCCGGTATTGGCGTAAAGTCATCCTACCAGAATAAGAACTTTGGAAGCGATAATGGCGCTTCCCAGCTTTCTAACAGCTACAAGATAAAAGCAAAACCTGCTCCCAAAAAGCCAAGAGCTGTTCCGCAGAGTAAGCCATATATCGCAACAGCAGCCAAGACCCATGTTAAGGGCTCACTTGCAGGTATCTCCAAAGGCATGCCTATGAAAACAGCAAAGCCTGAATATGAGACAGGAGACAGAGTTTCTCATATCAAATATGGTATTGGCACAGTCACTTCTTTGGAAGAAGGACCTAGAGATTACAAGGTAACAGTTAATTTTGACGATTGCGGACAGAAGATCATGTATGCCGCTTTTGCAAAATTAAAAAAGATGTGAGTATGTCACAATTCTCAGTGAAGTAATGAATGAGCTGGGAATTATGGTATACTGATATTAATAAATTTTTCTTATAGAAAGGGGTTACTTATGGAAGTAAAAACAAAGATCGATGACATTATTGAAATGACACGTATTAACGAACTTCTCGACAAGAGAGAGGCTGCAAATGCTAAGAAGCCTTCCAACGTGATCCTGTGGTGTTTGGCTGTTCTTGGTTCTATCTCAGCGGTTGCGATCATTTCTTATCTTGTTTATCGTTACATGACACCGGCATTTGAAGATGATTATTATGATGATGACTTCGATGATTTCGAAGATGACTTCGACGACGATGACTTCATCAAGGAAAGTTAAGAATTAAAAAGTGAAGAAAAAAGAAGTTTATACAGGAATAGTAAAAAGGGTTGAATTCCCTAATAAAGGAATAATAGAAGCTCCTGACGGGAAGATCGCTGTTAAGGGCGTTCTTCCTGATCAGAAAGTTTCAGTACAGATACAGAAAGTAAGAAACGGTAAGGCAGAAGGAAGACTTTTGGAAGTCTTAGAAGAAGCTCCTGACTGTATTGAAAGCCCATGCATTCATTTCGGAAAATGCGGTGGCTGCAGTTACCTTACAATGCCTTATGTTAAGGAACTAGGCCTTAAGGAACAGCAGGTAAGAAGTTTACTTAAGCCTGCAGTAGCAAGAAATACTACAAGGTTTACCTGGGAGGGCATCAAAGTAAGCCCTATTAAGTTTGCCTACAGAAATAAGATGGAGTTCTCATTTGGCGATGAAGTCATGGGAGGACCCCTTTGTCTTGGCATGCACAAAAAAGGAAGCTTTTATGACATTGTAACTGTCAGCGGCTGCAGAATTGTCGATGATGATTACAGAGCTATCCTTTCAGCTACGCTTGATTATTTTTCACCAATGTATGATAGAAAAGAGATTTCTTTTTACCATAGGATGAAACAGGAGGGCTACTTAAGGCATCTCCTTGTGAGAAAGGCAGTCAGAACCGGAGATATCCTGGTTGACCTTATTACAACAACTCAGGAAGAACATGATCTTACAGGCTTTAAGGAAGCTCTTTTAAACCTTGAGCTTGAGGGAAGGATCACAGGAATCCTTCACACAAAGAATGATTCTCTTGCTGATGCTGTAATTGATGAAGGCACTGAGATCTTATATGGTCAGGACTTTTTCTATGAACAGCTTTTAGGCCTTAAGTTCAGGATCACTCCTTTCTCATTTTTCCAGACTAACAGCTTAAGTGCTGAGGTTCTGTATCAGACAGTAAGAGGCTATATTCAGAGTCTCTACGATCAGAAGAACATAAAGCAGGACGGCGTAATTTACGACCTCTATTCAGGAACCGGTACAATTGCCCAACTCCTTGCACCTGTTGCCACAAAGGTCATTGGTGTTGAGATCGTTGAGGAAGCTGTTGAAGCCGCCAAAGAAAATGCAAAACTTAATCACCTCGATAACTGCGAATTTATCGCAGGCGATGTGCTTAAGGTTTTAGATGATATCGAGGTAAAGCCTGATCTTATTATCCTTGATCCGCCTCGTGACGGAATAAATCCTAAGGCTCTTACTAAGATCATAAATTATGACGTAAATTACATTATTTACGTCTCCTGTAAACCAACTTCCCTTGCCCGCGACCTGGAAATCTTCCAGCAGAACGGTTACATGATGAGCCGCGCCGTTGCCGTAGATCAATTCCCGTGGACAAGCCATGTAGAAACAGTCGTGTTGCTTACAAGAGTGAACTAATAGAAATCCTTGAATTTACGCGCTTTTTCGAGCATTTCACGTTTGATAAGACTGATTATTCTGAGCGTGGAAAGCACATGAAAAAGTATATTCGGGTAGTTGTAGCTGTCGAACTCGTGACAGTAGGTGCAAAAATAGAGCCTACGTCGTGACAGTATATATACACATGAGGTAAGTTATGACTGAAAACAAAAGTAAAAACATCTTGGAAATGCTGGAACAACACGTGATCAGCCTGCCGGACCGGCAGGCTGTCATATATGAACCGGGGGAAAGAATTACCTACAGGGAACTGTGGATGCTCTCCGGAAGGATTTATGCATGGCTGAAGGCGAAAGGGATCGGCGCAGAAGATGTAGTGATGTTCTGTCTTCCCAGAGGGATCGGCCTGTACGCATGCATTGTGGGTACACTGCGTGCCGGAGCTGCTTTTGTCCTGACAGAAACGGACAACAGTCCCGTACGCACTGCCTACATCCGTAAGGACAGCGAATGCAGGCTGTTCGTGGATGAAAAATGTATGGAGGAGATCATGCAGACCGAGCCTCTGGAAGGATATGAACCTGTAGAACTCCACAATCTCTGCTACATTGCCTATACATCCGGCACAACAGGTAATCCGAAGGGGGTTCTGCATGAATACGGCTCCCTCGAAAATGCCTGGAAATCCCTGCGATGGAACGGGATTCCCCTGATTGGAGAGCAGGATACTTTTCTTGCGATGAGCCCGATGAACTTTGTTTCCCTGCCGATCATCTTCGCTGCAGCATGCGCTTTTGGGTACACGGTGGCGCTCATGCCCTACGCGTACAGCAAGACAGACGAAAGTTTTGGCAACTATCTCGAGGAGGCCGGTGTAAACTGCGGGTATCTGACGCCATCATTTCTGCAAAATCATTATCCGTTCCGTCACCCCTGGAGAATGTGTATTATGTCCAGCGAGCCGGCGGACGGTCTCTATATTCAGGATATGAAGTGCTACAACTGTTATGCCTCCACAGAGTCAGGATGTCTTTTGACAGTCTTTGAACTGCCTTATGCCATGACGCCGGCACCTGTCGGTAAATCACAGTCAGATATCGAAGTCTTTGTACTGGATGAAGATGAAATGGAGTTGCTGCCGGGCGAGGTGGGAGAAATCTGTTACCGGAACCCGTACGTGCGCGGGTATCTGAATCTGCCGGAACGCACACGCAATCTCCTGCGCGGCAGGATATTTCATCCCGGTGATGCGGGGTGCATGACGGAGGATGGCGACCTGATCATCTGTGGGCGCGTGGATGAAATGTTCAAGATCAGCGGATACCGGATCGAACCGGAGGAAATTGCTGCGGCCGTCCGTAAAGTGAGCGATATTTCCCATCTTGTTGTCAGGGGCTTTGTATACAAGGATGTTGCCGCAATTAATGTATTCTATACGGATGATACAGAAGTGGACACGGCCCAGATGAGGGAACGGCTGCTTACTCTGCTGCCCGAATATATGGTTCCCACCGGATTCATCCGTTTGAAAAACTTTCCGCTGCTGGAGACCGGAAAGCTGGACAAACTTAGTCTCCTCCCTTCGGAGGGAAGCTGGGATGCGTTCAGGAAGGTCTCTTCCTCCACTTTACCCATACTCGGAAAAGGGAAAACAGCCACGATCTATGCCCTGGGGGAAGATAAGGCGTTGAAGGTATACAGGCCGTCCATCCCGTTTCTCACGATCCGTCAGGAGCAGGTACTGACAGAGGCGGCACACGACATGGGACTTCCCGTGCCGAACGCTTATGAGATCGTACATGTGGGGGCAGGATACGGTGTCATGATGGACAAAATAGAGGGAGAGCCTGTGGAGAATATCCTCAGGGATCAGCCTGAGAGGCGGGACGACGTGATCCGATGCTTCGCCGAAGCCGTCAGGAAGCTTCATGCGGTAACTGTAAAGGATGATCGTCTTCCCGATATCAGGGAAGTCTCCATAAACCTCACCGGATATCTGGATGAAGCCTTCTGCACAAAAGAGGAAGCCGTAAAGATCCGGACGGTGTTTGAAGCAGTTCCGAAGGCGGATACCTTTGTACACGGCGACTGTCATCCAGGCAATGCGATCGCCGGGGAAATGACATTTATTGACCTCATGCTCTGCGGTCGGGGTGATCCGGTCTTTGACCTTTTGTGTATGTATTCCCACTATGTTTTCCTTCCCTCATTTGTGACTGATGAAAAATACAGGAAGGAGAACGGGATGGACAAAAGGGAAGCGGAGGCACTGTTTGACTCATTTCTGCGGGCATACCGCCCTGATCTGCCGGAAGCAGAAAT
Organism: Butyrivibrio sp.; assembly: GCF_015056685.1. GTDB lineage: Bacteria > Bacillota > Clostridia > Lachnospirales > Lachnospiraceae > Butyrivibrio. The sequence goes on along the minus strand of NZ_SVFW01000014.1, from coordinate 9,406 downwards.
TGCAGAATGGAAGGAACAGATCAAAGGGGTTCATGCGGCAAGGATCTGCCTTGCTCCTGTCGTGATGCCCGGCATATTCCCTACAGAAGTGCTTAAGGCGGCAAAGGACAGAGCTGTCCGGTTTTCCGAAAAAATAATGTGATTTCCCAAAAGGAACATAAAAAAGAGATGAACAGGATAAGGGAAAGATATCAGGAAAAATTTTATCGTGGGTATTTGTGGTACACGGCGCTGGAAACGGAACTGCTTTTTTTTGTGGTCTGTGACGCGATGTTCCTGACAGAAGTTAAGCAGCTTCCCATGAAAATGGTTTCGCTCCTTACTTTTTTGTCCCTCCTCTTCTCCCTGCTGATCCAGTATCCGCTCTTAAAATGGATCAACAGGGTGGGAACAAGGACAGCCGTGCGGGCAGGAAGCATTGCTTTTATGCTGTCAGCGGTCTGCATTACCTTTTCTCCGGGCTTTGCGATGGTCGCAGCAGGAGGATTCTTAAAATGCATCGGTCATACGCTGGGCGCCATGGGCGTAGCTGTTTTAAAAAAACGGTTGACCAAAGATCATATGGATGACCAGTATGCCGCTTATCAGTCGGACGCGAACAGCGCGTCTTCCTTCGTCATGATGGTGACGTCCCTGCTCTGTGGGGGATTGTTCCGTATTAACGCGTATTATCCTATGTATGCATGCATTTTTTTAAGTGTGGCAGGGATATTTGTTTCCTATCAGATAACCCGGGAGGATGATTCCACAAAAGAGATCGGTCCGGCAGATGACCTCATAAAATACACCGCAGCCGGGAAATCGGCAACAGCCGGAATCGGTATCCTGGTACTCGCCTCTTTTGCCATATTCACCGCGATCACAGGAACGGGATTGTCCTACGCAAAACTGAATATTCAAGCGGTTCTGTCTAAAGAAGACCCCGCATATATCGTTTCGCTGATCAGTGTCATTTCCACGGCAGTCTTTCTGCTCAGATTATTGTCAAACCTGCTGATGGGGAATCTGTATACCAGAATCAGGGATCGTGTATACCTGATCACATCAGGATTACTGGCCGCAGGAGTGGGACTGATGTTGTTCCCGTGGTTTATGGATTCAGGAAACAAAGCGGTTCTTCTTTGCACAGGGTACCTGCTGATGGCATTCACCCGTGATCCTTATATCACATTTATTCAGGGTATTTCCCTTGAAAAAGGGGAAGAAGAGAGACAGCAGAGCATGCTGATCGCACTGAATAGTGCCAAAAAGGCAGGATCACTCATCCTGGCGGCATCAGGAACTCTGCTTCTGGCAAAATGGACAATTGTTTCTGTAATGATCCTGATGATCGCTGCGGCTTTGATTAATGTGCTGATGTGTGGCAGGCTTTATTTTTCAAGAATAAAGGATAACTGAGATTATGACGGCATATTCATACTATCTTTAGCACTTCTAATCCCTTCTAAACAACGCTTTATTCAGATGCACTGACTCCGATCACGAATTATGCTCATGTTTCATGATGGGGCGTATGTTACAAATGAACAGATGAATGATAAGAAGTTCCTGAAAATTGTCCATGGATAGGACGCTATCTTTTTTTCTTCTTTGATGATTTATTTGGATTTATGAGTTTTTTGCGTTCAGGGTCAGAGTGATTTCTCTTCATGATCTGAAGATACTCGAACAGTTCGCCCCTTGCAACATCATCTAACACGAAAAAGTCAGCGATAAGTTTATCAACTATGTTCAGCTCTGTATAATCAAAGTTTTTCAGCAGATCAAAAGTCTTTTCAGAAACATATGCCTTCTTGTAAATAGATGTCATCATGATTTCTTTATCTGACGGCAACTCGGGGAGTGTTTTTCCGGGAGCATAGGGATTATCTTTACATATCGAATTGATCGGTATGTCGAGAGTGTTAGAAATCTTTAACGCAGTATCAAACCTGACAGCAGTATCCCTTTGGATAATAGAGTAAAGAGTAGTCGGCGCTATGCCGGCTTTTTTTGCGAGTTCTTTTACGGTCATTCCCTTATCGTCAAGTATATCCTTAAGATTTTTTCCGTATCCCATGTCGCTGTTCCTCCCATCTGTGAAAAGTATAACACCAGTCCATCAATTACGCAACTTGTAAATTTGTAAAAAGAAAAATAAAATGAGTATTGACTTTCTTGGAGGTTATACTATCATCAACATGCAGTACGAAAAGCGTAATATTTGAATAGCAAACACGCATGATTTGGAAAGTGAGGTGAGAAAAAATGCTGAAAAGACATAAAAGCAGCAGAATACGGGATTCTTGCAGGGACCACTTATGATACCCTAACAGCGCACTTCTACGTTCATCCGGTCGGATGAACACAAGCGCGCCCTGCCGGGAGCCGGCATACACATTACCCGAGTAATGGTATGCTGCGGTGCTTTGCACCGGAAAAGGGCTGCCGCCCTTTCGCTGCCTGCGGCAGCTATCCCCGACATACTTCGACGGGATATATATTTTTGCTTCATATGGTCGGAGCCGGTAACATTCCCAATCTTGTACATACATGATCGGGATTCACATTTTATAACACAAAAATCGAAAGGAGTATCACATGGATGCAGAAAAGGAAATAAATAGAATCAATGAGGAAATCAATGATACGGGGATGAAAAGGCGACAGCATATTCACAAGCTGAAGCTTGAACAGGCGAAGGCAGCCCATCAGAAACGGATGACCAGTCCGGAATACAGAGCGAGGACGCACAGGCTGTGCAATAAAGGTGGTGTCATTGAAAGCTTCTATCCTGAAACGAAGGAGTTGACTGACGAGGAATTCTATGAACTGGTCTATACGCTCAATAATGATCTTCTGATTAGGTTCAGTTGGCCGGAAAGAACAAAGGAAATAATCGAGCGACGAGGAAAGGAGGCGGATACATAATGGCACTTTATCATTACAGTCTGAATCACGTTAAACGGAGCGAGGGTCATACGGCGATTGCTGCAGCGGCATACCGCTCCGGTGAAAAATTGTATGACAGATATTACGGCGAGGTACAGGACTACACGAAAAAGGGCGGCGTTATCATGTCGGAGATCCTGATGCCGGATTATGTTCCTGAAAGGCTGGCGGATCGGGAAACACTTTGGTACGAAGTTGAAAATCATGAGAACCGAAAGGATGCCCAGCTTGCCTACAGTTTCGATTTTGCACTGCAGAACGAGCTGACCATGGAAGAGAACATTGAAATTGCAAGAAGGTATATCATGGAGAATTTCGTCGCAAGAGATAATAAGCAGACTGAATGAAAACGGGTAATTTGGAAGAGTGAAAATCCTATAAAAAGCAAGGGAAAAAGAATGGCTAAAAAGCAAGAAAAGAAAATTGATGAAATAACCACAGTGAAGAGTCTGGTTTCAGATTTGGATGCTAAGGCTTTTGAATACTGTAGGGACACTTTATTCGATATGTTCGGATATAAGTTTATGGAGAAAAAGGATTTTCGATCAGTCGACTTTTGTGAACAGATTCTTGGTGCTATAGAAAAATGTGGTGACCTTTCCAAGAATAATGGAAGTCTTGGATACTACGCTGTATTACTTGAACAAAACATAGCACCTTGACTATTTCTTCCTTATAAGTGATGTATGGTATACCGTTGCGGCGGACAAATACTATATGTTCAAATAAGGAGGTATCGCAATGAATGCAGAAATGGCACGTCAGATTACGGAGCTGCAACATAAGGGACTTGGGTATAAGTCCATAGCCATAGTTGTTGGAACTTCTCGTGAGAATGTCAGGTACTATTGTAAGACACATGGCCTTGATGGATATGCAGAGCAGGTAAAGATGCAATATAGGGAGCATCGCAATACCCCTGATAACTGCAAGTATTGTGGAAAGCATCTTTTCAGAAAGCCTCATTCCGGGAAAAAGCTCTTTTGTTCAGATGAGTGCAGGAGAAGGTGGTGGAAAGAGCATCCTGAGGCAGGTAATAAATCCGCTGGCACTTATTACAATCAAGTCTGCGCCTATTGTGGCCGCTTCTTTTCATCATATGGGAAGAAGGGCCGGAAGTATTGCTGCCACGACTGCTATATCATGGATCGGTTCTGGTCGGATGGTGATAAGGACAGAGTAGTAGCCAAGAATCCTGATAGGAAGACAATAAAGATTGCGCTTTAAACAATAAACTGCCTGTTAATAAGAATAGATTCATGGAGGGTGTCAATGTTAAATTGACACTCTCTTTTTGAATGGCTATAATTGTGTCATAAAAAATTTGACACAGGAGGTAAATATGATAATCACTTTGGAAGATGCTCTGAAAAGGATCAGTGAACTGGAAGTGGAAAATGCCAATCTGAAAGCTGAGCTTGAGGAATACAGAGGTCGTAAGTTTGCTGGCAGACAGAAACATGATGCCGCTTGGACGCAGTCATATAATGACTTTGCTGTCAAATTTGAAAGTGGCATGACGATCATGGAGATTGTAGCAGAAGGCAAAATAAGCAGGAGAACTGCATATCGTTACAAGGCTTATTATGATGCTTTACGTCAGAGGGAGTTAGAGGATTGCCAATGATATATTTTACAAGTGATTTACATCTGGGGCATAAAGGCATCATAACCATGCAGAACAGACCTTTTGAATCTGTAGAAGATATGAACCGGATACTATTGACTAACTATAACGCAGTTGTTGGCAAGGATGATACTGTTTATATTCTCGGAGACATTTGCCACCATATGAGTGTTGGTGAAGCAAACAGTGTTATAGAGGGAATGAAGGGGAGAAAGTATCTGATATGTGGAAATCATGATAAAAAATATAATCCAGCATTATTTGAAGACATAAAAGATTTCATGACGGTTTCACTTAATGGAAGATATTTCGCACTTATGCATTATCCTATGCTGTCATGGCCCAAGAAAAACAGCGGAAGTATTCAGCTACATGGGCACATACATGCGAGAATGGATTATAACGAGCAGAACAGGAACGAAGGTGTGCTCAGGTATGATGTCGGAGTGGATGCAAATAACTTTTATCCTGTGTCGGTGAAACAGATTCTTGAATTCTTTGAAATGTCATGAAAATCATGTTGTAATCGTGACAATACGTCTGTTAAATTATATAATCTATCTGACGAAAGGAATTCATGATGAGAGGTAAATATCAGACTGAAATAGAAAAAAGAATAGAAAGCTTTGATCCAAGATATGCTTTTTCTGCAATAGACTTTAGTGATATGGCTGGAACTGATCCGATAAATAAGGCATTATCAAGGCTTTGCGAAGCTGGAACAATACGAAGAGTATTTAAGGGAATATATGATAAGCCTTCATACAGCGAGTTTTTAGGAGAGTACTTTCCACCAAATATTGAGAAGGTTGTAGAGGCTATTGCTCGGAAGTATAATTGGACGGTTGCGCCTTCAGGAGAAATTGCACTTAATAAATTGCATTTATCAACACAGGTACCTATTAATTATAGCTATGTCAGCGATGGCCCATATCGAAAGTACAAGATTGGAAATTATCTGGTTGAGTTTAAGCATTGCGCCAATAAGGAAATATCCGGCAAAAGTTACATTACGATTATAGTTATTCAAGCAATTAAGAGTATTGGAAAAGATAGAATTCAGCCTAAAGACATAAGTATATTATCAGATTTGCTACCGGAAGAGGAAAAGAAAAAAATACTTCGTGAGGCAATGACTACTACACCGTGGATATATGGAGTTATAAAAGAGGTATGTAAAAAGTGACAACTATTGCTGATTTTTTTATGAAATAAATATAAGGTTAATTGAAATAACAAAGAAAGTGAGATACAATGAAACCAAGAAACAAAGAAATTTGTTTTTTGGACTGTTTCGGTTAGGAGGTTCAAATGATAGCTGAAATGAATAAAAAGATTATAAGCATTTCGTCAAAAAGACAGCTAACTATCCCAGGAGCTTTTTATGCAAAACTTGGGTTTGAAGATAAAGCAGAATGTATCATAAGGGATAATGAGTTGGTTATACGCCCGGCTAGAATTGATTCTAATGGTGAATTTGCAGAAGAGATTCTTTCTGATCTTATAAAGGAAGGATATTCTGGACAAGCTCTACTTAAGGAATTCAAGAATAGACAGGCAAAAGTAAGACCAGCAGTTAAAAAAATGCTTGATGACGCTCATAAGATGGCAACCGGAGAGCTTGAGTCAATGTCATATGACGATGTCTTCGGTGAGGAGGAATGATTAGTGGCAAAACTTATTATTTCTCCTGCAGCAGGTAAATATCTTAAAAAGATTAAGGATAAAAATCTTAAGGGATTGTTTAAAGATGCAATTGATGAGATTGTTGAAGATCCATCCATAGGAGATGCAAAAGTAGGTGATCTGGAAGGAGTGTCTACCTACGATTTCAGGTATAACAAGACTGATTACAGAGTGGCTTATACAGTGGAATATGTAAATGATGAAACTGTAGTAGTGATTTTGGCAGGAACACACGAGAATTTTTACAAAGAATTAAAGAAGTATTGGGATTAAGAATAAGTATAGACGTGAGTGGAATTATGCAAGTCTGCTTGCACAATTGCCTCGAATTTTATTTTCCAGGATTATTGACGGCACCAATGAGCGCTTTTACAAAACTATGCGCTCGCAACCAAATTTAACAAAAAATAGCAAAATATGTAAGCTTCGCTTGGTAGACAGGCGGAGCTTACTTTTTTATGATTGAGAAAAATGTTAAAATATTTAGCAAAGGTGGTAGAAACATGAGAAAGGTATATTTGGATAATATTCGCTGGATAACAGTAGTGCTGGTTGTCATTTATCATGTAATCTACATATTCAACGGTGTAATACAACATGGAATCATCGGTCCCTTCAGTGAGCATCAGCCCCAGGATACGTATCAGTACATTGTATATCCCTGGTTCATGTTACTTCTGTTTGTGGTATCCGGCATGTCAGCCCGCTATGAACTGGTTAAGCGAACAGAGAAGGAATTCATCAGAGTAAGGACGAGAAAGTATCTTGTGCCATCAACAATCGGCCTTCTGGTTTTCGGCTGGGTTCTTGGCTATTACAACATGCTGATGTCCGGTGCTTTTAATTCCATGAACAACGTACCAGGGCCAATCCTTTTCCTGATAATGGCAGTCAGCGGATCAGGTCCGCTGTGGTACATTCAGATGCTTTGGCTCTTCAGCCTGATACTGGTACTGATCAGAAGGATTGAAAAAGACAGATTCTATAATATCTGTGGTAAAGCAAATCTTTTGACACTTATACTTCTTGTTATACCCGTATATGGAGCGGCGCAGATACTTAACACACCGATAATTGTGGTATACAGATTCGGTATCTACGGACTGGGCTTTATGATCGGCTACTTTGTATTGTCCCATGACGAAGTGATGGATCGACTTGGTAAAAACTGGCTGTTATTAAGCATCCTTGCCTTCGCATCCTGCATAGCCTTTGTGATTTTATATAAAGGTCAGCCTTATCCGGATCACGTAGTTCTGGACACAATCATGTGCAATGTATACGCATGGTTTGGAACTCTCGGTATACTTGCCTTCATGAAAAAGTGGGGAAATTTCACGAATGCTTTCTCAAAGTGGATGTGCCGAAAATCATGGGGCCTCTACGTATTCCATTATCTGATGATAGCGGTCAGCGGATGGTATCTGCATACATTATGTCCGTTCCTTGCCCCTGTCATCGTATACCTGTTGGTTGCAATAGCAGCATTCGCAGGCTCCTACCTTCTGTATGAAATCATGAGCCGCATACCTTTCATAAGGTGGTGTGTTCTGGGAATAAAAAAGGAGAAGAAAGAATGAGTTTTGCAGACAATCTTATGGAATTAAGAAAGCTTAATAACCTGTCACAGGAGGAAATTGCAGAGAAGATAGGCGTATCCAGACAGACGCTTTCAAAATATGAGACCGGAGAGTCGCTGCCGGACATAAAGAGATGTAAGATGCTGGCTGACCTCTTTGGTGTATCCATGGACGACCTTATCTCTTATGAAAAGAATGATTCGGACAACCTGGGATATGCTATACCGCCGAAAGGAAAACATATCTTTGGAATGGTCAAAGTGGGAGATAAGGGTCAGATCGTCATTCCTGCCAAAGCAAGAAAGATCTTCGATATTAAAACAGGCGACAATCTGATTGTCCTCGGAGATGAATTCCAGGGTATAGCTCTTATTAAGGAGACGGGCCTTCTCGGTCTTATCAACAGTGCGAAAGAAAGTATAACTGACTAAAAGAATGTAGGTGATAGATTCCGAATATAATCATATAATTTTAAGCCTCTATCTTGTAATGAGATAGAGGTTTTTTATATCAAATAAGAAAATGTTATAATAAACATGACATATAGATGACGTGTTTGCAATGATATGATTTTAGTGGAGTGAAAGATAATGAAGATAGACAGGCTGATTGGAATACTTTCTGTATTACTTCAGGAAGAGAAAACTACAGCACCTGAGCTGGCAGAACGCTACGAGGTTTCAAAAAGAACTATCAATAGAGACATCGAGGATCTGTGTAAAGCAGGGATTCCTATACAGACTTCCCAGGGAGTTGGCGGAGGAATCAGCATCATGGATGGCTATCGCATGGACAGGACTATTCTGACATCGAAGGACATGCAGATGATCCTTGCTGGTCTAAGGAGTCTTGATAGTGTCAGCGGCAGCAGATACTATGGTCAGCTCATGGAAAAAATCCAGGCAGGATCTTCAGAGTTTGTCAGCGGCAGGGATTCAATTCTGATCGACCTTTCATCCTGGTACAGGGAATCTCTTGCTCCAAAAATTGAAGTTATACAAAGCGCCATTGAAAGTAGGCACATACTTAAGTTTACCTACTACAGCCAAAAGGGTGAAAGTGTCCGCAAGATAGAGCCTTACTACGTTGTCTTCAAATGGTCCAGCTGGTATGTGTGGGGCTGGTGCTTGAAAAGGAAAGATTTCCGTCTGTTCAAGCTAAATCGTATGGATAAGGTTACGATAACTGACACTGCGTTTAATTGTAGAACTGTCCCGACGCCAGATCTTTCCACTGAAAAGATATTTCCAGGTGGAATAAAGGTGAAAGCTCTTTTTACAAAAGACGTCAAATGGAGGCTGGTGGAAGAGTTCGGCCCAGAGTGCTATACAGAGGCCGAGGGCGGCAGACTATTATTTACCGCTGACTACACTGACATGGATAACCTTGTCACCTGGATACTGACCTTTGGAGATAAGGCTGAGCTCCTTGAACCCAAGGAAGCGAGAAATCGGATAAGGAATACAATTGAGGCTATGAAAAAGAACTATGAGAGGGCGTGAAAGATGGAATATATTAGAGTTACCAAGGACAATTTAGAGGAAGAGCACATTTGCTGCGCTATATCCAATAATAAAGACGT